>CAIRJF010000021.1 GCA_903878805.1 uncultured Verrucomicrobia subdivision 3 bacterium
CCAGCCGTTCCAGAAATTCGTTGGTCGGTGTGGCAATCATCAGGCTGTCCAGCAATCCCATCTGTGCGTTGGTCGTCGTTTGCATGGTTCTCTGACGCATCATCAAATCATCCGTTCAAAAACGTTTTGCAGAGGTCTCGGATCTATGAAAAAATATACGGTCGGGAGCGGCGAACACCAGCACACGACCGGGTAGGAACCCAAAATAATCCAGAGAATGCAAATCAGGATGACAGGCGAAATCTTTTTCATGGCGCAAGCGAACGCATGGTGACCGAAGCATGAAGAATTTTTTAAGGAGTGACAATCAGTTTAGCGTCTGGCCTTGCCGCGTTCGGATGAAATTTCGCTGGCATTTCGGGGCGGACGGTTTAATGATGGAACCATGATTGCGGCTGCAACCCAAAGTTTTGCCTCGGGCAAGATGCTGTTCAACTGGTTTGACGTGGCGCTGGCCATTGTCCTCGGCTTCGGCTTCTGGCGCGGGCGCGCGAACGGCATGACCAAGGAGATTCTTCCGGTCAGCCAGTGGCTGGTCGCCGTCCTCGCCGCCGCGTTCGGCTACAAGGCGCTTGGCGATGTTTTCATCCAGCACAACCTCATCAAAACGCTGCTGGGCAAAACCATTCACGAGGAGACGGTCGCCTACAATTCCGCCTACGTCATCATCGCCATCGGGGTGTTCATCGTGTTTGCATTCATCAAGCGCCGGCTCAAACCCAAGCTGGAGGGCAGCAACGCCTTTGGCGCGAGCGAATATTATTTCGGCATGGTTTCCGGCGTGGTGCGTTATTTCTGCATGGTGCTTTTCGTGCTGGCGCTGCTGAATGCGCCGGTCTATACGCAGGCGGAAATTCAGGCGACGCAAGCGTTCAACAACCGCTGGTTCGGCGGCGGCGAGGCCGGTTACAGCGGCGATTTTTTCCCGACCGTGAATGAACTGCAGGCCAGCATCTTCAGGGATTCGCTCACCGGGCCGTGGATTAAAAACAGCCTGGGCGTGTTGCTGGTCAACACCGGCAGCTATGTTCCGCCGTCGGCCTCGAATCAAAAGATTTACATCGGCCACTGACCGTTCCTCCGCATGGCCGGCTTTCTTTCCCCCGCGACCCGCGAACAAATCCGCGCCGCCAGCGACATCGTTGACATCATCGGCTCCTATGTTCCGCTGAAAAAAAACGGCGCTAACTTCACCGCGCTCTGCCCGTTTCACAAAGAAAAATCGCCGAGCTTCAACGTCAATCCGCACAAGCAAATCTTTCATTGTTTCGGCTGCCACAAAGGCGGCGACGTTTTTACGTTCGTCAAAGATTACGAGAACATCGGTTTTATGGACGCCGTGCGGCGGCTCGCCGAGCGCGCGAAAATTCCGCTCGAATTTGAAAACACGCCCGGCGCGCAGGAATCGCGGCATCTCAAAGACCAGTTGCTCGACATCCACGAACAGCTCACAACGCGCTGGCAAAATTGTCTCGCCAACGAAGCCGCCGGCCAGCGCGCGCGCGATTATCTCGCCAAACGCGGCGTCTCGGCGGAAGCAATAAAACTGTTCCGCATCGGCGCCGCGCCGGAATTGTGGGACGACACGGTGAACTGGGCGAAGGGTAAAAATTTTCCGATTGAAACCGTCGAGAAGGCCGGCCTCATTATTAAAAAAGAGGAAACCGGCCGTTACTACGACCGTTTTCGCGGACGCCTGATGTTTCCGATTTGCGACGAGCAAGGCCGCGTCATCGGTTTCAGCGGGCGCGTTTTGTCCGGCGATGAAAAAACAGCGAAGTATGTCAACTCGCCCGAGACGCCGATTTTTACCAAGAGCAAAGTTTTCTTTGGTCTTGATAAATCCAAGCGCGCGATTCTCGATGCCGGTTTCGCTATCATTTGTGAAGGCCAATTGGATTTGATTGCGTGTTTCACGAACGGAGTGCAAAACATTGTCGCACCGCAAGGCACGGCTTTCACGGACCAGCACGCGCGCATCATCAAACGTTACGCCAACGAAGTCGTGCTGTGTTTTGATTCCGACAACGCCGGACAAAACGCCATCGTGCGTTCACTCGACCATCTGCTCGCGTCCGGCCTCGCCGTGCGCGTGGCCGTCGTGCCGTCGCCGCACGATCCCGACAGTTTCATAAAAGCCAATGGTGGTGATGCTTTCAACGATCTCATCAAAAACGCCGCCGGATTTTTTGATTACTATTTGAAACGTCTGTGTGCGACCAATGACATAAAAACAGATAAAGGTCGGATGCAAGTTGTAAGGTCGATGCTAGTGGCGCTACGTAAAACAAATAATCGAATTCTAATCGACAAACACGCGTATGACTTAACTTTTCAATTGGGTTTGTCGTTTAGTTCGATAAAAGAAGAATACCAAAAAATTGCAAACGAAAATACCGAACGGCCTGCGAACAGTGAAGACATACTTGGAGAATCCGCCGAGCCGGTTGCGAAAATTGCGCCGCCCTCGCCGATTGAGCTTCACCTGCTGAAACTTATACTGCTGCATGATGAACTGGTCGCCGCCGCCGCGCAAAATCTCGATGTAATCTGGATTTTGCATCCGCACGTCCGGCAAATTGTCGACCTGCGTTTCGCCGCACACGAACACGAGACGTGGCATAACCTCGCTGAGTTTCTGGACAGTTGTGAATCGCCGGATCAGCGTAATCTCATCACCGAAGCGGTGGCTGAAGACCGAAAAATTCCGAATCCCGAAACGCAAGTTGCCGACATGACTTTGAAATTACGGAATCAATTTCTCGACCGTCAAATCGGCGTTCTCACGCAAAAAATCAGCCAGCCACAAATCGCCGACGATGAAAAAGTATCGTTGCTACGCGAGCAAATGCAGTTGAAGGAATTGAAACGCTCGCCGCTTTCGCCCTTGGAAAAATAAAAACGGCGGCATCTTGGCAGACGACGCCGTTTTGTCTTCCCGAAAATTATTTCGCGCCCTGATCAATCCACGCACGAACCAAACCGATTTGTTCCGGCGTGAGCGCCTTGATGCCAGCTTTGTTGTGAACCGGCGGCATCCAGGCGTCAGAATCGCCGGTGACATGCGCGACGGATTTTACCAGAAAGCTATTGGCGCTATCGCCGGCCGTGACGATTTTGCCCTCCTTGGTGCCCTTGAGCACACCCGCAAGTGTGTCCATGTGCAAACGCGCCTTGGGATGCTCGCCGCTGTGGCACTTGACGCAGGACGCGTCGAAAATGGGTTTGATGTCCGTGGCATAGGTGAGTCCGGTCTTGTCAGAAGCCGGCGGCAACGTGCCTTCCGCGCGCGCGCCGATGACAGCCGCGAAACTGGTCGCCAATGTAAGAATGATAAGATTTGTAATTTTCATAGTTGATTCCTCAATATTCTGTGGGATAGACCGCCCACGCGTCAAAAGGTTTCATTAAAAATTGTATTAGCCGACTTGCAGGCAGACGCAGTTCCGGCAAAATCAGCGCGTGCAAAGTGAAAATTTCTCCGACGCTACATTGATTGTGCTTGGCCACGGCACAACGCTGAACGCCGAATCCGCCGCGCCGGTTTTGCAGCACGCCGAGGAATTGCGTCGCCGAAAAATCTTCAGCGCGGTGCGCGAAGCCTTCTGGAAACAGGAACCGCACATCAAAAAAGTGCTGGCCGAAATTTCCACGCCGCGCATCTTCATCGTGCCGTTTTTCATCAGCGAAGGGTATTTCAGCACGGAAGTTATTCCGACGGAACTGGGTTTTTCTTTTCCCGACAACTTAAAAATTAAAACGCAAAATTCAGAACTATTTTACTGCCGTCCCGTTGGTTCACACGAAAGCATGACGAAGGTGATTCTCGCCCGCGCGGATGAAGTCGTGAAAAAATTTCCCTTTCCGCGCGCGCCTAAAATCGCTGACACCACGCTCCTCATCGCCGGTCATGGCACGGGGCGCAACGCCAATTCCCGCAAGGCCGTCGAGCGACAAGTCGAATTAATCCGTGCTCAAAATCTTTACGCCGATGTCGGCGCTGTCTTCATGGAAGAAGCGCCCTTCATCAAGGGCTGCCACGAAAACGTGAAGACCAAAAACATCGTCGTCGTGCCGTTTTTCATCAGCGATGGCTTGCATGCGGTCGAGGACATTCCGGTTTTGCTCGGCGAACCGGAACGCATCGTCAAGGAACGACTCGCCGCTGGCCAGCCGACCTGGCGCAATCCCACCGAGCGTGGCGGAAAATTGATTTGGTATTCCGCGTCCGTCGGCACGGAACCGCTGCTGGCCGATGTGATTTTGGAACGCGTGCGCGAGGCAGCTAAATAATTTTATGAAGGAACTTCGCATCGGATTTTTGAGCACTGCGGGAATTGGTCGAAAAAATTGGAAGGCGATTTCCCATTCCGGCAACGCTGTAGTTTCCGCCGTCGCTAGCCGCGATGTCAAGAAAAGCCTTAAATTCATTGGTGATTGCCAGCGTGAGTTTCCCTTCCCTGAAACACCGCGCGCCTTTGGCAGCTACGAGGAATTACTCGCGTCGCCTGACGTTGATGCCGTTTATGCGCCGCTGCCGACCGGCTTGCGGAAAGATTTAGTCATCCGCGCCGCGCAAAATGGCAAACATATCCTGTGCGAAAAACCCTGCGCTGCCAGCGCCGCCGAACTCGAAGCGATGCTCGCCACGTGCCAAAAAAATTCTGTGCAGTTTCTCGACGGCGTGATGTTCATGCACAGCCCGCGCATGGAAAAAGTCCGCGAAGTTTTGGACGACACCAAAAGTGTCGGACGCATCCGCCGGATTTCCTCGGCGTTCAGTTTTTATCCCGGTGAAAATTTTTTCCAAGGCAACATCCGCACCGACGGCGCGCTTGAACCCGCCGGTTGTCTTGGAGATCTCGGTTGGTATTCCATACGTTTTGCGCTCTGGATAATGAACTGGCAACTGCCGCGCGCCGTCACCGGAAAAATTCTTTCGCAGTCTGCTGCCACGAATGGCCGCACGCCTACGCCTACCGAATTTTCCGGCGAGCTTTTTTTTGACGAAGGTGTTTCCGTGGAATTTTACAGCTCGTTTCTCACTGGTCGCCAGCAGTGGGTTCATGTGAGCGGTCAGAACGGCTGGCTGCGACTGCCGGATTTTGTTCATCCGTTGAACAGTTACGAACCCACTTTCGAGGTGAATGAGAAATTTCTCGCCGTTGACAGCGACGTGAAATGCCCGCTCGGCGTTGATCCGCTGCCACAGGGTCATGCGACGGCGCAAGACACGCGGATGTGGCGCAATTTTGCGAACCAGATTGCTTCCGGCCAACTCAATCCCGACTGGTCGTTGTGGGCGCTGCAAACCCAAAAAGTTTTGGATGCGTGCCTCGCCGCCGGGCGCTGCGGGAAAACCGTTGAATTGTGATTTAGCGATTCACGAACCCCGCTTCATCCGCTATCTTTTGCGCGTGCAATTTCGGAAAATCAGCATCGTCGGCGTCGGTCTGCTCGGCGGCTCCATCGGGCTGGCCGCGCGGCAGCGCAAACTCGCTGGCGAAGTCGCTGGCTACGTCCGTCGCGCTGCGAGTTTGAAAGATTGTGAGGCGGCGGGCGCGGTGGATTACGCAACGACCGATTTGCTCACCGCCGTTTCCAATGCGGATTTAATCATCCTTTGCACACCACTCGCGCAGATGCGTTCGCTCTCAAAACAAATTCTGCCAGCGCTCAAACGCGGCGCGATTGTAACCGATGTCGGCAGCGTGAAAACGACCGTCGTGTGCGAGTTGGAATCCATTATCGCCAAGTCTGGCGGGCATTTTATCGGCAGTCACCCGATGGCCGGCGCGGAAAAAACTGGCGTTGCTGCAGCGCGGAAAAATCTTTTTGAAAATGCCGTCTGCGTTTTGACGCCAACGAAGAAATCAAATTCTGCCGCGACAAAAAAGCTGGAACAATTTTGGAAATCACTCGGCGCACTCGTTTTGAAACTGGACGCCGTGCAGCATGATTTGATCGTGAGCCGTTCGAGCCATCTGCCACACGTCGCGGCAGCGGCGCTGGCGAATCTGGTGTTGAATCCGGCCAGTCCCAAAATGCAGGCCGCACTTTGCGCGACGGGTTTCCGCGACACCACGCGCATCGCGTCCGGTTCGCCGGAAATGTGGCGCGACATCGCGCTGGCCAACCGCAAAAATGTTTCGCAATCCGTGGATGCATTTGTGGCGGAGTTGAAGAAATTCCAAACGGCGCTGAAAAAATCCGACGGCAACGCGGTTGAAAAATTCTTCGCCACGGCCAAACAACGACGCGATAACTGGTGCGCGAAATCAATTTCTGTTTCTTCCGAATAATTTTGTAATGCCGCTGCCCGACCTCATCGAAATTGTTCCGCTCGCCGCGCCGGTGCAAGCGGAAATCACCGTGCCCGGCTCCAAGAGCATCACCAACCGCGCGCTAATCCTCGCTGCGCTGGCGGACGGTGAAGTCACGCTCAAAGGCGCGCTGTGGAGTGAGGACACGGAAATCATGTTCGATTGCCTGCAAAAACTTGGCTTCGAGGTGAGCAAAAAAAACGACCCTGATGAAACTTGTAATCGCACCATCACGGTCAAAGGTCTGGGCGGAAAAATTCCGAACGCGGGCACGGCGGAAAAGCCGCTGGAACTTTTTGTGGGCAATGCGGGAACGGCGGCGCGGTTTTTGTCGGCGTTCGTTTGTTTGGGCCATGGCGTTTGTCGTTTGAGCGGCGTGGCGCGCATGCACGAGCGTCCGCAGGCGGCGCTGTTTTCGGCGTTGCGCGAACTAGGCTACCGCGTCGAATCGGAAAAAGGGGATGACAAGTTGCCGGTAAGAATTTTCGGCGCAGGTCCAAAACCGCATGCAAAATGTAAGATTGGTATTGATGATAGTTCTCAATTTGCATCGGCGTTGTATTTGTCAATGGTAGTTGGTGGTTGGGAAATTGAAGTTGTCGGCGAGAATTCAGAAGAATCACCTTATCTGGCAATGACTTTTCAAATGCTCGCGCAATTCCCTATAAAAACCGCCATAAATTATTGGATTGAACCGGATGCTTCTAGTAGCAGTTATTTTAAGGCGGCAGGTTGGTTGTTGGCTCCCCATTTAGAGAACGCGGAAAAGACAGTTAAAGTAGATGAACCAAAATGGAGTATGCAGGTTGACAGGATGTTTTCTAATTATTTCCGAAGCGGTAGTTATATTGGATTAGTAGGTGCTTTAGAAAAAGTGACGAACATATCACGGTTGTCTGATTTGGGTGACAGCATCATGACAGCGATTATTATGAATTCGTTTGCTTCTAATGCGATTAAATTTACCGACCTCGGCCGCCTGCGCGTGCAGGAATGCGAGCGCGTGGTCGCGTTGCGGACGGAGCTGACCAAGTGCGGCGCTAAAGTCATCGAGGAAGGCGACACGCTGACGGTTTATCCGTCGAAGTTGGAAGAATTGCACGGCGCGGAGATTGAAACCTACAACGATCATCGCATGGCGATGTGTTTTGCGATTCTAGGATTGAAAGTGCCGGGCATAAAAATTAAAAATCCCGCCTGCGTGAAGAAGACGTTTCCCAATTTTTTCCAAAAGCTGGCCGCCCAACCGCCGCACGGGTTGGGCGCGGAAATCTGGGAAATCAAAAACGGCCAGCGCACGCGGAAATTGAGCGGTGAAGATTTATTTGCAGAGTGAGACACGGATTGCACGGATTTTCACAGATTGAATCCGTGTTAATCTGTGTAATCCGTGTCAAAAAATTAAAGTTAAAGCGGAACAGAAGATTTATTTTGAAAACGAAATATCCCATTGTCATTGCTCTGGACGGCACGAGTGCGAGCGGCAAGAGCACCAACGCCAAGCTCGTCGCCAAGGCGCTCGGTTATGTTTATGTGGATACCGGCGCGATGTATCGCACGCTGGCGTGGTATTGCCTGCAAAAACGCGTGGACGTGACGGACGAAAAAGCCGTCGCCACCGCCTGCCGCAAATGGAAAACGAAATTGGAGTGTGCCGAGAAAGATGGATTGCGCGCGGTGCGTTTGCTGGTGGAAGGATATTTTCCCGAAAAAGAAATCCGCACGCCGGAGACCGCTGCTGCCGTGGCGCACGTTGCCGCCGTGCCGAAGGTGCGCGCGTGGATGAAAAAGACGCAGCGCGACTGCATTCAATTCGGCAATTTGGTGATGGAAGGTCGCGACATCGGCACGAATGTTTTTCCGGAAACGGATTTCAAATTTTACCTCGACGCTTCGTTGGCGGAACGCACAGCGCGGCGCACGGCTGACGGCGTGAATGAGAATCTCGCCGCGCGCGACCAACGCGACAGCCAGCGTGCGGTCGCGCCGCTGATGATCGCGCTCGGCGCAAAAGTCCTGAATAATTCCAGCATGACCTCGGCGGAAACCAGCGGGTGGTTGCTGGCGGAAATCCGCAAGTTAATGTTGGTGGAAAAATGAATCTGTCCTATCGCATCGGCTGGAGTCTTTTCCGCGTGATGTATGCCACTTATTTCCGGTGGCGAATTTTTGGCGCGGAGCATGTGCCGCTGAAAGGCGGCGTGATTCTGGCCTCAAACCACGCGAGTTTTCTCGATCCGCCGTTGGTCGGTTCCGGCTTGAAGCGGGACATCAATTATCTCGCTCGCGAATCGCTGTTTCGTTATCCCGGCATCGGCGCGCTGCTGCGTTCGTGGAATGCTGTTCCCGTTGACCGCGACGGCGGTGGCGCGAAGGGATTAAAAATTATTTTGAGCCGGTTGCTCGATGGCAACGGCATCATTTTATTCCCCGAAGGCACGCGCACGCTCGACGGCAAATTGCAGCCGGCGCGTTCCGGCATCGGCCTGACGGTCATCAAATCCACCGCGCCCGTCGTGCCGGTGCGCGTGTTTGGAACGTTTGAAGCCTACGGAAAAAATCATAAATTTCCGCGCCCGCATCGCGTCATTGTGAAATACGGTCAGCCGATGAATTTTGAAAAGCTGCGCGCCGAGGCACAGACGTGCGACAAGACGCGGTTGAAAGAAATTTACCAGCAGGTCGCGGACGAAATCATGGCGGCGATTGCGAAGCTGGAACCGAAGGCAGATTAAATCCCCAAGTCCGAAAGCGTTTTGCTGATGGAATTCACAATCTGCACGAGGCGCGGATGTGATTGCTCGAAGCCGTCCACGGAAGAGCGTAAACCCTGATTTGAAAGCTCCCGCAACTCTGGATTTTGATTGGTGCGCGTGGCTTCGTGCGTGGAAATCTTGGTGAAGTTGACGATGCTGTCTGCGTGTTCGCCGTGAGTTTCTGAAAGTTTGGCAACTTCCGTTTTCAACGTGCCGAGCAATTTTAGCAGCTCCGCCTTGTGCTCGGCGCGCACGGATTCTGCGCCGCCGATTTTTGCCTCAATCTCGCTGATGGTTTTTTCAATCATTCTAAAAGAAACTTACTCTGCCATTTGAATCCGGCAAACAAAATCACCAGCGCCCGACCTTGGGCACGCGCGGCTGGACGATTTCCCAAATCGTTTTGCAGACCACATTCATCGGCTGTGCGCCGTTGATGAACTTGACGCGTTGCGGTTCGCTGGCGGCGATGACGCCGTAGCCGTGCGCGACGCGCTCGAAAAATTTCCGGTCCGCCTCCTCGAAACGATCCCGCTGAAGCTCCAACGGCAAGGTGGCCTGTTGGCGTGAACGCACTCGCTCGGCGCTGACTTCCGCCGGAACGTGGAGAAACAAAGTTAGATCCGGCTTGGTCCCGCCGATGGCGAAATTGATGATTGCTTTCACCTTTTCCAAATCCAGTTCGCGGCCATAACCTTGATACGCCGTGGTCGAATCATAAAAACGGTCGCACAAAATCATTTCGCCAGCAGCCAGCGCGGGACGGATAATTTCGCGGACGATTTGTGCGCGACTGGCATTCATCAAAAGCAACTCCGCCTCGGAAGTCATGGCGCGGTTGTTTTCGCTGTGCTTGAGCGTGTGGCGGATTTCCTCGCCGATGGGTGTGCCGCCGGGTTCGCGTAAGAGGCGCACGCGATGGCCGATGGCCGTGAGATGCTCCGACAGCAGTTTGATCTGCGTGGACTTCCCGCAGCCTTCCGTGCCTTCAAACGTGATGAACAAGCCTTTGCTCACAGTTTTTTAAGTTTGATTCCTTTCGGCGTGTCTTCGATGACCCAGCCTTTGGCTTTCAACTCATCGCGAATCGCGTCGCTGCGCTTGAAATCTTTCGCCTTCTTCGCCGCGGTGCGTTCGTCGGCGAGTGCAGAAATTTCAGCGGGAATCTCCGTTTCTGTTTTCACTCCAATACCGAGAACGGAATCAACTTTCTCCCACGCAGCCAAGGCAGATGCGGCGTCACTCGCGCTCAATGAATTTTCGGCGAGTCGTTTATTTATTTCCGTCACCCACTTAAAAACAGAAGCCCAGGCGGCGGAAATATTCAAGTCATCGGCGAGAGCAGAAGAAAATTGCTCCAGCAATTTTGATTCTGGCGCGGCGGTTGCATTGCCAGCGAGTTTACGCAACTTGCCAACACATTCATCAATGCGCGCCAACGCGGTTCTCGCTCCCGACAAGCCGTCGAGCGTGAAATTGAACGTCTCGCGGTAATGCGAGGTGAGCAGCAAATAACGGACTTCGCGACCGGTGTGTCCCTTTTCCAACAAGTCGCGCAACGTGAAAAAATTCCCCATCGACTTGCTCATCTTTTTACCTTCGACCAACAGATGCGCGCCGTGCAGCCAGTATTTCACGAACGGTTTGCCGGTCGTGCCTTCGCTCTGCGCGATTTCATCTTCGTGATGCGGAAATTTCAAATCCTCGCCGCCGAGGTGCAGGTCGAAACTTTCGCCGAGCACTTTCATGCTCATCGCACTGCACTCGATGTGCCAGCCGGGGCGCCCTTCGCCGAACGGACTCGGCCAGAAAATATCGCCGTCGTCGGGCACGCGCGCTTTCCAGAGCGCAAAATCGGCGACGGATTCCTTCTCATATTCGTCGCTCGAAACGCGTTCGCCGGCGCGCATCTCGTCGAAATTTAATTTCAGCAACTGGCCGTAGTTACAGCCGCAGCCTTGATATTTCGTGATGGAAAAATAAACCGAGCCGTCGGGTGCTTTGTAAGCGATGCCGCGCGCTATTAGCTTTTCGATCAAAGAAATAATTTCCGCAATGTATTCCGTGGCGCGCGGTTTGACGTGCGGTTCTTTGCAGTTCAACGCCTTCAAGTCGTCGAGGAAGGCGGCTTCGTATTTGCCGGTAAACTCGCGGAGAGGAATTTTCTGTTCGCGGACGCGCTTGATGATTTTGTCCTCGATGTCCGTGATGTTCATGACGTGTTTCACGTCGTAGCCGGAAAATTCCAGTGTGCGGCGGACGAGGTCGGCGAAAACGAACGTGCGCCAGTTGCCGATGTGCGCGAAGTCATAAACGGTCGGCCCGCAGCAATACATCCCGACTTTTTTTCCGTTTGGGTCGAGCGGCGCGAACTCCTGCACGGAGCGCGTGAGTGTGTTGAACAGTTTCAGAGCCATTTGCGTCCGGCAAATTAAACTTCGGGACGCGAAAGAAAAGGTAAAATTGACAGGCGGGACGGCCACAAGTTTCCTTTGCGCCGGCAAAAGCATTTGTTAGGTTGGTATTGAAGTGAAAAGCCAGTAACCGACCGGCTTTCAATTAAACTTAACCACAAGAAATTTTATGGACCAATCACAACTTCCCCCCATCGTTCATTCCTTACTCAGCGCGGGCGCAGTGTTGATCGTGCCGCTGTTTATCGTGCTGTTTGTTCTGTTGCCACAGGCGGTTCGCATCACGCGCGAATACGAGCGCGGCGTGATTTTCCGGCTCGGTAAACTCGTCGGCGCGCGCGGGCCAGGTTTGATTTTTCTTTGGCCGTTTATTGATCGCATGGTGAAAATGGATTTGCGCGTGGTGACGATTGATGTGCCGAAGCAGGAAATTATGACGAAGGACAACGTGCCGGCGACGGTGGATGCGGTGATTTATTTTCGCATCGAAGACCCAATCGCCGCCGTGGTGAAGGTGGAAAATTATTTCCGCGCCACTTCGCTTATCGCGCAGACGACATTGCGGAGCGTGCTCGGCCAATCGGCGCTGGACGAATTGCTGTCGCAACGCGACGTCATCAATTTGAAATTGCAGGAGATCATTGATAAGCAGACCGGGCCGTGGGGCATCAAGGTTACGAGCGTCGAGACGCGCGAAGTTTCGCTGCCGGACAGCATGAAGCGCGCGATGGCCAAACAAGCCGAGGCGGAACGCGAACGCCGTGCGAAAATCGTCAATGCGCAGGGCGAATTTGAAGCCGCCGAAAAAATGGTGCAGGCTGCTGGCTTGATCGCGAAGGAACCGATTGCCTTGCAACTGCGCTATCTCCAAACCATGCGCGAAATGGCGAGCGAGCACAACACGACGACGTTCCTGCCGCTGCCGATAGATTTGTTCAGCGCGTTTTTGAAGAAGTAGCTGCTGCTGCGCGAATAAACTTTTCGTGCGCGCTTTGTTTTCTAAACTGGTGGCGTGTCTCTCAAACTCGGTGACAAAATAAACGTGTCCATCCATGACCTCGCGTTCGGCGGCGAAGGCGTGGGCAGAATTGATGAATTCGTCGTCTTCGTTCCGTTCGTGATTCCCGGCGAAACGGTCGAGGCGGAAATCACGGAGGTGAAGAAGAATTTCGCGCGGGCCAAACTGCTGCGCGTCATCACGCCGTCGCCGGAGCGCGTCGCGCCGGAATGCAGATATTTCACGCAGTGTGGCGGCTGCCAGTATCAGCACATTGATTACGCGACCCAATTGCGCTTCAAGCACAAGCAGATTGCGGATTTGTTTGAGCGCGTCGGCAAGATTTCCGCCGAGAAAATTGCGCCAGTCATCGGTTGCCCCGCGCCTTACGGCTATCGCAATCGTATCATGATTCGCAGTCAATGGAATGGCCCGGCAAAAAAACTCGTCATCGGCTTCATCCGCGCGGACAACAATTTCGTGGAGGACATCGAGGAATGCAAAATTGCCGAGCCGTCGCTCAACGAACAGATTACGCACGTCCGCGCCAATCCACCGCCGAAGGGTGGCATCAAAGTAGTTTTGCGCGTGCAGGCGGAAGGCTGGGAAGTGCCGCGCGATTCGTTTTTCCAAAATAATTTTTTTCTGCTGCCAAAACTCGTCGAGACTGTGCGCGAATTTTTGAAAGACAGCGGTGCGCGGCATTTGATTGATTTGTATTGCGGCGTGGGTTTTTTCGGCATTGAGGCGGCGGGCGTGGTGGATTCGTTTGTCGGCGTGGAATACGATCAACTGGCGATTGCCGCCGCGCGGAAAAATGCGGCGTCACGAGAAATTAACAATGGCGAGTTTGTGGCGGCGAAAGTTGAGGTTATCCTGCCGGAGTTGTTGAACAAATTTTCGGCGGAGAAAACCACGGTGATACTCGATCCGCCGCGCAAAGGTTGCTGGCCGGAAACTTTGGAACTGTTGCGGCAAACACGGCCGGCGCAGGTGATTTATGTTTCGTGCCACCCGGCGACGATGGCGCGGGATTTGAACATTTTGTGCGCGGACGGTGTCTTTGAACTAGCACGTGTGCAGCCGTTGGACATGTTCCCGCAGACGCAGCACATCGAGTGTGTGGCGGATTTGCGGCGGCGAAACTGAACTTGCCAACGCGCAGTTCTTGGTTTCAACTTAAAAATTCAGATGGCAAACAAAAATCAAACGGATCTGCGAAAACAATTTTCGGTGCGTTACCTGCCGTGGCTGTTGGCGGCGGCGATGCTGTTTGTTTACGGACTGACGTTGAACCATTGGGTGACGCTGGCGAATTTGTTGCCCGTCTCCAAAGTGTCCGGATTTCTCTGGCAGCCGGAATATTTCAACCCGCTGCTGTTCGCCGTCACCTGGCCGTTCCGCTGGCTGCCGCCGGCGAAAATCCCGATTGCGCTGAATCTTTTTTCCGCCGTGTGCGCGGCGGCGGCGCTGGGACTGCTGGCGCGGTCAGTGGCCATCCTGCCGCGTGATCGCACGGAAGCGGAACGCACGCGCGAGCGCAGCGACTTTGCGTTTTTGACGACGGGCGACGCGTGGTTGCCGCCGCTGCTGGCGGTGGCGTTGTTCGGGCTGGAATTCGGTTTCTGGCAGAACGCGACGAGCTTCACCGGCGAGTCATTAAACATTTTTATTTTTGCGCTGGTGATCTGGCTGCTGTTGGAATTCCGGCTGGATGAACGGATGGGGCGACTGTATCTGGCGGCGTTGATTTACGGCGCGGGTCTGACTGAGAACTGGGCACTGGTCGGATTTACGCCGGTGTTCATCATCGCGATACTCTGGCTGCGAGGCTTGGATTTTTTCAATGTCGGATTTTTGCTGCGGATGACGTTGAGCGCGCTGGCGGGAATGTTATTTTTTCTGCTGCTGCCCATCGTCGAAAAAATGTCCGGCGGTTTTTCCTTGAGCTTTTGGGAACTGCTCCGGCCGGCGTTGAGCATGGACTGGCAGGTGATCAAGGCCGTCACCATCGGCGACATCCGGCACAACTTGATCATCATGTCGGTCACGACCTTTCTGCCGGTGCTGGTGATGGCGATTCGCTGGAGCGCTACGTTCGGCGACAACAGCCGGATGGGGGTGGCGCTGGCGAATTACATGTTTCACTGCGTTCACGCGGTGGTTTTCACGGTGTGCGTGTGGGTGATGTTTGATCCGCCGTTCAGCGCCGGCCAGTTGAGTTTCGGTTCGCCCGCGTTGACGATGTATTATCTTTCGGCGCTCGGCTTGGGCTATTACTGCGGCTATTACCTGCTCGTCTTTGGCAGAAAGCCTGTGCCGACACGCCGCAATCCCAATCCGGCTCCAGCGCTGCCGGAAGCGATTAAATTTTTCACTCCCGTTATTTATTGGGGAACCTACATCGCGGCCGGGTTGATCACTTACATCTTGGTCTATAAAAATTTGCCGCACATTCGCGCCATCAATGACAGCACGCTCCTGAAATACGCGCAGTTGACCGAGCAAAACCTCCCGCCCGGCGGCGGAATTTTATTGAGCGACGCCGAGGGCATCAGCTCCAGCCAGCAGACGCGCGCTTTGCTCCTGCAGGCGGCGCTGGCCCGCAGCGGGCGTGCAAAAGATTACATGGTGGTGGACACTCAATCTTTGAACTGGATGCCGTATCTCCGTTTTCTGCACAAAAAATTTCCGCAAAAATGGCCGGCGCCGGTCGCCGAGAAAAACGCCGATGGCGTCGCCCCGATTACCATCTTGGGCACGCTCAACCAGCTCGCCAAAAGCAATAACCTATGCTACCTCAATCCAAGTTTCGGGTATTATTTTGAACTGTTCTATCTCGAACCGCACGGTTTGAGCTATCGGTTGAAAACCTTGCCGGAAGACACGCTGGTTCCCCCGCCGCTTTCCACCAACCTGATTGTTGAGAACCAAAATTTTTGGAACCAGTTTGTGCAGGAGCAGCTTGGGCCGCTGCAGAAAGCGGTGACGCCGCAAGACCCCAACGCCGCGCCCGGAAATGCCGCCGAATGGGTGCTCATGCACCTCCACGATCGTTGGGACGTGAACCCAAATGCCCGGCTTGTCGCCAATTTTTATTCACGCGCGCTGGATTATTGGGGCGTCGAACTTCAGCGCGCTGGCCAGATTGCCGCCGCCGCCGGTTGTTTCAGCAATGCCATCAGCATCAATCCAGACAACATTGCCGCGACCATCAATTTGCAATTCAACCAGTCGTTGCAAGCCGGTTCCGTCATCACGATTGATCCCGATCGCGCCACCGCCGACCAGTTTGGCAAATACCGCAACTGGAATTCGCTGCTGAACGCCAACGGTCCGTTCGACGAACCCAGCTTTGTTTTTGCCAACAGCGCTTTGCTCGCGCAAGGCGGGCTGATGCGCCAATCCGTTGCACCCTTTGCCCGTGTGCGCCAGCTTGCGCCGGACAATCTGCCCGCGCGCCTCTGGCTCGCGCAACTTTACCTGTTTAACCGTTTGCCCGACCGCGCGCTCGAAGCCTTGCACGATCCGCTGAACCATCCTTACCGATTTGGCCTTACGGAAAATAATTCCACCGAACTAAACGTCCTCGCGTCCGCCGGTTATTTCCAAAAAAATGATTTGCCGCGCGGCGTCGAGCTGCTCGAACAGGAAGTTTCCCGTCATCCCGACGACAACACACTGATGACATCCGCCGCGCAGGCGTTCTTCATGCGCGGGCTTTACACAAATGCCCTTCATGTCATTGACCGCCGCCTCGCCCAGACGCCTAACGACCCCCAATGGCTCTTTGGCAAAGCCTACGCCTATCTGCAAACCAGCAACTACGACCGCGCTATCACCGCATTCACGCATGTGATGGAAGTCACTACGAATGATCCCACCGCCCGCTTCAACCGCGCTCTCGCCTACCTGCAAAGCGACCGGCTCGACCTCGCCCGCGCCGACTACGCCGCGCTACAGTCGTCCTACACTAATTCCTATCAGGTCGCCTTCGGCCTCGCTGAAGTGGCATGGCGGCAACATCAGACGAACGCGGCGATCAGCAACTATCAGATTTATCTCGCCAACGCGCCCACCAATTCCCTCGAATTCAAAACCGTCCATGAACGCCTGACGCAATTGCGCGGCCAATGACGCCATGCGCGTCACCCACATCATTACCCGGCTCGTCCTTGGCGGCGCCCAGGAAAACACGCTGGCCACCATTCGCGGCCTGCGTGAAATACCCGGCGTCGAAATCAATTTAATTTCCGGCCCGACCACCGGGCCTGAAGGCTCGCTGGAAAATGCGGCGCTGGAAATTTTTGGAAACCAGCCTTCCGACTTCACCATAGTTCCCGAACTCGTTCGCCCCGTGCATCCGCTTAAAGATTTTCTCGCGCTGCAGAAACTGGAAAAAATTCTGCGCGTGCAGAAACCTGACCTCGTCCACACGCACAGCGGCAAGGCCGGAATTCTCGGACGCCTCGCCGCCAAACGCGCCGGCGTGCCCGTCATCATTCATCACATTCACGGCCCTTCGTTCGGAGTTTTTCAGGACGCGGCGGCCAATTTTGTTTTCACCGCCGCCGAAAAATACGCCGCGAAATGCACCGATCATTTTTTTTGCTCCGCCGCCGCGATGACGAAACTCTATCTCGCCGCCGGCATCGGCAAGCCCGAAATGTTCACGCGCATTTTTAGTGGTTTTAATTTGGAACCGTTTCTAAATGCGACCAACGACCTTGCCTTGCGCCAGCAACTCGGACTCGACGCCAGCCATTTCGTCATCGGCAAAATCGGACGGCTTTTCAAGCTCAAAGGCCACGCCGACCTGCTGAACGCCTTCGCCAAAATTCTGCCGCAAATTCCGCACGCGCGCCTACTCTTCGTCGGCGACGGCGCGTTGCGCGGCGAAATGGAAACCCAAGTCCGTGCGCTCAAGCTCGACGGCAAAGTGATTTTCACCGGCCTCGTTGCGCCAAGCGAAGTCGCCCGCTACGTCGGCATCATGGATTGCCTTGCTCATTTGTCTTACCGCGAGGCGTTGTCACGCGCGCTGCCGCAGGCGCTTGCGGCGGGCAAGCCCGTCATCGCTTACGATTTCGACGGCGCGGACGAAATCTGCCTGGAAAATGAGACCGGCTTTCTAATTCGCACCGGCGACATCGAGACCGCCGCGCAAAAACTTTTAACATTCGCCGGTGACGCTGCGTTACGAGAGAAATTTGGCCGATTCGGACGCGTGTTCGTGAAGGAAAACTTCTCCGTCGAAAAAATGGTTGTCGACCAATACTCTGTGTATCAACAACTCGCCGCCCAACGCGGCCTCCGCGCGTGACGTTTCCCTTCAATTTTTTTGCCGCCGCCTTCCTGGGCGCGTTTGCCACGTCGCTGCTCGCACTTCCGCTCTGGCGGCATTGGTGCGTGCGCGTCAACCTCGTGGACGACCCCGGCCACCGTAAAATTCACAGCGCACCCGTTCCGTTGGCCGGCGGTTTCGCGGTGCTGACCGGAATTCTGGTGCCGCTCGCGGTTGGCGCGATTTTGCTGAAGCTGGGTGTGGTGAAAATTTCCTCCGCGAACGCCATTGTCCACGGCATTGACCGGCGCGCAATTGAACTTGCCGTGCTCGCGCTCGGCGCCGTCGCCATCACGATTCTTGGCTGGCTGGACGACAAGCATGAATTGAAAGCGCTGCCGAAATTTCTCGGACAAATTTTAATCGCCGTCGCCGTTGCCGCTGCGTGCAAGCGCATCACGCTATTTGTGCCGAGTGAAATCTTCAGCTATGCCATCACGATTTTATGGCTGCTCACGGTCATCAACGCCTTCAATTTCATGGACAACATGAATGGCCTCTGCGCGGGCGCGGGCGCGCTCGGTGCATTTTTCTTCGCACTCATCGCCGCCGCGAAGGGCGAATACCTCGTGGCCATCACCGGCTTTCTGATGTGCGGCGCGCTCGTCGGATTTCTGCCGTGGAATTTTCCGCCCGCCCGCGCGTTCCTTGGCGATGCCGGCAGCCATCTCGTCGGCTACCTGCTCGCGGTGATGGCCATCCTGCCGCATTTTTACACCAAGCAGGAACCGCATCGCCTCGCTGTGCTCGCGCCGATTTTGGTTCTGGCAGTTCCGTTGCTCGACCTCGCGCAAGTCAGTTTGTTCCGGACGCTGAACCAGAAACCGTTTTGGATCGGCGACACCAACCACTTTTCGCATCGGCTCGTGCGCGCGGGCCTGAGCCGGACGCGCGCGGTGCTGTTGCTCTGGTTGCTGGCCGCCATCGCGGGCGTGCTGGCGTGTGGTTTGTGAACCGTTTTCGTCGGATGCGCTTCAGCAACCCGGCTGACAGTTTTCAAAATCAAACCGGATTCACCGTGAATCAACCAGCTTGATCTCGACTGCCGTTAATTCGCGCCATTGTCCCGCTGGCAAATCGCCGAGCCAGAAATTGCCGATTCGCACGCGCAGTAGCCGCAACGTCGGATGGCCGATGGCCGCCGTCATTTTGCGCACCTGACGATTTTTCCCTTCAATCAATTCCAAGCCAATCCAGCAATCGGCCACGCTCTTGCGAAAACGAATTGGTGGCACACGCGGCGCAATTTCCGGTTGCGGTTCCAGCCACCACGCGCGACATGGCAAAGTTTTGTGGCCCTGAATCAAAATTCCTTTTTCCAATTTCTGCAAACTTTCCGGCGACGGAATTTTTTCTACCTGCGCCCAATACTCGCGTTCATGCGCGTGGCGCGGATGCAACAATTTTTCGTTCCAATGCGCCTCGTCACTCAAAAGCAGCAGCCCTTCGGAATCCGCATCCAGCCGGCCGATGGCATAAACATTTTTGGGAAAATCAAATTCCGCCAGCGCACGATTGGGTGAACCGTCGCCGGTGAATTGCGAGAGCACACCGTAAGGTTTGTTGAATGCGATGAGCATTGCACGAAAATTTTGCCACAGAGTTTTAGGGAACACAGAGAAAAATTCTTTGTCTTGGCGTTCAGGTATCTAGGCGGTTAAAGTTCTCGCGTGATTCGCAATATTATTTTCGACTGGTCGGGAACGCTCGTGGATGACCTGCCCGCCGTGCTCAAGGCATCCAATTATGTCCTCACGCAATCGGGAAAACCGCCGATGCCGCTGGCGCAGTTCCGCGCCGAATTTGCGTTGCCGTTAAAAAAATTCTATGACCGCCACACGCCCGACGTTCCGGTCGCGCAATTGGAGGAATGGTTTCATCACGAATTTCGCCAGTCACAGGATTCCGTTGTCGAATTGCCGCATGCGCGCACGTTTCTGGAATTTTGCCGCGCCCACAAAATCCGCACCTTTTTGTTGAGCACCGTCCACACGGATCATTTCAAAGTGCAGTGCGGCGTCACCGGCTTCGATGTGTTTCTCGACAAGCCCTACACTGACATCTGGGACAAGCGCGAAAAAATCCATGAAATTCTTCGCGAAAATAATCTCAAGCCGGACGAAACGCTGTTCATCGGCGACATGGAACACGATATTGAAACCGCGCGGCACGGCGGCATCCATTCGTGTGCTGTGCTGACCGGCTATAACACTGTTGACCAGTTGCGCGCGGCCAAGCCCGACCTAATCGTGGAGCATCTCGGCGAACTTCAGCGCGTGCTGGTGAAAAATAAATTTCACCTCCAACCCGTCGTCGCCGTGGAAAACATCGAGCCACCGCTCGCGACCGTCGGCGCTTTAATTTTCAATGCCAAGAAAGAAGTGCTGATGATTTGCACGCAAAAATGGTCGGGCAAATGGGGCATTCCCGGCGGCAAGATCAAGCGTGGCGAAAGTTCGCTCGCCGCCTTGCGCCGTGAAATCAAGGAAGAGACCGGCCTGAACATCACCGACATCGAGTTCGTGCTCGTGCAGGACTGCATCAGTTCCAAGGAATTTTACCGCGACGCGCATTTTGTTTTGTTGAATTACACCTGCAAGTGCGTCGCCAAAAATCCGCGCGTCGTGCTGAATGAAGAGGCGCGGGAATTTAAATGGCTCAAACTTACCGCCGCGAAAAAGTTGAAGTTGAATAAGCCGACAAAAATTCTGCTCGCTGCCGTCGAGAAACAACTGAAATCCCAAGCTAGGAAATGCCGTGGCTAAAATTTCCATTGTCGACCTCGAAGTATTTTACCGCGTTGGCGTGCCGGACGCCGAACGCGCGCAGCCGCAGCGTTTGCTGCTGACGGTGGAATTGGAATCTGATTTTTTCGCCGCCGCGACCAGTGATTCCATCATCGATACGATTGATTATTATGCCGTCACGCAAAAACTTTTGAAGTTTGGCGAAGGCCGTGAATGGAAGCTGATTGAAAAACTCGCCGCCGACATTGCCGCTTTAATTTTGGCCGAGTTCAAGCCGCAGACCGTAACAGTTGAAATTAAAAAATTTATCATTCCGCAGGCGCGTCACGTCGCCGTCTCGCTGACGCGCGCAAGGTGAATGATTAGAATTTTACAGTCTAGCAAACTTTAAGTTATTAAACAGCACGTTCACATAACTCCATTTAGTGTTATGAGTGAAAATCTAATGGCGTGGGTGGTATATTTGTTGAAGCTGTCTCTATTGTGCAGTTTGCTCTACGCCGCGCTTCTTCACTCTCTTCAAAATGGCGAATTTCGGCTTCGGAAAGCAAAAGTTCAGCGGGCAACTTAAACCCACAAGCCCGACAAACTCTTTGGGCACGATTGTGAATCTCAGTCTCACAATTGGGGCATTTTAGTTTCACAGGATAACGTGTTGATACTGACAATAATTAGACCGCAGTTTTTGTGGTCTATTCTGTTTCACGGATTCGAGATTGCGTCGGACGCGATTAGTTGTCGAGCCTCTATTTTCAAGGGGTTAGATGTGTGTATTTCTGTCCGTCCATTGTCTCTAGTTTCCAACCGACTTTGTCCGTTTCAATTTTCACCGCGCCGGCGGTGCGCGTGTAAATCACGGGAATTTTTTTCTGTTCCAGCCGTTCGTGCAAGGCGCGGCTTGCGCGGCGCGTGGCAGGAAATTCTGAATCCGCGATGACGATGACGCGCGGCCGGATCGCGTCAATCAGCGCGTCGCTCAACGGCTCGCCTTCCGTCGGCAAGCCGGCGACCACGATGTCGGCGCGCAAATCATTGGTGGTGGCGAGCAGATCGCTTTGCCCGGCGCGGCTCAAATCGGAGAGCAGCAAAATTTTCGTGCCGCGAAAATTTCCGTGCAGCACGAGCGGGCTGTCGTCGGCTTTGGCAAAATTGTCCGTCGCGTTGGGAAATAAAATCTGCCAGCAGCCAATCGTGTTCCCGCAATTCAAAATCTTGTGGCGCATTGTTGGTTTTTCAAATGCAGCGATAGTGTTGCGATAATTTGCCGAGCGGAATTTCACATCGCTCGTCCACAGTTCGCCGACGTGAAAAAGTTCGTCGAGCGTTTGCGCGCCGCCGACATTTTTCATGTCGCCTTCGGTCAAAATCAGGCGCGGAAGTGTGTTCACGCCTTGCGCGTGCAGGAAATCTTTGAGCGTGAAATTAACCGCGTTTTCATTGCCGCAATTGATGAGCCAGTCGTTCGCGCGTCCGTCGGCATCCACGTAAACCGCGTGGCCGCCATTGAGCGGCAGCACGGTCAAATCGGTTTCGTCGCGGGACGATTGCCATTGCCAGAAATAAATTCCGCCGATGAAAAATAAAATTATTGCGCCGAGAAAAATTCTTTTCCGCGTTGAAAACCACCCGCTGAAAATGGCGATGACGGCAGCGTAATAAATCGCAATCGTGGCGAGCGACGGTTCGGGAACGTAAAAATAGGCGCCGGGAATTTTGGCGGCCTCGACGCTCATCCACGTCATCGCGACCATGAAAAACCACGCGGCGTGATTGAAGAGTTCGGTGAACCACGGCAGCCAGTGGCCGCACACGAGCGCGCCGAGATTGGCCATGAGCGCGAAGGTGCCGAGCGGCACGGCAAAAAGATTTGCAAGCGTCGAGACGGGGCTGAACAAGTGAAAATATTTTGCCGAGAGCGGCAGCGAACCAATCCACGCGGCGAAGGAAAGTCCGCAGTAGCGCGCAAGTTTGCGCGCGAGCCAACGCCCGGATTTTTTCCAGCGGGAGACGAGTTCGTCCGGCAGCAATTCGTCGGGTTTGAGCAGCCGGTCGAAGAACTCATTTAATTTTGGCAGCATGAGCGCGATGATGAGCATGACGAAAAATGAAAGTTGAAAGCTGGCTTCAAAAAGCTGGAGCGGATTCCACAGCAAAATCACGAACGCAGCGGCGGCGAGGGAATTGAGCAAATCGCTCGGACGTTTGAGCGCCCAGCCGCCGAGGACGATGGTCATCATCACGGACGCGCGGATGGCGGACGGCTCCCAGCCGGTCGCGGCGGTGTAAAACCAAATCGTCGGCACGGCGATAGCGCCGCACCACGCGCGCGAGACGCGCAGCGCGCGGAGCAGGGCGACAATCATGCCGGAAAGCAATACGATGCGAAGTCCGTCAATCGCGAACATATGCATTGTTCCGGCGCGTAAAAACGGTTCGCCGATGTCGCCGGTGAACGCGGTGCGCCAGCCGAGCGTCATCGCCCACAACAGGCGCAAAGGCTCGTCTTCATTGGGCAATCCGAGCGCGAGCGTGTTTTTTGACCAGTTCAGAAAACGGTCGGTGAGCGGCGCGCGCAAAATTTGCGGCTCCAAAATTTTCCAATCATTGGTGGATTCGGTTTTGAGCTGATAATAAATGCCGCGCGCGGCGAGATAATTTTCAAAATCAAAAAGCCCGTCGGCGAGCGGCGGCGGTGGACGCGAAATGACGCCGGAAATCTCCACGCGTTGGCCGGCAAAATAATTTGTGCCCAGAATTCCGGGCGTGATGACGAGAATTTCGCCAGCGGCGGGAATAAAAATTTCCGCGCGCAAAATTTCGGTGACGCGGACGCGGGCGACGTTTCGCCAGTTTTCCGCATCATCGCGGACGGTGATTTTGAGGCGCGGCGTCTCGGCGAGTTCGCCGCGCACGGTGACGAGCGCAGGTTCGTTGCCGAATTGCGTCCGCAAATCGTTGGGCGAAATGACGGCGGTCTGGCAGACAAAATTTGTCCAGCCAGCGAATACGAGCAACGGCCAGAAGAAAAATGGACGCAGCTTGGCGGAGGCGATGGCAAAAATTAAAATTACCGCTGTAAGTTCGAGCAGCGTGGCGGGCGGCGGTTGAAAGATTTGTGCGAGCAGCAGGCCGGCGGCGTAGCCAAGGACGACGCTGACGAGCGGACGGTTCATTTCACCAGTGTTTTAGAATTTTCCCGATGATCCAAAGCAAGGCCAGCCCGACGGCTCCGCCGCAGGTGTCAATGCAGACATCGGAGACGAGCGCGGTGCGCGTCGGCACAAAAACCTGGTGAAACTCATCGCTGGCGGCGTAAAGGAAAACGATGGCGAGCGAAAGGCCGGCTTCGTCCCAGCGCCAGGGACGCGGCTCGTTTTTTTGCGGCTGGCGGATTGCGCGCCAGAGGAGCAGGGCGAGCAGGGCGTATTCGGTCAGATGGCCGGCTTTGCGGAAAAGATGATGGATGAGTTCGATGTGCTCCGCCGACATCATGGGAAAGAGCCGGTGCAGCAGCGGCTCGAAGATGGCGGAGGAATGCTGGTAGGACCGGCTGTCCGATGAAGCGGAAAAAATTACTGTCATCCACGCGCCGACCGGTAGCCAGTATTTCAGGAAATTTTTCAATTTTGCCACGCGCCATGAAAGCGTGATTCCGGCGCAGCGGCAACTTGAAATTCAAATTTAGCCAATGGCCGCTGCGTCTTTGCGATTGCCAAGTCGCGCGGGATTTGGCACAGAAATGCCCCCGATGAAAAAGATAATTTTGCTTTTGGCGCTGTTGGCCACGGTGAATGGCGTCCGCGCGGCGCTGCCGCAGCCGGACTTGATCGCGCAAATCCATTTTGCCGGCGCGGCAAAAATTTCCGCCGCTGCGACCGCGACCGCGTTTACGAATGAATTTTGTTCCGCCGAGGCGCTGGCATTGCGCGCGCAGACGGCGGATAAATTATCCGTTTGGCTCGCGGGCTGGCTGCAAAAAAATTCCGGCGTGGCGGTCGTGGGCAGTGCGGCGAAACTGTGTCCGCTGTTTGATGATTTGCAGAAGTCAGAATGGTTTCTGGAGGCGCGCAGCGTGAACGGCCAGCCGCAAGTGGCGATTGCCATCCAGCTCGATGGCATCCGCGCGCAATTGTGGCAGCAAAATTTGAAACCGTTTTTTGCAACGGCCAGTTTCAAATCGTCCGGCGGCTGGCTGGTTTTCAATTCTAGTTCCGCCGCGCAGGCTTTGGGCGATTCGCTGCTGAAGAAAATTTCCCAGACTGACGGCGCGTGGCTTACGCTGGACATAAATTGGGCGCGTGTTTTACCTGACCTGCAGTCGCTGGGCTTGCCGGAGACGCAACTGGCCGTGACGGCGCCGGATAATAATTTGCGCATCAATGGAAAGTTTTTATTCCCGAAAAATCTTTCGTTGGATTTGGAGCCGTGGCGCGTGCCGACAAATTCGCTGCACCAGCCGTTTGTTAGTTTCACCGCCGTGCGCGGTTTTGCGCCGTGGCTGGTGTCGCAGCCGTGGGCGCAGGCCTACAAGGTTTTGCCCGCGCCGAACCAGATTTTCATCTGGTCGCTGCCGCAGATTCCGTATCAAACATTTGCCGCCGCGCCCTTCGACGATGCGGACGACGCGTTGACCCAGCTTTACGCGCAGCTGCAAACGGTGCTGGCTGAAAAAAATCCCACCAACGACTTGCTGATGCCGCTGCAATTGGAGTTGACGAACAATGAGATTTCGCTCGTCGGTGTGCCGTTTGTCGCGCCCTTCATCCAGGCTACGCACAAGCCGGAAGGACAGTTTCTGCTGGCGGGCGCGTTCCCGAACACGCCGCGCTCCCAGCCGCTGCCGCCGGAATTGTTCCAGCGGCTCGCAGAAAAAAATCTCGTTTTTTACCACTGGGAAATCACGGCGGAACGTCTGCCGCAGGCGTTGAATTTGAGCCAGTTGACTTTGCTGCTGACGAATCACCGTCAGCTTGAAGACTCCGCGTCGCTCAAATGGATTTTGAAAATCGCGCCGACGCTCGGCAATACCGTCACGGAAATCACGCAGACCGGCGCGGCGGAAATGACCTTC
Organism: uncultured Verrucomicrobia subdivision 3 bacterium; assembly: GCA_903878805.1. Taxonomy (GTDB): domain Bacteria; phylum Verrucomicrobiota; class Verrucomicrobiia; order Limisphaerales; family UBA11358; genus UBA11358. The sequence goes on from CAIRJF010000021.1 coordinate 25,653, forward strand.
ACGCGCAAAGCTCCCGGCGGATTGACCGCGCTTGAATTGCTCGCGCTCGGCAACTGGCTGGAAGCGCCGAACTTCCCTGGCTGCAACTTGAAACTGCCGCCGCGCAAACCTTTCAAAAAAAATCATCCGCATCCGCCCGCCGTCATGCCCGCGCCTGCGCCGGCTAAATAATTTCATGCTTAAGCTCGGCGTCAACATTGACCACGTCGCGACGATTCGCGAGGCGCGTTATCGTCATCTCGGCCATGGCGAACCCGATCCGGTCGTCGCCGCGCGGCTTTGCGAAACCGCTGGCTGTCACGGCATCACCGCGCATCTGCGCGAAGACCGGCGGCACATCCAGGATCGCGACATTTGGAAATTGCGCGAAGTCGTGAAGACGCGGCTGAATCTCGAAATGGCGAACGCGCCGGAGATCATTGAAATCGCGCTGAAGTTGAAACCGGAAATCGTCTGCATTGTGCCGGAGCGCCGGTTGGAAGTGACGACCGAAGGCGGACTCGACGTGGTAGCGGCGGAAAAATCCCTGACCGAGACGCGCAAAAAAATGAACGACGCCGGCATCGAAGTCAGTTTATTCATCGCGCCGGACGAAAACCAAATCGAGGCGAGCGCCCGCACCGGCGCACAGTTTATCGAGTTGCACACCGGAAAATTTGCGGAAGATTTTTACAAATCTGAAACTGGAGATTCGCAATTTAAAATTGAATTGCAACGTCTCATTGCCGGCGCAAAGCTGGCGCATTCACTTGGCTTGAAAGTGAACGCCGGACACGGACTGAATTACGTCAATCTGCCAACACTTTTCGCCGTGCCGCATCTGGTGGAATTGAACATCGGCCACAGCCTCGTAAGCCGTGCGGTGTTTGTGGGAATGGAAGCCGCCGTGAAAGAAATGCTGGCGGTGATGCAGCTTTATCGCGGCTGACTACGCCTTGTGCTGCATCTCGCCGTGGACGTTCACCACGGCCTTGAGTAGCGCGTCCCAATCCGCTTCCGTCGTCTCCCAGCCGGCGCTGAAACGCACCGCGCGTTGCGCCTGCGCGGATTTGTAACCCATCGCGGACAAAACGTGCGACGGCTCTTCCTTGCCGGTCGTGCAGGCCGAGCCGGTGCTGACTGCGAAGCCAGCTTTGTCGAGGCGAATGACCCATTGCGATTTGCGATCACCCTCCGGCATCAGCACGGAAACGGTGTTCCACAAGCGCGGCTGGTTGTGGCCGATGACCGTCGCGCCGGGCAGCGCGCGGAGAAATTGCGCCTCGAAATTGTCGCGCCAGACTTTGCGCAACAGATGCTGGCTCTGCGAAATCTGTTTCTCGCGCACGTCCAGCACAGCCATCATCGCGGCGATGATGGCGGTGTTTTCCGTTCCCGCGCGCCGTCCGCCTTCTTGTTTGCCGCCAAGCAGCAGCGGCGTGATTTGCGAACGAGGTTTGATTTTTAGAAAGCCCACGCCGCGTGGCCCGCCGAATTTGTGCGCCGCGCCGGTCACATAATCGCAGTCGCCAAGTCCCTTGCACGGCAGCTTGCCGATGAATTGCACCGCGTCGGTGAAAAACGGCACTTCGTAGGCCTGACACATCGCGAGAATTTCCTGCCACGGCTGGATGATGCCAGTCTCGTTGTTCGCGGCCATAACCGCGACAAGGCCGGGACGTTCCTCGGCGAGTTCCGCCGTCAGCCATTCCATGTCAATCACGCCGTCGCGCGTGATAGGAATGGTTTTCACGCGTTTGCCAAAATAATATTTCGACGAATCATCCACGCACGGATGCTCGATGGCTGAAACGAAAACTTTCTGCGTCGGCGCAAGCTTCTTCGAGAAATGGTGCATCACCATGTTGTTCGCCTCGGTCGCGCCGCTCGTCCAGACGATGTCGTTGGGATTGCAGCCGAGATACGCCGCCAGTTTTTCGCGCGCGTCGGCGAGCACGATGGCCGCCCTGGTGCCGAACTGGTGCATGGATGACGGATTGCCGCCGAGTTTCTCGGTGACATGCAACCACGCTTCGCGCGCCTCGCGCATGACGGGCGCGGTGGCGTTGTAATCGAAGTAAATCATCGGCCTGACAGGATACTTTTCGCGGCGGCGCTGGCGAGTTTTTTGTGCGCGCTGGAAAAGGCCAGTAGCTGCAGCTGCGTCGGAGATTTCCAGACGCCAACAACCTTCTTCGGCAATGTCGGCACCGAAATCGCAAATGCCGACAACGTGATTCGATAACGCGTGATGGAATGCTTCACCGTGACCAGCAGCGAAATTTTTTCCGGTGCCAAGCCGAACTCTGTTTGAAAAACCGCCGCCGCCTCCGTTTGGTTGCCACCTACTTCAGCGTTGGGAAATTCCCACAAATGCGCATTCACCACACCCGCCGGACGTTGGCGCACCAGAAATTTTCCATTGTGCTCCAGCAAAAACGCGAAGAAGTTTCGCGTCGTCGCCGCATCACGTTTGCCGAGGTTCGGTAATTCTTCCGTGCGGTTTTCCGCGAACGCCACGCACAGTTTTTTTACCGGACAAAGCAAGCATTGCGGATTACGCGGCGCACATACGAGCGCGCCAAGCTCCATCAAAGACTGGTTGAGATGCGAGCAATTACCATTCGAACCCTGAACCAAAACTTCCGCCAGTTGCCAGAGTTGTGCGTTCGCCTGTTTGTCTTTTGGATTTTCGGCGATGCCAAAGATTCGGGTCAGCACACGAATGACGTTGCCATCCAAAATTGGCGTGGGTTGGTTGAAGGCGATGCTGCAAATCGCGCCGGCGGTGTAACGGCCGATTCCTGGCAACGCCAAAACCTCGTCATACTTTTCCGGAAATTTGCCGTCGTGTTTTTCCACGACAACTTGCGCGGCCTTTTGCAGATTGCGGACACGAGTGTAATAGCCGAGACCTTCCCACAGCTTGTGGATTTTTTCCGAAGGCGCTTTGGCGGCGGCTTCAATCGTCGGCAGTTCGCGCAGCCAGCGGTTCCAAAAGGGAATCACCGTTTTCACCTGGGTCTGTTGCAGCATGATTTCGGAAACCCAGATCGCGTAAGGATCGCGCGTGCGCCGCCACGGCAGGTCGCGGGCGTTCGCGGCGAACCAGTCCAGCAACGCGGCGACGAGTTTTGAATTTTTAGTTTTTGGTTTTGAGTTCAAAAATTTGCCAAACCGCGAAATACACGAAATACGCGAAAAGGAAATGAATAAATCTGTTTTTCCAGACAATCTCGACAGATGGATTTTGATTGGTAGATTGGGTTGAACTGAATTTTGAAATAAGTCTTAAAAACTAATGAACTATTTTGTTCAAACATTAAAAACAGTTTGGAATGACCGCGTAAAAACGGCTGGGGTTTTCTTTATTGTGGCTTCAATGTTTCCCCTTTATCTCCATTTCTCAAAACAAACGATTAAGACGCCATCAGATTTGGGGACTGTTCAAGGCAATTTGTTACGCTATTCATTTGTGGATGGTTATAGAGGACGGCATTATTATTACATTTTTTTGGATGGAGACAATAATTCATACAAGATTCCAGCGGATTTTCTTGATTGTTTTGATAAATCAAGTTTTGAATCTTCAGTCCATTACGGCGATTTTTTAAAAATCTTGTTCAACAAGAGGCTTTTTGTTTTTTCAATTTCTGACACCAAGAGAAGCTATTTATCAACTAATGCTTCAATAGCAAAATATAATCATTCGGATATTCAGGTTGGAATCATTATGCTTTTAATTGGGTGCGCGATTCTCGTCGGACGATATTTATTCCAAGGCAGTAAACCAATTCAACAACTTTGAAGCCGCTGACCATCCACACTTGCAAGCTGACCGACGAACAGGCGTCGGCGCTGCGGGCCGCGTTGTCGGCGCGCAATTGGAAGCCCCGCGAGGTGCCGTATGCGCGGTTTGCGTTTGAATCGGACAAGACGAACATTGTTTTTTACGAGAGCGGCAAGCTGGTCGTGCAGGGCAAGGGCACGGCGGAATTTGTCGAGTTCGTGCTGGAGCCGGAGATTCTCAAGGAGGTCAGGCTCGGCTACGAAACCATTTTGAATCCCGAACTGCTCCTGCCGCGCATCGGCGTGGACGAAAGCGGCAAGGGCGATTTCTTCGGGCCGCTCTGCATCGCGGGCGTTTATGTGAACGAAAACGTCATTAACGCGTGGAAGGATTTGGGCATCCGCGATTCCAAGAATATTTCCAGCGACAAAAAAATCGCCGAGCTGGCCGAAAAAATCCGCACGACGCCCGGTTGCGTGACGGATTCCGTCGTCATCGGCAACGAGGCTTACAACCGGCTTTACGCGAAGATGAAAAGCGTTAACACGCTGCTCGCGTGGGGTCATGCGCGCGTGATCGAAAATCTGCTGGGCAAGCGTTACCAGATGAACCCGCCGCCGGTGAAGGCCATCAGCGACCAGTTCGCCGCGAGCAAGAGCGTGATCGAAAAGGCATTGATGGCGCAGGGCAAGGAACTGCAGCTCGTCCAGCGGCACAAGGCGGAAGAAGACATCGCCGTGGCCGCTGCGTCCATTTTGGCGCGCGATGCTTTTGTGAAAGGTCTGGCGAAATTGGAAAAAGATTTTTCCATGAAGTTGCCGAAAGGCGCGTCGGCGGCGGTGGATGCGGCGGCGAAAAAATTTGTAGAAGAACGCGGCGCGGGCGAACTGGCGAAAATTTCCAAGCTGCATTTCCGCACGGCGCTGCGCGCGCAAGGTCTGCCGGAGCCGCCGAAGACGGAGTGGCGGAAGCGGTGACTTGACGAATGAACCAAGCGAGGCCACTTGCAAAAGAAAATTCAAATCACCACTCATGGGGTCGCAACCATTTACCACAAAGATGCGCTTCAATTTGTTTTGCGATGGAAAGAGCCAATGCGTGTTCACGAAAATTGGATTAAATCAATTGAGCAAGTAGCCGCCTGCTGTCCGCTTTGGCCAGCACATATGGCGGAGCAAGATTTCGGGCACAGTTATCGGCAAGCGCCGGAACTCGCCGCCGCACTTTTAAATGAAATGCGAAAAAAGTGGGGAAGACTCGAAAAGAGTAGAAGCGGACGGCTCAAAAAGTTTTTCACTCAACAGCCATCCGTGAAATGGGAAACCGTTTTTAACACGCGCGCGGCTGTCGAGGAAGCAGATGCAATTAGAAAATTCCTTTCGGAAAAAGAATCTGAATTGCCCAAAGTTCCACCCGGCGGACGAGCAACTACGGAAGCAGATTATCAGCATCTCGAATTATCGCGAACCATGTGGGCAAAGCGAAAGCACACCGGCCCAGTGCCAGACACACTTGGCGAAGTTCCCATTGGGCATTTGCCTGACAAACATATTCAAATCGCCGTCGCAAAATTGCCGTGGGGAAAAGGCTTAACGACTGAAGATGTTGTGAAGGCTCGCAAATGGGTGGTGGCTAACCAGCGCGCCGGCAAAAGATTCGCCGAAAAAGTTTTGGATAAAGACGGGTTTCTTCACGTCAAAGGCAAAGCTCGCCGTCGTAAGTAAGGTGGAAACATTGCGGCGACTTGTTTCCTTTTGAACTGTTTGCCGGAGCAATGCTGTCAGTGTCATTGTGCTGGCATGAGCACAAACTTAATTCTCTGGGTTATGATAATAATGTTGTTGGTGAAGTTCGGGAAAATTTTGTTCGGCGACAGAAAATAAATTCACACTTTTTGTCTTCTCGCGGAAGCACCGTAGGCGCGACATCTTTGTAGAACCCGGACAAAAATAATTTCCAAGCTCCGTCAGGAGCGGCATCTTCCGCCAGCGATCCATTTTCAAAACGCGCCGAATCATTTCCTGAATCTGTCGCCCTGCCGGGGCTGGAAATTTTATTGATTCTGGTTTCTACAAATAGGCCGCTCCTGACGAAGCTTGAGCCGTTCTGGAATTAGTGTTTTCGTCCCGCAGGGACAACCGGAAATTAGCCAGCCACATTGTGGCTGGACTCGCACCCGCAAATTATCGCGTCCTGAAAGGACGCTGGAAAATGTTCGGACAATTTATTCGCGCGATTCCATCGTCCCTTATGGGACGAATTATATTTTATCCGCCGACACCAGCCACTTCGTAGCTGGCTAATTTCCGTTCGTCGCTTTGCGACTGAATTCTGACTGCGTGAACTTCACGCGCTTTCGTGTGAGAAGCACGCAGTAAATTGATTTTTTCCGGGAAGAATGGCTGGTTTTTCAGGGAATTTTCGTTTGGCACGCGCCATGCAATTGATTTCCGCAGAACCCTTAACTTAACCCGGAGGAATTATGATGCCGGTTAAAATTCAATGTGGTTGCGGTCAACGGTATGCCTTTGATATCGAGCCGGTCTGCGGGCGGATGCCGGGGCGCATCGCCTGTCCGATATGCGGGATGGACGGCACGCGGGTGGCCAACGAAATCATCGCCTTCAACCTAGCTGCGGAAATGTCTCGAAATGACGACGGCAAGCAAGTCGTGATGACGTGCGCTGTTATCGGGTGCATGATTGCGGGTCTCGCTGGAATCATAAAGGCGGTCAACATGGCTGGTGGCTTCGATGTGCTTTTGTGTCTGTTGGGAGCGACGGCTGCATTTGGCATGGCACTGTGCGTTTATTTTTGGAAGCGATAATTTTTGAAACTACCGGTCGGCGGGGCGATTTTTTGGCTGGTTTCGGCAAAACTTCGCATTTTCTGTGTTTTTGACGGATTTTCAGCCGGCGGACGCCGTTTTCTCCCGGATTTTGGCGACTTCTCCGAGATTTCAGCGAAATCTGCCAGCGGACGACGAAATCTGCCAGCGCGCGGCGAAATCTCCGAGATTTTGGTGAAATCTGCCAGCGCGCGTCAAAATCTCCCAGCGCCAGCCGAAATCTCCCAGCGCACGGCGAAATCTCCCAGCGCGCGGCGAAATCTGGCAGCGGTTTCCGTTTTCCGGTGGAAAACTGGCGATTTTTAGACAGTTGCAGCGGCGTTGGGGAAGTTTCGCCACGGCTGGGTGCGAAGGGGTTTTGGTTGTCGGGCGGGCGGGAATATTCCACAGTAGCATGATTATGTCAGAACCCATCCAATGGCCGCGCGGCGAATTCACGGTTCAAGAGGCGGTGAATTTGAATCCGGCTTTGCCACAAGCGGCAGTGCGTAAGCAGCTTTCCGCCGCAATTGCGGCTAAGACCATTGTTCAAACGCGCAAAGGTGACGGAAAAATTAAGGGTGCATTTCAATTGGTGAAAGTAGTCGGCGGAAACTAAACTGCTGACATGGCAAAACCGAATTTCATCGAACTGCCGGGCTGCGAGCCGATTCAAATTATTTTTGAAGACCGCTCGGTGCTGGCGATTGACAAGCCGCGCGGCTGGATGCTCGTGCCGGATTCGTGGCGCAAGACGAACTGGAACTTGCAGACGGCGATTGATTCGTCCATCCGCGCGGATGATTTCTGGGCGCGCTCGCGCAATCTGCGCTATCTCCGCCACGTTCATCGCCTCGATGCGGACACGAGCGGCGTGATGCTTTTCGCCAAGAGCGAAGGGGCGATGCGCGCGATGGGCGAAATGTTCGAGTCACGACAAATGGAAAAAACTTACCTCGCCGTCGTCGAAGGTGTGCCGAAGGAAAAGGAATGGACGTGTGAATTGCCCATCGGTCCCGACCCGAAAAATTTCGGCAAGATGCGCGTGGATTATTCGGAAGAAGGCAAGGAATCGGAAACACACTTCCGCGTGTTGATGAGCAACGAACGTTTCACGCTCATCGAAGCGAGTCCGTTGACCGGGCGCACGCATCAAATCCGTTTGCACCTCGCGGAATCGGGCAGTCCCATCATGTGCGACGAAATTTATGGCCGTGTGGAAAAAGGTTTTCGCCTCGGCTTGCGCGCGGTGCGGTTGGCTTACCAGGATACTTTTACGCGGCGACCGGTAAACATCATCGCGCCAGCGGAAGAATTTTTGCGGGAATTTAATTTCAAGCTGACGCCGGAATTGCAAACGGCTAAATGGGTGCGCCGCGCGTTCGTGCCCAAAGAAAAAGGGCAGGGTGAAAAATCGCCGCTGCCGGTGAAGAAAAATCCGGCGAGTTAGTTCGCGTAGTGAACCGCGCAGCCGTAAGGCTTGGTTTGTGAAATGGTGACGGGCTGGCCGGCGAGCAGTTCGTCCACGGCGGCGCGGACGTAATTTTTCGCCGTGCGCGGGTCGCCGAACGGCGCCGGACGATTGTCAATCGCGCCGTTATAAACCAGCGTGCCGTCGGCGGCGATGACGAAACAATGCGGCGTGGTTTTCATGCCGTAGAGATGGCCGATGTCGCCGGAGTGGTCGTCAATCCACGCGGTTGCGGCGATTTTCAAGTCCGCCCATTCCTGCTGCGCCTGCGCCGGCGTGCGGTAGCTGAAATTTTTCGTGTTCACCGAATCCACCAGCAGCCACACGACGCCTTTGGCCGCCAGATTTTTTTGCAATTCCTGCATCGCGCCGCTCGCATAATGGTTGTGGCAAAACGGACAGTCGGAATTGTAGGACTCGATGACGACAATTTTGCCTTTGTAATCGGAAAGCTTTACGGTCTTGCCGTTGATGTCTGTGCCAGAAAAATCCGGTGCGGGCTGGCCGATTTCCACGGCGAACAGCGAAGTTCCCAGGGTGATTGCGAAAACCAAGGCGAATAATTTTTTCATAATTTAATTATGTTTCAAAGCGTCAGACGGAACTGGCTGGGGTCTGGTTCAAAGAAAATTCATCTGGCCGCGCGGTCAAGCGCATCCAGCACGATGCCCGGCGTCAAAACCTCCGGCAAAACGATTGGTTGCGCGTCGGGATTTTTGGGATAGACCAAGACCAACGGCACGCCGGCGCGGTTGTAACGATTCAGCTCCGTCGAGATGCTGTCTGGCGTGCGCGTATTGTCAGCCAGCAGTGCGATGACGCCCAAGCTTTTTATTTTTGCACGCACGGACGGAATTTCGATGCTCGTTTTTTTGTTCACCTGGCAGGTCAGGCACCAGTCCGCCGTGAAATCCACAATCACAATTTTTCCGGCGGCGCGTGCTGCTGCGACGGCTTCGGGGCTCCAGCGCTGCCAGTCAATGCCGTCCGCCGATTCTTTGAGCGAACCCGTCGCGCCCGTTTCCGGCAGCGCGTTGCGCCAGTCCAGTTCTTTTTCCAAAGCAAAAACATAGCCGCCGATCAGGAAAATCAAAACCAAGGCGAGCGCGATACCCCGCCGCGAACGTCCGCGCTGAAAAAATTCGCCAAAAATCCACGCCGCGAACGCGACCACGACCAGAAAAATTCCCAGCCACAAAACATTTTTGCCGTAGCTGCTCGCGGCGATGTTGAAGAGCCACACGACCGTCGCCAGCATCGGGAAGCCCATCGCGATCTTGAATTTTTCCATCCACGCGCCCGGCTTGGGCAAAAATTTCAGCCACGCCGGATTCCAGCTCAACAAAACATACGGCGACGCCAGTCCGAGGCCGACGGTGAGAAAAATCAAAACGATGACGGATGCGCTTTGGGCGAACGCGAAGCCGAGCGCCGCGCCCAGAAAGGGTGCGGTGCAGGGCGTCGCGAGCAGCGTGGCCAGCACGCCGTTGAAAAATGCCCCTGCCGCGCCACTGCGCGAGGCGAGTTCGCTGGCCTTGTCCAACGCGCCGCCACCGGGAGTGACTTCAAAGATGCCGAACAGATTCAGTGCGACCAACGTGACGAGTGTGGTCAGGCACACGATGAAAACGGGGCTGCCGAACTGCATGCCCCAGCCCGCGTGATGTCCGGCGGATTTGACGCCGATGACGACGGCGGCGAGCACCAAAAACGAGATCAGCACGCCGATCGCGTAAATCCCGCCGAGTGCGCGCACGCGGCGCGGCTCGCTTTTCGCCTCGCTGACGAAGCCAAGGATTTTCAGCGCAATGACCGGCAGCACGCACGGCATGATGTTGAGAATCAGCCCGCCAATGAAGGCGAAAATAAACATTTGCCAGAGCGATGACTTGGCTGCATTTGGCGCGATTTTTGTGGCCGCAATTTCCGAAGCGTTTTCGGCAACCGGCATTTGAACGACATAGCCTGCGCGGGAATTGCCGGTGGTTAAAACCAAGACTCCGGAAATCGCCTTCGGCCAGTCGCCGGAGAACTTTTTGACCAGCTTTCGCAATTGGATTTGCGCCGAGTAATCCGAAATGATTTCCGTCGCGGATTGGATTTCAAAGGTGTCGCTGGCGTCGGGGAAAAAATCCACGGAGTCCAATTTGAAATTTTTATCGGTTCCGCCGTTGATCTGGCTTATCACGAGAGGCCTTGTGTCATTGGTGGCATTTTCCCAATGCGCTTGAAGCTGGTAAAACGTATTGGTCTGTGGCACCAGTTTTTTCCAAGTCTCAATCTCCGCCGCGTTGACGGAATTTTTTGTTTCGCTACCGATGTTCAGCGCGGCCTGTGCATCCGCGTTCGCGGGAATGCACGAGTCCTTGCATTCAAGCCACGAAACTTTGGCGGTGAGATTCAATTCGCCGGTGGGCAAGTTTGTCGCGAGCGTCAGCGGCACGAGCAGCATCACTTCGTCTTCATAGCCGTAAGTGGTGACTTCGGCGGGCGGAAGTTTTTTCGGCAGCGGCCATTGGATTTCGCCTGCGGTCACGCCAGCGGGAAGCGTCCATTTGATTTCCGTGGCCTGGCCCGCGTCGCCGGGATTTTTCCAGTAGGTATGCCAGCCGGGTTCCATTTTCAAATCTACGCCCGCCCAAATCGTGTCGCCGGGTTTGGCGGTGTCGGCGGACAACAGCAGTTGCACCTGCGTGTGTGCGGCGCGCGCCACGGCGACCGTCAGGATGGTCGCCAGCAGAAACAGGCAGATGATTTTCAGACGCATACCGCTAATAATGATACATGCCGCAGTTAAATTTAGCGCAATTATTCCGTCGCCCGTCGTTTTCGCCGATTGGATGCAATGGTAAAAATTGTAATCGCGGCACAGCCCCAAGCAAAGCAATCACCATGCCGTCGGAAAAAAGTTGGCGAGATTTCTCCCGAGGCCGGGCGCAGAGGCACTTCCACCGTCAGCGCGCCCGCTGCGTATTCGTTGCCGTTTTTATCGCCCAAGATTTCGCGCAGCCGTCCGTGCGCATCAATCCAGCCAGTCACGCCGTTGTTGGAGCAACGCACCAGCGGCAGACCATTTTCCACCGCGCGAAAAACGGCGTTGGCGAGGTGCTGCCGTTGCTCCGCGCTTTCGCCGAACCAGCCGTCGTTGGACAGGTTCACCAGAAAATCCGGTTCGCCCGCCGCTGCCGCGCGCGCCGTTTTTGGAAAACAATCTTCAAAACAAATCAACGGCGCGGCGGTGAAATTGTTACCGGCAAAAATCACCGGCCGGTCGCCGGGTGTCCAGCCACCTTGGATGGGCGTGAGGTATTTCAGAAATGGCAGCCAGCGCGCGAGCGGGACGTATTCGCCAAAAATCACGAGATTCTGTTTGTGATAAACGCCATTGCAGCGGCCATCTGTGCCGATGAAGAATGCGGCGTTGAAATAGTCGGTCGCGCCCGCGCGGACCTGCGCGTCATCGCCATTGAAAATGACTGCGGCGTGATTTGTCTGCGCGAACTGGCTGATGAGGTCATAAACGCCGTCGAACATCGGCACGGCAGATTCCGGCCAGACGAGCAAATCCGCGCCGTTGGTGAGGGCTTGCTGCGATTGCGCGAGCAGTTCGGCAAAACGCTTTTCATCCTCGCGCGGCGACCAGATGAGCGTTTGCGGAATGCTCGGTTGAATAAGCGTGACGCGCAAAGTCGCCGGGCGATCCGAACTACCGGTCGCAGTCCGGGAATCAAAATCAATTTTAAAAATGCCGCCGACGAACAGCAGCAGCACCGTGCCGAGCGGCAGGACAATTTCCGCCTGCCAGACGTGACGCTTGGTCGGATTGAGAAAAATCATCTCCGCCGCCGAATACAGTCCGAGCGACAGCCACACGACGAGAAACGAAACGCCATAAACGCCCGTCGCCGCCGCGATTTGAATTAGCGGGACGAGCTGGTATTGCGACGCGCCGAGCAGGCTCCACGGAAATCCACTGAACAGCCAGCCGCGCAAAAATTCCAGTGCTACCCACGCCGCCGCGCCCGCGAGCGCCCAACGCACGCGGCCAAACCAATTTGAAATTTCAAACTGGAAGTTTGCAACCAGCCACGTCCACGCGCCGAAATACAACGCGACATACGCCGACAATGCGAGCCAGCCAAGAATCGGAAATCCCGTCGCCGGCATCAGCAGCAGCCAGTAAAGCGACGCGAGCCAGAAGGTGATGCCGCCGACGTAGCCCGCACGAAAAGCGTCCGCGCCGGAATTGCCATGTGCGGCGAACAGCAGCAAAGCCGGCGCAACCCACGCGAAACCGGCGACGCTGAATTTTGGAAATGCCAGCGCCAGCAGCAATCCGGCGACGATGGCAATGACATAACCGCTGCGCCAAAATAATTCTGTGCAAAAACTTTTCGCAATGGCAACGGCGGAAAAATCTTCGCAAAAAGTCGCGCCGACTTTCGTGCAATTCGCTGCTTCACGCAGCACCCGCGCACTGGCGTTCACGACGACGGCCTCTCTCGCGCCACGCCACACGGCGAAATCGGCAGCGGAATTACCGGCGTAATCAAAACCGCGCTCGCCGAATTTTTCCGTGAGCGCGCGAAGCTTGTTTTCGCTGCGCAAATTAATTTTACCGTCGCTGGCCAGCACTTCGTCGAACAAACCGACATGCGCGGCGACGGGCCGCGCCATTTTCAAATCCGACGCGGTGGCGAGAATGATGGTGCGGCCGGAATTTTTTTCCGCGCGCAGCCAGGTGAGGAATTTTTTATGGTAGGGCAGCGTGGCAGGGTCAATCTGGACGCGTTCGGCGAGTTTTTGTTTCAGCAAGGCGCGACCGCGCGTCCACCAGAAAAGAATTTGAAAAATCGCGAACGGATTGCGCCGCAGCAGGCGCGCGAGCGTCTCCCACATCATGTCGGTGCGGATGAGCGTGCCGTCGAGGTCAACGACGAGCGGGATGTTGGGAGAGTCGGCCATGCCAGCGCGGAATTAAGCCACAGATGAAACACGGATGAAATACCGATTTTTGATATCGGCGTGGTTTGCGAAATTGCAATAAAGTTTGCAAACGGATGGTGGAGCCTAGGAGGCTCGAACTCCTGACCTTCTGAATGCCATTCAGACGCTCTACCAACTGAGCTAAGACCCCATCCGTGAAACGGAGCGGTAATTTAGATTTTTTGCGCCGCAAGTCAAAACATTTCCATCCGTTGCAAAGTTATCTGCTTCACAGCTCCGCGAGGATTTGCATTTTACACTTTGAAGTCGCACGCTTGGACTTTAGTTTGCCCGCGTGAGCCAGCCGCTGCCCATCGTCACCGTCATCATCGCTGCACCGCCGCACCTCGCGGAAGTGCAGGCCGTCGCCGCCGCGCGCAAGCTGGAGTATCCCGCCGACCGGTTGGAAATCATCGTCGCGCGCGGCAAACAACCGTCCGTCCAGCGCAACGTCGCCTTGCGCGCCGCGCGTGGCGAATGGATTTATTTTCTCGATGACGACGCGCTGCCTCCGCCGGACAATTTGCGCCGCGCAGAAAAGTTTTTGCACAATCCCGCCGTCGCGATGGTTGGCGGGCCGAATGTGTGTCCGCCCGGCGCGCCGCTGCTGGAACAGGTTTTTGCCGTCGTGCTGGCGAGTTGGCTGGCGTTCGGGCCGAGTCGCGCGCGCTACACGCCCGTCGGCAGTGAACGCGACACGGGCGAAAAGGAACTCATTCTCTGCAACACACTCGCGCGCCGCGACGCACTGCTAAAACTCGGCGGCTTCAACGAGGCGCTTTATCCGAACGAGGAAAATGCGTTGATGGATGAATTGCAAAAGCGCGGTCAACGGCTCGTCTATGATCCGAATTTTTTTGTGCATCGCCGTCCGCGCCGGACGCTCAAGGCGTTTCTCAAAATGCTGCGCACTTACGGACGGGGCAGGGCGGAGCAATTTCGTCTGCACCCGACGCCCGGCTCGGCGCTGAATTTTGTGCCGCCGCTGTTTTGCCTTTATCTTGCCGCGCTCGCCGTCGTGAATTTCATGAGTGTTTCCAATTCGCTCCGACTGATTTTTGCTGCGCCGCTGCTGATTTATTTTGTTGCGACGATTTTGCAAACGCTGGCTTCGATGAAAAATGCGGGGGTTATGCGCGCGGTTCTCGCGTGGCCGTTGCTCGTGGCGAGCCATATTTTTTACGGACTCGGATTCTGGCGCGGCCTGTTCACCAAGTTGGATGCGAACGCCAATAAAGTTCGCACGGAAGTTATCCTCGAAACGATTGGGCTTTAATTTCTGTGCCTCTGTGGCAAATCAGCTTTTACCGCGCTGCCGGTTCACTTCGTAAAAAAATACCGCCGCCGCTGCGCTCACGTTCAGCGAATCCACTTCGTTCAACATCGGAATCGCCACCGCCTCGTCGCATGCGGCCAAAACTTTTTCAGTGATGCCGTGACCTTCGTTGCCGAACACCACGCAGCAATCGCCGGTAAAATTGGCCTGTGACAAAGTTTTTCCGTCCGGACGCGGATGCGCGGCGATGCACTTGATTCCATTAGCGCGCAATTCGCCGAGCGTTTGCACAAGATTTTTAGATTCCAGCACGGGCAGCTTGAAGAGTGCGCCCATCGAGTTGCGGACGGTGCGGCGCAGGAACAGGCTGCTGCACGTCTCGCCCGCGATCAATGCCGTGACGCCGAACGCCACGCAGTTTCGCATAAGTGCGCCGACGTTTTCAGCGTTCGCCAATTCATCCATGGCCACGAGAAAGCGCGGACGCGCGCTGGCGGCGAGAATTTTTTCCAGCGACAGCGGCGGCGGTGTTTTGGCGATGGCGAGGACGCCCTGATAAATTTCAAAACCGACCATGCCGGTGAGCAGCGATTTCTCGCAGACGAAAACGGCGATGTCTTTTTCCGGGCGCGCGCGCAGGCGCGACTGGTATTCGGCGAAGCGCTCTTCGATGAGCAGGACGGAGACGAGGGTGAAATCGCTTTCCAACATCCGGTCGAGCACCTTGTCGCCTTCGATCACGAAAATGCCGAGCGCCGCGTGTTCGCCCGAACGCTTGAGCGTGCGATACGGCGCCAGCTCGGGCAAATCGAGCGTGGAGATTTTTTGGATGTGGAGCATGAAGCCAATTCTCTCTAATGAAATTAAGTAGGCAATGGCGCTTGCGCAGCTTTGATACCTTTATTTCGGAGGATTTGAAAAATTTGATCCAGATTTACATCTTCTGGAACAATTATTCTTTCAACTGGAGTGTTTATTCGAAACTTAGATTTGTCCTTCAGTTTAAATTCAATCACGGAAAGTTCTTTGCCCTCATAATTTTCACAACGAACTGTGTAGTTGTCAATTTCACTGTAATCAGAGCGGCTCCCATATCTGCCTGTTGACCTAACTACACAAAGTTCATTCAGAGAAACAATTGCTCCTTGAGAAAACCAACTCAAAAGAAACGATGCTAAAATGACAGGAAAAATCAACAGTGCCTGAAGCGGAAAATGCTTTAATGTTCCCGCCCAAAATTTTAGTGCAAATATTCCTCCGACAATAATAATGGGTAGAATTAAGGCGACAATTAATTTACCAACGGAGAAATTTTTTCTCACGGAAGCGTTCGACTCTTTCCATTTCATCAATGTTTTGCCAGTTGGTATTAGTAAACTCATTGTTCTAAAGTTCCAAAGTTTCACACGGCACATCTTGTGCAGCGATTTGCAGTTGGACGTGCGTGGCGCCGATGTGATGGAGTTGCTCGGCCATGACATGTTGCGCGAGTTCGGGTTTGTTGCATTCGCGGCTCAAGTGCGCGAGGTAAAGCTGCTTCAGCCCGGCGGACATGATTTGCGCGACGGTGTCAGCGGCGGTGGCGTTGGAAATGTGGCCGTGGCGTCCGAGGATGCGCTGTTTCAACGCCCACGAGCGGCGCGGACAATCCTGCAGCATCTTCACGTCGTGATTGGATTCGAGGACGAGGACGTTAGCGACGCGGATGCGGTCGAGCACGAGCTTGGTGACGTGGCCGAGGTCGGTGGCAAAACCGATGTTGCCGGATGCGGTGCGCAAAATATATCCGACCGGATCCTGCGCGTCGTGCGGAATGGAAAAAGTCTCGATGCCGACATCACCGATTTCAAAACTACCGCCGGTATCGAACAGATGCCAATCAATCTTCGCCTTCAAGTGCGCCGTGCCGTCCGTGCCTTCGAACGCTGGTTTCTTTTTTGAATCCCATTTCGTTTTGAGCGCCCAAATGGTTCCGTCCTGCGTGCCGCGATTGCAAAAAACTGGAATATGAAATTTATCCGCGAGGCCGAGCACGCCGGCGATGTGGTCGGAGTGTTCGTGCGTGATTAAAATTGCCGAAAGATTTTCCGGCGTCTTGCCGATGCTGGCGAGACGCTTGCGGATTTGCAGCGGCGAGAAGCCGGCGTCCACGAGGATGCGCGCTTCGGCGGTCTCGACATAGGCGCAATTGCCAGCCGAACCGCTGCCGAGGATGGTGAAAGAGACGGACACGCGCAGATTTTAGCTGGAGAACGGCGTCCGGTAAATTGATTTGCGCAAATTGACTTGGAGGCGAGATGGGTTAATCTTTTCCCAAGCATTTTGCAAAACTCGGAACGCAAAGTGCTTTATTGTTGCAGCATTTAGCCATCATCAAAATGTCTTGTAAAACCAGCAGTTTCAGAGTCATCGCGATTCTCTGTCTCATTTGGACAGCCGATGTGTGTCCGGTTTTTGGCGAAGGACTTAAAACCTTGCCGGGCCATGTTCCGGCGGTTGTCAGTAAATTGTCGGCGGTGAGTGATCTGCCGACGACGAATGAACTGAGTCTCGCCATCGGACTGCCATTGCGCAATCAAACCGGGCTGAACAAATTTCTCAAGGACGTTTACGATCGGGCGAGTCCGGATTTTTATCATTATCTTACGCCGGAAGAGTTCACCGCACGGTTCGGTCCGACGGAAGCGGATTACGCGGCGGTGAAAAATTTTGCGCGAGCGAATGGTTTTCAAATCACCGGCACGCACGGCAATCGTCTCTTGCTCGACGTGCGCGCCAACGTGGCAGACATCCAGCGCGCGTTTCATATCGGGATGCGGCGGTTTAGGCATCCGAGCGAGGCGCGCGATTTTTTTGCGCCGAACGCGGAGCCAACGGTGGATGTGAATTTGCCGATTGCGGATGTGAGCGGCTTGAGCAACTTCAAATTGCCGCATCCCAAGCTGGTGAAAAAAAATTCCGTGGCCGGCAAGGTCGTGGCCAAAAATGGTTCCGCACCAGCGGGCGATTTTCTGGGTGACGATTTCCGCAAGGCATATCTGCCGGACACGACGTTGACGGGCGCGGGGCAGATGGTGGGGCTGTTACAGTTCGACGGCTTTTATTCCAACGACATCGCGGCGTATGCGAAACTGGCGGGTGGCGGACGCACGGGCATTCCGATCAAAACCGTTTTGCTCGATGGCTACAATGGCAAACCGACTTCCGCCGGCAACGACGAGGTGTCATTGGATATCGAGATGGCGATGGCGATGGCTCCGGCATTGTCAAAAATTATTGTCTTCACCGGCGGCCCCAGCGGATTGCAGAATGATATTTTGAACGTGATGGCGGCGAGCAATACGGTGAAAAATTTGAGCTGCTCGTGGGGTTGGGGCGGCGGGCCGAGCAAAACCACTGACGCAATCTTTCAACAGATGTCCGCGCAGGGACAATCTTTCTTCAACGCTTCGGGCGACAGTTGCGCGTTCACGACGGGCGCAAATTCCGTCAACGGCGTGGACAACTCCTCCGTGCAAAACGCGCCGTCGAGTTCGCCTTACATCATTCAAGTCGGCGGCACGACGTTGACGACGGATGCCAACGGCGCGTGGCAGTCGGAATCAGTTTGGAACTGGGGCAATTCTGTTGGCTCAAGTCAAGATGGCGTGGGCAGCAGCGGCGGCATTAGCAGCTACTATGGGATTCCCGACTGGCAGTCCGGTGTAAGTATGGCGGGCAATCTGGGTTCTACCGCCAAGCGCAACATTCCCGATGTGGCGCTGACCGCCGACGATGTCTATATCATTTCTGGAGGCAAAGGTGCTGGCTCTGGTGGCGTCGGCGGCACGAGTTGCGCCGCGCCCTTGTGGGCGGGGCTGATGGCGCTGGCGAACCAGCAGGCGGCCGCAGCGGGCAAACCGTCCGCTGGCTTCATCAATCCGCTGGTTTATGCCATCGGCAAAGGAGCAAACTACGCCAATGATTTTCACGACATCACGAAGGGCGACAACACTTGGAGCAGCAGCCCGTCGCAATTTTACGCCGTGGGCGGCTACGACCTCTGCACCGGCTGGGGCACGCCAGCGGGACAAAATTTCATTGACGCGCTGGTGGGGCAGGGAAGTTCGGTGACGGACTCGCTGGCAATTTTTTCCAGTTCGCAAATCAGCACTGTCGGAGTCGTGGGCGGGCCGTTCGTGCTGACCAACAACCTCATTGTGCTGACCAATTCCGGCAAGTCGTCGCTGACTTGGGCATTGCAAAATCCGACGGCGGCAACTTGGCTCGTCGTGACGCCGGTCAGCGGCACGCTCGCCGCCGGTGCGACGACAAACCTCATCGTCAGTTTTACCACAGCGGCCAACACGCTGGCCGTCGGAAATTATTCCGCCAGTTTTCCCATCGCCAATCAGTCGGCGTCCACTGTTGACTATGTGATCGTGCAATTGCAAGTGCTGCCTATGCTTTCCGTGCAACCGGTGGCCACTATTCCAATCATCGGGCCGGTCGGCGGACCATTCCTTTCCGCCACGCAGAATTTCACCATTTCAAATTTGGGCGGCACGAACGCAGCTTGGAAAATTTCCCGTCCAGCTTCTTGGCTCACGGTTAGCCCGGCAAGCGGAGCCGTGGGCGCAGCCAGTCAGAATAATTTTACAGCGAGCGTGAACGCCAATGCGAACCGTCTTCGCGCGGGCATTTACAAAACCACCGTGACCGTGCGGAACGCCAAAAATAAAATTATCCAAACCCTGCCGTTCACCTTGAGCATCGGCCAAAGTCTGGTCACCAACGGCGGATTTGAAACGGGTGATTTTTCCGGCTGGACGCTGACGGCGGATTCGGGTTCCACCCAGGTTGGGAATCTCCCTGGTCTGGTTCACGCCGGCAAATACGGCGCGGAGCTTGGTCAAGCCGGATCACTCGGTTATCTCGCGCAAACTTTGCCGACGACTGCCGGGCAGACTTATCAGGTTTCGCTCTGGCTCTCCAATCCGAAAAATTCCATCTCCACCAACGCGACGCCGAATGAATTCCTGCTGCAATGGGAAGGCGCGACGATTTTTGACGCGACGAACCTGCCATTCACCGCGTGGACAAATTTTCAATTCACCGTCACCGCGACCAATTCCGGATCGCTCCTGCAATTTGGTTTTCGCGACGACCCATATTATCTCGGTCTCGATGACGTCGGCGTGAAGCCGGTGGCCGCGCTCCCCGCACCTGCGGTCCGCGCCGTGGTGCAGACGCCGACCGCTTTCAGTTTCACCTTCGCCACAACGCCCGGCGCGACGTATCAAGTGCAATTCAAGACCGACCTCACGCAGCCAGACTGGACGGATCTGGGTGCGCCCATTTTTTCCGAAACCAATGCGCTGAAAATTTCCGACCCCGATACCGCCGGCTATCCGCAGAAATTTTATCGGCTCAAGCTGGTTCCATGAAAACCTTGTGGGCGGTGAAGAAAACAGTCGGTTGAAGCCAAAAATCTTGTTAGCGATTTTGCTGCGCGTGAGCTACAATTTTTCAACTCCATGCTGTCCGTAGAGAAAAATTTCCTGGCGGCGCTGTTTGTTTACTTAGCCGGCATTCTGGCGACCGAGGCTGCGCCGGGCTGGAAAACTTTGAACGGCCATGTGCCGTCGTCCGTCCGGCGGCTGACGGCGAATGGACGGTTGCCTGGAACCAATGAACTGCGGCTGGCCATCGGTCTGCCGCTGCGCGACGCGGCGGGGCTGGATGAATTTCTGCGGCAGCTTGCCGACCCGGCTAGTCCAAATTACAAAAAATACCTGACCCCGGAGGAGTTCACCGCCCGCTTCGGTCCGACGAAATCTGATTATGCCATGGTGGAGGAATTTGCCCGCACGAACGGCCTGCGCATCACTGCCACCCACGCGAACCGGCTGCTGCTCGACGTGGCCGGGTCGGTGACGGTGGTGGAAAAAACATTCCACATCGTGTTGCGGACTTACCGGCATCCGCGCGAGGCGCGGAATTTTTTTGCACCCGAAGCGGAGCCGACGGTGGACGCGGCCTTGCCGGTGGCGGACATCCAGGGCTTGAGCGATTATTCGCTGCCGCAACCGAAGCTGGTCAAAAAAAATCTGACGGGCATCGCGCCCAAATACAGTTCGGCTCCGGACGGCTTTTCGTTTTTCGGCGATGATTTTCGCGCCGCGTATGTGCCGGGAACCACGCTGAACGGTGCCGGGCAGACCGTCGGCCTGTTGCAGTTCGACGGATTTTATTCCAGCGACATCGCGGCCTACGCGACGGCGGCGGGCGGCGGGCGCACAAACATCGCCATCCAGACCGTTTTGCTCGATGGCTACGGCGGCGGTATCAACAACGCCAACGGCAACGCCGAGGTGTCGCTTGACATTGAGATGTCCATCGCGATGGCTCCCGGCTTGGCAAAAATAATTGTGTTTGAAGGCAACCCGAACAATCTGATTCCCAATGATGTTTTGAACGCGATGGCCGCGAGCAACACGGTGAAAAATTTAAGCTCATCGTGGGGCTGGAGCGGCGGGCCAAGCACCACCACCGATAACATTTTCAAAACCATGGCCGCGCAGGGTCAGTCTTACTTCAATGCGACCGGCGACAGCGATGCGTTTCCGCCGGGCTATCTGGATAATTCCGCCAATGTCACGACGCCTTCCGGCAGTCCTTACATCACGCAGGTCGGCGGCACGTTGCTCACGACGCCCGGCGGCGGTGGCGCATATTCGGCGGAGGCAGTATGGAATCGGAACAACGGCATTGGCAGCAGTGGCGGTGTCAGCATTTACTATTCAATTCCATCGTGGCAACAGGGCATTAATACTTTTTTGACCAACGGCGGTTCCACTACGTTTCGGAATGTTCCGGACGTCGCGCTCACGGCGGAATACTGCTACGTCAAATATGGCAACGGCAGCAGCGGCAGTTTTGGCGGCACAAGTTGCGCCGCGCCGTTGTGGGCGGGTTTCATGGCGCTCGTCAACCAGCAGGCCACGACCAACGGCCAGGCGTCTGCCGGCTTCATCAATCCGGCGATTTACGAACTCGCGAATGAATCCATTTACAATTCGGTTTTTCACGACACCACGGCGGGCAACAACACTTGGACTTCCAGCCCGACCGCGTTTTACGCCGTGCCGAATTACGACCTCTGCACCGGCCTGGGTTCGCCGAACGGCACCAATTTGATCAACGCGTTACTCAACCCTGACCAGTTCATCGTGGTTTCCAATTACGGCTTCAGCGCCGCCGGCATTGTTACCGGAAGCAACACCCCTATCGCCCAAATTTTCAACTTAACGACGCAGACTTTTAACCTCACGAACGTCGGAGTTTCACCGCTTTCATGGACGCTCATCAACACTTCGTCATGGCTGAATGTTTCTTCCGTAGGCGGCACGCTGGCCGCTGGTGGAAACGACTCCGTGGTGGTCGGACTCAACAATGTCGCCAGTAATCTCAACGTCGGGATTTACTCCGCAAACCTTTGGTTCTCGAACGCCACCAGCGGCGTGGGGCATTCCCGTTTTTTTACGCTGGTGATGTCCGACGAACTGGCGATTTTACCAACGAATCCTCCAACTTTCATTGGCTCGCCCGCCGGGACTTTCAACCTCGCCGCGCAGACGCTCGGCCTGACGAACGTCGGTCTCGCTCCGTTGCCCTGGTCGCTCGTCAGCACCTCGGCGTGGCTCAATGTCTCGCCCACCAGCGGCACGCTTGCCGCCGGTGCGGGCAGCGCGGTGACGGCCAGCTTAAACAATGTCGCGAGCAACTTGAGCGTCGGCACTTACACGGCCAGCATCGTTTTTTCAAATTTCGTGACCGGCTGGACGCAACAACGTTTGCTCACGTTGTCCGCCAGCGATCCCTTGACTTTGCAGACAAATAATTTTTCCTTCATCGGATCTGCCGGCGGGCCGTTTGCACCGGCGACGCAGGGAATTATTTTGACCAATGCGCGCTCCGGCACCTTCAACTGGAGCGTTAATAACACCTCCGTCTGGTTCAATGTTTCACCGGCCAGCGGCAGTCTGGCCTCCGGCGCGCAAACCAATCTCACATTCACGGTCTTGTCCGCCGCCAACAGCCTGCCGAACGGAACTTACGCCACCGTGTTTCAAGTGACCAACCTCACCAGCCAGTTTGTGCAGAGCTTCACCGGCAGCGTCATGGTTGCCGCGTCAATCGTGCAGAACGGCGGCTTTGAGGCTGGCAACTTCACCAGTTGGACCGTCACGGGCAACTCCGGCCAGAACAGCGTGGTTTCTTCGCCGTCGCAATTTGTGCATTCGGGAACTTACGGCGCATTTTTGGGAAATGTAAGCACGCTTGGCTATGCTTCGCAGTCATTGTCCACCGTTCCAGGGCAGTCTTATTTACTTTCCTTTTGGCTAAACAACCCGAACAACACCGCCTATGGTTCCACCGTCACGCCGAATCAATTCGTCGTGAACTGGAATACAAATTCGCCGGCGGTCAATACGATTTTCAACAAGAGCAATCTGGGCGCAATCAATGCCTGGACGAATATCCAGTTCGTCGTCAAGGCCACGGCCGCCACGACCGTTTTGCAGTTCGGTGCCCGTAATGACCCGGTCGCTTTTGCCCTGGACGACGTTTCGGTGACACCCGGTTTTGCGCCCGCCATTTCCACGCAACCAACGAACCTGACGCTGCTCTCCGGCAGCACGGCGAACTTCAGCGCGCTGGCTACGGGCTCGACCAATCTCGTTTTTCAATGGCGAAAAAACGGAGCCAATATTTCCAACGGCGCAGGCATTTCCGGTGCGACCACGACCAACCTCACGCTCACCGCCATCACCACCAACAGCAGCGGCAATTACACTTTGTCCGTGACCAATATTTTTGGCGTGGTCACCAGCAGTGTAGCAAGCCTGACCGTCGTGCTGCCGCCGTCCATTACCAGTTCAACGCTGACGAACCGCACCATTCAGTGCGGCAGCAACACAAATTTATTTTCCATCACTGCCTCCGGCACGCTGCCGTTGTTCATCCAGTGGCAGACCAATGGCATCCCCGTGGCGAGCGCCACGAATTCCACATTTGCGCTTACCAATTTGCACTTCGCCACCATCACCAATGTTTCTGTCGTCATCACCAACGCCTACGCCAGTCTCACCAGCAACGCCGTGTTGACCGTGCAAGATACGCTCGCGCCAGCGATCGCCCTCAACAGCACCAATCCATTTTACATCGAACTCGGCAGCGCCTTCATCGACCCCGGCGCCACCGCCACGGATGCCTGCGCCGGCTCGCTTTCCGTCGTCATTAGCGGCACGGTCAACACCAATGCCGTCAGCACAAATACCATTTTCTACACCGCCAGCGACGGCAGCAACAGCGCCACCAACACCCGCACCATCATCGTGAGCGACACCACGCCGCCGACAATTTTGTGGAGCTTCACGAATTTAATTTTGGCGGCGAATTCTAACTGCGTTGCGCTCATGACCAACGTGACCGGCACCAACTTCATTCTCGCCACCGATTTGTCCGGCGCGCTGACCATCACGCAAAGCCCGACGAATAATTTTCCTTTGCCGCTCGGCACAAACACCATCGTCATCACCGTCGCCGACGCCTCCGGCAACACCGCGTTTTCCACCAACACCATCGTCGTGCAAGACCAGACACCGCCGCAAATTTTGAGCCAGCCGCAAAGCTTGACCAATTTCATCGGCTCGACCGCGACTTTTAATTTTGCCGCCACCGCCTGCACACCGCTCACGTTCCAGTGGTATTCCAACAACATTGCGCTGACGATTTTTACCAACTCCACGCTCACACTCTCCAACCTCACGCTGTTGTCGGCGGGAAATTATTTTGCCGTCGCCAACGCCGGCGGCGGTTCCAGCACAAGCCTCGTCGCCACGCTGACCGTGAATTTATATCCGCCCGCCATCAGCGCTACCGCCTTTAATTTCGATAGCGGCTTCAATTTGAATCTCTCCGGATCGCCCGGTTACACCTACATATTGGAAGCCACCACCAATCTGCTGCCGGTCGGAAACTGGCTGCCCATCGCCACCAACACGCTCGGCACGAACGGCGTCTGGTCATTCACCGACACCTCCGCCACCAACTTCCCGTTCCAATTCTACCGGCTCAAATTCGTGCAATAAATTCTTGGTGCGGCGAGCCGCTTGCTGTGCGCGCAAAAAAAACGCAGACTGATTGCGTGAACGAATTTCTCCAACGCGCCGAAGCGGAAATTCAAAAACGCAATTTGTTTTCGCGCGGACAAAAAATCCTCGTTGCCGTTTCCGGCGGCGCGGATTCAATGGTCTTGCTTCACATCCTGAACACGCTTGCGCCAAAAAATCGCTGGGAGATTTCCGTCGCGCATTTCAACCACCAATTGCGCGGCCGCGCCAGTAATGCCGATGAAAAACTCGTCAAAGAAACTGCAGAAAAACTGTCATTGCCATTTTACGTCGGACGCGCAGACGTGAAAAAGTTGGCTGCGCAATCGAAAGTTTCCGTGGAAATGGCCGCGCGCAAGTTGCGACACGAATTCTTTGCGCGCATCGCGCGGGAGCAGAAGATTTCCGCCGTCGCACTCGCACATCATGCGGACGATCAGGTGGAGCTTTTCTTTTTGCGACTGTTGCGCGGCGCCGGCGGCGAAGGTTTGGCGGGCATGAAATGGTTTTCGCCATCGCCCGCCGATTCCAAAATCGCGCTCGTGCGTCCGTTGCTGGCGTTCACGAAAGATGAAGTCTTGAAATTTGCACGCGCAAACAAAATTAAATTCCGCGATGACGCTAGTAATTTTTCCAATGATTTTCTCCGCAACCGGATTCGGAATGAACTGCTGCCGTTGCTGCAAAAAAAATACCAGCCCGGTTTGACAAAAACAGTTTTGCGCCTGATGGAAATTGTTGGCGCAGAATCGGAATTTGTGAGCGATGTAGCGTCGAGCCTGCGGCTCGATTCGGTTCGGCCGCAGGCCGAACGCTACAACTTTGACGATTTGCCCGTCGCGGTGCAGCGGAAATTTTTGCAGCAGCAGCTCGTCGCCAGCGGTGTGGCGGCGGATTTTGATTTGATTGAGCAATTGCGTTGGGCGGCGGGAAAATTTGTGAACGTCAACTCCACTTTGTCCGTCGCGCGCGATGCGGACGGAAAAATTCAATTGGCAAACTTAAAGGAGCACTTGGAAAAAAAATTTAAGTCGGGCGAATTCAAATTAAATTTGTCGGGCAGGGCAGCGTGCGCGGAATTTGGCGGCGCACAATTTCGTTGGAAAATTCAGCCGCAAAAAAAATTAGCGTTCCCCAAAAAACAAGCTGGCGAGGAATTTTTTGACGTGGAAAAAGTAGGCGGTGAAATTATTTTGCGTCACTGGCGCGCGGGCGACCGGTTTCAGCCGATTGGATTGAAGTCGGCGGTGAAGTTGCAGGATTTGTTTGTGAACGCAAAAATCCCGGCGGCACGGCGCAGAGGTTTGATTTTGGCGGCGACGGCGGGCGGCGAGATTTTTTGGGTGGAAGGTCTGCGGATTGCAGAAAAGTTCAAGCTGATGCCTGCAACCAAGCGGCAATTGGTCTGGAACTGGTCGAAAATCGCGGCTTAATTCGCTTTACAGCCGCGCGGTTAATAACTATTTTCTTTCACTCATTTAATTATGGAAGCAAAGACGAAAACGATTGAATCATTTAAGACGCACGCGAAGGACACGGGTTCCGCCGACGTGCAAATCGCGCTGCTCACGCACCGCATCAACCATTTGACCGAGCATTTGCAGACGGCCAAGAAGGATCATAGCTCACGTCGCGGACTGTTGCTGATGGTCGGCCAACGCCGCCGTTTGCTTGATTATCTTGCCGATACGGATGTCAGCCGCTATCAGGCGGTCACCAAAAAGCTCAAGCTGCGCAAGTAATTTAATTAATTTACGGCTGGCGCGGCTGTTCATTACTTCAAGCCCGCCGCCGTATTTGGAATTGAGTTGTCCGCGCGAACCGCTCGCTTCCACCACCAAAACCTCGCGTAGAAATCCGCCACCTTCGGGAAATTTCATTCAGCTCCGAAACTTTTCGGGGTTCACTGAAGTTCCTCTGGGGGTGGCATAAAAAAGTTAGTTATGTCACACAAAATCACCGCCGCTGTCGGCGACAAAGAAATCATCATCGAATCCGGTAAGCTCGCGAAGCAGGCCGACGGTTCGGTGACTGTCCAGATGGGCGACACCGTTATTCTCGTGGCCGCTGTGGCCGCTACGAAAGCAAAAGATGGTCAGGACTTTTTTCCGCTCACCGTTGATTACCGCGAAAAAGCGGCGGCGGCCGGAAAATTTCCCGGCGGCTACTTCAAACGCGAAGGTCGTCCGACGGAAAAAGAAATTCTCACCTGCCGTTTGACCGATCGTCCGATCCGTCCGCTCTTTCCGAAGGGCTGGTATAACGAAGTTCAAGTGCAGACCGTGCTGTTGAGCGCGGATGGCGAGAACGATTCCGATATTTTGAGCATCGTCGGCGCGAGCGCGTCGCTGATGGTTTCCGACATTCCGTGGGCTGGGCCGCTCGGTGCCGTACGCGTCGGTCGCATCAATGGAAAATTTATCGCCAACCCCACGCACGCCGAACAGGCGGACAGCGATTTGGATTTGGTTTACGTCGGCAATGAAAAAGACATTGTCATGTATGAAGGCGCAGCCAAGGAAATTTCCGAAGCTGACTTCAACGCGGCGTTGAAATATGCGCAGGAAGTCATCCAGCCGCAGATCGTCGCGCAAAAAGAACTCGCCGCCAAAGTCGGCAAGAAGAAACGCGAAATCACGCTGAAGATTGTTCCGGACGAAATTCTTGCCGACGCCAAAGCGCTCGCCGGCGACCGTTTTGTTCCCGCACTTTTAACGCCGGGCAAATTGAATCGCGAAGCCGCGTGCAACGCCATCAAGAACGAAGTCGGTGAAAAACTTGTCGCGAAATTCGGCGCGGAAAAAGTCACGCCGTTCGTCATCAACGACGCGTTTTACTACATCCAGAAGGAAGCCGTCCGCAAATTGATTCTCGAAAGCGGCAAGCGTCTCGACGGTCGCACGTTTGATCAGATTCGTCCGATCTCCAGCGAAGTCGCGATTCTCCCGCGCGCGCACGGCTCCGCGCTGTTTGCGCGTGGCGAAACGCAGGCCGTTTCGCTCGTCACGCTCGGCACGGGCGACGACACGCAAGAATTTGATTCCTACACCGGCGGCAAGACGGAAAAGAAATTCCTGTTGCACTACAACTTCCCGAATTTTTCCGTCGGCGAAACTGGCCGCATCACCGGCCCCGGCCGTCGCGAAATCGGTCACGGCGCGCTCGCCGAACGCTCGATTGAATCCATGATTCCAACGGTGAATTATCCTTACACCATCCGCGTCGTCAGCGAAATCATGGAGTCCAACGGCTCAACTTCGATGGCGTCGGTCTGCGGCGGCACGCTTGCGTTGCTGGATGCGGGCGTCCCGATGATCCGTCCCGTGGCCGGCATCAGCGTCGGCATCTGCACGGAATACAGCGGCGACAGCATTTCCAAATACGAACTGCTCACCGACATCATCGGTTGGGAAGATGCGTATTGCGACATGGATTGCAAAATCGCTGGCACGGAAAAAGGCATTACCGGCTTCCAGCTCGACTTGAAGCTGAAAGGCATTCCGCACGAAATCATGGCGAAGGCCGTGGAAAAAGCGCGCATCGCCCGTCTCTCGATTCTCGCTGACATGGCCAAGACCATTGCTGCGCCGCGCAAGGACATCAGTCCGTTCGCGCCGCGCATCACAACACTTAAGATTAACCCCGAAAAAATCGGCGCGATCATCGGGCCGGGCGGCAAGAACATCAAACGCCTCGTCGAAGAATCTGGTTGCGAAATTGACATCGAGGACAATGGCACCGTCAACATTTTCTCCGTCTCGGCGGAGGGCATGAAGATCGCCGTGGACGCCATCAGCGGTGTCACTGCCGAAGCGGAGATTGGCAAAATCTATCGCGGTCGCGTGGTGACGGTGAAGGAATTCGGCGCGTTCGTCGAATTTCTGCCGGGCAAGGACGGCCTTGTCCACATCAGCGAACTGGCGAACTTCCGCGTGAAACGCACCGAAGACATCGTCAAAGAAGGCGATGAAATCACGGTAAAATGCCTTGGCGTGGATGAAAAAGGCCGCGTGAAACTCTCGCGCAAAGCCGCGATGGAAGACCGCGACAAGGAAGAAGCCGCTGCGGCTCCAGCGACGGCTTAATCTGGAAAAAATTCAAGGCGCGGATGGCGAAAGCCGTCCGCGCTTTTTTTTGTTTTCAACTTCGTAAAATATAACAAGTTTGACTCGACTGCTTGGCGAAAGTAAAATTGACGTGATGCTGGCTGCTGAATCCAAAGTGGGCAATTCCCAAACCGAACACTCTTCAGACCCCGCCCGTTCCTGGAAATTGATTGTGGAACCGGTGGAGCCGTTTCTTCGTGCCGTGACGCAACGGCTGACGCGGCAGGCGCGGGATTTTGATCCGCAGATCGTGCCTTACGCCGAGCACGCGCTGAATAACGGCGGCAAACATTTGCGCCCGACGCTCGTAGCCTTGGCGGCGGGCTGTTTCGGCAAGCCCAATGAATCTCACGTCACGGCGGCGGTCATCATCGAGATGGTGCATCTCGCCACGCTCGTTCACGACGACGTGATGGACGAGGCGCAAATCCGGCGCGGCAGCCCGACGGTCGCGGCGAAATGGGGCAATGAAATCGCAGTTTTGTTTGGCGATTGTCTGTTTGCGCAGGCGTTGAAACTGGCGTCGGAATTTCCGACGACGGAAGTCTGCCGCGCGGTCTCGCTGGCGACGAACACAGTTTGTTCCGGCGAAATTTTGCAGACGCAGCAGCGGCGCAACTTTGCGGCGGCGCGCGCAGATTATTTTCGCGTCATCGAAATGAAGACGGGCGAATTGTTCACGCTGTCGTGCGATTTGGCGGCGTTTTTGAGCGGCGCGAAACCGGAGCAGCGCGCGACGTTGCGCGAGTTCGGCGCGGCCGTTGGCACAGCGTATCAGATTTACGACGACTGCGTGGACTTGTTCGGCACGGAAGCGGACGCGGGCAAGTCGCTCGGCACGGATTTGGCGAAAGGCAAATTGACGTGGCCGGTTTTGCTCGCGTGGGAGCGTGCGAATGCAACTGATCGCGCGCGACTGGAAAATTTGATCAAGAACTGGCAACCGGAAAATTTGTCCGCCGTGAACGAACTGCTTGCGCGTTACGAAACGTTCGGGCCATCGGTGGGCGAGATTGAGCGCTACCTTGAATTGGCGCGGCGCGCGTTGCGGGTGTTGCCGGGATCGCCGGGGCAGGCGGGTTTGCTGCAATTGACGGATTTTCTTGCGCAACAAACGGCGGCTTTGGTGGTTCAATGATTATGTCAGAAACCATTGCCACGCCGGATTCCAACACGCCTGCCGGAATGTTGGAGGGTGATTTGGTGCGGCGCGCCCGCAAAGGCGATCTGGATGCTTACGACGAACTGGTCAAGCGCTATCAGCAGCGGATTTACGCGACAATTTATCACATGACGTCCAATCACGAGGACGCGAACGATC
Source organism: uncultured Verrucomicrobia subdivision 3 bacterium (assembly GCA_903878805.1). Classification (GTDB taxonomy): domain Bacteria; phylum Verrucomicrobiota; class Verrucomicrobiia; order Limisphaerales; family UBA11358; genus UBA11358. The sequence continues at coordinate 55,566 of CAIRJF010000021.1, forward strand.
TCGCGCAGGACGCGTTTATCAAGGCTTATTCCGCACTGAAATCGTTCAAGGGCGGCTCGACTTTCTACACTTGGATTTACCGCATTGCCGTCAATAAGACGATTAATTTTCTCAAGCAGCGCAAGAATAAACATCATTACAGTCTTAATGATTTGGATTTCCATACGGAGAATAATCCTGATTTGGTCGCGCTGATTTCCGATAAGACGCCGGTGCGGGAGGTGGGGTTGACGGAGTTGCAAAAAAAATTGAACGAAGCCTTGATGAAGCTGTCTGAACCTCACAGAATGGTAGTGGTCTTGCATGACGTGCAGGGTCAGTCGCACGATGAGATTGCGGAAATTATGGGTTGCAACATCGGCACCGTGCGGTCGCGGCTGTTTTATGCGCGGCAGCAGTTGCAGAGCTACCTGTCCGAATACGCGAAGCCAACATGAATCAAAACGAAAACAACAACTTTGTCGAGTTGAAGAAGTTGCTCAAGCTCAAGCAGCACGAAGTCCCGCCGCCCGGCTACTTCAACCATTTTTCCGACAACGTCATCTCGCGCATCCGCGCGGGCGAAACCGGCGGTTCGGCGAGCCTCAATGACCGCATTGAATCCCACGCCCCGTGGCTCGCCGGAATTTTCCGCCTGTTCGAGGCGCGTCCGGGTTTGCTGGGCGCATCGGCGGTGAGCGTTTGTCTGCTCCTGTTGTTGTCCGCCATTTTCTCGGAACGTTCCGAAGTCGCCTCGAAAAATCTCTTGGCCACCACCGATGCGGCGGCTCCCGTCGCCAATGCCGCCAACTCCATGACGGCACCGCCGCTGCTCGCGGCCTCGGATTCCACCGGTCTAGTTGCCAGCACCAATCCCGTCACCAGCCTTCAGCCGGTTGCGACCTTGTTCGGCCAGCCGGCGGGCAACTCCCTTTTTCAGCCTGCCAGTTTTGCGCCGCTCGGCCATTGAGCGCCAAAAAAACTTCTGTTTTTGCGCGGTGAACGCTTGAAACGTCACCGCGCTTTTCATTTAATTCCGCCAGTGCCAACCAAAGTTATCGCCGTTGCCAATCAAAAAGGGGGCGTGGGCAAAACCACCACCGCCGTCAATCTTGCCGCCTGCCTCGCCGCCGAGGGAAAGCGCATTTTGCTTTTCGATCTCGACCCGCAGGCCAATGCCACCAGCGGCGTCGGTTTGGAAAAAATTGACGGTGCGAGTGCCTATCACGTTTTGATCGGCGAAGGTTCATTGCTTGAAAAAATCAAGCCGACCGCCTATGAACGACTCGAAGCCATTCCGAGCGAAGTGGATTTGTGCGCCGCCGACCTTGAACTCGCGCGGCTGGAAAATCATCTGCAACGCGTCGCCGTCGCGCTTCAGCCCGTGCGCGACAGCGGACGTTTCGACGTCGTGCTGCTGGACTGTCCGCCGTCGCTGGGGATTTTGTCGTTGAACGCCTTTGCCGCGTGCGACGGCATTCTCATCCCGCTGCAATGCGAGTATTACGCGCTCGAAGGCATCTCGATGATGAACCGCATCCTCGACCAGTTGCGCGCGGCCGGCGTGAACCCGAAGCTCGACATTTTCGGCGTGGTGATGACGATGTTCGATGGCCGCACAAAATTGTCCAACGAAGTGGTCGAAGAAGTCCGCAAACTTCTCGGCGCAAAAGTTTTTGAAACTCTGATTCCGCGCACTACGCGCCTCGCCGAAGCACCGAGTCACGGCCAGCCGATCATTTATTACGACAAATACAGCACCGGCTCGGCGGCGTATCAATTGCTCGCGCAGGAAGTCATTGCCCGTTTGCAGCCGATTCAATAAATTCTCTGCGCACGTTAAAAATTTTATGCCCAAAGAAATTCTCGAAATGCCCATCGAAACGGCGACCATGGAATTGCCCGACACCAAAACCATCCGCCTCAAATGGCCCGACGGCCACAATCCCGATTTCAAGACCGGCCAGTTCATCACGGTCTATTGGCCGGACACGACGAATTACAAACGCGCCTACTCGCTCTCGTCCTGCGCGCTGGATCGCGGCTTTTATGAAGTCACCGTCAAGCGCGACGGCAAGATGGGCACACGCATTGTGGACTGGGCTAAGGCCGGTGACAAACTGTTCGTCATCCCGCCCGTCGGAAAATTTCTGCCGGTCTATGAGCCGGACAAACATCTCGTCTGCATCGCCGGCGGTTCGGGCGTGACGCCGTTTCGCGGATTCGCGCGCGAGGCCACGCGGCGGAAATTGGCAACGAAAATCACCGTGCTTTACAGCGTCCGCACGCCGGCGGACATTATTTTCCACAACGAATTCCGCGAACTGGAAAAGGAAAATCCGAATTTCAAATTCCACGTCACCTGCACGCGCGTGACGCCGGAACACAACTGGACTGGCCGCGCCGCGCGCATCACGTCCGACTGGGTGAAGGAAATCACGACCGATTTGCCGAACACGGTTTTTTACGCCTGTGGCCCGAACGCGCTCGTGGAGTTCGCCGAACATCTCGTCGTCCACGAACTCGGCGTGGCCAAGGAACAGATGAAAACGGAGAAATGGGGATGAATTTAACCACGGATGGACACTGATAAACACTGATTGGAAATTTCTTCACAGTTCATTTTTTGTTTTATCCGTGTCCATCCGTGTCCATCTGTGGCGGGTTTAATTAAACCCTTTGTTTATTAGGGTTTGCTCGCACGATGGACGGCCACTGTCAGCAAAAGTGTCAGTCATGGGGCGGATGATAAAACAATTCGCCAATGCTGGCTAGAACTTGCTGAAACCTTGCCACAACGCGCGTTCTAAACCGCCGTTGATACGGGACTGGTATCTCGATTCAGAGAAATCCAGTTATGAAAACGAAATACACGATGTTCCGGCGCGGGGAAATGTTCTATATGCAGGACAGCGCGACCGGCAAACAGACCAGCCTACGCACCAAGGACGAAACGGAGGCCAAGAGCCTTTTGGAAGCCCGCAACGCGGCGCAACGCCAGCCGGTGTTAAACTTGCACCTTGCCCGCGCCTATCTCACGGCCAGCGACCCCGCGTTTGTAGAGCGCACATGGCAGACCGTCATGGAGCAGTTGCAGAGCCGAGGCAAGGACAGCAGCCGCGAGCGTTACGCCAGCGTGTTCAAATCAGCCAGCTTTGACGCCTTGCGGAACAAGAAACTTCTGGAAACCACCACCGACGATTTCTTTGCCGTGTTCAAAGACGGCAAAGTGTCCATCGTGTATTTCCTGAAACGGTTGCACAACTTCGCGCTAACGCTTGGCTGGATTGCGATTCCGATTGTCGCACCCTACCTATGGCCGAAGTATGAAGCCAAAGACCGGCGCGGCATCACCCAGGACGAACACCAGAGCGTTTTGCAGCAGGAGAAAAACGCCGAATGGAAATTGTATCTCGAATTGCTTTGGGAAACCGGCGCGTCGCAGAGCGACGCCGTGAATTTCAAGGCCGAGGATGTTGACTGGCAGACGCGGACGATTTCTTATTTCCGGCAAAAGACCGGCTCGCTGGCACAGTTCACTATCAGCAAGGCACTAGAAATTGTCTTGAGCCATTTGCCGACGACCGGCGTATTATTCCCGAAGTTGTCCACGTTTTCGCAAAGCGACCGCGCCAGCCGGTTTCGCCGCCGTTGCGAACGGGCGGGTGTTTCGGGCGTGACGTTGCACAGCTACCGCTACGCATGGGCGGAACGGGCGAAGGTTGTCGGGATGCCGGAGCGTTTCGCGCAGGCCGCGCTAGGGCATAACAGCAAGGCGATTCACCGCGCCTATGCGAAGAAGGCCATCATCATCGCGCCGTCGCTTGAGGAATACGAAGCGAAGGCAGCACAGCAAAAGTTAGTCGCGGCTTGAGCCGCCAAAATAAACGAAGCGGTTGAGTCCCGGCGACTCAACCGCTTTTGGTATTTTGGGGATTTGCGCCATCCCCAAGCCCCGCGCCAAAGGGCGTTGCCCTTTGGAATCCGTCACCCGCTCGCGCTGGCCGTATCGCTGACGCGCAGCTTTCCGCATGGCGGAAAGAATAATGTTTTGGAAGGAGCAGCGGCTAGGACGCCGCCACCAAAGAAACGTGACCGTTTCTTTCGCCGTTGAAGGAAGATTCTTTTTTGCGGGCATTCTGTTTTTGCCAGTGCTGGCAGATCGTGTTGGTGACTTTGACGAGCCAAGCGCGGTCTTTACAAATTTCCAAAACATCCGCCGTCGCAAAATACTTGGTGCTATTTTGCGACGGGTTGCCGAGCGGCTTGAGCAGCCGCGCCGAAATCAGCGCGGGAATGTCATGCGGCTGGCAGTTCAGCACCCAGCCCGCTTGTTCTGCCGTGAGGCGGGCGGGCAGTTGTCCCAACAGCGACAGGAAACGGTGTTGATCGTCTTTCATACGCAATACCAGTCCGCAGCCGCGCCAAAAAGCGAACACGATATTTTCTGAAAATCACTGAAACTGGAATGAGAGAGCGCAGTTGAGGCCAGCACCATTGTTAACCTGCATGGAATACTTCCAAGGCGAACCAACCGTATTGCTGTCATCAAAGCAGGTCGTAGCGCTGGGATTCACGGGTTGCGTGAATAGAAAAAACCTAACAGCAGCCCATCCAGGATAGTTCCCATACATCAAACCCGATGCAGTGACGCGACCCGTAATCGGATTTCCATCGTCCATTTTACTGTCAATTGCATATGCTTGTGCCACGGTCATCCCTTCGTTGGAACCATTTGTTAAATCCCAGTAAATATAACCACCATTAGAACAGTCTAAAACTTTAGAGACTTTTGAAACGCCAAAGTAATTGAGGAGAGTTTGACCATCTCCTGTAGGAGATGCAGCGGTGGCTGCTCCTTGACTCCAAACGTAAACATAATTCCCCTGCCCAATGGCGGCTTGTGGAAAAAAGGTGCCAATGGCGGAACCGATCAAGTCCGAGTTCAGTTGGCTTGTTCGGCTCGCGGTATTGAAACCTCCGCTGATTAGCCCAGCCTGACTCAAATCCACCCAAACCGTCGGCGCTTCGCCGGTGTCTTGAAAAACAGGTTGCGGTGTGTATGCGCCACTAGCGCACTGCGGGCTTTCAATCACTCCATCGCCGTCGCCTGATCCCGCATAAGAACCGCTTGCGGAAAATCCAAACGCTTGTGCATTGGGAATGTCGCCAGGAAGATAGCCGTATTTGCCCCGGAAGGTGTTGACGGCGGCATTGTATTTTTCAATCTGCGAAATTTGGGAACGGATGGTAGCGGCATTAATCAAATCCCGCCCGACCAGCACCCCGCCGATAATCAGGCCGATGATGACCAGCACAATGGACATTTCAACGAGCGTGAAGCCAGCTTGCAGTGGGAATTTAATGCGGGAACGCAGGGCAACCATTCATCCGTCTCATGGCGGGAATTTTCACCCTCGAATATACCGGCCAGAGCATTAAGAAAGATATAACTTTTGGAATTGCCACGCGGGAAGCCAAGGCTTTAGCCTCTTGGCGAGCAAATGGACGACCTGATAAAACTTGTCCGCACCTACCGATTGACGGCGGGACTGGCGGAACGGCAACGGCTGGCGGAAGCCATTTTCCGCCAGATTGAGCCGGATTTGCGTTTCTTTGTTTTCAACGCCATCCAGCCGCCCGCCGCCGAGGACGTTTTGCAGGAGATTTTGAAATCTACCGCCGCCAGCTTGAAGAATTTTCGCGGCGACACGGTGCCAGCGTTTCGCTCATGGTTTTACACCATCGCCCGGAACCGGCTAAATGACCATTTCCGCAAAAAGGCCAACGACCGGTTGCAGCCCATGCCCAACGACGAGATTTTGGATTTGGTGGACGCATCAGAACAGGCCGAACCCATGACGGCGGCAGACCGGCACGATTTAGAATATGCGTTGAAGTTGCTGGACGGCTCAAAACCTGAATGCCGGGATTATTTGTGGAATCATTATGTGATCGGATTCGATTACGGCGAGATTGCCGAAGAACAAAACCTGAATTACGATAACGTGAGAATGAAAATCGGGCGATGCTTGGAAACAGCCAAGTCGCTCGTAGCCTGACCATGCCAAACCAAAACACAGACGCCGAAGCCGCCTTGCAAAAGCTAGGGCATCGAGTGCGCCTTGGCTGGGCAAAGAAGCACCCCATTTCTGACAAGAGCCTTGAATCAGTCAAGAACACCGTGCGGGAGCAATGGGAGCAGGAGCAGACCGCCAGCCGCACCAGCAAGCCCGCGCCAAGCCCTGAAAAAGACCGGGGGCCGAAGCCGCCAGAACCTGGGGATTGACCCTTGCGACATTCCCGAACGGGAATAAATCCCATTGTTCGGCCTCTAAAACCCATATTGTTCCCGTTCGGGAATAATTCACTTGATTGGACTCGAAAACAGGCGTAATGTTACCGCACGGTAACATATAGGTAAGAGCCATGAAACATACCCCTGAAACCATAGGCGAGTTGGTCAAGAACACGCGCAAGACAATGGGCGTGACCCAAAAGGATTTAGCCATGACCTCCGGCACGGGGTTGCGTTTCATCATTGATATGGAGAAAGGCAAGCCCACTTGCCAGCTTGGCAAGGTGTTGACCGTGCTGCATACGCTGGGGATCAAAACTGAATTCATCGCGCCCGCCGGTAACGGCAAGAAAGGAACTTAAACCATGTCACGAACATTGGACGTTTACTTGCAGCGGGACTTGGTCGGCCAACTCATTCAGGATGAGAACGGGCAGTTGGCATTTTATTATGCCGAGGTCTGGCTGAACAATGCTAAAGCCGTGCCGCTTTCGCATTCACTCCCGCTCAGAAAAGAAAAGTTCAGCCGCAACGAATGCCGGGGATTTTTCGCGGGGATTTTGCCGGACGAAAGCAAACGCGAGATCATCGCAAAAAATCTTGGCATCAGTGCCAGAAATGATTTTGCCATGCTGGAACAGATCGGCGGCGAATGCGCCGGAGCGGTGACATTCATCCCGGCAGGTGAAAAACTGCCGGAGCGCAATTACAGCTACCGCCCGTTGACCAGCGGAAAGCTGGCGGAAATTCTCAAAATGCTGCCGCGCCTTCCGCTCATGGCGGGGGAAGACGGCATCCGCCTATCACTGGCCGGGGCGCAGGATAAAATTGCGGTGCATGTTCACAATGGCGAAATTTCCATTCCGCTTGGCGGAGCGCCCAGCACCCACATCCTTAAACCGGCGATTGAGCATTTTGAAGGAATTGTTTTCAACGAAGCATTTTGCATGAAGCTTGCCCACGCCATTGGTTTGCAGACGGCGAGGGCGGAAGTTGGCAAGGTTGAGGATATTGATTACCTGCTTGTCGAGCGTTACGACCGCACTGTGTTCAAGGACGCCAGCGGCGTTGAATACCTGGAGCGACAGCATCAGGAGGATTTTTGCCAAGCACTTGGAATAGCTCCAGACAACAAATACCAGAACGAAGGTGGGCCTTCATTAAAGCAGTGTTTTGACTTGCTGCGCGAATTATCCAGCGCCCCGGTGATTGACCTGCAAGGTTTATTGGATGCCGTCATTTTCAATTTCCTGATTGGAAACCATGATGCACATGGGAAAAATTTCTCGCTGCTTTACGGCAATGAAACGCGGCTTGCGCCGCTTTATGATGTTCTCAGCACCGCCTATTACCCCGACCTCGCCAAGAAAATGGCGATGAAGATCGGCGGGGAGTATGAATCTGAAAAAGTGCAGCCCAAAAACTTTGACCAGTTGGCAGATGAAACGGGACTGGCAAAGCCAATGGTGAAACGGCGGGTGCAGGAAGTGGCGGAAACCGTCCTTTCAAAAGCGCCGGAATTGATTACAGAACATTCGACAACCAAAACCGTGGCGGCGCTTATTCAAGGCCGTTGCACAAAAGTTTTGCAGAAGTTCAAAAATTAGTGCGACCTCACTATCGATGCCGGATTGCATTGATGAACTTTGCAAAGGCGGCAATCAGTTCCGCGATTGCGTTAATCAGTAAAGCGACGGTAATAATCTTCATGGTTTTCTCCTCGTTTTGTCCGCCTTGATTGGCGGGACGTGAGCGAGGTTGAAAGCCGGTGGCAGGACAGAACGGGCAAGGCCATTCAGCCGCGCAGCGGGGCGAAGCTGCACAAGCGCAGCGCGGAAGCAAACCGCCTTGGACGTTGTGAGACACCGGCTAAAAATTATTCGCGTTCACGCCAGAGGCGGCAGAGAGGGAAAAACTGATTTCAAGTCGCTAAGAGATTAACCGCGCCGTTTGGTTTTCGGCGTGACGCCATCAATATAATCCGCCCACCATTGCATCATCTTCCGGCGTTCCGGCAGATATTGCGCGTGATTGTAGGCGGCGCGAACTTTGTTGCGTTCGCAGTGGGCAAGCTGGCGTTCAATCACATCAGGCATGAAGCCATTCTCATTCAGAATAGTGCTGGCAGTGGAGCGGAAACCGTGTCCGGTTGTCCGCGAATGATAGCCCATCCGGTAGAGCGCATAGAGCATGGTGTTTTCGCTCATAAAGGAAACGGGGTTGTGCTGGTTTGGGAAAAGATATTGCCGGTTGCCGGTGTGCTTCTGCAATTCCCGCAGCACGGCGACGGCCTGCCGCGACAGCGGCACAATATGTAACTCCTTCATTTTCATCCTCCCGGCGGGAATCCGCCACTCGGCCTTGTCGAAATCAATTTCCGGCCATTCCGCCCCGCGTAGTTCAATGGTGCGGACGTAAGTGAGCAGCAGGAAACGCAGCGCCAGTTTGGTTTGCAAAGCGCCGTCATAGGCTTCCAGCTTTTTCAAAAACTCCGGCAGATCGGCGGCTTTCAGGTAGGCATGATGCTGAGTGACGGGCGTTTTCAACGCACCGCGCAAATCAGGAACTGGATTGCGTTCGGCGCGACCTGTGGCAATGGCATACATGAAAACCTGCCCGCACATTTGCATGACCCGCTGCGCGGTGTCCAAAGTGCCACTGCCTTCAATGACGCGCAGCATGGACAGAATGTCCGGCGCGGTGATAGTGGCAATCGGCCTTTTGCCGAGTTTTGGAAAAATGTGTCTTTCCAGACGCTTAAGAATGGTTTTTGTCGAACTTGGCTTCCACTCATGTTTGCGTTGCTCATACCACTCGCGGGCGACCGTCTCAAACGCGTTTTCGGTTTGAAGCACGGCCAGCCGTTTGGCTTCCCGCTTCACTTCGCCGGGGTCATTCCCGGCGGCAATTGCTTTGCGTGCCTGTGTCCGCCGCTCGCGGGCATCGCCAAGGCTGACTTCGGGATAGACCCCCAGCGCCAGCAGTTTTTCCCGACCTGCAAAGTGGTATTTTAGCCGCCAATATTTGCTACCAGAGGGAGTGACCAGCAGGAACATTCCTTCGCCATCGGTAATTTTATAGGGCTTGGCTTGAGGCTTGGCGTTGCGAACCTTCGCATCCGAAAGAGACATCCGGGGTATTTCTCTCCACCTTTGGGGTATCTATTGAAAATTATACCCCAAAATTAGGCCGGATGTCAACGAACCGAAGCGGCCACCGCCGCGACCGAATCACTCTGAAACTGGCGGTCAGAGCGGTTTTTTCGAGGCTTGGCGGACACCATCGAATGAGAAGATGGTGACCCCTACGGCCATCACGGAAATGGAATATCACCATGAAATAAAACAATAATTTTTTATTACCAGAAATGACATACCCCTGATTATACCCCTTAATTATTCGCTGGATTCGAGTCCTCGTTTTGTTCCGCTAGATGCTTTATCAAACCGTGTATGTCCTCTGCTTTCCAAGCAACGCAACGCGCCGATAATTTCACCGGCTTTGGGAAGCGTCCAGATTTGACGCCTTCCCACCAGCAGGTTTTGCCGAGGGGAATGACCGTCAAGACTTGTGAAAGCCGGACAAACCCGGTTTCAGGAATTATAGTATGTAGCATAAAACTCCCTTTCTGTAACCCTGTTAAATTCCAACCCGACCCGGCCTAATGCAGATTCAGCCCCGGTTTGGCCTTTACCGTTTGTTCCGTTTCCTCGACGGCTGGCCCGTTTTCCTTGACCACCACTTCAATGGATTCGATCAGCGGGGCTTTAGCGTCTTTTGGTTTTGGCCATTTTTCCGCGTCAAATTCCTGTATGAAATCCGCCGTGCCTAATTCCACCGCCGTCACGATTTGCCGCAAATTGGTGCCGCGCACCTTCACAATCAGGAACGTGTAAAGCAGCACCAGATGCGTGACGTTCGGGCCGCTATAAACCACGTCCAGCAGGTAGTGATAACCCGGCGACCGTGTCGGGTCATCTTCGCTGGCCCGCCGGATTTTCAGGCGGGCAACCCGGTCTTTGGCGTCAAACGCCATATATTCATCCGGGCCTTTGGGCGGGGGCGGCTGCGCCCCCACGCCATCCGGTTTTTTCCGGTATTGTGCCAGC
>CAIRJF010000022.1 GCA_903878805.1 uncultured Verrucomicrobia subdivision 3 bacterium
CAACCGTTCGCCGCCGGGCGAAAATGTCCGGCAGCGCGGCGCAAAAGCGCCACGGCTTTCAGTTTGGCAAACGATTTTCACGTTGAAAAATGCCGGTGACATCAAAACAAACAACTCAAACAGCCTTTTTCAGAGGTCACTTATTGTTTGTTTATCTGCTGGAAACAATCTCCAGCTAGAACTTTGGACAGTATCGCTGAATGGCATCTTTTAATTCTATCAATTTATAGGACATCCGCATCCGCTTTTGGGACACACCGGAAGAAGCTTGAAAGCAGCGGGGGTAGAGCCAAAAATACGATTCAGCCGCCGTAAGTCGTATTATGTTGACGCCAATGGCTGATTGCGGAAAAGTAAAAACCAGTGACAATGCTCATCGCTCATGATTGTGCTCATGTTTGACTGGCACTGAATTAGAGACTTGGAACTGTAAATTTTTGCCGAATTTTTTAGCCTTGGATGCCTTGGATGTTGAATTTGCCGAATTACATGGACGAACCACAAAAAAATTCTGGCAATCAAAATCCATCGACGCTGTCTCCCGAAGCTGTGCCGCTGGCTTTGACTCCCGACGGATTGAATAAAATTTTGATTCACTGGAACCAGACCGACCGTGATTTTGGTATGGGGTTGCGGGTGGACGAACTGGTGCGTGCGCAGGCGGAGCGGAGTGCTGGGGCGGTGGCGGTGGTGGACGGTATGGCGCGGGTGACGTATGGGGAGCTGGAGGCGCGGGCGGAGGCGGTGGCGGGGCGGCTGCGGGAACTGGGCGTGGGACCGGACCGGTTGGTGGGGGTTTATCTGGAGCGGACGGCGGGGATGGTGGCGGTGCTGCTGGGCATCCTCAAGGCGGGCGGCGCGTATGTGCCGATGGATCCGAAGTATCCGCGCGAGCGGATTGCGTTCATGCTGGCGGATGCCCGACCGGTGGTGGTGCTGACGCAGGAAAAATTGCAGGCGCAACTGCCGCCGCACCCGGCGGTGGTGGTCTGCCTCGAGGAACTGGCGGCAGAAAAAAATATTTCTTCGCCCGCAACCACTGCGGGCGCGACGCCGGCGAACCTGGCCTACGTCATTTACACGTCCGGCTCGACGGGGCAGCCCAAGGGCGTGGCGATTGAGCACCGCAATGCCGTCAATTTTATCCATTGGGCGCGGTCGGCGTTCAGCGACGCGGAACTGGCGGGCGTGCTGGCGGCGACGTCCATCTGCTTCGACCTTTCGGTGTTTGAGCTTTTCGTGACGTTGAGCTGGGGCGGGAAAGTGATTTTGGCGGAACACGCCTTGCAGTTGCCGCAACTGGCCGCGCGTGACGAAGTGACCTTGGTCAACACCGTGCCCTCGGCCATCGCGGAACTGGTCAACGGGGGGCTGCCCGCTTCCGTGCAGACGGTCAACCTCGCCGGCGAACCGCTGGCCACGGCGCTGGTGGACCGGCTTTACGCGCGGCCGCACATCCGCAAAGTCAACGACCTTTACGGGCCGACGGAGACGACGACCTACTCGACCTACACGCAGCGGCAGCCGGAAGTTCCCGCCACCATCGGCCGGCCTTTGGCCAACACGCAGGTGTATGTGCTGGATGCCGCGCGCCAGCCGGTGCCGGTGGGCGTGACGGGCGAACTTTACATCGGCGGCGCGGGCGTGGCGCGGGGCTACCTGCACCGCCCGGAACTGACGGCGGAAAAGTTTTTAGCCGACCCGTTCCGGCCGGGCCACCGGATGTATCGGACGGGCGATCTCGTGCGCTGGCGCGCGGACGGCCAGCTGGAGTTCCTCGGCCGGCTGGACCAGCAGGTGAAGATTCGCGGCTTCCGCATCGAGCTGGGCGAAATCGAAACGGTTTTGCACACGCAGCCGGCGGTGCGCGAGGCGGTGGTGCTGGCGCGGGAAAATGCGGCAGGCGAAAAACAGCTCGTCGCCTACCTGACTTTGCGCGGAACGGCCAGCCCGAACGTGGCCGAACTGCGGGCGCACCTGTTGCAGAAGCTGCCCGACTACATGGTGCCGGCGGCGTTCGTCACCCTGCCCGCCTTCCCGCTCACGCCCAACGGCAAGATTGACCGCAAGGCTTTGCCGGCACCGACGGCCGCGCGACCAGAGGAAATGGCCGCGCCAGTGTCGCCGGTGGAACAGGCCGTGGCGAAAATCTGGGCCGACCTGCTTGGCATACAGACGGTTGGTCGCCACGACAATTTTTTTGAGCTGGGCGGCCATTCGCTGCTGGCGGTGCGCATGATTTTTCGTTTGCGTGAAGCGCTGCAGGTGGAGCTGCCGGTGAAGGCGGTGGCGGAACAACCGACCGTCGCCGCGTTGAGCCGCGTGGTGGCCGCCGCCACAAAATCCACGCCCAACTTGGCCGAAATGGATGCCGGCACGCCGCCGGTGGCGACGTTCGGGCAGGAGCAGATCTGGTTCCTTGACCAGCTCGAACCGGGCGGCGCGGTGTATAACGTTCCGCTCGTCCTGCGCCTGCGCGGCACCTTGAACCCGACGGCGCTGACCCAAAGCCTCAACCACATCCTCGCCCGCCACGCGGCTTTGCGCACGACGTTCGCGGCGGACAACGGCGTGCCGCGCCCGGTCATCGCACCCGCGCTCAAACTAGAACTCACGCCCGTCAGCCTGGCCCATTTACCCGCCGCCGAACGCGAAACGGAAGCGCAGCGCCGCTTGCAAGCGGCCGCCGCGCACCCGTTCGACTTGAGCCGCGGGCCGCTCGTCCGCGCCACCTTGCTCGCGCTCGACCCGCAGCAGCACCTGCTCCTGCTCACCCTCCATCACATCGTCTTTGACGGCTGGTCCGTGGACCTCCTCCTGCGCGAACTCACCCGCGGCTACGCCGCCTTCGCCGCCCACCAGACCCCGGCGCTCCCGCCCCTCCCCATCCAATACCCAGACTTCGCCAGTTGGCAGCGCCGCCAGCTCAACCCACACACCACCGCCCACCACCTCCACTACTGGCATCAACAACTCGCCCAGACCCCAACCGTCTTGGAGTTGCCTACGGATAAGCTGCGTCCAGCGGTGGCGGATCATCGCGGCGCGCACGAAAAATTTTTCGTTTCGGCGGAACTCACGGAGGCGTTGCGCGAACTGGCGCGGCGGCAGGGAACCACTTTGTTCGTGACGCTGCTGGCGACGTTCCAAACATTGCTACACCGTTTTTCCGGCCAGCAAATTTTGCTCGTGGGTTCGCCACTGTCGGGACGCACGCTGCCGGACAGCGAGAATTTAATCGGCCTCTTCATGAACGCGCTGCCGGTGAAGGCGGATTTTTCCGCCAATCCGCAGTTCACGGAGTTGCTGCGCCAGGTGCACCAAACAGTCTGGGAGGCGCAGGATCATCAGGAGTTGCCGTTTGAAAAGTTGGTGCAGGAGTTCCAGCCACAGCGCGACTTGAGCCGCAATCCGATTTTCCAAACCTCGTTTGTCTTTGAGGATGCCGCCGAGGTGGCGGCGCAGATGGGCGGAGTAAAATTGGAATGGGAATTTTTACGGACGCCCGTCGTGAAGCTGGATTTGACGCTGACGCTCGCGGCCATCGTGGCGCAGCCGCAGGAACCGGTGGCCAACCTGCGGCTGCTCGCCGACGCGGAACGCCATCAATTGCTGACGCAATGGAATGATACCGCAGCCGATTATCCGCGCGAAAAAACCATCGCCCAACTTTTTGAGGCGCAGGCGGAGAAAACGCCCGGTGCGATCGCGGTGGTCTGCGCAGAAAAAAAACTGACCTACCGGGAACTGAACCGCCGGGCGAACCGGCTGGCACATTATCTGCGCGCGGCGGGCGTCGGCCCGGACGGTCTGGCGGGAATTTTCGTCGAGCGTTCCGTCGAGATGATGGTGGCGCTGCTGGGCATTCTCAAAGCGGGCGGCGCGTATGTGCCGTTGGACATAAAAAATCCCAAGCCGCGCCTGCAACAGCAATTGAAACACGTCAGACTGTTGGTCACGCAAACTGGGCTGCTGGCGCAGTTGCCGGAGTTTGCCGGAAAAGTTATTTGTCTCGACCGTGACGCGCTCGAAATTGAACGGCTGCCGGAAACAAATCCGCAACCGACGGGGACATCAGAAAATCTGGTGTATGTGATTTATACGTCCGGCTCGACGGGCACGCCGAAGGGCGTCGCCATCCGCCATCGCAATCTGGTGAATTACACCCATTTCATCTGCCGTCGGCTGGGGTTGGAAAAATTTCCGGACGGGCTGAAGTTCGCCTCCGTTTCGAGCATCGCGGCGGATCTCGGCAACACTTGCATTTTCCCCGCGCTGGTTTCCGGCGGCAGCCTGCACATCGTCAGCGCGGAACTGGCGGTGAATCCCGAGGGCTTCGCGGACTACGCCGTGCGCCACGCAATTGACGTGCTGAAAATCACGCCATCGCACATCGCCGCCTTGATTGCCGCCAAAAATTCGGCAGCGATTTTGCCGCGCCGGTTTTTAATTCTTGGCGGCGAGGCGCTCACGCCAGCGTTGGTCGCACGTCTCCGCGCCCTCGGCGGCGCGTGCCGCATCATCAATCATTATGGCCCCACGGAAACCACGGTCGGCTCATTGACGCTTGATGAAAATGATTTCGGCATGGAACCGCTGCCAACCGTGCCGGTGGGCCGGCCGATTGCGAACACGCAGGCTTACATTCTCGACGCCAATTTGCAGCCGGTTCCGTTTGGCTTGCGCGGAGTGCTTTATCTCGGCGGCGAGGGCGTCGCGCAGGGCTATTACCAAAACCTGGAATTGACGGCGGAAAAATTCATCCGCAATCCGTTCAGCCCCGATCCGGCGGCGCGGCTTTATTGCACCGGCGATCTGGCGCGCTACCTGCCGGATGGTAGAATTGAATTTCTCGGACGCAAAGACCAGCAGGTGAAAATCCGCGGCTTCCGAATCGAGCTGGGCGAGATTGAGGCCGCCATCAAGGAATTTTCCGGCGTCGGCAACTGTGTCCTCACCGCGCAGGAGCACGAGCTGGGCGACAGCTGGCTGGTGGCCTACGTCGTGCCGGCGCACCCGAATTTTTCACCGTCGGCCAATGAGTTGCGCGATTTTCTGAAGCGGAAATTGCCGGACTACATGGTTCCCGCCGTGTTTATAAATCTGGAAAAATTGCCGCTGACCGCGAACGGCAAACTGGATCGCAAAGCACTGCCGCTGCCGGACTGGTCGGCAACCAAGAAGAGCCGGACGCCGCAGTTCGGCGGGCCGCGCACGCCGCTCGAACTGCAGGTTCTCCTGATCTGGCAACGGATTTTGAACGCGAAGTCCATCAGCATCCGCGACAATTTTTTTGACCTCGGCGGCCATTCGCTGCTGGCCGTCCGGCTTGTGAGCGAACTCAACAAGTCGCTCAACCAGAATCTTTCCATCCCCGGATTTTTTCAAAATCCCACCATCAAAAAACTGGCGCAATTGTTCGAGCAGGAAAACCAGATCAATTCCGAGCCGAAGCTGATTGCCTTGCAGCCGGGCGACCCGGCGCGCGCGCTGTTTTTTCTCGACGCGAGCATGGGTCAATGCCGCCTTGCGGAATTGCTGGACACGGCCATCGCCTCGTTCGCCACCATCGTGCCGCTGCCGCCGGCAATCATCCAGGCCGCCGCCCGCAATGAAACCGGCAAATTGCCGAGCGTCGAACAGCTCGCCGCGTTTCACACCGCGCTCATTCAAAAGCATCAGCCGACGGGAATTTGCCTGCTTGCTGGACATTCGTTTGGCGGGCTGCTCGCCTTTGAAGTGGCGCACCAGCTTCAGCAGCAGGGCCGCGAGGTGGAAATGATTTTTCTCCTAGACTCGTGGGTCAAGCCGCCACCTTGGTGGATAAAATTAAAGGCACTTACCTTTGCCCGCGCCCGCACATCCATCGCGTTTCGCGCCCGCCATTTGTGGTCGAAATGGCGCG
The DNA here is from genome assembly GCA_903878805.1 of uncultured Verrucomicrobia subdivision 3 bacterium. Taxonomy (GTDB): domain Bacteria; phylum Verrucomicrobiota; class Verrucomicrobiia; order Limisphaerales; family UBA11358; genus UBA11358. The sequence continues at coordinate 5,906 of CAIRJF010000022.1, forward strand.
GATCCCCGGCGCAAAAACAAATTTCCCACGCGCCTTCCGGCGTCGCAAGCTCAACGCTCGAAGAGGCCAACCAGCCCATCGGCGACGTGACTTGGGAAATTCTCGAACGCATCTACCGTCACGCGCGGAAAAATTACCAGCCGCGCCCGCTGGCCAGCCGCGCAGTGGTTTTTCGCGCGCAAGAAAGCGAGATGGCCTACTTCTACGCCGTGGATCCCCAGCTCGGCTGGGATGGCTTGCTGACACGCGGCCTCAAAGTGCTGGAGACGCCCGGCGACCATTTTTCCCTGCTCAAACGCCCGCACCTACTGACGCTCGCCGAGCAGATTAAAAAGTATTTGCAACCACCCCGATGAGCGCCCGCCGCCATGAACATTGGCTGGAACCGTCCGCCATCCCGCCGCTGGAGCCTTCGGAAATTCATATCTGGAAAATTCACCTTGCCGCGCCAGCCGCAGGACTCACGCCTGAAAAAATTTTGTCTGCCGAGGAATACGAACGCGCCGCGCGTTACCATTTCGTCGCCGACAAAAACCGTTTTGCCGTCTGCCGCGCTGTCTTGCGACGACTACTGGGCGCGCATCTGGAAATTCCGCCCGCAGATGTGCGCTTTGATTTGCTGCCGCACGGCAAACCCGTCGTCTCCACCGCGCAAAATGCCGCCGACCTGCGCTTCAGTTGCAGCCATTCTGGGGATTGGGCGCTCATCGCCATCGCGCGCGGATGCGAGCTGGGCGTGGACTTGGAGCAACACCGCGAACGCACCCAAGCCGAAGACGTGGCCGCAAGATTTTTTTCCGAAACGGAAATCCGCGAACTGGCGGTCCTGCCCCAGAACTTGAAAACAACCGGCTTCTTCAACGCCTGGACGCGCAAGGAGGCGTTTGTAAAAGCACTCGGATTGGGCCTGTCATTTCCACTCGAATCTTTTTCCGTCGCGCTCGCGCCGGGGCAGCCGGCGGCTCTGCTCGCTGTAGCGAACGATTCCGAAGCCGTAAAAAAATGGACGCTGACCGCGCTAGATGTCAGACCGGATTATTCCGCCGCGCTCGCCTTTGCGGGTAAGCATTCACGCGTAAGGCTGTTCAATTGGAATTTCCCCCCGCCAGTTTGATTTAATTTTCCACTGCCGTCTTAAAATAAAAAATGCCGGGACGGTCAAAAACCATCCCGGCACTCGTGAAAAGATGCAAAGTCCGCTGCGGACTGCTTACTGCTGGGCTTTGTGGCGGCGCAGGATGCGCATCGTGCTCACACCGAACGGCAGCAACAACAGCGCACCAGCCACAATCGTCGAGGGTTCCGGCACGGAAGTCACCGTCGGCGGTGTTTTCGGGCAGGGCGGGGTCGTCGTGCAGGGCGGGCTGGGTTTGTAGCAATCCACCACCTTGGTATCGCAGGGTGACGAATAAATCGTCGCTTTCGCACTGGGAACCACGGCGGTGAAGAGTCCGGCAACCGCAACTGTCAGCACCAAGTTTTTAATCGTTTGATTTTTCATTTTTGATTTTCCTTTGGGTTAGTATTTCACCTAATCGTGAGAGCATCATAGCGCAGTTCGGGGGTTCAACAATGCGTTGGTGGGACAAGATTGCTCATTTTTGAGACATCGCGAAAACCATTTAAAACACGGGGGAATCTAAATTAAAACGACTTTAATCAGGCATCGTTTGAAAAATTTTTAATGATTGTTACCCGGCTTTGCCGATGTTTTGGCTACAACTTGGACAGCCATTGTCCAACCGCTTCCGGCATAATTTTCCCTACATTGTGAACAACTCAACATGGCGCAATGACGGGCAAGAACGTAATGTCAGCCAACTTGAAAAATCGGATTCTGCATGTGGATGGCGACAGTTTTTTTGCGAGCTGCGAAATCGCGCTCGACAAAAAGCTGCTGGGCCGCGCTGTGTGGGTCGGCGGCGGGCGGCGCGGCGACGGCATCGTCATCGCGGCCAATCGCGCGGCGAAAAAATTTGGCGTCAAAACCGGCATGGCGTGTTTCGAGGCGAAGCGGATTTGTCCGCGCGGCGTGTTGTGCCGGCCGCATTACGACGCCTACCGCGACATCTCGCAGAAAATGTTCCGCGTGCTGGAACAATATTCGCCGATGCTCGTGCCGGTTTCCATTGACGAAGGCTTCCTTGATTTCACGACGATGGACAGCGTGATTTGGCGCAACACGACGCCGGAAAAATATGTCCGCGAAATTTGTGAACGCATCACGCGCGAAGTGAAAATTCCTGTGTCCGCCGGTCTCGCCAATTCTTCGCGCCTCGCGAAACTCACGACGGATGCGGCCAAGCCAGGGTTTCTTGAAATCAAACCCGGCGAGGAAAAAGATTTTTTGCAGGACCGCTCGGTGCGCGAACTTTCCGGCATCGGTAAAAACCGGCAACGCTCACTCGCGGCGCTGGGCGCGCTGACGTTCGGCCACGTGGCGAAATTGCCGTCGCCCTTGCTGAAACAAAAATTTGGCATTTGGGGCACGCAGCTCTGGCTGTTTGCCAACGGCCTTTGGAGCGAACCCCTGCTGCTGGAAGTGAAGGACCGAACCACAATTTCAAGCAACACCACGCTGCCTTACGACGAGCCCGAGCACGAGGCGGCGCTGACATTCGCGTTGAGCGAGACGACGCGGCTGACCGGCCAGTTGCGCCGCGAGCAGTTGCAGGCGCGGGAAATTTCGCTGACGATTCGTTTTGACGATTTTTCCGAGGTCGGCGGCGCGCACCGTTTTCAGCATGCGCAGTTTCAGAATTCCATCATCAACGCCGCGCTCGAAGAAATTTTTCGCGGCATCATGGGCGGGCAGGTAAAGCCGGTGCGGCAGATTCGGATCGCGATGTGGAATCTTTCGCGGCTGGACACGCAGCCGACGTTGTGGGGCCGCACCATTGAAGAACGTTGGGGCGCGCTGGATGAAGCGGCGCAAAAAGCGCAGAAAATCCTGAAGGAAAAACTGAAAATTGACAAAATTCCCCTGATGACCGGCGCGCAACTCGCATTGCGCCAGCTCGATGACACGCACAAAAATCCGAAGGCGAAATGCCCGTTCGTGCCGCAGCGCGAGATGGTGAAAAAACTGTGGGGCACGGATGCCGACCCGCTCGCGCACAAGGGCGACTGGGAAAAACGGCTGGCGAAAGTGAGCAAGCAGGCGCAGTTCAACGGCTGAACTGGCGGCGGTCAATTCGGCAACGGCGCGGGCTTGGTCAAGGCGGGCAGTTGGTTCGGCGGATTGACGATGGGCAGTTCGGTCGGCTTGAGCCGGCGTGTTCCGCCTTGCACCACCACGTTGCCGCTGTCATCCACGGCGAGGCGTGGCCGCGAAAAAAAATTGTCGTAATAATCCAGCAATGCCACCGTGCCGTCGGGATTCACAATCGAATAGCTGAATGACTGCGCACCCGTCTGCCACAGTACGTTCAGGCGGCCCTGCCGGTCCACCTGCGCCTCGGGATGGCTGAACGAAACCATCGGCCCCAAGGCGGACACTTTATACACGGTGCTTTCCGCCGAATCGCTCACCTGCACATAGAGGCGCAGTTGCTCCTTCAAATAATTCGCTTGCTCCAAGGTGTATTTGCGCACCTCAGGCGCCGCGTTCGTGACGTCGGTCAGGCCAAAATCCTGCGACCATAATTTCGCGCCGGAAATCACGTCGAGCGTCAGCGGCGCGCTGGCGATTTGCGCGCCCCAATCCTTGATGTGCAGCGTTGCAATCACGCGGTAGCGCCCCGGCTTGGTCATGGAAAAATACGGCTGCAAGTCCACGCGTTTGATGGCGAGCTGCGCGTTTTCCAAGTCGAACGCGCCCGTCACCGGCACGTCGGCATTTTTGAGCACCACAAAACCATCGGCCGATTCCACGTTGAACGTCAGCCAGTCCGCGTCCGCGCCGAGGTGGAGTTGCTGCCCGGAACGATTGGTGATTTTAGCCGCGAGCGGGATGGCCTCGCTCGGCAGAAAATCCTCCTGATTCAGGGACAATTCCACGTCCACCTGCGCCGACGCGCGGAAAATTCCCAGCAGCAACAGACCGAACACAAATAAAGTTCTCATGCGATGGTGGACAAGTTAAACCGCGCCGCGTTCGAGGCAACCTTAAATTCCCGCTTGTCATCCGGCAAAATCATGATATTTTTTCCGTCCTTTTTATGAAAACGGACATTCATCCGAAATATGTGGACGCCGAGATTCGTTGCGCCTGTGGCAACATTATCAAGACGCGTTCCACCAAGCAGACCATCATCATCGGTATTTGCAACTCCTGCCACCCGTTTTACACCGGCACGCAGAAATTCGTCGATACCGCCGGCCGCGTGGACAAGTTCCAGCAGCGCGCCGCGAAAACCCTCGCCGCTCAAGCCGAGCACGCGACGAAGAAAAAGAAAAAAGCCTAGTTTTACGACCAACGCCGCCCGCACTGCTGGAAATTTCCAGCGCTGCGGGCGGCTTGTTTTTTCAACCACAGATGGACACGAATAAACACGGATTAAATCCGATTTCATTCGTGAAATTCCTAACCGCCTTTTCCCATCTGTGTTCATCCGTGTTTATCTGTGGTTAAAATAAAATGGATCTGCGTCCGCACATCGAAAAATTCCGCAAGCGCTTTGCCGAGCTCGAATCCTTGTTGAGCGACTCCAAGGTTTTCGACAATCCGCAAGCCGCGCAGGAATTGTCGCGCGAATATGCCCGGCTCAAAGACCTCGTCGCGGCGGGCGCGGCGTATTTGAACACGGTGGCGCAGCTTGAAGAAAACCGCACGCTGCTCAAAACGGAATTGCCCGATTCCGAACTCGCGCAGATGGCGAAGGAAGAAATCGCGCGTCTCGAAGCGGACGATAAAAAATTGGCGCAACAAATCCAATTCGGCCTCGTGCCGCCGGATGCAACGGATTCACGCAACACGATTGTGGAAATCCGTGCCGGCGCGGGCGGCTCGGAATCCGCTTTGTTTGCGGCCGATTTGTATCGGATGTATTGCCGTTACGCCGAGGCGCGCGGCTGGAAAACGCAGACGCTTGATTCCAGCGTGTCCGACCTCGGCGGCTTCAAGGAAATCATTTTTCAGATCAACGGCACGGATGTTTTCAAAAGATTGAAATACGAGAGCGGCGTTCACCGCGTCCAGCGCGTGCCGGCGACCGAGGCGCAAGGGCGCATCCACACGAGCACTTGCACGGTCGCCGTTTTGCCCGAGGCGCAGGAGGTGGACATCGAAATCAAGCCTGACGAAATCGAGATCAATTGCTGCCGCGCGTCTGGCAAAGGCGGTCAGGGCGTGAACACGACGGATTCCGCCGTGCAAATTATCCACAAGCCGACCGGCCTGATTGTGCGTTGCGCGGACGAACGCTCGCAGCAAAAAAACCGCATCACGGCGATGACCGTTCTGCGCTCGCGCTTGCTCGAAGCGAAAATTGCCGAGGAGAACGCGAAATACGCCGCGCATCGCAAAGACCAAATCGGCACCGGCGACCGCAGCGAAAAAATCCGCACCTATAATTTTCCGCAAAACCGCGTCACGGATCATCGCATCGAGGTGACGCTTTATAATTTGTCCGTGTTCATCGAAGGTTACCTCGACGATTTGATTGACCCGCTGATGACGCACGACATGGAAACAAAATTAGCCGCGTTACAAACATGAGTTTACCCCCCTACATCAAAGGATTGATTTTCGACTGCGACGGCACGCTGGCCGACACGATGCCGCTGCACTGGCACGCGTGGCAGATGATCACGCAGCGCCACAATCTGCATTTTCCCGAAGACCGTTTTTATTCGCTCGGCGGCGTGCCGTCGCGCGATATTTTAAAAATGTTATCGGAGGAACAAGGTCGTCCGCTTGACCACATCGCCGTGGCGCACGAAAAGGAAAATGCCTATCTGCCGCTCATGGCGCGGGTCGAACCGATTCACGCCGTCGTGGAAATCGCGAAGGCGAATTTCGGAAAAATCCCGATGGCGGTCGCGTCTGGCGGCACGCAGCCAATCATCATTGACGTGCTGGAACACTTGAAAATACGACATCTTTTCAACGCTGTTGTGACCAGCGAGATGGTGAAAAATCAGAAACCCGCGCCGGATATTTTTCTGGAGGCTGCGCGCCGCATTGGTGTGGAGCCGCAATTTTGCCGCGCCTACGAGGACACGGATTTGGGGTTGCAGGCGATTCGTTCTGCCGGGATGGACGCGGTGGATGTGCGCAAGTTGCGCGCGTAAATCAGTTCACCAAAATTGCCACGCGCCGCGCGTGACGACCCAGACGCCGAGCAGAAAGTTCGTAATGGCATGCGCGGTCATCGTGTCGCCGAGGCGATTCTTCCGCAGCACCAGCCATTGAAACGCCGCGCCGCAAAGGATGCCGGCCAGCCATTCGTTGTGGGAAAATCCAAAGACGAAAGCGGTGATAAAAAATGAGCGCGGCAAAAATTTATCCAGCGGCACGGATAAAAAGTTCTGGGTGGCGATGTAGCGATACAAAAAGGAGCGGTAAAAAACTTCCTCGATGGGCGGGACGATGAAGGTTGAGCCGAGAATTCTTGCCGCGATAAACAGCCACGCCAGCGCGGAAGCGCTGCCGAATTGTTTGTTGGGATTCCATGCGGCAGCAAATTTTTCCGGGGGATGCGAGAAACCGAGTTTCACCCACAAAGAATTTTGCGTCGTCCACTCACCGCTGATGCCGATCCAAAGCGCAAAGACGCCGACGCCGACCAGCACGGCTTCCCAACTGAACGCCCAACGCATTTCAGTGATGACCGGGCGCATGGCCCAAACCAGTCCGGCACCGGCCACGGTTTTTGCGAGGTAAAGCCAGTAGGTTGAGGTTGCGCCGAATTTTCCCTGCGCCGCCGTGAGCAGCACGAATAGAATGAACGGAACGGCGCGGGCGGCGGCGGGCGAGTTGCGAAATTTTTCCGAAAACCGCATGGCTCAGTTGCCCATGCTGAGCTTGATGGCCTTGCCGTCCGTGCCGGTGAGGGTAACGGTGAATTTGGTAATTTCGGTCACGCGGTATTGCTGGAAGGTGTCGCCGATGCCGACGGTTTTGCCGTCCACGATGGCAGTGGGCGTGGTGGGTGAATAAAAAATTCCCTGCAACTGCGGGGCGTCCGGCGGGTTCAACTGGAGCGGCGGCGGCGGCGGCGGGACAATCGGCAGGGTGGCTTCGGCGGCCATTTGTGTAGCGATGACCGGGTCGGGCGGCGCGGTGACGATGGCATGGACGGAATGATGCGCGACGGCCCAGCCGATTAAAAATATTACGGCGAAAATCAGAAAGATGACGATGGCGGGAGCCAGCCAGACGTTGACCGGTTCCTTGGCGGGCGGGACGGGTGGCAAGGGATTTTTGGGGTCGCGCGGCGTGTGGTTGTGGCGCGCACGTTTCAAGGCGTCGTTGATGAGGCTCATGAGTGTAAGTTTCCTTCCAGTTCACGGATGGCGCGGCCGACCATCCAGTAATTGATGCGGTTGCTGCGCTCGACATATCCGGCCAGCAGCGCCTTGTCGCACAGTGCATTCACCAACCGGGGAATACCGCCGCTGTAACGAAACACCCGCCACACCGCCGGCGTGGTGAAGCTGGGCATCCCGCGCGACCCCGCCAGCGCGAGCCGGTGGTGAATGTATTGCCCAACCTCCGCACACGTCAACGCATTCAAATGATACCGAACTGTGATGCGCTGGCGCAATTGTTTCAAACGCGGGCTGTTCAAGCGGTCGCGCAATTCCGGCTGGCCCATCAAAACAATTTGCAGCAGCTTGCGGTCGTCCGTCTCGATGTTGGAAATCAGCCGCACCTGCTCCAGCAAATCTTCCGTCAAATTCTGCGCCTCGTCCACGATTAAAACCGTCTCGCGCCCGGCCAAGGTCTGCTTCAGCAAATAATCGCTGATGGTGGCGACGGTTTCCATGCGGTCCTTGCCTTTGACTTCGAGGCCGTATTCGGTGGCGATGGCCTTCATCAATTCATCGCCGCTCAAGACGGGGTTCAAAATCAGCGCGGTGGAGAAACGCGCGTCGAGGTGTTCCAGCAGCGCGCGGCAGAGCGTGGTCTTGCCCGCGCCGACCTCGCCGGTGAGCTGCACGAAGCCCTTGCGTTCACGAATCCCGTAGAGCAGATGGTTGAACGCCTCGCGATGTTTGTTGCTGTGGAAAAGAAAGCGCGGGTTCGGCGTGATGTCGAACGGCGGCAGCTTCAATCCATAAAACTCCAAATACACGCGTGCTTTCTAGCAAAAATCCCCGCCGCGCGCAAAGCAAAGGTTTTTCCAGAGCGCCAGCGGTCTGACCACGGCGGAGAACTCGATGCGTAACGCACTTGCGGGCGGGCGCGAACCTTGTATTTTCAACGGACGGTAATCGCATGGAAAACAGTCCGCTGAAAATTTTGCTGGTCAGCAGCGACAAGGCGATGGCGCAGCGCGTCAGCGATTTGCTGCTGTGCGCCGCGCGTCCGGCGGAGGTGACGGTGGAGCTAACGGCGGATGCGGGGCTGGCCATGGCCGCGACGGTCAATTTTCACGTCATCCTGTTCGAGATTGCGCAAGCGAACACCGCCGCGCTCTTCCAAATCACTTCCCTGACGACCAAAGCGCCGCAGCAGCCGGTCGTGGTCATCGGACCGACGGAGGACGAGAATTTTCTGGCAGAAGCGGTGTATGGCGGCGCGCAGGATTATCTCGGCCGCGAGCAGCTCGCGACGGCAACGCTGTGGCACGCCATCCACTGCTCCATCGCACGCCAGCAGGAACGCATCGCGCTCGTGGAGGAAAAGGAAAATTACTACGGCCTGTTCGACCATCTGGTGGAAGGCATTTTCCGCACCACGCCGAATGGAAATTACCTGCTCGCGAACGTGGCGCTAGCGCGGATTTACGGCTACGACTCGCCGGTCGAACTGATGGCGAACATCAAGGACATCGCCAACCGCCTTTACGTCGAGCCGAACCGCCGCGAGGAATTTGTGCGGCTGATGCAGGAGAACGACACGTTGACGGGCTTCGAGTCCAGAATTTTTCGCAAGGACGGCAGCATCATCTGGATCGCGGAGAACTGCCGCGCTGTCCGTGACCGGCAGGGCCAGTTGCTTTACTACGAGGGCACGGTTGAGGACATCACGCGTCAGCGCGAGGTGGAGGAGGCGTTGAAACATTCGGAGTCGCTCTATCATTCGCTGGTGGAAACGATGCCGCAGGGCGTTTTTCGCCGCGATCTGCAAGGGCGATTTACTTTCGCGAACCAAACTTACTGCAAATATTTCAGTCTGACGCCGGAACAAATCATAGGGCGGACGGACTTCGATCATTTCCCCAAAGAACTCGCGGAAAAATACTGGCGCGACGATTTGAACATCATGGAAAAAGGCGTGACCGTGGAAATCATCGAGACTGCCCAGCCCAAAGGCGCTCCCGAAAAAGAATATCACCACGTCATCAAGACGCCACTCCGTGACCAGGACGGCAAGGTCATCGGCCTGCAAGGCATGGTCTGGGACATCACCCAGCAACGGCTCGCCGAGGAGAAAATCCGCCAGACCACCGCCGAGCTGGCCCGCAACCGGGAGGAATTGCGCGCCAAAAATCAGCTCATGGAGGAAAATCTCCGCGTGGCGGCCGACATCCAGCTCACCATGCTGCCGCAGGCGTATCCCACATTTCCGCCCACCGTCCCGGCGGAGCAGAGCGCCTTCCAATTCGTCCACCGCTACGAGCCCGCCGAATCCGTCAGCGGCGATTTCTTCAGCATCACCGCCATTTCTGACACCGAGGTTGGCGTATTCATTTGCGACGTCACCGGCCACGGCGTTCGCGCCGCGCTCGTGACAGCAATGATCCGCGCGCTGGCCGAGGAACTGAAACCGCTCGCGCGCGACCCCGGAAATTTCCTCCGAAAATTGAATTACGACCTGTGCAGCATCCTCAAGAACACCGGTTCCCCGATGCTCACCACCGCCTTCTACGCCGTGGCGGACTGCCGCACCGGCGCGCTGCGTTTCGCCAATGCCGGCCATCCCAAGCCGCTTATCATCCGCCGCGCGCAGAACCAAATTGAGCCGCTCGCCAACGCCTCGGGACGCGGCCAACCCGCGCTCGGCCTGTTTGAAGACCCCACCTATCAGACCACGGAAACCATTTTGCATCCCGGCGATTTCCTAATGCTTTTCACCGACGGCCTCTACGAAGTGCAGGGCGAACACGAGGAACTCTATTCGCAGGAACGCCTGACGCTGGATGTAAAAAATCTCCTGCACCAGCCGCCGGGAATTCTGTTTGATGAATTGCTGCGCGTCATCCGCACCTTCGCCCTCAACGGCGAATTCGACGACGACGTCTGTCTCGTCGGCATGGATTTCATCGGGCCGCCTAAAATTTAACAAACTAATTCCTATGCCTACAAACCAACTCGACCAACTCAAACAGTTTACCGTCGTCGTCGCCGACACCGGCGATTTCGCCTCGCTCAAACAATTCGCCCCGCGCGACGCCACCACCAATCCCTCGCTCATTCTCAAGGCCGCGCAGATGCCGGACTATCAATTTCTCGTGGACAAAGCTATCGCTGACAACAAGGCGAAGTTCGCCGGCCAAGAATTGTTGGCGCATGTGCTCGACGATTTGACGGTTTTGTTTGGTTTGGAAATTTTGAAAATTGTTCCCGGACGCGTTTCGACGGAAACCGATGCGAACTTTTCTTTCGATGCTGACGCGCTCGTGGCCAAGGGGAAATTATTTATCAAAAAATATGAAGCCGCCGGCATTCCGCGCGAACGCATTCTGGTGAAAATCGCTTCAACGTGGGAAGGCATTCGCGCCGGCGAAATGCTTCAGCGCGAAGGTATCAACTGCAACCTCACCCTGCTCTTCTCATTGCCACAAGCCGTCGCTTGCGCCGAGGCGAAAATCAAACTCATCTCGCCGTTTGTCGGTCGCATCATGGATTGGTATAAGGCGAAGGAGAAAAAAGATTTTGCGCCCACCGAAGATCCCGGCGTCATTTCCGTGAAAGAAATTTATTCCTACTACAAAAAATTCGGCCACGCGACGGAAGTCATGGGCGCGAGCTTCCGCAACGTCGGCGAAATTCAGGAACTCGCTGGCTGCGATTTGCTGACCATTAGCCCGAATCTGCTGGCGGAATTACAGAAATCCGAAGCGCCGCTTACGCGTAAGTTGAGTCCCGAAATTGCGCGCGAATCCAAAATCGAGAAGCTGCCGCTGGACGAAAAAAAGTTCCGCTGGCTCTTCAACGAAAACGCAATGGCCACCGAAAAAACCGCCGAAGGCATCCGCGCGTTCAACGCCGACGCACAGAAACTCGCACAGTTCGTCGCGGCGAAGCTGTAATCACAAAATGGAAGAAGCGTGGAAAATTGTGCCGCAGCGTTCCATCGGCCCGTTATCTTTGGGCATGGAAGAAGGTGAATATGTTGCCTTGCTTGGTTTGCCATCGAAGGTTTTCAGAAGAACATCGGACGCTTCTCATGAAATTATCGCTTTTGATAATGCGCTTGTCCATTTAACAGTGGATTCTAAACGGTGTGTTGTCGGCATTTCAGTATTCAAACCTCGGCAGGTTTTTTTCGCTGGAGTTCAACTTCTTGGCCAGCCAATGAAGGTCGTTTACGATGATTTGAAGTTGGCCGGATTAGATTTTGTGCCGGTTGATGCTGGTTTGTGGTGCAAACAAGCTGGTGTTGTGCTTGTGGAAGTTGACGGCGCAATTGACGGTGTTGAACTCACGAATTGACCGAAGCCTCAAACTTGACTAACCAACCCGGAAAAATTAGTCTTTCAGGCCGGTTGGTGGTCGTAGCTCAATGGTAGAGTCCAAGCTTGTGGAGCTTGTTGTTGCGGGTTCGAATCCCGTCGGCCACCCCACTTCAAATCGAATAGTCGTCCGAGAAGATTTTTACGTTCTTTAGCTCCACAAAAACTTGTTCACCCGGCTTCGGTGACAATTCCTGAAATAGTTCCTTGCTCAATTGCACGGTGAAAATTTCGCCGCTGTCTTGACGCTTCAATTGCAGATTGGCCACCGGACCGGCGGCATTTGAACGCACGACTAGCGCAGGCAACGCCGGCCCCAGCGGCTGACGCGTCACGCGAATGTCGTGCGGACGCACAAACGCGACGGCGTCAGAATCCTTTTCACCGGTGGCATCCGGCGTGGCAAATTCTGTTCCGCCAATGACCATCGCGCCGTCTTTCACTCGACCGCTGAACAGATTTACGTTGCCAAGAAAATCGTAAACGAACGGCGACGCGGGACGGTCGTAAATTTCCTCCGGCGTGCCGATTTGCTCGATTTTGCCCGCGCGCAAAATGGCGACGCGATCGGAAACTTCCAGCGCCTCTTCCTGATCGTGCGTGACAAACAAAGTCGTTACGTGGATTTCATCGTGTAACTGGCGCAGCCAGCGGCGCAATTCTTTCCGCACCTTCGCATCGAGCGCGCCAAACGGTTCGTCGAGCAGAAGAACTTTGGGCTCCACCGCAAGCGCGCGTGCAAGCGCTACGCGCTGGCGTTGACCGCCAGAAAGTTGCGAGGGAAAACGCTTTGCCATCGGCTCAAGCTGGATGAGTTTTAGCAATTTTTCCACGCGCGCGCGGATTTCATTTTCCGGTGGACGCGTCGTTTTTGGACGCACGCGCAGACCGAACGCGATATTTTCAAACACGCTCATGTGGCGAAACAACGCGTAATGTTGAAAGGCAAAACCGGCCTTGCGTTCGCTCGCGGGAATTTGCGTCACGTCTTCGCCGTAAAATAAAACCTGCGCTTCACCGGTGTTGTCAGGAAATTCCAAGCCCGCGATGGTGCGGAGCAATGTCGTTTTGCCGGAGCCTGACGGCCCGAGCAGCGCGACAAGTTCGCCGGATTCAACTTTTAGACTCACATTGTCGAGCGCGGTAAAATTACCGAACTTCTTCGTGACATTTTTTACTTCAACACTCATTTGGAAATTTCGATTTCGTTCAGCGCGGCGTTTTTGTGTTCCACCCAGGTTTTCAGACCGAGCGTGATCAGCGCGAGAAAAGCCAGCAACGATGCGACCGCAAACGCGCCGGTGAAATTATAGTCATCATATAGCGCTTCGATGTGTAGCGGAATCGTATTGGTTTGGCCGCGAATTTTTCCACTCACGACGGACACCGCGCCGAACTCGCCCATCGCGCGGGCGTTGCACAGAATCACGCCGTAAATCAAACCCCATTTGATGTTGGGTAGCGTCACGCGCCAAAACGTTTGCCAACCGCTCGCGCCGAGCACGCGCGCAGCTTCTTCCTCGCTGCGACCTTGCGCTTGCATAAGCGGAATCAATTCGCGTGCAACAAACGGGAACGTGACAAAAATCGTCGCCAAAACAATTCCGGGAACGGCGAAAATAATTTTGAAATTGTGGTCGTTCAGCCAGTTTTGCAGCCATGGAAAATGCGGGTTGTCGGCATTCAAATAAAGTCCGAGCCAACCTTGTGCGCCGAAAACCAAAACGTAAATTAAGCCTGCAATTACTGGTGAAACAGAGAACGGCAAATCAATCAGCGTGAGCAAAATGTTTTTACCGGGGAAATCAAACTTCGCGATTGCCCACGCGGCACAGACGCCAAAGACACAATTCAACGGCACGGCAATCGCCGCCGCCAGCAAGGTCAATTTGATGGCGCTCCAAGCATTTGGATCGCGCAAGGTTTCAAAATAAAATCCGATTCCTTTGGCGAACGCTTGCGTGAACACAAACACCAGCGGCAGGAACAAAAACAAACTCAAGAACACTAGCGCTACGCCAATGAGCGCGCGGCGCACGGCTGGCGGTTCGCTCGTCGTGTGACGATGCACGATGTTGTGCGGCGTATGAAATGTCGTGGCTGCGGGCGTCATGCGAGGTTATTGGTGTTGTAACGGTTCGTCCACCACTGCAGCACATTGATGGTGAGGAGCAGCACGAACGAGACGACGAGCATCACGACGGCGATGGCGGTGGCCTTGCCGTAATCGAACATATCGAGTTCGCCCATGATGATGACGGGTGTGATCTGCGTCTTCATCGGGATGTTGCCAGCGATGAAAATGACCGAACCGTATTCGCCCAGCGCGCGCGCAAACGCGAGCGCAAAACCCGTAAGCAGCGCGGGCGTGAGCATCGGCAGAACCACACGCCAAAAAACTTGCCAGCGATTCGCGCCCAAACTGGACGCGGCTTCTTCGAGTTCGGGATCAAGGTCTTCCAGAATCGGTTGAACGGTTCGCACAATAAATGGCAGACCGATAAACGTGAGCGCAATGAAAATTCCCAGCTGCGTGTTCGCGGCTTTGATGCCGAGCGGTTCGAGCAGTTGACCAATCCAACCGGTTTTGGAATAGAGCGCGGCGAGCGTGATGCCAGCCACGGCGGTTGGCAGCGCGAACGGCAAATCCACGAGCGCATCCACGATTTTTTTGCCAAAAAATTCGTAGCGCACCAAAACCCACGCGACGATGAGGCCGAAAATGACGTTCACCAAAGCGGCAAGAAACGATGCCCCAAACGTCAGACGATACGAGGCCATCGCGGTGGGCATAGTGATGGTCTGCCAAAATTGCGGCCACGTGAGCGTGGTCGTCTTCCAAAAAACGGCCGCGAGCGGAATCAACACAATCAGCCCAAGGTAAAAAAGCGTGAAGCCGAGCGTCAGTTTGAAGCCCGGCAGCACGCGAATTTTTCTGGCCCTGATACGCTGGTTCGCCACGGTTTAGAGGTTGGGAGCGTAGGCGATGAACTTGTTGTATTCGAGCAAAATAGTCTGAAGCGCGGACACAAAAGCGAGTTCCTTCAAATACTCCGGCGGCGCGGCGGGCGTTTCCAAAATAATTTCAAACGGGCGCGGACGAATTTTCGGCGGCGCGTTCAAAATGCCTTCGTAGGCATGGCGGATGATGCCGTTGCGGGCGGGAAAACCGTCAATCACCGGACGCACGTCGCGCGGCAGAAATTTTTCCGCTGCCGAAAGCGCCGGTGCGATCAGACTTTTCGTCAACGTGGCGCCGTGAGCGAAACCGTAAAAACCATCGCTCGTGTCGTCGGTGTGCAAAGAAATTATTCCCTGAAACGAGCGCGAAATAAGTTCGGCCTGGAGCAGACGGACTTCCGGCTCGGCGGTGTTGCGCCAGAATTCGCGGTTCAAATCCTTGCCCGCGCGCGAGTGGCGCGTGTTGTCCTCGAAGCCGGTGGGATTGCAAACGGGATAAAACGAAAGATAGTAGCCGGTCGCGAGTTCCGGTTTGGCTTCGAGCAATTTTATGAATTGGACAAGTGCGTGAACGCCTTCCGGTTCGTCGCCGTGGATGCCGGCAAAAATGCCGACGCGGATGGGCGTATCACCGCCGCGCGGCCCGACAAAAAGATAACGCGGCAGCTCGTAGCTTTCGCCATCCATTTCAAATTGCGCGTCGTGATTCGCAACGAGATTCGGCGACGTCGCGGCAATTTGTTCCAGCGGCGCGAGCAGTTCGGCGATGGCGCGACGGATTTTGCGCGGTGCTGGCGCAGCAGTTTTAACGAGTGATTCTGTGATGGTCATAATTTTTTATTGGATTCAAAACATTTGTTGCAAAAAATTTGCCCCGCTTCGTCCAGCCTGACTTGCGGGAAGAAAAAATTTCCGCGACAGCCGGAGCATTCCTCCAACTCGTGCAAGCTGGCTGGCGACGGCAAATATAAATTGCCGTTCACCGACGTCTCCACCGACGCGATGGGTGACAGAGTTGTTTTCATTCAGCGCATAACTTGATCTCGTTTGTAAATTTAATTCCGGCTCCACTGTCCTGCGTTCCACGAATTCGTGAACTTGGTCTGATCCGTGTGTCCGTCAGCAAAGCCAACATTGGCGCGGCGATTGTGGCGTTCGAGCATTTGCGCCTGCGTGGTCGTGCCGGGCGCGATGACTTGAATCGGATACAACCCGCCGCGCGATGGCGTGTTGTCCCCACGTCCGGCGTCGGCAAGGATTATGAAATTCGACGGCCGCTGAATTGAAGTATCGGTTTGGCTTTCATTGAATCCGTAATCCGGGTTCGCCTGATACCAAGTGCTTTGACCAAAGCCGGGCGTGTAATTCGCCTCGCTCAAATTAAAACCGTAATCGGTCGTGAACCACTGGCCGGGGCCGGGCGTCGGCCAGTCCACTGATGAGCGGCAACGGAACGCGTTCGCGCCCGGATCCGAATTTGCGCCGGTCGCAATAAAATTCGTGCTCGCGATGTATGACTGGAGCTGGCCGCGAATGGAAAACGGCGCGCGCGCGTCCGGCGTGTCCGCAATGGCGCCCCAGCGCGTCGTGTCCGTGGCCTCGCGCTCCGTCACGGCCTTGGGAAAACGGCTGTTGTTGTCATCCACGAACATTCTAAACGCGACGCCGATCTGCCGCGTGTTTGAAAGGCACGCCCCGCGCTTGGCCGCGTCCTTCGCTTTCGCCAGCGCAGGCAACAGCATGGCCGCCAGAATCGCGATGATGGCAATCACCACCAGCAATTCAATCAGCGTAAATGCATCGTTTGGTTTCAAAATATTTTGTTTCTGCTTTTTCATAGTTCCAGTTTTTTGCAGGAACTTCCGGTAGTCCGGTCAGCACCGCGATTTTATTTTTTGTTGTTTTATTTTTTATTTTTTATTTTGGGGCGATGGCTTGTCCAACCGCACCCGTTCAGTTTTTTCAATCTGCGTCACCTGCGAATCATGCACGACGATTTCCACCACGCCGAAGCGCAGCGAACCTACCTGCCGCCGGACGAGCTCCAGCCATTCCGGCAATTCACCGGGCGGCAGTCCGTCTTCGGTTTGCTTGGTGCTCATGGTGAAAATTGCCGGTCAATTTTTATTGCGACTGGTAAATCTGGTCAAAAATTCCGCCATCGGCGAAATGCGTTTTCTGCGCGTTCGCCCAACTGCCAAACTCGTCTTTCAAGGTGACAAGTTTAAGTTGCGTGAAATTGGCGGCGTATCTGGCGGCGATGGCTTCGTTGCGCGGGCGGTAAAAGTTTTTCGCCGCGATTTCCTGGCCTTCGTCGGAGTAAAGATATTTCAAATACTCGTTCGCGACCTCGGTCGTGTGATGGCGTTTGGCATTTTTGTCCACGAGCGCAACCGGCGGTTCGGCCAAGATGCTCAACGAAGGCGTGACGATTTCAAACTTGTCCGCGCCGAATTCTTTCAACGCGAGGTGCGCCTCGTTTTCCCACGCGAGCAGCACGTCGCCGATGCCGTTCTTCGCGAACGTCACGGTCGAACCGCGCGCGCCGGAATCAAGCACGGGCACATTTTTGTAGAGCTTGGTGATGAAGCTGCGCGCGGCGGCGTCATCGTGATTGTTTTTTTCCAGCGCATAGGAGTAAGCAGCAAGATACGCCCAGCGCGCGCCGCCGGAGGTCTTCGGATTCGGCACAACCACGCTCACGCCTTTTTTTACAACGTCGTCCCAATCCTTGATGCCCTTTGGATTTCCTTTGCGGACGAGAAAAACAATGGTCGAGGTGTAAGGCGCGCTATTATTGGGCAAGCGTGTCTGCCAGTTGGCGGGCAGCAATCTCGCCTGCTGTGCGATCGCATCAATATCGTAGGCGAGCGCGAGCGTTACGACATCCGCATCCAGTCCGTTGATGACGGCCTGCGCCTGCTTGCCGGAACCGCCGTGCGACTGCGAGATGTTCACGCTGTCGCTAGTTTTCGCCTGCCAGTATTTCGCGAACGCAGCGTTATATTCCACATAGAATTCGCGCGTCGGGTCGTAGGAAACATTGAGCAATTTCACTTCCGCTGCGCCCGCCGAAACGGCGAGCGCGGCGAGCAGGACGAGGTTGAAAATAGTTTTCATGTGGTTAATTTTTTTGGATGTTGAATCAAAACGCCAGTTGAATACGCGTGAACAAAACATTTTCCGACTGTGCCGGCACGCTGCCGGCGGCGAATTTGTTGCCCGCGTAGCTCGAAAAGGTAGTATGCGAGAAGCTGAGGTTCGCACGAATATTCTTGTTGAGATACCAGTTGAGACCCAACGCCCAAGCCTGCGCCCCGTCGGCGGACGTGGTCGGATTCGCCAGACTTGTATTGACAGTGGATCCCTTGAAGGCGTCGTCATCCACGCTCAAATTGGCATAGCGCGCCACGAGCTGCCACGCACCCCATTGGTTGAGGCGCGGATCAAAGTTCTGGCGCGGCGTGATGCCATTGTAAGACGCATCCTCCCCCGTAAGTAGCCAGGAACCGGAAATTTCCCAGGCGGTGTTATGCACGTCCACGTTGGCTGAACCGCCTAGGTTTTCATTGCTGACGTGCTGGTCAGAAATGACATATTCGCCCAGCAGGCCAAACGGCCCATAGTAATAATACGTTTGCGGAGAAAGCCGCCAATGCACGCCCGTGGCGAAAACATTTTTATTGTAGGTGAAAAATCTCTGCTGGCCGTCCGTCGTGTAGCCGGGGGTCAGGCCCGTGGCCGAGTTGGTCGCCGGCTCGTCGTTTTCGTAGCTGCCGCCCGCGCCAAAACCAAATCCGCGCAGCGAGTTCAAATCGGAATTTTTCCACGGCTGGAAAAACAGCCGCGCGTCCACTGCCTTGCTGTTCTGGGAAAACGTGTTTGTCACCGTGCTGTTATAATCCGAGGCGCCGTTGAAAATGCCCACGGTATAGCTGGCCGCGCCGTTAAAAAAATCACCTTTCGCGGCCAGACCGAGATCGCGGTTGGGCACCAAGTCCGTCGCCAGCGAACGCTCGTTGAACGAAGTGTTCACGTCAGCCTGCAGGGCTTCCAGCCCGACCGGCGGCTTGAATTTCCCGGTCTCCACCTGAAGCCAGGGCGCGCCGCGATAAATCGTGTAGGCGTCAAAAATCTGCACCTGGCTGCCGCCAAAATCCGGCGTGAAATTATAATCAAAATCCCGCGCCACCGTGCCGGACAGGATGGGCCGCGCCCGGCGCAGCAAAAATCCGTCCACACCCTTTGCGCCGTTATCGTGAAAAAATGTCCGGCTGTCAACTTGGAGCACCGAGTGGATTTGCAGCACGAAATTTGTGTCCGCCGAATTGAAACTGAAACCGTTTGCGCTCAACGTCACTTTCGGCGCGGTCGCCGACTTCGCCACCGCCGCATCTTGATCAATCTCCCGCTGGCGCTGCAAAATACGCACCTTCTGATCCAAATCGGAAATGGTCGCCGCCTGCTCCGTTGAACTTGATTTCTGCTCCAACGCGTCAACCTTTTGCAACAGCAGCTCGACCTCCTGCTTGAGCGCCTTGATTTCCGCCTCTTGCGCGGAGCTACCACCATCGGCTGGCGTAGCTGCGGCTTCCGCCGGTGCAATGGCGTTGGTGCTGTCATCGGCCGCGTAGCCGGACTGGGCAACTTGCGCTCCCGCGATGGCAGCGATGATTAACTGTTTTAGTTTTGTCGTCTTCATTTTTGCTTACGGTTTTCCGTTTGGCTTTTTTAGTTTATGCTTTAACTACTACTTTTTAAGTCGTTATTAAGTTCAAATAAAAATTAAAATTCAAATTAACCGTCATGATCAACGCCGTAAAACTGAATCGTTTTTCAATCAAAACTTAATTACGACCTTTATTGTCGTTATAATGACTCAAATGATAAAAATGTCAACGGTTGAATTGAAAAAATTAAATTCCCTCGCCACCGATGAATCCCGTGGAAATTTCACGCGTGGACAGCGGCAATCCCTTGGCGACTTCCGCCAGTGTCGTGCGATCCATCAAGCTGGCGACGTAATTACGCGCTTCAAAAAAAACGCGGCGAAAACGGCAGACCGATTCTTGGGAGCAGCGTTGATAACCCGTGACCGAAACACAATCAATCGGTGCCAAAATACCGTCAAAATAGCGCACCACTTCGCCCATGGTTATTTTCGTCGGATTTTTGGCGAGGAAATAGCCGCCGCGAATACCCGCCGAGCTGTCCACCCAGCCTTGCGTCTTCAGCGCAAGCATGATTTGTTCGAGAAAACGTTTGGGCACGTCGTTCCGGCGCGCGAGTTCGCGGATGGGAATTGGCTGACCGCCGTAATGATCCACCAGTGTGAATAGCGCCCGCAAGGCGTAATCAGTCCGCTTGGAAACTCGCATCGCAAAACGATAGTGACAGTGGATGAATAGTCAACCGGCTATTTCTGTCGCAAATTTTTGTTAGCCGACAATGCGACCACCTTCGTTGAGGAAGATGCCTTTGAAATTCATCTCCAACGCCTGCGGATTTGAAGCTTTGGCGAGCGCTTCCTTTTCCGTAACGCGCCCGGCTTTTACCAGGTTAAAAAGTGATTGGTTAAACGTAAGCATCCCATCATCACCGCCGGTCTCAATCGCCGCCGTCAGTTTGTCCAACCGGTTTTCCTCGATCATTTTTTTGATGAGCGGCGAGTTGGTCATGATTTCCAAAGCTGGCGTCATCTTGCCCTCCACCGTTGGAACCATGCGCTGACAAATCACGCCGCGCAAACAGCCGGCGAGTTGACGGCGAATTTGTTCGCGGTCGTCGGCTTTGAAGAAATCGAGAATGCGCGTGATGGACTGCGCGGCCGTGGTCGTGTGCAACGTTGAAAAAACCAGATGGCCGGTGTCGGCCGCGCTCATCGCTGCGGTGAATGTCACCGCGTCGCGCATTTCGCCGAGCATGATGATGTCCGGGTCTTGACGCAAAACGTGTTTCAGCGCGCCGTAAAAACTCGCAGTGTCCAATCCGATTTCGCGCTGCTCGATAACAGATTGATTGTCTTCAAAAACAAATTCAATCGGATCTTCCAGCGTGACGATATGTTTTTTGAAGTTGGCGTTCACGTGCTCAATCATCGCGGCGAGCGTCGTGGATTTGCCGGAACCGGTCGAGCCGGCGACCATCACGATACCGCGCGGCGATTCAGCGAGACCTTTGATTTGCTCAAGCAAACCGAGTTGCTCAAAACTCGGCACGGTGGATTTCACATAACGCATCGCGAGCGCCCAGGTGCCGCGCTGTTGGAAAACATTCGTGCGGAAGCGGCCCATGCCCGGGACGTTGTAGGAAAAATCCACCTCGCGGTCTTCGTCCAATTTTTTCTTCATGTGCACCGGCGTCATGCCGTCAACCACGCTGTTCAGCCATTGCTCGGTCGGAATCGGACAATCAATCGAAATCAACTCGCGGCTGATGCGGAAAACGACCGGCGTGCCGACTTTGATGTGAATATCCGACGCGCCGCCATCCACGGCCGCTTTCAAAATTTTGTTGAAGAGTTCCATGCGCGGAGAATAATCCAACCGCTGCCAAACGCCAAACGAGAAAACGTTTGGCACCGCAAACTTTGTTCGTGTCTTTCATCCCTCCCACGGTTAAAAATTCCGCATGGCGAAACATAAAATCGGCATCATCGGCGGCACTGGACTTTACGGCATCGAAGGCTTCACCAACCAGAAATGGGTGAAAGTCAAAACACCCTTCGGCAAAACCTCGGACGATTTTCTCACCGGCAAACTCGCCGGGCGCGACGTGGTTTTTCTTCCGCGCCACGGACGCGGCCACCGCATTCTGCCAAGCGAGTTGAATCATCGCGCCAACATCTGGGCCATGAAAAAAATCGGCGTGGCGTGGATCATCAGCGTCAGCGCCGTCGGTTCGTTGCAGGAAAAATATCAGCCGTGCGACATCGTGGTCATTGACCAATTTCTCGACCGCACCAAACAATCGCTCAATCACACATTCTTCGGACGCGGCATCGTCGCGCACGTCGCCTTCGCGCATCCGGTCAGCGAGGAACTGCGGCAGATTCTTGTGCGCACCGCGCGCGCGGCGAAAGCCCGCGTCCACGACGGCGGCACTTATGTGAACATGGAAGGCCCGGCGTTCAGCACGCGCGCCGAATCGCTCGCCAACCACGGCGCCGGTCACGACGTCATCGGCATGACAAATCTCGGCGAGGCCAAGTGCGCGCGCGAGGCCGAGATCGCCTACGCCACGCTCGCGATGGCCACCGATTACGATTGCTGGAAGGAAGAAGAACACGTCTCGCTCGAGATGATCATCGCCAATCTCCATCGCAATGCCGACACGGCCAAGAAAATTGTCGCCGCCGCCGTCGCGCAGATTCCGGCGGAACCGAATTGGAAGGCGCACTCCGCTTTGAAGAATGCTTTTCTCACCGACAAAAAATTCTGGCCGAAGAAAACTGTTGCGGAATTGAAGCCGATTCTTGGAAAATACATTTAAGGGCGCGCAA
Source organism: uncultured Verrucomicrobia subdivision 3 bacterium (assembly GCA_903878805.1). Classification (GTDB taxonomy): domain Bacteria; phylum Verrucomicrobiota; class Verrucomicrobiia; order Limisphaerales; family UBA11358; genus UBA11358. Next base: position 28,154 of record CAIRJF010000022.1, read on the forward strand.
ATGCGGTCAACAGTGTGAAACTAAACCATCCAGCGCTCGTCGAACTGCTGCAAAGAGCCTATTCGGCGGAAAAGGCGGCGGCGTTCGCCTATATCGGTCACGCGAAGTCGTTGAAAGCCCCGGCCGCCAAAGTCCCGGTAAAACAAATTGAAGACGACGAGTGGGAGCATCGCCGGAATGTCCTCGCCATCATGCAGCAGTATGAAATTCCTGTTTCGCGGTTTTACGAGGTCAAGTTTCACGTCATCGGACGCTTTATTTCCGCAAGCTGTTATGTCATCGGCTGGTTCATGCCGTATTTCTTCGCCGGCAAACTCGAGAGCGGCAACGTCTGCGAATATTTCGTCATGATGAAATATTTCCACGCGCTCGGTATCCGCGAACATGATAAAATCCTTTACGAAATGGGTATCAAGGAAAAGGAGCACGAGGTTTATTTTCTGGAGCAGATCAAGGACAGCAAATGGCTACCGTATTTTGAAAAGGTTTTTTCCTGGGGCAAACAAACCAGCGCCAATGACGTGGACATGGAAAATAAGCTGCCCGTCGAAACTTCCAGCCAGTATTGTAAGACCTTCAAGGCACATGAAGTGGAAGCCGCCAACCGTCAGGCCAAAGGCCAGAAGTAAAAGGAACTGTGGCGCAGCCACCTCTGTGTTCTTTGTGCCTCAATTGTAAAAATTAATTACATGAACAAGCGCGCCATCATCCAGAAGATCACCGCCAAGCTCGTCAGCGAATTGGAAGTCTATTTCCGCGCCGCGCAATTCTCCCGCGCCGAAGCCACGCACGAATCCAACAAGCCGGAAAATAAATACGACACGCGTGGCCTCGAAGCCGGTTACCTCGCGCGCGGCCAATCCAAGCAGGCGGCGGAACTCGAAGCCGCCATCGCCGAATACCAGAAACTCGGCGTGAAGAAATTTGCCGTCGGCGACGCCATCAATATTGGCGCGCTGGTGGAATTGGAACACGGCGGCGAAAGTTCCCTTTACTTTGTCGGCCCGCGCGCGGGCGGCACGGAAGTGATTCACGACAAAAAAGAAATTCTCGTCATCACCCCGCAATCGCCGCTCGGCGAACAGCTCATCGGCAAGCAAGCCGGCGACCAACCGCAACTCACCTTCGGCGGCACGAAACAGGCCGCCAAGATTTTGCGCGTGGAGTAATAACCCAAAGCCACTGGTTTTGACCTAAACGACGCGAGGATTGCCTCAAACGGCGCTTGGTTTATAGCCAACGGCGCGGCAAATGGAGCAAATGGCGTCACCAAATGTGCCATTCCCGCCGGGCGTGCCGGCAATCGTGCCACCAGTGGCGGCAATAATCCCACCATTGCTCGCAGTCCCGCCACCATTGCCAGCAATATTCCCACCATTGCTCGCATTCCTGCCGCCATTGCCCGCAATCCCGCGACCGTTGGGGGCAACAGCTCGACCGTTGAAGGCAACAGCGCCGCCGTTGGAGGCAACCGCGCCGCCGTTGGGGGCAACGGCGCGACCGTTGGCGGCAAAAATGCCCTGAAAAGTGCCAAAAATGGCAAAAAATGCCATTTTTACCCCGCCCGATGCTGTGAGTGGGCAAAAAACGACATTCCATATCCCGCTCAAGGCGAAATAAATCAAAGCGCCGGCGGCGCGGCAGCTTTGTAGTTACCCGTTTCGTAAAAATCACCAGCTCCGGAGGAGCGGCATCGGGTGGCCGTCGGCAAAGTCTATGTCGCTCCTACGGAGCTGACATCATTTTGGGGCGGGCGGTTCTACAAAGATGTCACCCCTGACGGGGCTTGGTTGGCTGGCGGCGCGAAACAGGCGGCCAAGATTTTGAAGGTGGAATAAATCTCAAGTGACCCTTTGGCTTGACGAATGGTTTGGACAGGAGCAAAGTCGAGGTCGTGAAATTTGCTAGAAGGGTTATGCAGGTGATGTTGAAACACACAAGTTCCACACTCCAAACCAGCGGCAACAACGTCACCATAGAAACTAAACTTCAATACAATTATGGATGACTTTAAAGAGCTAAAAGAAATTGTTCCCATTTTAATTTTTCTTCTGCCGGGGTTTCTGACTGGAAAAATGTTGGATCTCTTAGTTGTCGCTAAATCAAAAGATGTTTTTGACAGAATCGTCCAAGCTTTTGTTTTTACCTTTATTAAAGCCACTGCAAAGTGGGATTTAGGAATAAACCATGAGCGACATAAACGACAAACAAACGGCATTGCATGGAAGCAATAAACCCATCGATGGTGGGCGCAATGTTCCGTTTATCGCAATCGGAAACTCAAAAAATCCATCGGCAACATCTGCTCCGAGACCGTCACCTCCTCCGCCGCCACCGGCCCCTAAAAACACGCCACCAAACTCTGCAAAGAAAAATTGATACTAAAATTTATGGGCAACGATGAATCCAAAAAGAGGGACTTAAATGAATCAACAAATCGGTCTTGGTCTGAAAGAGACAAAAGAGCTTCGGTCAATCAAGACCGCCCAGTTCAAAAACCTAGTCCGCCACCGCCGCCACCGCCAAAAAAGGATAAATGATTTTTAGCCGTTCGGTTAGAATTTGCACTCACCAATCCGTCTCGCGGTAGTCTTTCAGAAATTTGCCCCAGAGGTGTTCGCCGGTGTTCACGCCCGCGATAATCGGGTCCACGATGCGCGCCGCGCCGTCCACAATATCCAGCGGCGGATGGAAGCGATGCTCCGCCACCTTGCGCTCGGCGATGTGCGCGGGATCTTCGTCCGTCACCCAGCCGGTGTCCACGGCGTTCATGTGGATGCCGTCCACGTGGTAATCCGCCGCGGCGGTGCGCGTCATCATGTTCAGCGCGGCTTTGGCCATGTTCGTGTGCGGATGCCGCGTGGTCTTGAACTTCCGGTAAAACTGCCCCTCCACGGCGGAGACGTTGACGATGTGTTTGTCGCGTTCCGGCGTGCGGAGCATGAGCGGCTTGAGCCGCGCGTTGAGGATGAACGGCGCGATGGCGTTCACCAATTGCACTTCCAGCAGTTCAACGGTCGGCACTTCGTGCATGAGAAAACGCCAGGAATTGCGGTCGCGCAAATCCACCTGCTGCAAATCCTGATCGAGCTGGCCGGTCGGAAACAAACCGCGTTGCGCTTCGAGCTCCTCCGCGAGGAGTGGCAATTGGGAGAGGGCGGCGGCGTGCGTGAGGCCGGCGATTGAATGGGTAGGGCCGCGCTGCTGCGCGGCCTGGCTGGCCGGCTGGTCAGCCCGACCGGCTTCCGGCAAAATGTGGTAGCCGCGCAAGCCTTCGTAAGCGCCGAGCAACTTCGCCGCGTCCGCGGGCAGATCGTGCAACGGCCCGTGCTCGCGTTCCATCATGTGCGCGTAAAAATCCGGCGGCCGGCGCACGGTCTGGCAGGCGTTGTTGATGATGAAATCCAGTCGCGTGCGCGTGGCAAGCAGATGTTTGCAAAACGCTTCCACGCTCGGCGTGTGGCGCAAATCGAGACCGAAAATTTCGAGGCGATCTTTCCATTCGCCGAAATCCGGCTCTGCCGCGTAACGCATCGCCGAGTCGCGCGGGAAGCGGGTGCAGACGATGAGTTGGGCGCCGGCGCGCAATAATTTTATGCCGGCCTGATAACCGATCTTCACGCGGCCGCCGGTGAGCAGCGCCACGCGACCGCGCAAATCCGCCGTCTCCGTGCGCTTGAAAAAATTCAGCTCGGCGCATGTCGGACAAAGCTGGTCGTAGAAATGATGGATGGTCGAGTAATCCTGTTTGCAGATGTAGCAATTCTGCGGTTCCACCACTTCGCGGAAATCAGGATTGTCGGCGACTTCTTCCTGTTTGAAATCGAGCGGCGGAAAAACATTGGGCGTGGTAAAAACTTTTTCGCGGCGCAGTTTGCGGATGCCCGTTTCGTTGAGCTTGGTGTCGTCCTTCTGTTTCTTCTCGGCCTTGCGCTGTTTGACGGTGGCCTTCACGAGCTTGCGGCGCTGCGTGAGATCGGGGCAGTAAATATCGCCGGCCGCCTTCAGCAGACGCGTGCGTTCTTCCTGACTCAACGCACCGAGCAGCGCGCGATTGGCCGACGCTTGCTCCAGAATCGCCGCAGCGGTTTTCAATTGCGCGATGGCTTCTGCGCTATGTTTCGAAACAGACATTTATTTGGCCGCGCAGAATAGCAGCGCCGCCACAGTTGGGCGAATGAAAAGCAAGCCGCCTTCCTTGACGCTGCCGCGCAAAAGCGACAAACTCGCCACACATTTATGGCGACCAAGACCATCATCAAACCCGCAAAATCTCCCGCCGCCGTCGGCCCTTACAACCACGCCGTGCGCATTGGCGATCTGCTTTTTTGCGCCGGACAAATTCCCATTGAACCCGCCACGGGAAATTTAATTTCCGGCGACATCAAAGCACAAACCGAGCGCGTGCTCGAAAACGTGAAGGCAATTCTCGACGACCAAAAACTCACCTTCGCCAACGTGGTGAAAAGCACGGTGTTCATGACGAACCTCGGCGATTTCGCCGGCATGAATGAAGTTTACGCGAAATATTTCACTGAGAATTTTCCTGCGCGTTCCACCGTGCAAGTCGCCGCGCTGCCGAAAGGCGCGAGCGTGGAAATCGAAGTCATCGCCCATTTCTAAAAAATGTCCAACGGCGCGTATTTATTGATTGGTCTGGTTGTCGGCAGCGGACTTGGCGTGCTCATCGGCTGGCTGATTGGCGGACGCAAGCAGACCGTCGCGCCGTCCGACGCGCGGCTGGAAAATGAATTACGCCAGCAACTCGCGCAGCGCGAAACAGAGCTGACACAAACGCGCGAGCAACTTTCGCAGAGCAAAACTTCGCTTGCGACAGCGCAGGCAAATCAGGTGGCGGCGGAAAAAATTCTCGCCGAACAAAAATCACTGCACGAACAAACTCTGCGCGACGCGAAGTCTGCGCAGGAAAAGGCCATCGCTGATTTACGCGACGCCTTCAAAGCGATGAGCGCGGACGCATTGAAACAATCTGCGCCGGAATTTTTGCGGCTGGCGGAACAGTCGTTTGGAAAATTTCAGGAAACCGCGAAAGGTGATTTGGCACAGCGACAGGAGGCGATTAAAGGTTTGGTCGAGCCGCTCAAGCAGCAGTTGGAAACTTACCAGAAAAATTTGCAGCAGAGTTCCGCCGCGCAATCGAGCGCGCTGGGCGAAGTGAAGAAACACTTGGAGACATTGGCGCAATCCAATCAATCGCTCGCGGCGGAGACGCAGCAGTTTCGCTTGGTGCTGCATTCAAATCAGGCGCGCGGCAAGTGGGGCGAGGAAACGTTGCGGCGTGTAGTCGAGGCGGCAGGCATGAGCGCACATTGCGATTTTACGGAGCAAACTGCGTCTGCCGAAAATCGTCCTGACCTCATTGTGAAATTGCCGGGTGACCGCTTCATCATCGTGGACGCAAAAGTTCCGGATTTTGATTTTCTCAACGCGTTGGAATCGGCCGAGCCAGTGAAACGCGCAGAAGCTTTAGCTGCACACGCCGCTAAACTTAAAGCGACAATTAAAGCACTGGCCGACCGCGATTACCCGCGCCAGTTTCCGAACGCACTGGATTACGTCGTGCTGTTCGTGCCGGCGGAATCGTTGTTCAGCGCGGCACTGGAAGGCGACCACGATTTGATTATTTGGGCGGCGGAAAAAAGAATTTTGCTCGCGACGCCCGCGTCGCTCATCGCCCTGCTGCGTTCGGTGAGCGTGAGCTGGCAACAGCACGCGCAGACAGAGAACGCGGAGAAAATCGCCGAGGCGGCGCAGGAATTATTTATGCGCGTGGTCACTTTCACAGAGCATCTCGAAAAGATTCGCGGCGGACTGGACACGGCGAACCGCGCGTTCAATCAAGCGGTTGGCAGTTACGAGTCGCGCATCAAACCGTCGGGCGAAAAATTGCAGAAGCTCGGCGGCGGCACGGGCGGAAAAGATTTGGCCGAACTGCCGCCGCTGGAGGCGACGCTGCGGCTGCCGCCGACAAGTTAATTTTCGAAAATTTCTGTTTATGAAAGCCGACCTGCCCGCCAATGAACAAGCGCGCCTCGCCGCGTTGGAAAGTTACCGAATTCTCGACACCGCGCCGGAACAGGCTTACGACGACATCGTGGCGATTGCCGCGTTTATTTGCGGCACGCCCATCGCCACTGTGACATTGGTGGATGCGAAGCGGCAGTGGTTCAAATCCCAGACCGGCCTCACCAGTCGTGAAGGTGCGCGCGAGCACGCGTTTTGCGCGCACACGATTCTAGACGTGAATTTGATGGAAGTGCCGGACGCATCGCAGGACACGCGGTTCGCGAACAATCCGCTGGTGCTGGGCGATCCGCACATCCGTTTTTACGCGGGTGCGCCGCTCGTCACGCCGGATGGTCTTTCGCTCGGCTCGGTTTGCGTGATTGACCGCGAACCGCGCCATTTATCCGACGCGCAGAAATCCGCTTTGGAACGGCTCGCGCATCTGACGATGAACAATCTGGAGTTGCGACGCGTCTCGGCGGAGTTCGCCAGCGCGACGGCCAACCTCAAAACACTTTCAGGAATGCTGCCGATTTGCGCGTGGTGCAAGGAAATCCGCGATGACTCAGGCTACTGGCAAAGCGTGGAAAAGTATGTTTCCGAACACACGAACGCGGAATTTTCCCATGGGATGTGCCCGACATGTCAGGAAAAAATGCTGGCGGACATCAAGCGGTAATCCTCCGACGAATAAAAAATGTCTTCGTGGAGTAAGGTTTAAAGTGTCCGACCTTTCTTAAAAAAAACTGGCAAAATTCTTGGTCTGATAAATAGTTGGTGCAACGATTGGTGAACGGCTAAGGAAAATTAAATTATGTTCTCAAAAAACTTAAATTCAATTTGGCTGCTTTTAACGGTCTGCCTGCTCGCGCAGGGAGCGAACGCGGCGGCGGGAATCAATGTGCTGACGTATCACAACGACAACGGACGCACCGGCCAGAATCTAAAAGAAACAATTTTGACGCCGACAAATGTGAGTTCGGCGAACTTCGGTAAATTGTTCACGCATGCCGTGGATGGCTATGTTTACGCGCAGCCGCTGGTAGTGACACGCCTCAGCATTCCTGGCAAGGGTGTGCATGACGTGGTGTTTATCGCGACGGAACATGACAGCGTGTATGCGTTCGATGCGAACAGCAATTTGCCGCCTTTGTGGCAGGTGAGTTTTATCAATCCGGCGGCGGGCGTGACGACGGTGAGCAGTGATGACGTTAGTTGCGGGGATCTCGTGCCAGAAGTCGGCATCACGAGCACGCCGGTGATTGATCTCGGTAGCCGGACGATTTACGTCTCGGCCAAAACGAAGGAAGTCACCACGAACGGCACGGCCTATTATCACCGGCTGCACGCGTTGGATTTGACGACGGGCGCGGAAAAATTCGGCGGGCCGACGGTCATTCAGGCGAGCGTGAAGGGCAGCGGCGATGGCAATGACGGCAACGGCAACGTGCCGTTTGATCCGTTGACGCAGTTCAATCGCGCGGCGCTGTTGTTGAATAAAGGCGTGGTGTATATCGGTTCCGCCGCGCATTGCGACAACGGCCCGTATCATGGCTGGCTGATTGGCTGCTCGGCGAAGACGATGAAGATCAGCAATTATTTCAACACGACGCCCAACGGCGGTCTGGGCGGCATCTGGCAGGCGGGTGGCGGCCCGGCCAGCGATTCAGCGGGCAACATTTACGCAATCACCGGCAACGGCACTTTTGACCCCAGCGCGGCGGGAAATTGTTACGGCGACAGTTTTCTGAAGCTGAACGTGTCGCGCGGATTGAAGTTGACAGATTATTTCACACCGTTCAACCAGCAGGCGTTGAGCGACGCCGACTTGGATTTGGGTTCCGGCGGCGTGCTGCTGTTGCCGAATGAAGTTGGCGGGCGCAAGTCCAACCAGCAATTGCTGCTCGGAGCCGGCAAGGAGGGAACCATTTATCTTCTCAACCGGAACAATCTTGGCCGCTACAATTCGACGAACAACAATCAAATCGTGCAATCGCTCACGAGCGTGATTGGCGGCAGTTTTGACACGCCGGCCTATTTCAACAAACACATTTATTACGTCGGTGCGGACGATGTGATGAAATCATTTGCCATCAGCAATGCTTTCATCAACCCGACGCCGACGGCACAAAGCGACACTTACTTCGGATTTCCCGGCGCGACACCGAGCATTTCGGCCAACGGAACCAAAAACGCCATCGTGTGGGCGTTGCAGAGTGACGCCTACCAAAGCAGCGGCCCGGCGGTGCTGCACGCCTACAACGCCACGAATGTCGCGCAGGAACTTTACAGCAGCGCAAATTTTGCCGACCGCGATTATCCCGGCGGCGCGGTGAAGTTTTCTGTGCCGACGATTGCCAATGGCAAAGTCTATGTCGGCGCGGAATACGCCCTGTCGGTCTATGGCCTCGGCAATTTCATCCCGCCGCCGACCATTGCGCCTGCCAGTCAGACCTTCACCAATTCAATTTTTGTCACCCTAACGGACGCTGTTCCCGACGCAAAAATATTTTATACGCTGGACGGCAGCACGCCGACAACGAATTCCATTCTCTACACCGGCACTTTTCCGCTCACGAATTCCGCAGGCGTGCAGGCGAAGGCGTTCAAGCCGGGCGCGCTTGACAGCACCGGCGTGACCGCCACATTTTTGAGCAGCGCGGACATCGGCAGCGGAACCGGCCTGGACGGCGCGTATTATTCCAACCAGTTGCAGACTTTCAGCAATTCGCCGACGCTCGAACGGATTGACGCCACGGTGGATTTTAACTGGGGCGGCGGCTCGCCCGACCCGAGTATCAGCGCGGATGACTTCACTGTCCGGTGGACCGGCGCGGTGCAGCCGCAGTTCAGCCAGACCTATACTTTTTACACGACCACGGATGACGGCGTGCGGCTTTGGGTCAACGGCCAGTTGCTCCTTGACGAATGGGTGGATCAAGGCGCGACCGAATGGAGCGGAACCATCGCGCTCAACGCCGGTCAAAAATATTCCATCACGATGGAGTATTACGAGAACAGTGGTGAAGCCTCCGCGCTACTCTCGTGGAGCAGCCCGTCGCTTGCGAAATCCATCGTTCCACAAAGCCAGCTATACCCAAACTTCACGCCGAATCTGCGGATTAAGCCGAACGCATCCGTCCCGAACTTCGCCAAAATAAAAGTGTCCGCCCAAAATGGTTTCCAGATGCAGGTCACGGGGCTGATTGGAAAAACTTACATTTTGCAGGCAAGCACCAATCTCATTGACTGGGTTTCACTGACAACCAATTCCGCCGTTGCCAGCGAATTAAATTTCACCGACCCGGCCACCACCAATTTTCCAAGCCGGTTTTACCGCGTCATCGAGCACTGATTTTCAGGCGGCGATTTTCAGGTGCGTGAGGCGGAAAATCGTGCCGCGCGGGTCGTTCGCCACGCAGAAAATTTCCCAGCCGTGCGCCAAAACAATTTGCGAAACGACGGCGAGACCGAGGCCGGTTCCCTTTTGGTGCGTGGTGAAATACGGCTTGAAAATTTCCTGACGGTTTTCAGGCGCGACGCCGTGGCCGTCATCACGCACTTCCAAAATTGCTTCGGTCGCGCTGGCGCGGCGCACTTCAATTATGATTTGCCCACCTTCGCCGACGGCTTGCGTGGCGTTGATGAGCAAATTAAATAAAACTTGCCGCAGCAGTTGTTCGTCCGCTTCAATCGCGAGCGGTTCGCCGCTAACTTCCACGCGCAATTTTTTTTCTTCGATGTCGTAGCTGAGTGTGCGGACGATTTCCGAGCACGCAGCTGTGAGCGCGATTTTGGTGCGGCGGACTTCACGCGGACGCGAGTAGTTGATGAACTCGGTCAACTGCGCGGTAACCTTGTCGGTCTCGTCCATGATGATTTTGGATTTCTCACGAACATCGGGCGAGGCGTCGGGCAGCCGCGCAATTAACTGCGCCTGGCCGCGAATGAGATTGAGCGGATTGCGTGTCTCGTGCGCGAGACCGGCGGCGGCAAGATTCATTTCCTTCAGGTGCGAATTGAGTTCGCTCGCGCGCACAAGGCGGATTTGCAGTTCGGCGGTGCGACGCAAATTTCGCCACGTGAGGCCGGCACCGAGCGCGGCAATGCCGGCGAAAAAGGCGATCACGGCGCGCAGCCAAAGGTCGTGGGTGCAGACGGCGCGGTAATTTTCGGTGGACATGGCGAGGACGAGGCCGTGCAGTTCGCGCTTGGCGGTGAGCGCCTTGAACTCGGCGTCGGTCATGCCGCGCATCCACGGCGGACGACGATTGCCGCCACGCGCGCGGTCGCCACCATCGGGCGGCGGCGCGGGCAATTCAATCTGTCCGGCGGCATTGGTGGGCGGCGCGGGAAAATTGGTGAACGAAAATCCCGTCGCATTGGTGTCGCCCGCTCGGTCGCGGCGATAAAAATCGCGGTTGCACGCGGCGCTGTTCGTCAAGTCGCGAAAGGGCGGCAGCACGACGGTGGGATTGTTGGTCACGCCCTCGGGGCTGACGCTCGCGCCCTCGACGGGCAAAACAAAAATTACTGCGCGGTCGGACCAGTGTTCGTTTTCGGCGGCGATTTCGTGCGAAAACAAATTGGTGTCGCCGACGGCCACCACGGGCTCGCCATCGGTGTTGAGCAGTCCGACGTAAAGCAGCTTGACGAGCGCATTGGGACGGCTGTTGACGAGTTCGTTGAGGACGGGTTCCAGCCGGTCTTGAAATAGCGCGCCGCGAAAACGCAACGCCCGCGTGACGGCGCTCAACGTGCCGGCGATTTCGTGCGAGCGGCTGCGGAGATCGGACTTGGCGGCCTCGACGACGCGCCAATGTTCCTCAATCTGCCAGCCGACGACGAGCAGCCACGCCGCCATCAGCAAACCGGCGGCGAGTTGGTGGCGGCGATTCGATTCCATTTAAAGTTCCAGTCTGTCGCGGCGGAAGGAAAAAACAATTTTCTAATTTTTCTTCACCGGCAGCGCGTCGAGCAAATGGTTCAACTCCTGTTCGGGAATGGTATTGGTGATGAGCGTGGACTGACGGGTTTCGTGTCCAGCCATAGCGACCAGATCGTCCGGCGCATGGATGATGTGCGGCGTCAGAAAAATCAGCAGCTCGTTTTTCGTGCTCGACTTGGCGCTGTATTTGAACAACTGGCCGAGCAGCGGAATGTCGCCGAGCAAAGGAATCTTGCTGTCGTTGGAAGATTTGTCGCTGCCGATCAGCCCGCCAATGACGACCGGCTGGCCGTCGGGCGTCACGACCACGGTGTTGGCGGAACGTTTATTGATGTTGGGTGCGTAAACGGCCGATGAAACCAAGCTGCCACCTTGAATCACCTGGCCGGGCGTCGAGGTGTCGAGCGAAGTGATCTGCGGCTCCAAAATCATTTGCACCAAACTGTTCGCCCCGATGAAGGGCGTGACGTCGAGCTGGATGCCGACGTTTTGGTAGCTGCCGTTGATGGTGGGAACCGTCGTGGAGCTGCCGCTAATGGCGGTGTAGCTCACGCCGCTCGGCAGATAAACACTCTGGCCGACGACGATTTCCGCAAGCTGACCGTCACGCGCCAGAATGGACGGACGCGAAAGCACCTGCGCCTTGCCCGCCGTCGCGAGCGCTTGGATGGTCGCGGTGAAATCGCTGCCGAAGAATTGATATATGCCGCCGCTGCCCGTGGCGCCGGACAAGGATTGTGGCAGGCCAAAATTGTTGCCCGCGTTCACGCTCGAATAAACCGGCGTGATGCTGGACGGCACAACTGTCGCGCCGGAACCCGTGCCAGCCACGGTGAAATTCGTCACATAGCCGGTGAGCTGCGAGAAATTATTGTTCAAGCCCGTGTAGTTGCCCTGCACGCCGATGGCCGTGGCCTTGTTGTCCTGCACCTCGACGAAGACCACCTTGATGAGCACCTGCGATGCGGGCGCGTCCAGGCTGGCGATGACGTTGCTGATCTGTTCGCTCGTCTCCGCGTCCGAAATCACCACGATGTCGTGCGTGTCCGGATTGACCGAGATGACCGCGCTGCCGACCGAGCCGTTGTTGTTGTATTGGGCGGAAGTGGCGCTGCTGCTGCTGCGATTGTTGTTTCCGCCCCCGCCGCCAAAGCCGCCAAAGCCGCCGAAACCTCCAAACCCGCCGCCGCCAAAGCCACCACCGCCGCGTTGCTGCGCGTGAACCGCCAGTGCCGCGCAAAACAAAACCGCCAGTGCGCCGCCGTAAATTTTTTTCAATTGTTGTGTCTTCATAATTTTTTCTCGGTTGAAAAATTTCGTTTAGAATTACGAACCGCCGCCCGCACGTCCGCCGCTACTCGTGCCGCCGATGCCGCTGCTGCTCGAAATACTGGACGAACTCGTCGAGGTGGCGTTGTTCTGCTCACGCAACATCAACGCGCTGTTTTGCGACGAGCTGCTGCTGCTCCCGCTGCGCGACGTGCCGCTGGTCTGGAACATGTTTTGCAGCACCTGCACCGCCTGCTGGGGATCGCCGTTGTTCATGTGAAAGACATAAACTTTTTGGTCGCGCGTCGAAGGCACATCGAGGTCGTTCATCATGCTGGCGATCTGCTCCATCAAATCCTTAGGCGCGGTCACGATGACGGCTTGGATGCGCGCATCGGCCACGGCATTGACCTGCGTGGCCTTCTTCACGCGGTCGTTGGACTCGCTGCTGGAATTTCCACCGCCACCACCACCGCCGCCGCCCATCATACGCGAGAAAAATCCGCCCGGCCCACCGCCGAAACCGCCGCCGCCAAAACGAATCGGCGATTGCGAATTGTTGCCGGTGGAACTCGGAAAAATGCTAGCGAGTTCGTTCGCCACGTCCGTCGGGCTGGCATGCTTGAGATGGAACACGCGGATTTCCGTCTCCGCCTCCGCGCTGTCATCCACCGCCTTGATGATTTCCACGAGATGCCGGATGTTCGCCTGCGTGTCCGTGATGACAATGGAATTTCCTTCTTCATTCGCCACCACCGTCGCCTGCGGCGAAACGAACGACGTCAAATCCGAAACCAACTGCCGTGCCTCGACAAAGCGGATCGGGATGATTTGCGTGACAATCTCCGCGTTGTTCGGAATTTCCTCCGGCTTGTTGCCGCTCTTCACCGGGATGTCGCGGTTCTTCGCGTCGTTTTTATCCACAATCGTTAGCGTGCGCCCGTCGCGGATGGCCGCATAGCCGTTTTTGTTCAACACCTCATTCAGCAAATCCACCGCCTCGTCGCGCGTCATCGGATGACTGCTGATGACGCTCACGTTGCCGTTGACCGACGTGTCCAGCACGATGATGAAGCCCGCCGCATCGCTCAAATAATTTAAAACCATTTCCAACGGCGCGTTGCGAAAGTTCAAACGCAACTCATCGGGGTTGTTCGTGCCGGTCGCCTGCGCGGGCGCGGCAAAACCCGCCGTCGTATCATCGCTCACGGCCGGCTTGTTCGTCGCCGGCAAAATCAGCACCGGCTCCGCCGACGTTTTTACCGCCGGGGCGGAATCAGCATTGGCGGCCTCGACCGCCGCAGCAACCGCCTCTGGCGCTGGCGGCGGCACGGCGGCCTCCGGCGCGGCTTCCGCACCGGGCGCGTTCGTCTCGCCGTTCTCCGCCGTTGCCGGTTGGGCGCTGGCCGAAAGCAGCCAGCCGGTCGCCGCAGCGGCCACAAAGTTCAAAATAATTTTTTTCATTGTTCTTCCTTTTTGCGTAATTCCATCAACCGTTTCAAAACGTCATTCTGTCCCAGCGCGGGCGATGGCGTCGCCGCCGGGCTGTCGCCGCTAGTCGCACTCGGCGTCGCGGGGCTGCTTGCGCTCGGCAGCGTTTCCGCCGTTGCCGACAAAGCCCACTTACCATTTTCCTGCCGCATCACGTCGCCAACTTTCAGTTCCAATTTTTCCTTTTTGTCGGCGGATTCCAGCGTGACGCGGCCCGGCAAAATTTCCGCCACCGTGTAGTCCGCAATGGTTTGCGCGACCGGCAGCGCCTTTTTCAAATCCGGGCTATTGCCGTTGAAAAAGGCGAACACGCCCTTTTCATAGCTCATTGTGCCGACCAGCGTGAACGCCGGTGCGGAAGCTGAAGCGCGCGTGTGCGTCCGCGTCCGCGTCCGCGGCGCGGTGTAATGCGGCACGCGGTTCGGATCAAAAATGTTCCGGTCCGTCACGAACTGACTGAACTTTTCATATTCCCCCGCGCCCGGCACGCCGTTCGACTGCGCGTGAAGGAAAATTCCATTCGTCAGCGCAACCACCGCCAGCAAAATTATTTTTACGCGTGTTCGTTTCATTTTTTGTCCGGCTGGTTCAGCGCCAGCCCGTTGATTTCCGCGCTCATGGTGAATTGCTGACCGTCCTTGTCGCGTTCCGTCAACTCCAACGAATCCACGCGCACCGCCGCCGGCCCGCGCTCCACGTCATAGAGAAATTTGCTCAACGCTCCAAGGTCGCCCGCCGTTTCCACGCGGCACGTCAGCGTCATGTAATTCGTCGCGTCATTTTTCCATTGCGGCATCAGGCTCGTCACTTCCGCGCCGCTACCCTGCGACCACGCGTCCACCGCCTTGAACAACTGTTGTTCCGCGAGCGACGTATTCGCCGGCAGCGCGTTCGCCTGCATCTCGGTCCAGCGATTGCGCGTGCGCGTCTCGGCCTTGATCATCTGATTGCCGTCATTCACTTGCGCACGCAATTCACGAATCTGCGTCTGCCGCGACGACCACCAACCCGCCAGCGGCGTGATGATGAAATTAATTGCGACAAATAAACCCGCCGCCGCGATGGTCAATGCGACGAGAAATTGCTGGCGATTTTGAATTTTCATTGCGCACCTCCGTTGTTGAATTCGAAGGCGAACACAAACTGCATTGGCGCTTTGCCGCGAATCTGCTCCAGCTTCACGTCATTCACACCGTCCGCCGCGCGCAACCGCGACTGCATCGCCAGCAGCGATGCGTAATCGCGCGCCGTGCCGGAACAAGTCACCGTGCTGCCGTCGCGCACCTCAATATTTTTCGCCGTCACCGAACCGTCTTCGGGAAACGCCAGCGTCAACTGCCGTAAAATCGCAAGGTTCGGAAACGTGCCGTCATACCACGAACGATACTGCCGGATGTTGTCCTGAATCGCCTGCAACTCGCCAACCTTCACCGCGATACGCAACCATTGCGCGCGGTAATGCCACAATTGAATTTGCTGAAACAAAAATATTCCGAGAATGACCACTGCGATTCCCGCCGCCACCGCGCCCGTCGTGCGTAAACGGCCGGAAGAATATTTGGAAACAAACTGCTCGATGAAATTCGGCTTCGGCGGCAGAAATTCAAACGCCGGTTTTTGTTCCGCCAAAAATCTCGCGGCCAGACTGAATGCCGCCGACAACGAAACTTCCAACGGCAGCGTCACGCCAAATTCGTCCGGCGCGTAGGCGGAAACGAATTCCACCTTTATGCCCATTGGCTCAAAACGCAATTCCATTTCATCCGCCAGCGGCTGCGCGAGTTCGCGCGGACCGAAAATGCGAATACTTTTTACCGCTTCACACAGCCCGCCCGGCAACTGGCCGAGCGTGATGCGCGTCTCGCGCGCGACCACATCCGCGTGCAGCGTGCGCCGTCCCGCTGCATCTTCGACCGCGCCTTCGAGCGACCGCAAAGCCACCACGCCGCCGCCCGCCGTGATTTGCAAACTGACATTCCGTTCGCCAATCGCCAGCGCCAGCACGCCAACGGATTTTTCGTCGCCAGGAAATTGCAGCGCAGAAATTACGGGCGTAAAACTGACCGGTTTCAATTTCGCCGCCGCCAGAATTTTTTCCAGCGCCGCGAGGTGCGTATTTGGAATGCCAGCGAGCAAAACATTTTGTTTGCCGTCCACCAGCGGACTGCGTGAATCAGAAATTTGCAGCGTCGCCACATCGGAATGAAAACCGCGTTCCGCTTCCATTTGCAAAAGACTTTTTGCATCCACCTCCGGCAACGGCGGCAATTCCGTCTGCGCCGTCAAAATCCATTTCACCGGCACGCCAACCACGCAATCGCGTTCACGGACACCAGCCGCATCAAGATGATTGCGAATTTCACGGCCGACCAATTCCGGCGCGGCGGTCAGCGGATCGAGCGCAAGCTTCGCAGAAAATTTTTGCAGCACGGCGAGCGAGCCTTTCGTGCGTTTGAGCACCAGGCCGTCGAGCTTGCTGCCGTCCAGCGCGAGGCCGAGCAGCGTCGTCAGCTTTTTGCTTTTGCGGAAATTAAATTTGAAATCAGGTTTCATTGCGTATCTTTCGCGACCAAATTTTCCCGCACCTTTTCGCCCAACGCCCAGCCGAGCCGGCTTAAATCCTGCCGGAATAAAATTTTGGGCGAACCATCGCTGACATCGAAAATAAATTTAACGCGCCGGTAGCCGCGTCCAAACGAACCGACCGCCGCGATGTCCGCCGAGAATTGATAACTTTTTGTCGTGACAAAATTGCCGCGCGCGAGTGCCGTGACGACCGGACTGTTATTGCCAAGCGCGTCAATCACCCACGCGATGGAGCCGAGATTGTTCGGGTTCTGCTGGCGATAACTTATGAGCGTCTGCGCCGCGCTGATGGCCGTTTGCTCATCAATGTTCGCGCCCATGAAAATCGCCACCAGCACATCGGCGCAGGCAGTGTTCACGTTGACGCGGCCGCGAAAATAAGTATTGGTGCCGGTCGTCACGCTGCCGGAAATTTGCGCAAAGTTGTCCGAACTCATGTTCAGTTTTTTGCAACGCAGGCAAAAATCCAGCAGGCCGTTGCAATTGTTCACGACACTCGGATTGTTCGGATTTGGATGAATGCTGCGGTAAATGGATTGTGCCATGCTGGTCGCGCTGCTCGTGCCGGCGCTTTGAAATAAGGAACGAAACTGGCTTTCCGTCGCCGTGTTCACATTCGTCAGCGTCGTGCCGTCCGCATGAAAATTCGGCTCGCGCGTGTAAACGGTCACATATTCCAGCGCGCCTGAATCCAGTTCGCCGTTGCTGTTCAAATCTTTTTCGTTCGCATCGAGCACGCCGTTGCGATTCACGTCCTCGCCGACGAGTAAATTTTGCGTTGCGCCATAAACAAGGCGCAGTTCGTCCACCGTCTCGAACGGCGCGTATTTCGGCGCGTAGCCGAGAGTGGCATAATCCAGCGAGACGACGCCGTTCGTGCCGCGCCAGTCCATGATGGCGTTGGCAAAATCCAAATCCATGTTTGGCAGAAACTGAAATACATTTGTGCTGACGTTGTTCAGATTCAGTTTCGCGCCTTCGTCCACGAGGCCAAAATATGGCGTGGTCGGATTCGCCGCGTTCGGGTCG
This sequence comes from uncultured Verrucomicrobia subdivision 3 bacterium, assembly GCA_903878805.1. GTDB lineage: Bacteria > Verrucomicrobiota > Verrucomicrobiia > Limisphaerales > UBA11358 > UBA11358. The sequence continues at coordinate 45,504 of CAIRJF010000022.1, forward strand.
CGCCCGATAATCCAAAACTTCGCATCGCCAACCGGCACTGCCTCGCATTTGAACTGCGTGTTATCCGGCATCGCACCATTCGTCGCAAAATTTTGCAGCGCGTAACTGACATAACGCGCCGCGCCTTCGATGGTTTGCTCCGCTGTCAGGCCGTTCACGCGATTGTCCGCCGCACGCAATTCGTAGTTCATCGAGTTCGCAAAATACAACGCGATGCTGACGAGGCCGATGGCAATCCAGAGCACAATGATAAGCACCGAAGCGCTTTCGCGCCGGCGATTCATCTGTGTTTCTGTGATTGGTAATTTCATTTTCAACTTCACTGTGTCGCCGCGAGCACCATGTTCGTGCGCGACTGCGAATCAATTGGCACCACCATTTCAATCGGCTGCGCGTTCACATTTCCAGCCATCTGGATTTCCACCTTCACCGCCAGCGGCAAATTCGTATTCACCGCCGTCGCGCTCGTCGTGTCCCACGCGTCCTGCCAGGTCGCGCCGTCGTAGCAGGAAAATTTCACGCTCGCGACGCCGCTCATCATGAGTTGGTCATCCACGACTGGCGTTGTGGACGACAATAAATTTCTCAAAATCGAGCGATACAAATCTCTTCCCGTCGCGCCCGCGACTGCCGAATTTTTTAATTCATACGTCACCCGCTGGATGTCGCCCCACGGCTGGCTGTCGCTCAACGCGCCGGTTGCCGTGAACATTTCAATCGCCACAGGATCGCTCACGCCGTCGCTTGTGATGTTGTCGCCCACGCGAAAAGCGCCGGACAAAACTTTGCTTGTGCCGTTCGTCGGCGTGACGACGCATTGCAGGTCGCGTTTCAAAAATGTCACCGTCGCGTCAATCGGCGTGGCCGCATCCACCATGTCCGACGTGTCATCGCGCAAATGCAGCGAAGTGAAAAACACTGCGTTCACCGCGATCAAAACAATCGCCGCCACGCCGATGGCGAGAATCATCTCGATCAGCGTGAACGCGTTTGTTTTGTTCGTTTTAATTTTCACTTTCTACTTTTGCGAATTCATTGTTGTCGTCGGCTGCGTTGTCGATTGCTGGTTGGCCAGCGTGCTCAACTTCACCGAATACTCTTTGCCCTGCGCGGTAAACGTCACTTCTGCCGTCAGTAACTGCATCGGATCTTCCGGCCACGTTGCGCTCGTCAACTTCCACTTAAAATCCAAAAATCCTTCCTTCACCGTGCCGCTCTGGTTGCCGCTCGTCCAATTCGTCGTCACTAGACTCTCGCTCAAAATCCGGTCAGCCACGCGCGCTGCCACACTTTTTCTCGCTGCTACTTCACCTGCGAGACTCGCGACGTGCAGCGCTTCCACCGCCGTCGGAATGACGATGGCCAGAAACAACAGCGCCGCCAACACTTCCGCGAGCGTGAATGCCCTGCAACTGCGCTGCGCCGCGCATTTTTTATTGGGCGACGTTGTTAACTTCATAACCCGTGCGCGTTTTCGTTTCGACCAACCAACGTGCGGAGCCGGCTGAATCCTGTAATTCCAACGTCTGCGGACTGGTTTCATCCACCGTGCCGTCTGCCAAAAATCTGATTGCGGGCAGATTCTTAAATGTTGTCTGCGCGCCCGTTCCTAAATTCAAAACTGAAATCTGCAACGTCGAATCCACCGTCAAATTTTCCGCCTTCGCGTCGCCGTTTTGCCCGCTCGTTTCCGCTTCGAGTCCGTAAGCTCCGGCTTTTTCATCCACCCAAAACATCATCGGCATGCCTTCCGAAACCGCGCGACTCTGCGCCGCGTGCATCAGCGCCGACAGCCGCCGCGCCTCGGAATCCAGCGCGCGTCCGCGGATGAACCGCGACATCGCCGGCACCGCGATGGACGTGATAATCACCAATAACGCCAGCACGAGAATCAATTCGATCAGCGTGAAGGCGCATCGGCGAAAATTATTTTGTCCAGTTGCCAATATCATCGTCCGTTCCTTCCTTCGCATCCGGCCCGACTGAAAGCAGGTCGTAGGAACTGGTGTTGTGCTTGCCGGGATAATAATAAATGTAATTGTTGCCCCACGGATCCATCGGCAGCTTCGGCGGATCAAAATACGGCCCGTGCCAGTTCTTCGCGTTGCCCGGCGCGACGATCAAATCCTGCAACGACTTCGGATAAAATCCGTTGTCCACTTCATATTGGCCGAGCGCAGACTTAATGCCGCCGTTGATGTCGGCCTGCGCCGCCGTGACGCGCGCGCGTTCGCCCGTGCCCGCGATTTTCGGAATCACCAGCGCCGCCAAAATGCCGATGATGGTGACGACCAGCAGCATTTCAACGAGCGTAAATGCACGGCGCAGTTTGGTTTTTTGAACAATCATTTTTTTGATTTCGATTTTCATAAATATGTTTTGAAACAGATTTTGGTTAGTGGATATATTCGCTCATGGACAACACCGGCAGCAACATGCCAATGAAAATAATGCCGATAAATCCGGCGATCAAAAACAGCATCAGCGGCTCAGCGAACGCCACGGCAGTTTTTAGATTGCGGTCGAGGTCGCCTTCGGTGACGAGCGCGATGCGGACAAGTTCACCATCAAGTTTCCCGCTTTCTTCGGCGACGGAAATCATTTCCAGCGTCGAACCGGAAAAAAGAGCTTTGCAATCGCCAAGGCTTTGACCAAGTCGTCCGCCTTGCTGCACGCGTTCGATAGAATGACTGACAGCGTCCACGAGAATTTGATTTCCAATCGAACGACGCGCGACATTCAGGCCGTGCACAAGCGGCACGCCCGCGCCAATCAACGTGCCAAGCATCCGGCAAAAACGCGCCATGGCAAATTGCGCGATGAGCGGACCGACAAGCGGCGATTTCAAAACCAGACCTTCCCAAGTGCGTTTACCTTTTTCGGAAGTAAACCACGCGCGCACCAGAAAAAAGATTCCAACCAATCCCGCGCCGACCAGCAATCCGTAAGAGCGCATCAAATAGCTCGCACCAATAATAAGCTGTGTAATCAAGGGCAATGAGCCGTGGATGCTCGCGAAGACGCGCTGAAATTTCGGGATGAAAAATACAAGCAACACCGTCAGCACGACGAGCGCGAGCACGAGCAAGATGCACGGATAGAGCATCGCGGTCATCACTTTCGAGCGCAGTTCTTTTTCGCGCGATTGAAATTCCGCGATCTGCGCCAGCACCACGTCGAGAAATCCGCCCGCTTCGCCCGCCTCGACCATCGCGACGTAAACGCGCGGAAAAGTTTCCGGCGATTTCGCCATCGCGTCCGCCAGCGAAAGCCCGTCCACAACGTAATCGTGAATTTGTTTCCATTGCACTTTCGACGCGGGCGACGACGCTTCTTTCTGCAAGATCACCAGTGCGCGGCTCAACGGCACGCCCGCCGCGAGCAAACTGGAAAGCAAACGCGTAAAATTTTCCAACTCCTTCGCTGAAACTTTTTTAGATTCGAACTTAAAGTAAATATTTACCGCCGCCGACGGCGCAGACGAACCATTTTTCTTCGCCGCGCCAATTTTTTCCGCCACGTTCACCGGCCGCAAGCCAAGCGTCTCGATCTGCCGCAGCGCGTCGGGACGGCTACCGGCGTCGAGCACGCCCTCGGCAATTTTGCCGTCGGACTTCAGCGCGCGATAGGAAAACGTGGGCATGGAAAAATCAGAAAAAAATCTTACGGCTTGGCGTCATCCCTCAGCTTGCGCGCCACAATCTCAAGCGCACTCGCAACTCGCTCTTGTGCGCTGACAAACCGGTATAAAAGCCGGATAAGACAAAGGATAATTCCTATGACGCAAACGAGATAGACATAGCCGAAGATAGCGCCGAGTATTTGTGGTTGCATGATTTGGTTTGGAGTTGATTTTTTATATTTTACGCTGCCACCGCAATGCTCGCAGCGGAGTCGCCGGATTGATTTTTGGTTGAAGTCTCAACTTCTTTCGCCGTCGTGACGCTCAAAACTTCTTCGACGGTCGTGACGCCGTTGGCCACCATGCGCCAGCCGTCTTCAGCCAAAGTCCGCATTCCACCTTTGCGCGCGGCGGCACGAATTTGATCGGTCGAAGCGGATTTCAAAATCAACTGGCGAATTTCTTCATCCGTGTCCATCCATTCAAAAATCGCGTGACGACCGAAGAATCCGGTGTTGCGACATTCGCGGCAGCCGACGGATTTGAAAATAATTTTGTCCGCCGCGATGCCGAGTTTGATTTTGAATTGCTGCGCGCGCGCGGAATCGTCCGGCTGTTTGCAATGTTTGCAAAGCACGCGGACGAGGCGTTGCGCGAGGACGGCTTCGAGCGACGAAGCGACGAGATACGGCTCGACGCCCATATCCACGAGCCGCGTCAGCGCGCCGGGCGCGTCGTTCGTGTGCAACGTGGAAAAAACTAAATGGCCGGTGAGCGACGCTTGAACCGCAATCTGCGCGGTTTCAGCATCGCGAATTTCACCAATCAAAATCACGTCAGGATCGTGGCGCAAAATGGAACGCAAGCCGCGCGCAAAAGTCAGGCCGGATTTTTCGTTGACCTGAATCTGGTTGACGCCTTTGAGTTGATATTCAACTGGGTCTTCCACTGTAATAATTTTGCGAACCGCGTCGTTGATTTCATTCAGCGCGGTGTAAAGCGTGGAAGTTTTGCCGGAGCCGGTCGGGCCGGTGACCAGAATAATTCCGTGCGGCAATTGCAAGACGTGCTGAAAATGTTCCAGCTCGCGCTGGTTCATGCCGATGTCTTTGAGGCCGCGCAGCGTGGAGTTTTGTCGCAGCAAGCGCATCACGACGGCCTCGCCGTGCAACATCGGAATCACCGAAACGCGAATGTCAACTTCGGCATTATCAATGCGGACTTTGATGCGGCCGTCCTGCGGCAATCGTTTTTCAGCGATGTTGAGATGGCTCAAAATTTTGACGCGCGAAACGATGGCGGGCTGAAATTGTTTTAATTGTCCGGGCACGGGAACTTCCTGCAACTCGCCGTCAATGCGGTAGCGGATCTTGAATTCGTCCTCGAACGGTTCGAGGTGGATGTCGGAAGCGCGCAGTTCAATCGCGTCTTTCAATACCTGATTGACGAAACGAATGATGGACGCTTCATCTTCCGCGCCATCATCGAGATTGTTACCTTCGGTGTTTTCGTCAACAACTTGAATGCCCTTTTCTTCTTCCAGCGTGCCGATGGTGTCCGCACCGACGCCGAGATTTTTTTTGATTTCGCGCTGGATGGCTTCGCTTGTGGAAAGAATCGGTTTGAGATTCAAGCCGGTCAAAGTTTTCAGCGCGTCAAAACCTTGCGTGGCAAAAAGACGGCTGGTCGCGACTTCGACGGAACCATTGTCGCGCTTGAGCGGAAGTAATTCTTCCTTAAGCAAAATGCGCGCGGGGAAAAGGGAAAGTAGCTGACGATCCGGCTCGACGTCTTCGAGCGTCGTGAAGCCGAGGCCGTATTCAGTCGCGAGCCAGCGAAGAATTTCTTCCTCACTCGCGACATTCGGTAGGGCGCGGAGCAGTGCGTCTGCGTCCAGCGAAGACAGTTGCCGCGACGCAACCATGCGTTCCAGCAACTGCTTCGTCGAAGAATCTTGAACCGCTTGATTCGTTGTGGCGGCCATGAATCGTCAGCTTTCGCGATGAATGTTATTGCACGAGGCCAAGCAAGGTTGCCTCGGCTTCCTGCTTGGTGGTCAAAACCGCTTTGAGGTCGGCCTGCGCCGCTTCCAGTTTGGCCTGTTTGGCTTTCTGCGAAGCTTTGTATTTGGCGAGCAGGTCCTTGATCTGCGCGGCTGGCGCGTTGTCATCAATGGCTTTCTGCAAGGCTTCCTGTTCGGGGCTGGCTTGGCCGAACATGCCGCCGCGATTATTACCGCCTTGATCGCCACCGCGATTGCGTCCGCCCATCATACGTCCCATCCCGCCGAAGCCGACATCGCGGCGTGCGTCCATGACTTTTTGCACGAGCGGTTTCACAGCATCCCACTCGGTGTCGTTGGTGAAGCCAAGCTGTTCCTGCACTCGATCCATAATGCGCTGTTGCATTTGCGCCGGATCCCAGTTGCCGCCGCCCTGACGATTCCGTCGCTGGCCACCCTGATCACCGCTGGGCGCGGCGTTGTTGTCCTGTGCGAGCAGGCTGCCGGTGGTGAAAGCTAGCGCGGCGGTTACGGCGCACAAAGTTAAGATGCGATTAAGTTTCATTGAATTTCCTTTGGTTGTGTTGGTTTGATTCCATGGAGGCACAAACACGTGTCGTCACTGGATGAAGCCGCATACGCAAGGAATGTGCCATCGTGAAAAAGTCCTTTATTCAGGCGAATTCTGCGGTCGGGTCGCGCAAGCTATGCGCACATGAAAATATCCGTGCACAAATTGCGCAGTTGCGCTTGAGGCTGGATTTAGTGCAAAAAATTTATTAGACTAGCATCATGAAATTAGACGAACCTCAGCGACTTGCCGTCACCAAGTGGATTGCCGATGGCGCAAAACTTTCAGAAATTCAAAGCCGCCTCGCCGCCGAATTCGGCCTCAAGCTAACTTACATGGAAGCGCGCTTTCTCGTGGATGATTTGAAACTCACTCCGAAAGATCCCGAACCGCCAAAAGTTATCGCGCCGCCAGCCGATGCCGCCAGTGCCGCACCTTTGACGACCCAACCGATTCCGACCGCGCCGGTCGGCGGTAATGTGACGGTGACCGTGGATCAAATCACCAAGCCCGGCACGATGATCAGCGGCAAAGTGGCGTTCAGCGACGGCCAGCTTGCCGATTGGTATCTCGACCAGACCGGGCGCCTCGGCGTCGTGCCCAAGCAGCAAGGTTACAAGCCGATCGCCGAAGACGTGAAAGATTTTCAATTGGCGTTGCAGCAGGAAGTCGCCAAGCTGGGCTACTAAATTTTTAGTTGCAGCAACAATGACGAACGGCCTTAACTAAAAACTTAAAATTAAAAATTCAAAACTCCCGCCAGACTTGGCACATTAAGCCGCGATGCGTGAAACGTTCCGTGGCTGGATTGAGGCCGTAGAAACTTTTGTTCTCGAAGTTATCTTCGAGGAACGCCACGATTGGAAGGCCAACCTCACGCGCGCTGCGCTGTTCGGCCTCTCCAAAATTTTTCAGGTCGCCGTAAAAATCCGCCGCTGGCTTTACAACTTCCGCATCCTCCGCGACAAAACGCTCGGCGTTCAGGTCATCGCCATCGGCAATTTAACCGTTGGTGGCACCGGCAAAACACCCGTCGTCGAAAAATTTGCCCGCGAACTTCGCGACGCCGGGCGCAATGTCGCCATTCTCTCACGCGGCTACCGTTCCAAGCCTGCACCGCTGCATAAAAGACTGCTTAATAAAATTCTTTTGCGCGAAGATCAGACGCCGCCGCGCGTCGTGTCCGACGGCAAATCGCTCCTGCTCGATTCCGAAATGGCCGGAGATGAACCTTACATGCTCGCGTCCAACTTGAAGGACGTCGTCGTGCTCGTGGACAAAGACCGCGTGAAGAGCGGCCGTTATGCGATTCAGAAATTCGGTTGCGACACACTGCTGCTCGACGACGGTTTTCAATACTGGGATTTACGCGGACGCCGCCATGATGTCGTCTTGATTGATCGCCAGCAACCATTCGGCAACGAACATTTGCTGCCGCGCGGCACATTGCGCGAACCGCCGTCGCACCTCGCGCGCGCCCACACCATTTTCATCACCAAGAGTGACGGTAAAACGGCGGAGCTGCGCGAACGCATCGCCCGATTGAATTCCACCGCGGCCGTCATTGAGTGCATCCACCAGCCACTCTATTTTGAGGATGTGTTCACCGGCGAGCGCAAAGGCCTGGATTTGCTAACGGGCAAAAAAGTTGCGTCGTTGAGCGGCATCGCGCAGCCGGAAAGTTTTGAGCAAAGTCTCGTGAAACTTGGCGGCGAACTCGTCTACTCCAAACGCTTCGCCGACCATCACCGTTTCACGCAACAGGAAATTCTCAACGCCATCAACCGCGCCAAAAAACGGCAGGCGGAAATTATCGTCACCACGCAGAAGGACGCCGTGCGCTTCCCGAAAATCGACCGGCGCGACGTGCCCTTCTATTTCATGCGCGTTGAAATCAAAATCGTCGCCGGCGCAAATGACTTTCAAGATTGCGTCCGTAAAATCTGTTTTCGCTAATGAATACCGTGCTTTACTGGCTTGCCCGCGCGTTCATCGCGGTCATCCAGTCGCTGCCGCTGAATCTCGTCGCGCGTATTGGACGCGCGGGCGGTGCGATGGCCTTTCATCTCGACGCCCGCCATCGCCGCGTTACTTTAAAAAACCTGACGATGTGTTTCGCACAGGAAAAATCAGACGCAGAAATTCGCACCATCGCGCAGGAAAATTTTCGGCGGCTTGGTGAAAATTATCTGTGCGCCATCAAAACCGCCGCGATGACTTTTGAAGAATTAAAACCGCATTTGGAATTTGTCGGCAACGAATGTCTGCCCAAAAAAATCGGCGATGAATCACCAAAAAATGTCGTTGTTGCTATTGGACATTTTGGCAACTTCGAACTTTACGCGCGACTGCAATCCGTGCTGTCCGGCTATCAGGGCGCAACAACTTATCGCGCGCTCAACCAGCCCGCGCTCAACCGGCTCATGCAGGATTTGCGCGCGCGCAGCGGCTGCCTTTTTTTTGAACGCCGCGCCGACGGCCACGCACTGCGCCGCCGGATGGAACAGCGCGGCGTCTTTCTTGGCCTGCTCGCCGACCAAAGTGCCAAAGGATTGCGCGCGCCATTTCTCGGCCACGATTGCAACACCGGCCTCGCGCCCGCCATCCTCGCGCTGCGTTACGACGCGGAACTTTACACGCAAATCTGTTACCGCGTCGCGCTGGGAAAATGGTGCTTGGAATTTGGTGGAAAAATTCCGACGCACGAAAATGGCCAGCCGCGTTCATCCGAGGAAATCATGCGCGACGTGAACCGCGCGCTCGAAATCGCCGTGCGCCGCGATCCCGCGAACTGGTTCTGGGTGCATCGCCGCTGGAAAAATTAAAATGAGCGTGTCCTTCAAAACTCCGCCGCGCCGCATTCTGGTTCGTGGAACGAACTGGCTCGGCGACGCCGTGATGACCACACCCGCGCTGCTGCGCTTGCGTGAAAAATTTCCCGAAGCGCACATCACCTTGCTTACGCAAGCGAAACTCGCCGACTTGTGGCAGCACCATCCGGCTATCAATGAAACCATTGATTTAACCGACAGTGAAAGCATTTTTGCAATTGCCAAAAAATTGCACGACGGAAAATTTGATTTCGCGTTGGTGCTTCCAAATTCTCCGCGCTCGGCGCTGGAAGTTTTTCTCGCGAGCATTCCACAGCGCATCGGCTACGCGCGTCCGTGGCGGAATTTTTTTTTGACGCAGACCACTCCAACACGCGCCGACGCAGTGAAAATGCACAAGCGTTCTGAATCAGAAATTCAGCGGCTTGTTTCGGAGAAGCCAGAAGCCATTAGCCAGAAGCTAAAAATTCCAAAATCCGCGCATCAGATTTTTGAATATCTTCATTTGGTCGCGGCGCTAGGAGCAACCGCGGAACCGCTCGCGCCGCAGTTATTCGTGACGTCGGAAGAGGTTGATGCGGCCAAGGAAAAATTCTGTTTGGACAAAATCACAACGCCAATTTTCGGCCTGAATCCCGGCGCGGAATACGGTCCGGCGAAGCGGTGGCCGGCGGAAAAATTCGTGGTCGCCGCTAGGCAGATTCAAGAGCACACAAACGGCGTGTGGATTTTATTCGGTGGCAAAAATGACGCTGCATTGACACACCAAATTGAAGCGGCGATTGAAAATCCTAAATCAAAAGTTTTTAATCTGGCCGGGAAAACTTCTTTGCGGGAATTGATGGCGTTATTGAAAAGTTGCCGCGTGTTGCTTACGAATGACACCGGCCCGATGCACGTCGCTGCTGCGCTCGGAACGCCGGTGGTGGTGCCGTTCGGGAGCACGTCACCGGAATTGACCGGGCCGGGTTTGCCGGGCGAGGCGCGAAACCAGTTGGTAAAATCGCACGCACCGTGTTCGCCCTGTTTTTTGCGTGAATGTCCGATTGATTTCCGCTGCATGAACGAAATCAAAGTGGACGAGGTAGTGATGGCTGTTTTGAAAATTGTCATCTGACAAAATCTTTGTGTCGGCGCAGCTTCGTGGTAGTTTTCCGCCGTGGAAACCGTGACCAAACTCACCAACGACCTCATCGCGTCTTACGCGAAGGCGGGCGGCATCAATCATCTCGACGGCAAAAATCTGCCGTCGAAGCGCGTCGTCACCGCGCTGACGTGCGATTTGCTGCGGCTGCTCTTCCCCGGATTTTTCGATGAAAAGTTGATTCATTCTTCTGAAATAAAAGTGGAGACGGCGGCGCTTTTAGATTCGCTCATCGGCACGCTGGAAGACGAAATCCGCAAGGCCCTGGAATACCAGACGCCCGCTGGTCTCGCGAAAAAAGACATTACGCACGAGGCGCACAAGTTGACGGTGGAATTTCTGGGCAATCTGCCGCGCATCCGCGAAGTTTTGCAGACGGACGTGCAGGCGGCGTTCGACGGCGATCCGGCGGCGGCAAGCAAAGAGGAAATTATTGTTTCCTATCCGTTCATCGAGGCCATCACGGTGCAGCGGCTCGCGCATGAATTGTATTTGAAAAATGTTGCGCTCATTCCGCGCATCATGAGCGAATGGGCGCACGCCCGCACGGGCATGGATTTGCACCCGGGCGCACGCATCGGGACGCATTTTTTTGTGGATCATTGCACCGGCACGGTCGTCGGCGAGACGGCGATTATCGGCAATCATGTGAAGCTGTATCACGGTGTGACCCTCGGTGCGAAATCCACGGCGGGCGGTCAACAATTGCGCGGTAAAAAGCGCCATCCAACGATTGAGGATCGCGTGACGATTTATCCCGGCGCAACGATTCTCGGCGGCGAAACCATCATCGGCGCGGGCAGCACCATCGGCGGCAACGTGTTCATCATGGATAGTGTGCAGCCGAATTCATTGGTGGTTTACGACGGCCTCGATATGCGCGTCTTGAGCAAGAACGACAAAAACACCGCGGTGGATTTTCAGATTTGATTGGCGGGACAGTGAATTTCGTTGTCGTAGTGTCAGAATCGCGCTGCCTGCCAGCTTTCTACCCTTGAAAAATCAAGTCAAAGCAGGCTTTTCATTTGGGAAGGTTGTCTATATCCTCTCACGGTTAGACATGGACAAAAACTGAAAATTACATGGGTAAACTTTTTCTTGGACTCGATTCCAGCACGCAAAGCTTGAGCGCCGTAGTCATTGACCTCGACGCGCACAAGGTCATCTACGAAAAATCGCTCAACTTCGATACCGCCTTACCGCAGTTCAAAACGAAGCACGGAGTGCTGCCGAATCGCGACGCCCTGGTGAAGCATAGTTCGCCCCTGCTCTGGGCCGCTGCGCTCGATTTGCTGTTCGCGCAAATGAAAAAAGACAAGGTTGCGCTCGGAAAAATTATCGCCGTCAGCGGCAGCGCCCAGCAGCACGGCTCGGTTTATCTTACCGAAAAAGCCACGGAAACATTGGCCAATCTCGATCCGAAAAAATCTTTGGTCGAAAACCTTGATGGCGTTTTTGCGCGCAAGACCTCGCCCATCTGGATGGATTCTTCCACGACGAAAGAATGCGCCGAGATTCGCAAAAAACTTGGCGGGATCAAATTTACTGCGTCGCGCACCGGCTCGGATACATTTGAGCGTTTCACCGGTCCGCAGATTCGCAAGTTTTACAAGACCGAACCGAAGGCTTACGAAAAAACCGCCAGTATCGCGCTCGTCAGTTCGTTTATGGCATCGTTGCTCGCGGGAAAAATCGCACCGATTGATTTCGGCGACGGCGCAGGAATGAACCTGATGGACATCCGCCGGAAAAATTGGAACCACGATGCGCTCAAGGCCACCGCGCCAAGTCTCGTTAAAAAATTGCCGCCGCTCGCGCCATCCGGTCACGTCATCGGCCCGGTCAGTGCTTATTTCGTTACGAAATACGGCCTCAATCCCGAAGCGCTGGCGACCGTCTGGACCGGCGATAATCCGGCGAGCGTCATCGGCCTCGGCCTCATCAAACCCGGCCAGGTCGCCATCAGCCTCGGCACCAGCGATACATTTTTCGGCACGATGGAACAATGTCACACCGATGAAAACGGCGAAGGCCACGTCTTCGGTTCGCCCACCGGCGGCTATATGACGTTGATCTGTTTCAAGAACGGCTCGCTCGCCCGCGAAAAAATCCGCGAGCATTACAAAATTTCCGATTGGAAAAAATTTGGCGAACTCGTCGCGTCCACGCCGGTCGGCAATAACGACGGCATTATTTTGCCGTGGTTCGAGACGGAAATCGTGCCGCGCAGCAACAAGGCCGGCGTCCGCCGTTTCAACCTTGACGAAAAAAACGCCGCCGCCAACTGCCGCGCGGTTTTCGAAGCGCAGATGCTTTCCATGCGATTGCATTCACAATGGATGCAGGTAGCGCCGGAAAAAATTCTCGTGACCGGTGGCGCGTCCAACGATGGCGCGCTGTTGCGCGTGCTGGCCGACGTGATGAATTGCTGCGTGCAGCGGATTGAAGTTTCCAAGAGCGCCGCGCTCGGTGCTGCGTTGCAAGCCGCGCACGGCTGGCTCACGGCGACCAATAAAAATCCGAAGTGGGAAAAAATTGTCGCTGGATTCACCAAACCGGTGGCGGGCAGCGAAATTCAGCCGGACAAAAAGGCCGCGAAGATTTACGACCGGCTCGTTGAAAAATACGCCGCGTGCGAAAGCGATGCGCTGGACGTCATCTGATACGACGTGATTGAAATTCAAAACCGCCCGCAGCTTGAAACTGCGGGCGATTTTATTTTACAGCAGCGCTTGCGGCAAATTAGAACGCCCGATCTATCAACTTCGTTTCAGAATCCGCTTTGCCATCCCACAAAATTTCCTGGCCTTTTTTGGCCTTGAAAGACTTTGTGATCTGACCGTAACGCAACTGGCAGGGATTGCCCGCGTAGGATCGCACCGCCACAGAAGTCAGTTTTCCATTCTGCCACGCCAGATCCACCTCGAAGCCGCCGCGCGCGCGCAAGCCTTTCACGCTGCCGTTCGGCCAGACTTTTGGCAGCGCGGGAAGCAATTGGATGACACCATTTTGACTTTGTAAAAGCATTTCCGTGATACCGGCTGCGCCGCCGAAATTTCCGTCAATCTGGAACGGCGGATGCGCGTCAAACATATCCGGATACGTGCGCGCGGGACTCAATAGAAATTCCAGAATGCTGAACGCGTGATCACCGTCGTGCAACCGCGCCCACAAATTGAGGCGCCACGCCGTGGCCCAGCCGGTCGCCTGATCGCCGCGGATTTCCAGTGATTTTTTTACAGCGGCAGCGAGTTCAGACGTGGTGTTCACATCAATCTGCGCGCTCGGATAAAGACCGTAAAGATGCGAGACATGGCGGTGATGCAATTCGTGCGATTGCAGGTCAATGTCCTGCAACCATTCCTGCAACTGACCGTGACTACCGATTTGCAACGGCGCAAGTTTCGCGCGTGTAGCCGCGACTTGTTCACGGAACTTTTCATCCACGCCGAGAATTTCCGAAGCGCGGATGCAGTTGGCAAACAAGTCACGCAGGATTTCCAAATCCATCGTCGGCCCGGCGCAGATGCTGGTATTTTTCGCAGCGGGATTGCGGTTTTCCGGCGAGAGCGACGGACAGGTGACGAGATTTGCCGGCGCGGGAAGATTTGGATCGGCGACCAAAGTATCAAGGAAGAATTGCGCCGCGCCTTTCATCGCCGGATAAATTCTCTTCAGATAATTGGTATCGTCGGTGAACAAATAATGTTCCCACAGATTTTGACAGAGCCACGCGCCGCCCATCGGCCACATGCCGGAATTTGGCCCGTCAATCGGGGCAGTTGCGCGCCACAAGTCCGTATTGTGATGCGCCACCCAGCCGTGCGCGTCATACATCACTTTGGCCGTGTGCACGCCGGTCTGCGCCAGCTCCAGAACCATTTGCGTGAGCGGCTCGACGCATTCACCGAGGTTCGCCGTGTCCACCGGCCAGTAATTCATCTCGGTGTTGATGTTGATGGTGTATTTGCTGTCCCACGGGGGCGTCATAGAACCGTTCCACAAACCTTGCAACGTCGCTGGCTGACCACCGGGGCGCGAGCAACAAATCAAAAGATACCGCGCAAATTGAAAATACAGCGTGGCGAGTTGCGGATCATTGCCCTCAGCGAAATGCGCGATGCGCACGTCGGTCGGCAGTTTCATTGCTTCGGTTTCGCCCAGATTTAATGTGACGCGTTCAAATAATTTTTGGTGTGCGGCGATATGGTCAGTGAGCGTGGTGTCTTCGCCACCGGCGGTGTTGCCAGACATCCATTTCGCATAAGCGCCATCGATCTGTTTTTTGACGATGGCCTCTGGATCGCCACTGACATCGCGATAATTTTTATAGCTGGTCGCCGCGGCAATGAGCAGCGTGACGCGGTTGGCGTTGACGACGGAAATTTTATCTCCGCTCACAGTGATGGTTCCTTCTTCCGGTAACACGCGAACGCGCGCTTGAAATTTCAGCGCGCCAGCAATGCCGCGCGCGCTGCCGTTGACGCCGGTCATCACCAGCGTGGCGTCATTGGCCTTGTCGAGAACGGGCGCCTGCGTGTTGACTTCCACACGATTGGTCGCGTTTTGTAAAGTGGTCAGACCGGTGGTGAAGGAAATTTTCCCCCAACGGTCAGCGGTCAGGTGAATCACAATCACTTGATCCACCGGGCTGGAAAAAATTTCACGTTTGAAATGGACGCCGTTGGCCGTGTAGCTCACCGTGGCGACGGCGGTGTCCAAATCCAAATCGCGCCGATAATCTTCCACCGGCGCGGCGTTCGTTCCAAAATCCAAATACAAATCGCCAAGCGTTTGGTAAGGCATCTGGCGCAGAGGCGTCGCCATCATTTTTTCGCTGATGAGTTTTTCCGCATCGTCATATTTGCCAGCAAAGACAAGGGCACGCACTTGCCGCAACGCGGCGAGCGCGTTGGTGTTGTTGGGATCGTAAGGCCCGCCCGCCCAGAGCGTGCTTTCGTTGAGTTGCAAATGTTCACGTTCTACACCGCCAAAAATCATCGCACCCAAACGCCCGTTGCCGATGGGCAATGCCTCCGTCCATTTAACGGCGGCGTTGGTGTAAAACAAGGTGAGCGGCGAAGCGGTTTCCGCCGCGTGACCGTATTGAAAAATAAAAACGGTCGCGAGAACGGCAAAAAAATTGCGAGGCAATGTTGGCATCAAGAAAGTCTCGCCCGCACCGCCCCGCACTCAAGCCAAATTTTTATCAAGCCGAGAACTTGCAGCCGTTCACGGCACGAACGGACGCGGCGTGGCCGGTTGCGCCGTAACGGTCGTGGTCGCTAGCGTCAAGCCGTCCGCGCTCGCGGTAAACTTGATTTTACCCGCGTCTTTACTGACTTGCACGATGACCTGCGCGAGGCCGTTGAACGCGCTGCGTGACCAATCGGACGCGACCGGCGGGCAGTTGAATCTGTTCGACGGGGTGAATACGTTGACCGGCAACTTGAGCTGGCTCACGATCAATCTGCTGTCCAATGGTCAAGGCGGGGTGGCGGATTCCTTGTCGGTCAATGTGACGGGCATGACTTATACCGG
>CAIRJF010000023.1 GCA_903878805.1 uncultured Verrucomicrobia subdivision 3 bacterium
AGCCGTTCCAGAAATTCGTTGGTCGGTGTGGCAATCATCAGGCTGTCCAGCAATCCCATCTGTGCGTTGGTCGTCGTTTGCATGGTTCTCTGACGCATCATCAAATCATCCGTTCAAAAACGTTTTGCAGAGGTCTCAATCGGAGATATCATGCTGGAAATGTCCGGCCTTCTGTTACGTTGGCGTTCTATGAACATCATGATTGAGAATGCCGAGAGCCTGGAATACCTCACTGCGGATAATCACTGGACGAAAATCGCTGCTGACGGTAAACATTTTCCTAGAACTGGAGCGGCGTTTGATGTGGCGAAAAAAGAGGCCATCGGCAAATTCAACATCGTCGGTTACGTTCCTGAAACGCGTCAGCTTATCAACTTGAACCACGGTCGCGGTAGGGGTCTGCCTGAAGTGGTTGCAGCTTGAGCTTTCCCCTGTTGGTTTAATTGAGGCTGGACACTCATTTTGATTATGGTTTGATTAAGCATTCCCTAATCAGAACAGGAATCCATTATGCCGATGAATTATTTGGGCAAGGTGCTGTTTCCGCGCCAGGCTCAGTGGCAACGTAAAAGGCAACTTAAAATCATGATCTGGGTCATCATGGTCTCCGTGGTTTTTGCGGTGACCGTCGGTGCAATCATACTATTGCAGAATTCTAGAAGGTAAGTGCCGACTTGTCGGTGTTTTGTCACCTGACCGTCAGTTTTAAATCACCGCTTCTTGCTCTTCGACTGCGGATTTTTTCAATTCATCCAGTGCGCGGAAACGGCTCGCAGCAAATCCGGCTTCCACGCCGAGATTATTCGTCGGATTATAAAGGCCGACGAGCAACAGCGAAGACTCCAGCACGCGGCGCATGTCCATGATGAGTTCATCCGCGCGCACGCCTACGCGCACGGCGCGGACAACATAGACCGTCTCAAGCACGGGCAATTGCAAGTAGAGTTGCTTGACCGTCTCCGGCCATTTGTCATCCACCAAAACCACTTTTTGTCCGACGCTGAACATGATTCTTAATATGGCAGCGGAAATTTTGCCGTCAACTCGCGCACACGGTCACGCACTTTGTGCGCCGCGTCCACGTTTTTGATGTCCATCAACACTTCGGAAATCATGTCCGCGATGGCGGCCATCTCCGCTTCCTTCATGCCGCGCGTTGTGCATGCAGGCGTGCCGAGACGGATGCCGCTGGCTTGGAACGGCGAGCGTGTTTCGAATGGAATCGTATTTTTGTTCGTCGTGATGCCAGCTTCGTCCAAAGCGATCTGGCAATCTTTGCCGGTAATGCCTTTCGCGCCCACGTCCACAAGCATGAGGTGATTGTCCGTGCCGCCGCTGACGAGGCGATAGCCATTGCGCTTCATGCCATCCGCGAGGGCAGCGGCGTTCTTCACAATTTGCTGCTGATAGGTTTTGAAACTCGGCTGCAACGCTTCGTGGAAACAAACCGCTTTGGCCGCGATGACGTGTTCCAGCGGGCCGCCTTGGATGCCGGGGAAAATGTTCGAGTCAATTTCCTTTGCGTATTTTTCGCGCGTCAAAATCAAACCGCCGCGCGGCCCGCGCAACGTTTTGTGCGTCGTCGTCGTCACGAAATCCGCATGCTCCATCGGGCTCGGATGCACGCCCGCCGCGACGAGACCGGCGATGTGCGCGATGTCCGCGAGCAAATACGCGCCGACTTCGCGGGCGATTTCGCCCATGCGCTTGAAATCAATCACGCGTGGATATGCACTCGCGCCGATGGTGATCATCTTCGGCTTGTGCTCGCGCGCCATTGTCGCGATTTGATCGTAATCAATCCGCTCCGTTTCCTTGTTCACGCCGTAGTGAACGATTTCAAAAAATTTGCCGGAGAAATTCGCCTTGTTGCCGTGCGTCAAATGGCCGCCGTGGCTCAGATCCATCGTCAGCATCTTGTCGCCCGGCTTCAGCACGGAAAAATAAACCGCCATGTTCGCGCCGCTGCCGGAATGCGGCTGGACGTTCGCGTGTTCGGCACCGAAAAGTTTTTTGGCACGATCGATCGCAAGCTGTTCAATCGTATCAATGTTCTCGCAGCCGCCATACCAGCGCTTCTTTGGATAACCTTCAGCGTATTTGTTCGTCAACACCGAACCTTGCGCTTCCATCACGGCAGGCGACGTAAAATTTTCTGATGCAATCAACTCAATGTTTTCCTGCTGCCGCGTGCGTTCGTGGTCAATCGCGTCGGCAATTTCCGGATCAACATTGGCCAGGCGCAGATTCGCGGCGGGAAATTTTGCATCCATTTTCAACACGCGCCGTTCGTGACGTCCGCCTTCAAATTTCGCGCTGATGAACGCCGTGAGAATTTTTTTGGCGAGTTCTGCGGGAGTTTTTCGCGCGCTTAAACAAAGGACGTTGGCGTCATTGTGCTGGCGGCAGGTCGCCGCGCCTTCTTCGTCGCTGACCAACGCCGCGCGAACGCCGGTAACTTTGTTGGCGGTGATGCTCACGCCCACACCGCTGGTGCAGACGAGCAAACCGAGTTCGGCTTTGCCATCCGCGACCGCTTGCGCGGCGGGCTTGGCGAAATCCGGATAATCATCCGCCGGATCTTTGCTTGTCGCGCCAAAATCGCTGACCGTCAGGCCGCGTTCGCGCAAAAATGCCTTGAGCGTTTCCTTCAGTTCATAACCGCCGTGATCCGCGCCGAGCGCAAAATTAATGACGGATGCGGACGCCTGATTGGGATTTTTCGACAGGAAGTTGTGTTGTTCCATAAATTTTAAAAGCGTGACGATGCCTTGCTCAATTTGGTCGCGGCACTCGACATAAATATGATACGGGCTGCCGATCGGATCGCTGATGTCCTTTTCGTAAGGCTCGAGCGTCTCGTCAAATTCGCGCAGCAAAAAAGTTTTTTCCGCCGCCTTCGGATATAGCAACGCCACCGTGTCTGTGTGGCTGTGCGTCATGCCCAAAATCAAATCCGCCGAGCGCACCAGCTCCGCCGTAAGCGCGCGACTGCGTTGACCGGAAATGTTAATGCCAATTTCGCGCATCGCCTGCACCGAATGATGCGTCGGTGGCTCGCCGTCAATCGCGCCGATACCCGCCGACACGATGCGGAACTCGCCACGGCCCTTGACGGCGTGACGGAAAAGTCCCTCGGCCATCGGGCTGCGACAGACATTGCCGGTGCAAAGAAATAGAATCGTTTTCATCCCAAACACGGAAGGAAAAGGTGATTGTTCGGAGCCGAATCGTCAATGCGAAAGGTTTGGTCGGTCACGCGCTTCGCGGTTGAAATCCGGACGTAATGTGGGCAAGCTCACCGCGTGAGCCATCTAGCTAAAGCCAGAGAAGTTTTTGAAATCGAAATTGCCGCGCTCAAAGCCGTCCGCGCGCAGCTCGACAAATCATTCGATGCCGCCGTCGAGACCATCATCGTTGCGCTCAAGCAACGCGGAAAAATCGTCATCGTCGGCATCGGCAAATCCGGCAATGTCGGCGCAAAAATTGCCGCCACGCTCACCAGCACCGGCTCCACCGCCGTCGTCCTCAACAGCGTGGACGCATTGCACGGCGACGTCGGAATCGTCAATGATGGCGATGTGATTCTCGCTTTAAGCTACTCCGGAGAATCTGAAGAACTGTTGAACCTGCTGCCCGCGCTAAAAAGATTTTCCGTCAAAATTATTTCTTTAACCGGCAACGTCAAATCCGCCCTCGCGCGCCATAGCGACCTGGCGTTGAGCGTCAAAGTGCCGAAGGAAGCGTGTCCGTTCAACCTCGCACCGACGAGCAGCACGACCGCGACACTGGTTCTGGGCGACGCGCTGGCGATGGCGGTTTTGCAGGCGCGCGGCTTCAAGCAAAGCGACTTCGCGAAGTATCATCCCAGCGGCGCGATTGGCCGCGCGATGCTTTTGAAGGTCGGTGAAATCATGCGCAGCGGCGAGCGCAACGCCATTGCGTCTGAAAATCTTTCCGTCAAAGAAGCGCTGCTCGTAATGACTCACGCGAAGTCCGGCAGTCTCGCGGTCGTGAACGTGCACGGCAAACTCGCCGGGATTTTCACAGACGGCGATTTCCGCCGCCACATGGCGAACGATGAAAAACTGCTTTCACAGCCGCTCAAAAAAATCATGACGCGGAACCCGATTTGCGTGCGCGACACCGCGCTGGCGGCGGAGGCGCTGAAAATTTTTAACGAGCGGAATATTGACGATCTGATCGTCGTGAACGCAAGGAACGAGCCGGTCGGCTTGATTGATTCGCAGGATTTACCGAAGCTGAAAATTGTTTAGGATTGCAGCCGGCTGGCCTGATGTTTTTGCTCGATGGTTTTTAGCGGGTCAATTTCCACCCAGCGTAGCCAGACCAAGACAGAAAGCCAATTAAGCGGATCGCTGAACATCCGCACTTTTTTTCCTTCTTTGAATGAGCGCGAGCGGTAGTTCACCGGCAGTTCCACGGGGCGATAGCCTTTGCGGATGAGCTTGATGAGCAGTTCGTAGTCAAAGTCGAAACGGTTGCATTCAAATTCAAGGCCGTAGAGACAGTCGCGACGGAACACCTTGAACATCGTGAACGGGTCGCGCAGGCGTTGCAGGAACAGCGCGTTGACGAGGAAGGTAAAAAACCAGTGGCCGAGGTTGAGCGCCAGACTCAAGCCGATTTGCCCGTTGAAGCGGCGCATCTTCAAAACATTCCGTCCGCCGTGCCGGGAGCCGAGGACGAACGCGCTGCGCGCCGCGAGGAGATGTTCCAGCAACGCGTCGTAGTCCTCCAGATCGTATTCGAGATCGGCGTCCTGGATCAAAATGTAATCGCCGGTGGCGGCGTTCAGGCCGGTGCGGACGGCGTGGCCTTTGCCACGCGGCCGCTCTTCCAAAACGAGTTTTACGCGCGGATGGCTTTGGTATTTCAGTGCGGTTTCCCGAGTGCCGTCGGTGGAATTGCTCTCGACGACGATGATTTCCAGTTGCAGGCCAGCCACTTCTTTGCGCAATAGGATTTCCATCAGCGAGTCAAAAGTCTTCGCTTCATTGTAAGCGGGGAGGATGACGGACAAGATCGGCTGCGGGTTCATTTCGGCCTTGCGCGAAAATACCATCATGCCGCTGGCGACCATCTGGTGATGTTTGGCGCGCCATTTCGTCGGCAGCAGGCGGGCGAGAAATCTCAAGGTTCCCGTGACGATTGGAACGGGAAAACGCTCGAAGTGCATCTGGATGTAATCGAAGTTCAAAATTTTCCAGCCAGCCTCGACGATCACTTCGCGGAAGCCGGACCGGAACAGCGCGGTCTGCAGCGTCTGTCGGTCGAAATAGGTGAGATGCTCGGCTTTGAATTCCATCCATTTTTGCCGCATGATTTTGGCGGACCAGGAATCCATCGAGGGCGTGGCGATGAAAAGCGTGCCGCCGGGCTTGAGCACGCGGTGGATTTCCTTCAAAAATTCCAGCGGGGCGCGGACGTGTTCGATGACATCGGAGATGACGCACAGGTCAAAGTGGTTGGCCGGAAGATGGGCGGTCTTCAATTCGCCGCAAAGCACCGTGCCAGTTTTCAACCGCTGTTGCGCGCGTTCGCAGGCGGCGGGCGCGTATTCCACGCCGGTGACCTGCCAGCTTTCGGCCTCGGCAGAAAGGAGAAAATCGCCGTTGCCGCAGCCGATTTCGAGCAGCCGACCTTTTTGCGAGCCGTGGTAGCGATAAATTTCCTTGAGATACAGCTTGGCGGTAGCTTGCTTGATGCCGCTGACGGTGGCGCTGCCTGCCGCGCTGTCGCTGCCGAGAAAATAATCGGCGGTGTAAATCCGCGCCAGTTCCGCGTCGCTCGGCTGGGGATTGAAAAACACCAAGCCGCACTCGTCGCAGCGGACGACGCGCTGGCCGTTCGTGGAAAAAAGATAATACAGCCGCAGGCTCTGGCAGACATGGCAGCCTTTGACGGGCTGTTTCGCTTCAGGTTGATCATTCATGCGGATTTGGAAATCGGTTGGTTTTGGCGTTTTTTCCGGTCGCTAAAAATTCCAGTGACGCCCAGAACAATAATCGCGCCGATGGAAAACCAGAAGCAAATGCACGCCAGCATCCAGTGGCGCGGACGGAAGACGAATTCGATGTGATAGTCGCCCGCGTGGTCGAGATAGATGGCCTTGAAGATGCGGTTGACGGTCAGCACGGATTTTTTCTCATGGTTCGCCGTTGCGGTAAAATCATTTGCCTGACCTTCGGCGAGACATACCACGCCGGCGGCGGGCGCATGGATGTCAAACTCAGTGGAGTTGGGCAACAGCCGGTAATTGGTCGCCGGCACGACGGTCGGCAGGTTGGTGGTTTGGAGCGCCGCGAGGCTGGGCAGTTTTTTGATTTCACCGGGGGCGAAGGCGGCGATTGGTAATTTATCTCTGAGCCAGATTTGATTGACGAATTCTTCGAGCGACGAGCTGCGGACAATTTGATCTGTGAAGTAAGCACGAGGCCACACGTCCAGATTTTCCAGAACCAAAAAGTCATTCCGGTCGGTGATTTTAAAATGCACGTCTTTACCGATGGCAAGCTTGTCGGCGGGATTTAAAAACAGGTATTTGACGTTCAGAAGATTTAGCAGCGGCTAGGCGATGGCGGGATCCTTGACATCCAGCATCCAGCCGTTGACGAGAACCATGCCCGGAAATTGGAAGAGCATGTTTATGTATGTGCCACTGCTTAACGGCGCACAGGAACGGATGTCTTCGAGGCCATAGACGGACGAATAATCGCCGAAGAAACTCGTGTCCAGACCGACCACCCGGAACGGTTCGAAATTTTCGGCCTGGATTTTTTTTACCGCCGCGCTGGGGGCGTTCAACGTCACCCGCGGGCCGGGCAGCAGGAGCAGTTGGTCATTGCTGTCATTATTTTCATAAAGTCCGAAACGGAAATTCGGGATGAAGCCGAGAAAAACAATGCCCGCCCAGCCGATGAGACTGATCCGCCGCTGCCGGGTTTGGAAATACTTGAACAACAGCGGCGCTCCAACCGCGCCCGCCGTGACGCCGATGAAATAAAGCCACGGAATCGGCAGATGGACGTTTGCCGTGGAATAAAACAGCAACATCGCGGCAATGACCAGACCCAGCCAGAGGCAGTCCCTCATCACCCGCCGGAAATTTTTTTCCTCGGCCAGAGCTTTGAAGCCATACGCGCTTTGGATCGTCAGATGGATCACCAACAAGTATGAGAAATCCACATAGATGTGGCCGACTTGGTTTAGAAAGGGAACGTGCTCCAGAACCGCCGCCGGCACCCAGCCAAAAACGACTCCACCCCATAAAAAAATTGCCCCGCTGTTGACCCAAAAAAAAGTTTCGCCCTTCAGCCGTCGCCATTGCAAAATCGAGAAAAATCCGCCCGCCAGCACCAGCAGACTGGTTCCGGGGGCGAAGGCCGCCGTGCCGGGAGTGATGTCCAGCAGGTCATAAAGCAGGTCATCGAAAACACCCGGCATACTTCTAATGGAAAGCTGAAAAACGTGGACTGTCGTGTGGGTGGAATACGATCCGCCCAATGCCGCCAAAAACGATAGCCACATTGGCGCGGTCAGTCCCAAAAACAAGAGTGTGCCGAGGCCGATCCGGCCTGTCACTTTTGCCATGGCGGTGATTTTGTGCTGTTGTGCCAAGGCATAAATCAGTGCCGCCAGATTTAAGCCGCCGATCAAATCCACCGCCGGTTCCACATGGCCGCCGTTGAAGCAGCCGAAGTTGGCCAGCAACCACACCAGCAGCCAGCGGAAGTTTTTCCCCGTTTTCAAATCCAGCCACGCCAGCGCTGAAAGCAGAATCCACGGCGCATAGCAGAAGACAAAAAACATCATATGGTTGTTGATGAAAAAAAACGCCCCGCAATACGCCGCTAGGGCGGTAAACATCAGCGCCAGCGGCTGACTGTCCAGAAGCCGGCGGATGAGCAAACCGAAGCCGATGCAAAAAAGTAGCTTGGCCAGAACAAATTTTACATCCCAAGCGACGGAAGCGCCGCGACCCAAAATCACAATCCACTGCAAGGGATCGCCAAGCATGGTCACCGCCTGTCCCAAGAACGGGTCCCCCGTGTGGCCATAACGATTCCACAGTGGCAATTCGCCGTGCTCGAGCACGCTGCGCGATTCCAGAAATCCCGCCGGCACGCCCCACAACATCATCGCCGCCGTATCGCTGGCGTGCTGTGAAACTTGCGTCATCGGCTGGTTGCCGGGCAGCGGCGCGCCCCACGAATAAACCATCGTGGGAAATTCCGATTGGGAGACAAAGCTGCAACCGCAAAAGATTACCGGGTAGCAATTGACCAGCACCGCCAGCACCGCCAACAGGATGATGGCCAGAACCGGCTGCCGTGCATTCCAGGCGGAGATTTGGCTTCCCCAATCCGGCGCCGGGGCATGGGATGTTGGCTGCGAGTCCGCCCCGGAGTTTTTAATGTCAGTGGAAATCATTAATCTGATTCCGCGAAAATTTAATTTTGTTTGCGTGCCGAGTCAAAGCAAAGCGCCAACAAGTTCCCGGCGCGGCAAATCGGCGAGCCGGACGGCATCAAGCGCCAAACTTCAGGTAAATCACCTTCAAGTATTCCGCCTCCTTGAACGCGGCCGGATGATCCGGCGGATGCTGCAACGTTTTCAGCTCCGTAAATTTTCTTCCCGATTTAACCGCCGCCCGCCGCACCGCGTCAAAAAACTCCGGCGCGGAAACGTGCGCGGAACACGAACCGGCCACCAAAATGCCGTTGCGCGAAAGCCTTGTGATGCCAAGCGAATTCACGCGTTCGTAGGCACGGATAGCACCTTCGCGTTCCGCCGCGCGTTTCGCAAGCGACGGCGGATCGAGCACAATCAAATCAAATTTGCCCGAAGTTTTTTCCAGCCAGTCAAAGCAATCCGCCTGCACAATTTCGTGGCGGCAATTCGCCACACCGGGAAAATTTTGGTTCAGCGCAAAATTGCGTTTGGCGGATTCCAAAGCGTGCGCGCTGATGTCCAAATCGGTCACGGAGGTTGCGCCGCCGCGCGCGGCATAGACCGAGAAGCCGCCGGAAAAGCTAAATGCGTTCATAACTTTTTTCCCGCCCGCCAGTTTTTCAACTTCCGCGCGGTTTTCCCGCTGGTCGAGAAAAAATCCGGTTTTTTGCCCGCGCAAAACATCGGCTTCAAAACGGATTCCGTTCTCCGAAAAAATTACGGCGGCATTTGGTGGCGAACCAAAAAGCATTTGTCCGTCGCGCCATTGAAATTGTTTTTCTGCGAGCGGCTGGATGTTCCGGCTCAAACGTAAAACGATTCTTTCGCACGGAATTTTTTCTTTGAGCAGTGCTAGAATCTCATCCAGTCGCGGCAGCCACGCGGCGGAATAAATTTTTAGCACGAGTGTGGAATCATATTTATCCAGCACGAGCGCCGGCCAGCCGTCGCTCTCGCCGTGAATCAAACGATAGCCGGTGGTGGTCGCATCAAAAAGTTTTGCGCGCCGTTCCAGAGATTTTTCCAAATGCGCATTCCACCAAGCAGAATCAATAGTTTGCGGCTTGCCTGCGTGCAGGATGCGAACGCGAATTGGTGAATCGGAATCAAACAAGCCGACGGCGAGAAATTTGTCGTTGCGGTCGTAGATGACGGCGAGTTCGCCAGTTCGACCGACGCGGTTCTGCTCGCGAATGCTGTCGGCAAAAAGCCACGGATGGCCGGAACGGACGATGGTTTCTGCGGTGTTCGTGAGACGCAAACGTAGGCGCACCGCAATTGGATTTGCGGCCGATTGGCTCATTCGAGTCCGCTAGCTTTGCGGGCGCGTTTCAAAACTTTTTGCGCCAGCGTGCGCGCCTTCGTTGCGCCGTCGGCGAGGACGCTATTGACGTAATCCAGATTGGCCGCGAGTTCGGCGCGCTTTTTCCGCGCTTCGGCAAAATGATTCCAGTAATGCTCGAACAAACCTTTTTTCAAATCGCCGTAGCCAAGGCCGCCGGCGCGGAGGCGGTTTTCAAAATCCGCCGCGACTTCGGCGGGCGCGACGAGCTTAAGAAGTTGAATGGCTAGATTTTTATCTGCGTCCGGCTTGGGTTCCTCGGGCAGGCGCGAATCCATCTTAATTCCCATGATTTTTTTGCGGATGGCTTTTTCCTCGCCGAAAATCTCGATGGTGTTGCCGTAGCTTTTGCTCATCTTCTGGCCGTCGGTGCCGGGAACGACGGCGACTTCCTCGCGAATCTTCGGTTCGGGAATCACGAAGGTCGGGCCGTATTGCTCGTTGAACTTGATCGCGATGTCGCGCGTGACCTCGACGTGCTGTTTCTGATCGCGACCCACGGGCACGATGTTGGAATCGTAGAGCAAAATGTCCGCCGCCATCAGCACGGGATACGCGAACAGGCCGTGGTTCACAGGAATGCCCTTGGCGGATTTGTCTTTGAAGGAATGGCATTTCTCCAGCAGGCTCATCGGCGTGAGCGTGGACAGGATCCACGCCAGTTCGGTGTGCTCTGGTAAATCAGATTGTCGGAAGAAGACAGATTTTTTCGGGTCAAGGCCGCACGCGAGAAAGTCGAGCGCCACGTCCAAAGTATTTTTCCGGCGTTGATCGGCGTCGAACAGCGAGGTCATTGAATGATAATCCGCGATAAAATAAAACGCCTCGCCTTTTTCCTGAAGCGCGATAGCAGGCTGCATCATCCCGAAATAATTTCCGAGGTGCAGCGTGCCGCTGGGCTGGATGCCGGACAAAATTCGCATATAGAATTTTAATAAAGAAAGCAGGAAAGTAGGAAGCTGAATCTCAAAAGAAAATTCCTGATTTGCTGTGTTCCTTATTGCTTGAGTAGGGTTCCGGTTCTTACTTCCCAGCGTTGCAACTCTTTGCCCAATTCACTTGGCCAGTTTTCCTCGGTGCAGGTCATGAAAACTTGGCCGCGTGTCCGGCGTGATTGCTCAAGCAAGGGCAGAAAACCGCTGCGGCGTTTTGCGTCGAGTTCGCCCATCACATCGTCAATCAAGAGAATCGGCGGCGAGCCGTGGATGCCCGCGAGAAATTCCACCTGCGCCATTTTCAAAGCAATCGCCAGCGTGCGTTTCTGGCCTTCGCTACCAAATTGCGCGGCAGATTTTTCATTTTGCAACAATTGCAAATCGTCGCGGTGCGGTCCGACCAGTGTGGCGCGGAAACTCCGCTCACGTGCACGCGATTGCGCAAGTTCCACGGCAAAATCATTTTTCACGCTCGGCTGGTATTCGATGCGCAGTTCCTCGGCGTCGTTGGAAATGCGGCGATACGCGAGGCGCGCGAGCGGGGAAAATTTCGGCACGAGTTCGCGGCGGGCGCGGATGATTTCGTTGCCGAGCTTGACGAGTTCGGCGGAAAAACTTTCCAGCGCGGCCTCGTCAATGTTGCGTTGTTTTAACAAGGCATTGCGCGCGCGGACAGTATGCATGTAACGCTGGAGCAGCGGCAGATAAATTGGATTCGTCTGCGCGAGGAGCAAATCCAAAAATCGCCGCCGCGCGCGCGCCGTTCCTTTGACGAGCATCAAATCTTCGGTGCAAAAAACCACCGTGCGCAGCGCGCCGAAATAATCCGCCAGCTTTTTCACCGGCTGGCCGTCCAGCGTGAGTTTTCGTTCGCGCAACGCCCAATACATTTTTATTTCATGGTCGCCTTGCCCGACGATATTGCCACCGACGAAGTAGCCCTTCGCGCCGTGCCGGATCATCTGCGCGCCGCCGACGCCCCGAAAAGATCGTAGCGTGGCCATAAGATAAATCGCTTCGAGGATGTTGGTCTTGCCCTGCGCGTTGTCGCCAAGCAGCAGTTGGAAACCGGGCACAAAATCCACGTCCACCCGCGCGTAATTGCGGAAGTTTCGGAGTCGCAGATGAGCCAGATGCACACGAAGAATTTATCAGCGAAAATCCGCTGGCACGAACGGAAAAAAATCAGTTCGCCGGCTTCAACCTGGGTTGGCCGCGAGCCAGAAGCGGATGTCTGCCGTCTGCGGGTTTTTGGGATCGAGTTCCAGCACCTTCTGGTAATGCTCGCGCGCTTGCGCCGGATCGCGCAGCGACTGGGCGCAGATGTTCGCGAGCGCGAGGTGCGCGCGAACTTCATCGGGATTGGCCGCGAGAATTTTTTTCAGTTCGTTCGCCGCGTCCGGCACATAGCCCGCCGCCTTGAGCGCGAGCGCAAAGTTGTAGCGCGCATCCACCGAGCCCGGCTGGAGCGCCAGCGCGGTCTCATAGCTGGCGAGCGCGGAATCGTAGTTGCGCAGTCGGTGCGCGATGACGCCAGCGTTGTATTGCGCCTCAAACCACGAAGGGTCGAGCGCGACGGCCTGGTTGTATTCCGCCAACGCCTGCGGCCAGTTTTGATCCTGCTCGGCCATGCGCGCCTGCGTGAACGAACTGCTGGCCGCGCGCCGGTTGCCCGGCTGCGGACGAAGCGGCGCAAGATAATTGTAGCGCGGAAAATCCACCGGCGCGGGTGGGATGATCACCACCGGCACAACTTTTTTCTCCGGCGCAGGCGGCGGGGGCGGCGGCGCGGGGTCGCCCGGCAGCGGCGTGATGCCGCTCGCCAAAAATTTTGGCGCGGCGGCGGCATCCGGCGTGGGCGCGGCAAACAGCCGGTTGAACAGACTTGGCTTGGCCGCCGGTTCTGGCACGGGCAATTCCTGAACGGGCTGCACTGCAGCCGGCGTGGAAATAATTTTAGGTTCTGGCGTTACTTGCACCACTTGCGGAGGCGGAATGACGGCCACGGGCTTCGGCGTTTCCGCGCGCGGCGGCGGGCGGACGGCGGGCGGCAAATTTTTTTGCGTCGGCTTCGGTTCCACGGCGGCAATGACCGGCGGACTTGGTTTGGTCGCGGCCGCGGGCGGCGGCGCGACGACGACCGGCGTCAAACTTTTTTCCAGCGCGGCGGCGATGTTGTTCACCGCATCTGCATTTGCGGGCGGCGGCGTGAGCGCGAGGTAGGCGCGATAATTTTCCAGCGCGGTTTTGTTGTCGTGCAGAAACTGGTGGTTGACCGTCGCGAGATTGAGAAGCGCGGCGGCAAAACCGGGGCGCGATTGGATGGCCGCGGCAAAAAACTGCGCCGCCTCGCGCGGTTTGCCGCGCTGGATGCGGGCGAGACCGAGTCCGTTGTAGGCTTCCGCCTCGCTGGTCTTGAGCGCCAGCACGGCGCTGAAACTTCTTTCGGCGGGAACTGTTTCGCCCAGCTTCAACTGTGCGGAGCCGAGCTTGAGCCAGCCGGTTGCGTCGTTCGGGCGGCGCAACGTGTAGGCCGTGAATTCCGTTTTCGCCGCGTCCGGCTTGCCTTGCTGGAGAAATAAAATGCCGAGGTTCAGATGGGTTTCCACCAGATCGCGATCCAGATTCAGCGCACGGTTGTAGGCGTTTGCGGCATCGTCCAACTGGCTGGCGCGTTGCAGCGCCACGCCGTAATAATTCCATGCCGCCGCGTTCGTCGCGAGGATTTCTGTCGCCGTTTTTAGTTCCGCTATGGCGTCCGCATAATCGCCCCGGTCGAGATACTTTTTGCCCTTGAGCAGCGCGCGCGGCCCCGCCGGCGTGCAGCCCGAAAGGCACAGCGCCAGCGCAAGCAATAAAACTGCGCTCCAAACTGAATTTATTTTTGCGGACATCCGCCGTGGTGGTAACATCCTCGCTCGAAAGTGTCAAGAAACGCTCCATTCCATTTTTGTCGCAATCAGAATCGCAATCCTAATCTTAATCGGTTCGGGGGACAGATTGGGATTATGGTTCTGATTATGATTAGGACGTGTCGGCTGCCAATCGCATTGGTTGGGCTGGCCGTTTGTCTCTTAAATTTTCCCACTCGCGCGGCGGATTCCTTTCCGCTGCACACCACCAATGCCATCGCGCGCGTCGTCCAGGTGGACGGCGTCGGCTTGCAAAACGCCTTTCTTGCCGACGAAGCGCGCGTGGCATCCGCCTTCAATCTTGGCCTGCTCACTTTGACCGGCGCGGCCAATGTCTCCGACGCTTGGCTCGGCCTCATCCACACCAACGACACCGTCGGCATCAAAGTTTTTTCGCGGCCCGGCCCGCTGTCCGGCACGCGTCCCGCCGTCGTCGCTGCCATTGTGCGCGGCCTGCTCGCCGCCGGTTTGCCGCCGGATAAAATCATCATTTGGGACAAGCACGCCGAGGATTTGTCCGCCGCCGGATTCTTCCAGCTCGGTGCGCAACTCGGCGTGCGCGTGGCCGGCGCGGTCGAGGCCGGTTACGACCCCGGCACATTTTACCTGCCCGATTCACCCGTCGTCGGCTCGCTCGTGTGGGGCGATTCCGAATTTGGACTGAAGGGCGACGGCATCGGCAAAAAATCCTTCGTCTCCAAACTCATCAGCCGACAGATCACCAAAATCATTTCCGTCGCGCCTTTGCTTAATGAAAATGACGCCGGCCTGTGCGGGCATTTCTTCAGCCTCACGCTCGGCAGCGTGGACAACACCCGGCGTTTCGAGGGCGACGCCGACCGCCTCGCCGTTGCGCTGCCGGAAATTTACGCGCTGCCCAGCGTGGGCGACCGCGTGGTGCTGAACGTCACCGACGCGCTGCTCGGCCAGTATCAAGGCGGCCCCGCGAGCTACCTGCAATACGCCACCGTGCTCGACCAGATTTGGTTGAGCCGCGATCCCGTGGCGCTCGACACGCTCGCGCTCGCGGAACTCGTGCGCGAACGGAAAATATTTCAAATCCCGCCGCCCAAATTAAATTACCAGCTTTACACCAACGCCGTCCTGCTCCAGCTCGGCGTCAACGATTCATCACGCATCCAGATTGAAAAGATGAAATAAAATTACGCATCAGGATTTTTTGGGAAATATGAATCTTATTGCGGGAATAAAATATGACCGGGCGGTCGCGATTGATCTGGCAATCATCGTCTGCACTTGGGTTGCCAGTTTGATCGTCATCAATCCAATTGGAAATTTTCCGTTGAATGACGACTGGGCTTACGGCCTCACGGTCAAGCATCTGCTTCAAAGCGGAGAATTCCGTCCGAGCGGCTGGGCCTCGATGCCGCTTCTCACCAACACCATCTGGGGCGCGTTGTTTTGTCTGCCGGCCGGTTTTTCCTTTAACGCCTTGCGGCTCTCAACCCTCGTGCTTTCACTCGGTGGCGTGTTGGGAACCTACTGGCTCGCCAGAAAATTTCAATTGCCGCGCGGGTTGCCCGTGATTTGCGCCTTGGTGGTAGGTTATAATCCGATTTATTTCGCCCTTTCAAACACCTTCATGACCGATGTGCCGTTCACGGCCATGGCGGTATTCGCCTTGATTTTTCTGGTAAAAAATTTGGCGGGCGAGCGGCGACAAGATTGGTTTATCGGCACCTTTTTTGCCGTGGCCGCCACCCTTTCAAGGCAACTGGCCATTGCTGTGCCGCTGGCTTTTGCCGTTACCTTGATTTTGCGCGACGGGATTGTGCGGCGAAATTTTTTGCGCGCCGTCGTGCCACCCGCGATTTGCATTGGCAGTCTTTGGCTATTGCAACAGTGGCTGGCGATGACCGGGGGGATTTCGACAAATTCCAACGCCAAGAACGAATTCCTATTGGTGGTATTGTCGCATCCAACTTGGTTATGGGACAGCATGGAAGTGAAAGCGTATTCAGGCCTGCTTTATCTGGGACTCTTCCTTTCACCCATGCTTCCGCTGGCATTGCCCGCGCTCTGGACAATGCATCGGAAAAAAGCCGCCGCCGCCCTCGCGTTTTCATTCCTCTTCATCCTGCACGCCGGCTTAAAATTTAACGAGTTCTATGATACGTCGTTGATGCCGACGGCGCTCAACACCCTCACCAAATCCGGCATTGGGCCAGTCACATTGCCCGATGCCTACACTTTGAACCTCAACTGTCCCCCCGTCCTGCCGCCAATTTTTTGGCTGGTAGTCACCATCATCAGCCTGCTGGGTGCGGTGTCGCTGCTGGCCGTCATGGGTCTTGCTGTCATTCAATTGGTTGCCCGATGCCGGGCAAAAAAATTGCGGGCAACCGACTCTGGCATTTTCTTCTTGCTGCTCACCACTGTCATTTATCTGCTGCCCTTGCTGGCAACCGGATTCTTTGACCGTTATTTGATTTTCACGTTGCCGTTGCTGGTTGTTTGCATTGCCAGTTTCATCCACGACTTCCCGGCATTGAGACCGCGCAGCGTCCGCACCGTGGTTCTGGCACTGTCAGCTGCCTTCGTTTTTTTCTCCGTCGCAGGCACGCGCGATTATCTCGAATGGAACCGGCTGCGCTGGCGGGCGATAACGGATTTAACCACCAGCCGCCAAGTTCGGCCTGATGAAATCAACGGCGGATTTGAATTTGGCGGCTATTATTTTTTTTATTCCCCCCAACAGCCGCAAGGTGAAAAAGGATTTTGGTGGATTAAAGGCGACACCTATCAAATCAGCTTTGGTCCCGTGCCCGGCTATTCCATCATCAAAGATTATGACTACATCAACTGGCTGCCGCCGCACCGCAGCCGGATTTGTGTCCTCAAGAAAACTTTTTGAAATCTTCGGCAGTCAAATTCACTTCCCAATCTCCGCCGCCAAATCTTCCACCGTCCAGTTGCCGCGCGTCAGCGCCAGTTTGTCCGCCGCCGCGCCGTGCTGCCAGACCGCGTAACACAAAGTTTTTTCCACGTCCGCCGCCAACGCCGGTTGCGCCAGCAAGCCGGCGATGAAGCCCGCCAGCAAATCGCCGCTGCCGCCTTGCGCGAGGTGCGGATTGCCGGAGCCGTTCGCAAAAATATTTCCTTCGCTGCGCCCGACCAAAGTCTGATGGCCTTTCAGCACCACCCAGCAACCGCCGAACTTTTTGGAAATTTCGCGCAACGCCGCCACGCGGTTCGCCTGCACATTTGCCGCCGTCGTCACGAGCAGCCGCGCCGCCTCGCCCGGATGCGGCGTCAGCACGCGGAGGGAATTTTTCGCGGGCGTTTCGGCGTCCAGAAAATCCAGCGCGCTTGCGTCCACGACCAGCGGAAACGCCGCCGCGCGCCAAAGTTCCCGCGTAAATTTTTTCATCGCCTCGGTAATTTCCGGAGCGGCCAAGCCCGGCCCGATGAGCGCGGCGGAAGTTTTTTCCGGCAACTTGATTTCCGGTTTCCAAATGCTCACCATCGCGGCCTGCAACTGCGCGGCGACGGGCGTAAAAACATTTTCTTGCGGGAACACGGTGACGAGTCCCGGCTGCGCCCGCTGCGCGCCGCGCGTGACGAGAACCGCCGCGCCGTGATAACCCAAACTGCCCGCGACCAGCGCGGCGTGACCAAAATCGCCTTTGTTTGCAGCCACTTTGCGCGGCGGCGGAAAATGTTCAAAATCCTCCGGCTGCGTCCAGTTCAGTTCCGCCGCGAGCGGGCAGGGGACGAGGCCGATGTCTTCCGCAACTTCCAATCGCCCGGCGAACGGCCACGCGGCGGGCGCGAGCAGACCAGTTTTTGGCGCACCGATGGTGAGCGTGACAAGTGCTTGGATAGCTGCGCCAAAAGTTTCACCGGTTTCCGCGTTCAAGCCGGAAGGAACGTCAATCGCCAGCACCGGAATTTTTGCCGCGTTGATGGTGGAAATGATTTTTTGCCACGCCGCAGACAGCGGTCGGTTCAGGCCAATGCCGAAAAGTCCGTCCACGACGAGCGTCGGTTTTTCCTGAAGCGCGGATTCGAGCGGCAGCAAATCCGTGTCCGGCAAAAACATTTCCAGCACCTCGGCGCGGCGGCCTTCGAGCTGCTTGGCGGCGGCGCGGGCGTCGTCGCCGTTGTGGCCTTTGCCGACGAGAAAAAGAACCGTGTCACCCGCGCGCGTGAGCTTGCGGATGCGGCGGGCGACGCGCTTGCCGACGCGGCGGATAACCTCGGCCTCGGTCTGGCCGGTGGCCCAGGTGGCGCGTTCCCACTCGCGCATCTGCGCGGGGCTGATGACTGGAATCGGCATGGCGCGAGCCTGTCAGAAATCTTTCCGCCGCAAAAGTAGAATGTCAGCCAACATTCACGAAAGCGTCGTTCCCATCCAAAAATAAAATCTTAAAATTCAGAGCTTTTTCAACTCGTCTGCCGCCAGTTGAATCAGAGGCTTGATGGTCGCGGCATCGAATTGAAATTTGCAGCCCGCCGCCGCGAACAATTCCGGCAGCGGCCGCGAGCCGCCGAGTGCGAGGGATTTTTTGTAATCGGCCAGCGCCTTCACCTTGTTCGTTCTTGAATTTGCCCAGACCTGCAACGCGCCAAGCTGCGCGATGCCGTATTCCACGTAGTAAAACGGATGGATGAAAATGTGGAGCTGCCGGTGCCACGAATGCGCGCGCACTTCCTCGAAGCCGGAAAAATCCACGTCGCCGCCGAAGCGATCCATGAGTTGCAGATACGCCGCCTTGCGCTCGGCGCGCGTGTGGCCGGCGTGCGTATAAATCCAGTGCTGAAACGCGTCCACAGTCGCCATCCACGGAAAAAATCCGATGATGCCTTCGAGATGCGTCTTGCGCGCGCGGTTTGCTTCTGCAGTTGGGTAAAATTCTTCGAGGAATTCGTTGCCCAACAATTCCATCGCCATCGAAGCGACTTCGCAGAATTCAATCGGCGCGCCGCGATACGCATACAAATCTTCGTCACGCGTCGCCTGTGCGTGAAAGGCGTGACCAGCCTCGTGCAAAATGGTTTCCACGTCGCGCTGCAAGCCGATGGCATTCATGAAAATGAATGGCACGCGCGCTTCTGACAGCGTGGACTGATAACCGCCCGGCGCTTTGCCTTTGCGGTTGTCGAGATCGAGCAGTTTCAAATCCTGCATCTGCTGAAACCCTGCCGCGAGTTCCGCGTCGAGGTGATTGAAAATCTTTTGCGTGCGCATCACCATTTCGCTGACCTGCGCAAAAGGCTTTAACGGCGGGCGATTCTGCGGGTCCACGGCCAGATCCCACGGGCGCAATTTCTCTAGTTTCAACTGCCGCTTACGGTCGTTCTGAATTTCACGGACGGCGGGCATGATTTCCTTTTCCACCGCGTCGTGAAATTGAAAACAATTTTCCGGCGTGTAATCGAAGCGACATTTCTGGCGATGTATGTAGTCACGGTAGTTTCCAAAACCCGCGTTCTTGGCAATTTGCGTGCGGAGCTTGATTAACTCGTCAAAAATTTCCTCGCACTTCTCTACGTCTTGCAACCGGCGCCTGGCGACGAGTTCCCAAGTCTCTTGCCGCAGCGCGCGATCCGGATCTTCGAGATAACGGCCCATCTGCACGAGTGTTTTTTCCTCGCCGCGAAAATTCACCGTCTGCGCGCCGATGAGTTTTTGGTATTGCTGCGCGAGCTTCGCCTCTGCGGTTTCCAGCGCCACGTTTTCCGGGCGAAACAGTTCAACGTGATTTTTTACGTCGCGATTAAAGACTTCATAGCGAGCCTTGGGCAGCTGACTGAATTGCGGATGCGCTACGTAAATTTTTTCCAGCGCGAACTGGCGCGGCTTGAGTTGCGGCTCAACATTTTCGACGAAGTGTAGATACGCCTTTTCCGCGTCCGCGTTGTCCGTGTGGCAGGTCATCGCGATGTAGCGGCGCGAGGCCTCTTCGTCCAGCGCGGCGCAAAGTTCGCTCCAATCAATCAGCCAGCGTTCCAATTCGGCGGTAGTGATTGCCCGTGCGGCACGCACTTCGAGCTGGTCGAACAGCGGCGCAATCTGCGACCAGTCGCCGAGATCAAGGTTTTGCGGGACGAAGGTGCGCGGCCGGTGCGCGGCCAGTTTTCCGAACGGCAATAAATTCATTTGCGTAGGATAAGGAATTTACGCGCGAAGAAAAATGTTTTGTCGGCGGCAATGTGCGGTCAATTATTTTGTGGCGGCGTTGCGTTCGTCCACGCGACGAGCGGGCTGGAAATCCCGCAGTCGAGACAGCGCGTGACGTTGAATTGGGCGGCGCAGTGCGGACAAATTCCCTGTGTCAAAAAAATGTCGAAGGCCTGGCCGCATTGACCGCAGCGCCAGAGTTCGCCGAGCGGCGGCGCGGTTTGGCAGGAAGGACAGACCAAGCCCGGACGGCGTGGAATCTTGGCGATCTTCGCCAGCGCCAGCGCCTGATTCAAGCCTCCCCAGCAGTTCATGAGAATGAAGACAGCCACGAGGCCCAGCCACCAGTTTTGACTCAAAACGGCCAGCAAAATCAACGCGGCCACGCCGATGAATCCGATGACGCTCGCGGCGAGCAGGCTGTTAGCGCGGCCAAAAACAAACCACAAAAGCGAGCGCAGGATTTGGCCGCCGTCCAGCGGATAGACCGGCATCAGGTTGAAGATGAGCAGAACTAGGTTGATGATCCGCACATTTTGAAGCAGTGCAAAGGCGTTGGGATTGGTGCTTTGCCAGCCGAGGTGTGAAGCGGTCAAGCTGAGCGCGGACAGCACGGGAATCAGCGCCACGTTGACGAGCGGACCGGCGGCGATGCTCCACAACTGCGCGCCGGGGCGTTGCGGCGGGTTGACGTAGGCCACGCCGCCGAGCGGCCAGAGAATGATGTCGTGCGTCTCGCCGCCAACCGAGCGGCAGGCGAGCTGGTGGCCGAATTCATGCGTCAGCACGATGGCGAAGAGCGCGAGAATTTCCAGTGCGTTCCAGCCGTAGTTGGAATACGTGTGCGGCCGGCTGGTGAAATAAAGAAAAGCCAGAAACCACGCCCAATGCACATAGACGTCGATGTCCGCGAGCCGGAACAAACGGATGGAGCCTCGGTGCGTCGGCATCAGAGCGCTCCCTTGATGTGCTGCAACAGTTCCGCGTGCGACTCGACGGACTTGAACTGCGGAAATTCCAGCTTCACTTTTTCCGGCGCGTGGATCAAAAAACCGGTGTCCGCCGCGCCGAGC
Source organism: uncultured Verrucomicrobia subdivision 3 bacterium (assembly GCA_903878805.1). Taxonomy (GTDB): domain Bacteria; phylum Verrucomicrobiota; class Verrucomicrobiia; order Limisphaerales; family UBA11358; genus UBA11358. Next base: position 20,883 of record CAIRJF010000023.1, read on the forward strand.
ATTGCGGTGTCGTTGTAGGAATCGCCGGCGGCGATGACGCGGTAGTTTAAAGATTTCAGCGCGACGACGGATTTTTGTTTTTGATTTGGCTGGCGGAGTTCGTAGCCGGTGATGCGGTCGTTCGTCACGAGCAAGCGATGACAAAATAAAGTCGGCCAGTTGAGTTGTTTCATCAGCGGCTGCGCGAATTGCTCGAAGGTGTCCGAGAGAATTATGACCTGCACGAGCGAGCGCAATTCGTCGAGAAATTCTTTGCCGCCGGGCAACGGCTTGAGCGTGCCGATGACGGCTTGAATCTGCGAAAGTTTGATGCCGTGCCGGTCAAGAATGCCGATGCGGTAATTCATCAGCTTGTCGTAATCCGGCTCGTCGCGCGTGGTGCGGCGCAGTTCGGGAATGCCGGTTTTCTCGGCGACCGCGATCCATATTTCCGGCGTCAGCACGCCTTCCATGTCGAGGGTGACAATTGTTTGTTTCATCGCGCGCAGTTTTTCAAAACGCGGCGGGGCTGTCCAGCTTCACAAATTATTTCAGCGCGGCGAGCGCGGTTTGCGCCTCGCCATAATCAGGCTTGAGCCGCAGGGCGAGGAGGAATTGCGTTCTGGCCGCGTCCGTTTTTCCGTCGGCGGCGAGGGCTTTGCCGTAATAGCACTGGATGACCGGATCAGCGGGAACAAGTTTGGCGGCGGCACCAAGGTGTTCGCTGGCTGCCGTAAAATTATTTCTCCGCAGGAGCGCGATGCCTAGCCGCCATTGCGCGATGGGAAAATAAGGCGTGATGCGGACGGATTCAAAATAGAACGGCAGCGCGGCGTCGAACTGGCCGGCGTCCTCCAGCGCGCCGCCGAGATAGGCGTTGGCGACGTAATTGTCAGGCGTGACTTCGACGGCATGGAGATAAAGTTTTATGTCGCTTGCCCAGTAGGTCAACTGGCGGGAAGTGGCGAGCAGACAGGCGCACAACGCCGCCGCGCCCGCGAGCGCAGCGATTTTTTTTCGCTGCGGTTGCGTGGCGAGCAACAAATCTGCGCCCCAGACGATGAGAATCAGCAGTCCGATGCTCGGCAGATAACTGTAACGGTCGGCCATCGCCTGCGGGCCGGCCTGCACCAGACCGATGACCGGAACGAGCGTTCCCAAAAAATAAAACCAGCCGAAAAAGAGAAAGGGATTTTTTTGCGCGCGCAAAACTGCCGTGACCGACCACACCGCCAGCACCAGCGCCGCCGCCAACACGAACCATAGCGGCCAGTTTGTTTCGTAGGGATAAATGATGGCGAGATCCGACGGCCAAAAAGTTTTGGAAATGTAGCGGACATAAGAGACAACGGCGTTGGCGAGGCGGATGTGCAGCGGCAAAACATCCGCCGACCAGGTGGCGCCGCCGCCTTTTTGGGCGAGGTAATTCACCCAGCTTCCGGCCAAGGCCAAGGCGAAGAACGGAATTTTTTCAACGATCAGTTTTTTGCAATTCTGAATTCTGAATTCTGAATTCTGAATTCTGAATTCGGTTTAGCGGCCAGTAGTCCGCGAGCAAAAAAACGAACGGCAGTGTCACGACCATCGGCTTGGACATCAGGCCGCAAGCAAACAACAGCAGCGCGAGCAGATAAAATACTTTTGATTTCGGATTTTGAACTTTGAACAGTTCCGCATAGCGCGTGTAGGCCAGCAGGGCCAGCAGCCAGAAAAACGCGCTCAAAACGTCTTTGCGCTCCGCGACCCACGCGACCGATTCCACGCGCAACGGATGCCATGCGAAGAACGCCGCCACCAGCGCGCTGCGCCACGTCGCGCCGGTCACGCGATTCAGCCACGCGAAGAGCAGCAGCCCGTTGGCGATGTGAAAAAGGACGCTGGTCAGGTGATGGCCGGCGGGATTCAATCCGTAAAATCGGCAGTCAATCATGTAAGAAAACCAGGTCAGCGGAAACCAGTTGCTGGCGATGGTGTTGGTGAAGGCCCACTTGACGCCCGTCCACGTCAGTCCGGCCTGCACGATGGGATTAGCCGTCACATATTGGTTGTCGTCCAGTCCGATGAAGCCGTGGCGGAGAGCCGGCCAATACAAGGCCAGCGTTCCCACCGCCAGCACCACGCTGATGCCAACCGTGCGGAAATTTTTTTTGAAAATTTCGGGGAACATTTTTTAATGCAGATCCGGGTGCGCGGTCAGCAAATCGGCGAGCGCTTTTTTTATTGCCGCTTTGTCGGGTTGCTGGCGCAGTGCCGCGCGGTATTGCGCGGCGGCCTCGGAAAATTTTTTCTGCGCGGCCAGCGCCTCGGCCAGCCGGGTGCGGGCGTCAACCGCATCCGGCCGCAGCCGGAGCGTGGCGTTGAAACAGTTCGCCGCGTCCGCCGCGCGGCCATTTTGTAAAAAGTAAACGCCGAGGTTGAACTGCGCGTCGGCGTTGCCGGGATCGAGCTGGGCGGCGGCGGCGAGATGTGTGAACGCCTCGGCTTTGTGGCCGACGCCGATGAGCGCGAGGCCGTAGTTGTATTGGCTGATGACGAAACGCGGTTCGAGGCGCACGGCGTCGGCATAGAGCACCACGGCGCGGGGCAGGTCGCCGTTCATTTCAAACGTCTTGCCCAGGGCATTTTCGGCTACGTAGTTGTTTTGCGTGACCTGCATGGCGTGCAAAAAAATATCCACGCTGCTGCGCCAGTAGGAAATTTGCACCGAAGTGACCAGCACGCAGCCCGCCAGCGCGCTGCCGCCGATCACCGCGAGCATGAATCTGCCATTGGGTTGCGCCGCGCAAAATTCCGCCGCGCTCCAGACCAGCACGATGAAAAGTCCGATGCTCGGCAAGTAGGAATAGCGATCCGCCATGGATTGCGCGCCGACCTGCACGAAGCCGATCACCGGCACGAGCGTGCCAAGAAACCAGAACCAGCCCGCTGCCAGCCACGGTTCGTGCCGGAGCTGCAAAACCGCCACGGCGGAAAAAATCGCGAGCAGCAGCACCGAGCCGATGATGGCGGCGACCGGCCAGTGATAGACGTAGGGATAGACGAGGGCGAGGTCGGTGGGCCAGAAAGTTTTTCCGAGGTAACGCAGGTAGGCGACGGGCACATTGCCGAGCCGGCAGGATAATTCCACCGGGCTGACCGCGCCCACGCTGCGCTGGGCAAAAAAAGTAACCGCGCAAAGCGCGATCATCAGCCCGAAGAACGGAATTTTTTCGACGAGCAATTTTTTTAAATTCTGGAATGTGAATTCGGAATTCCGAATTCGTTTGAGCGGCCATAAGTCAACCAGCAGCAGCGTGAACGGCAGCGTCACAGCCATCGGCTTGGATAGCATGGCCAGTGTGCAGCAAATCAGCGCCAGAATGTAAAAACGTGACGAGTGACGCGTGGCGCATGGCGCGGTTGCTGCGTCGCCCGTCACCCGCCACATGTCACTGCTTTGCGCGTAGCGCGCGTAGGCGATGAGGGTGAGCAGCCAGAAAAAGGTGCTCAACACATCCTTGCGCTCCGCAATCCACACGACGGACTCCACATGAAACGGATGCCACGCGAACAAGGCGGCGACAAAGGCACTGCGCCATTCCGCGCCCGTGGCCGAACGCAGAAATGAAAAGATCAGCAGCGTGTTCGCGATGTGAAAAAGCACGTTCACCAGATGATGTGCGCCCGCGTTCACGCCGAAAAGCTGGCAGTCCAGCATGTGCGAAAGCCAGCTCAACGGATGCCAGTTGCCGACGTGGATGCCATTGAATGCCCAGACCAGACCGTGCCACGTCAGCCCAGCGCGCGTGACCGGGTTTTCAAAAACATATTCGTTGTCGTCAAAGTTGATGAAAGGAAAGCCCGTGACCGGCCAGTAGAGCGCCAGCGTGCCGAACGCAAGGACGAGACCGATGAACAGCCGTGGCGGTTGCGCGAAAAATTGTTCGGTGAATTTTTTCATGTTTGTTTACCGGCAATCAAGGCTGGCTTTTCAATTCTGGATGCTCCACCAAAATCTTTCCGAGCGATTTTTTTATTTCATTGGCATCCGGGTCGAGCCGCTGGGCGGCACGAAGCTGACTGATCGCTTCGGCAAATTTACCTTGTTGTTCCAACGCGAGGCCGAGGTTCAAATGCGCCTCGGCATAGTTGGGATTGATTTTCAACGCCTCGTCAAAATGCGGGATGGCGGCGGCCAGATTGGTCTGTTGCAAAAAAATTGCGCCGAGCAGTTCGTGCGCCTCGGCAAAATCTGGCTTGAGTTTCAAGGCGTCGGCGAGTTGTTTTTTGGCGGGTTCAACCCGGCCATAGTTGAGCAGGCGCAGGCTCAATTCGTAGCGCAGGTCCGCGTCCTGCGGCAGTTCCGCCAGCACAAATTCAAACTGGGCAAACGCCGCGTCCGGCTGGTTTTTTTCCAGCAGCGCCAAGGCCAGGTTGCGGTGCGACTGCCAGTAAAGCGGCTCGATGCGCGCGGATTCCTCAAAGATTTTTATCGCGTCGTCCGTGCGCCCGGTTTCCCGGAACGCGGCGCCGAGGCTATTGAGGGCGACGTAATTGCCCGTGGTCGTTTGCACCGCGTGCGTGAAGAGCCGCACGCCGTTCTGCCAGTAGGAAATTTGCAAAGACGCGGCCAGGAGGCAGCCAGCCAGCGTCACACCGGCGAGCACCGGCAGATATTTTTTGAGGGCCGGACGCGGCTCTGCCAGTTCGCACGCGCCCCAGACCACCACGATGAACAAGCCGATGCTTGGGATGTAGGCGTAACGGTCCGCCATGGATTGCATGCCGGCCTGCACGATGCCGATGACCGGCACAAGCGTGCCGAGAAACCAAAACCAGCCCACCGCCAGCCACGGTTCGCGGCGGAGCGTGGCGATGGCGAGCGTTGAAACCCCCAGCAATGCCAAGATCGCGCCGATGACGATGACCGTCGGCCAGTGAAAGACGAAAGGATAATAAACGGCCAGATCCGCCGGCCAAAGGGTTTTGGAAATGTAGCGCAGATACGCGACCGGGATGTTTGCCAACTGGCTTTGCCACGGGATGTGCATGACCGCGTTCGCGCCGCGCTGGGCCAGAAATGTCAGCGCGCAAAACCCGCACGATAAAAGCAGGAAAGGAATTTTTTCGACGAGCAGTTTTTTGAAATCCTGAATCCTGAATCCTGAATCCTGGATTCGCTTTAATGGCCACACGTCCAGCAGCAGCAGCATGAACGGCAGCGTGACGACCATGGATTTGCTCATCAGCCCCAACACGAAAAACAGCAGCGCGAGCGCGTAAAAAAATGGCGCGTGACGCGTGGCGCGTGACGTGATTTCACTCGCCACCCGCCACGCGTCACCCGCCACATATTTTGCGTAGGCGTTCAGCGCCAGCAAAAAGAAAAAGGTGCTCAATACATCCTTGCGCTCCGCCGCCCACGCGACCGATTCCACGTGGAGCGGATGCCACGCGAAGAACGCGGCCACCACCGCGCTCCGCCACGGCATTTTCGTCCTGGCAAACAGCAGGGCAAACAGCAGCAGCGTGTTCGCGGTGTGAAAGCCGACGTTGACGAGGTGATGCGCGCCCGCGTTCACGCCGAAAAACTGGCAGTCCGCCATGTGCGAAATCCACGTCAGCGGCACCCAGTTGCCCGAGTGCGTGTCGTGAAACGCCCAGGCCACGTTCGCGCAGCTCAATCCCGTGTTGACGTGCGGGTTGTCCGAAATGAAATCCGCGTCATCAAATTGGATGAAGGTGGCATGGCTGACCGGCCAGTAGAGCGCCAGCGTGCCGAGCGCGAGCGTGAGACAGGCAAACAAAAAAAATCTTTTGTCCGGTCGCGCGGCAGTCATACGGTCACAGCCAAACCGATTCGCGCTCGCGCTTTTCAAAACGAGTTGTCTCCGCGTAGCCCACGCTGCGCGCCAGCGCGACGGCCTCCGCAAAATTCAAGCCCACCTCCGCCGGCGCGTGTGCGTCCGAACCGAAAGTAATTGGCACCATTTTTTCAAACGCGAGCTGGAGCAAATCGCGGCTCGGATAAATCTCCTCGCACGGCTTGCGCAGCCCGGCGGTGTTCAATTCGATCGCGCAGCCGGCCTGCGCGGCGGCGTCCAGAAATTTTTCGTAAAACGGCGTGCAGTCCTGCGCGGGGCGGATGCCGAATTTTTTCGGCAAATCCGCGTGGCCGATGATGTCGAACAATTTTGATTCTGCCGCGAGCGTGAGGCGGTCGAAATAAATTTTCCACACCTCGTAGGCATCGCGCTTTTTCCACTCGGACAATTTGGCCGGATTGTCCACGTCCCATGTCTCCGAGACGTAATGCACGCTGCCGATGAAATAATCCCACGGATGCCGTGCCGCCAGCTTGCGAATCCAATCCTCGTGGCCGGGCAGGTAGTCCACCTCCAGCGCGAGGCGGATGGTCAGTTGCGGAAATTCCTTTTGCGCGAGGCGGACTTTGGCGACGTATTCATCGAGCTGCCGGTCGAACATCCGCCAGTTGTCGAAGTCCTCGCGCGACATCGGCGAATGATCCGAGAAGCCAATTTCCGTGAGGCCGATTTCCACCGCGCGGCGCGCGTAATCCACCGGCTCGCCCGTCGCATGGCGGCAGAGCGGCGTGTGCATGTGATAATCCGGCGGCAACGACATCACGGGCAGTTTCCAGATTCACCTTTCAACTTTCAAGCGCTGAATGGAAAATTACATCATCCGCAACCGCGAGGCCGCCTTCATGTGGTATGACGGGCGGCGCTAAAACGTCAGGCTGCGTTTCCGCCACCGACGCAACGCCATAAAAATGACCGGCAACAGCAACAACGCCTGCGTCGAAGGTTCTGGTGCTGCCGA
>CAIRJF010000024.1 GCA_903878805.1 uncultured Verrucomicrobia subdivision 3 bacterium
CAACCGTTCGCCGCCGGGCGAAAATGTCCGGCAGCGCGGCGCAAAAGCGCCACGGCTTTCAGTTTGGCAAACGATTTTCACGTTGAAAAATGCCGGTGACATCAAAACAAACAACTCAAACAGCCTTTTTCAGAGGTCACTAGGTATTATCAGTCCTTGATCTTATAGAATTCCGCAGCACCGCTCTTAGCGATGGTGGCCTGGAAATTGCCGCCACCAAGAGAGGTCACCGTGGCACCGAGAACCGAGTAAGTTCCGTTGACCGTCGGCGATCCCACCAAAGAATAGGATGACGCAGCGGCGGCGGGACTGCCAGTGAATTGAAGGGTAACATTATTTCCCGCAACAGAAATATTGGTAATGTTTGGCGGACCGGCAACATAACCTAGCTGACCGGTGCTGGGCGTAATCAATCCGGAGGATACTTGCACCTCATCAATTGCGCCAATGAAAGTCCGTGGATCGGTGTTGGCACCATCATTTAGAGGATAGCGATAGCGCCCCATAAAAAGATTACCTTGAAACGTTCCTGGTAACGGTCCGTATCCGGCAGGCAAAGCCGTGGTGGCATTCGTGCCGGAGCCGTCCGCATTAGCAATGGCAAGAGTAATTTTATTATTGTTGGCATCATATTGAGCCAACATATAGTGCCAATTGCCATCCGCATAATTCTGGTTTGCCAAAGTAACCGACTGGATGCCGGCATTAGTGTCCTCAAACGAAGGACCTGCCGGAGCAACGGAGTAGTTGTTGATGTGGAAACTTACCGCGCCAGGAGCCGCTTGGTTGGCAACTACGCTGTAACGAACGGTATTGCCACCGTCGCTACCCTGACAGATTAGTTCCATGTCGCCTGATGCACTTTGGTCCCCATAGGTCTTGAAGAACAACTCCAAAGAGAACGAACCTTGGAAATCAAACACATCCGGCCCAGCAGGATAGAGCACCACACCGTTAACCGCCGAAATGAAGGAGGGGTCAAAGGAGTTCGTGCCACCTGTATTACCACCAATAAACATCGACGAAGGCGGCGCTATGTTCGTCAAACCAATTCCACCGTTGCCACCGATGCCGCTTGGATTCGGGGCGTCGTTGAAAGTAATCAAGTTGTAGCCTGCAGAGTGATTTGTTCCAACCAGCACATCATCGACTGTTGCTTGAGGAAAGGTAACGGCTTCGGTGAATTCAAAGCTCCAACGATTGACTGGAATTGCTTGGGCGACCGTTACGACTGCCGGGGCACTGGTGGCCGTAATCCCCCCGCACGGAGTGGAAGCGACCAAAGTGTAAGTGCCAGCCGAAGCCAAAGTGGCCGGGAACAGGTTTAAACTAATGTTGGTCTGACCGGCCACATTGGCACCGTTTAATTGCCATTGATACTGGAGCGGACCGCCTAAAACTTGAACCGGCCATGCCGCGGCCGAGAGGTTAAAATCCGCACCAACTGCCACGGCATTTGTGGATGCAGTATTGTTAAACACCGGAGCGTTGCAAGCGCTGGCATTCACCATCAACTGACTATTCGGCAACGAGGCATTTGAATAACGAATCTGGTTGATCAAACCGTCAAAAGGCACATTTTGATTCTCATCACAACCGATGAAAACCGGCCCTTGGCTGCCGGAACCACCCGGATTGAGCGGCACCGTGATATAAGTTGAAGTTTCCGTGCTGGTGCCATCATCGTTGACCACCAGCATATCCATGGTTTCAGTGGCAGTCTTGAAACGACAGGCGACATAGTGCCAATGCCCGTCGTCCATGCGGTGTCCATGGTTTTGAGCCGCCGTGATGCGACAATTAATGCCAAAGACAGCCACGTTCCAGCCCCAGAAAACGAGGCTTCCGATGTTATTGGTATCATCAGTGTTGGAGTTCAGAAAGAGAAAAGCATACGCTGACTGATGGTGGTCAAAAATCAAACACTGATTTGCCAAGCCAGTTACCGGGTCGTTGGTCGTATCTGATTTGAAATACATTTCCCACGTAAAATCGGGACCATTGAAGTTGTTGCCGTAGGTGATGTTGTCACAAACGAGGCTGCCAGAGGTGCTTGGATACTGATCGGAACCGCAGTCCCAAGAGCCAGGTCCCGCGCTAAAATAATTATTTGCATTGAACATCGAGGATGGGGGAACAACACTGGTAAAGGTGGGATTCGATGCTAACGGCCCTTGAAACCAAAGGTCTTGGATGGAAAGCGGAACTCCGGGGGCCGTCCCCGCGATGGTGCCCTGGCCGGTGTTCGTGGCCAAATCCAAGATACCATTGCCCGAGGGACTCAGCGCAATACTGTTCATTGCGCCCAACTTCCAATACGCTACGGTTGTCGCATTGGTATCGGCTTCCTGAGCACTGGCCACCCAGCTTCCGCTTATGAGCAAAGCGGCACATAATAGTGCCGCCTGTGAGTTTTTTATTTTTAATTTCATGACTGTATGCTTGGTTTAGTGTTTCATTTCTTCCAGTCCTCCGACGCTTGGCCGGAAAGAACTGTCCCCAGCACTTTTATGAATTGCATCACCAAAAGCCGAGATGGTGCCGCGGCGATGCAATGGTTCAAACGCTGGTACTGATTATGTTTTAACTGGCATCGATCGAGAACTCAAACCCAGACTAGACTGGATTGAAAATAGTTGCCATGACTGCTTTGAAATTGGTAATTACCAATGAGCACACCATGAACACCAAACCCAAGCACAATGAAATCAGCAGCTATCTTCAAACGGAAATTTCTGCGGGGCGCTACCAAGCCGGTGCGCGACTGCCGAGCGAGGTGCAACTCGTCAAGCAATTTGGGGTCTCCCGCCCCACGGTGGCGCGGGCTTTGCGTGACTTGGAGGCGGAAGGTTTGGTGGAACGACGCGCCGGCTCCGGCACTTACGTGCGGTCGGAGCAGAAGCGGAATTTCGCCTCGAAAATTTTGGGGCTGCTGATGCCGGGCCTGTCCAGCACGGAAATTTTTCAAATCATCTGCGGCGAAATTGCCAGCCTCTCGCGCGTCCAAGAATATGGATTGCTTTGGGGTGGCTCCACCAATCCGCGCGAGGATTTGGACGCCAGCCTCATCCATGCCGAGGAACTGTGCCAGCAATTCATCGAACGCAAAATTAGTGGTGTTTTTTTTGCGCCCGCCGAACTTGAATCCGGGCAGGAAAAAGCCAACCGGCATCTCGCAGAATCGCTCCGCGAAGCCGGCATTCCCGTGGTGCTGATTGACCGTGACATGCTGGATTTTCCGGGGCGAAGCGAATTTGATCTGGTAGGGCTGGACAACATGACCAGCGGTTACATGGTGGCCGAACACCTAATTAAACTCGGCTGCAAACGGTTTTATTTCGTCGCCCGCCCGCTCTCGGCAGCCACGGTGGATGCACGGATTGCCGGCGTGCGCGAGGCGCTCGCCCGCCATCGAATCGAACCTGACCCCGGCTGGATTCGCACCGGTGATCCCAGCGACATGAAATTTGTGCGCGGACTGACCGCTGGCAAGCAGGCCGACGCCTTCATCTGCGCCAACGACTTCACCGCCGCCACGCTATTGCGCTCGATGCAGTCCATTGGAATTCGCGCGCCCAAAGATTTCCGAGTGGTTGGCTTTGACGACGTGAAATATGCCACGCTGGTTTCGCCGCCGCTAACCACGGTTCATCAACCCTGCCGCGACATCGCCGTGATCGCCTTTCGCACCATGCTAGAACGCCTGGCGGAACCTAGTTTGCCGGCTCGCAGTATTTATCTGACACCGCATCTCGTCGTGCGTGAATCCTGCGGCGCGTATCTGCCACGGCCAAAGTCTGCCTAAGAAGTCTCCCGCAATTAGGTTGCCCGTTTGATCACCCCTGCCATCTGCCCCGTTGAAAGCCACACACAATTGAATTTAAAGGCGAGAGTCGGTTTTCAACCAATGCCTTAAAATCTCAAAATCTGTATAAGTCCATAACCTCAAGTGACCGCTTCAAATTTCAAGCCCACCAGTTTTTTGCCTAAATTCAAATTATTGTAATTCATCAAACTTCTCCCATTGAAATGTCCGCAGTGGACAAATGATGCACTGCCAAAAAAAAACTGCACGGACAAATTTTAGCGGGCATAGGGTTGTGCGAGATTGCGATTTGCTGTCCAGAGAAACTGCATTATGCAAGAAACGCAAATCCATTCGCTGGTTGGCATTTTTAATTTCCAGCCCAAATTTCCAGAAAGTTTAGAAAACGGCCATGTGATTTATTAGAGAGCGCCTAGGCAAAACCCCACCCACCCCCGCCACCCCTGCGCGTCAATTAGTCGCGCGCGCGCGTCCAAAATCTTTTGTCACCCTTTTAGCAAAGGGTAACAGGCTTTCCGCAACCTATTCATTCCATTGGCGTTCCGATGATCGAAAGCCGAAAGGTCGCAGAAAACCGGAGCTTGGCGGCGGAAAGCCCAAAGAAATTCGCAGGTTGCAAAACCTTCCCCAAAACCTTGCCACGTCAGGAGCAAGCCAGAAATGGCCGACGTGATGAAAGCCACAAGGGGTATGCGTGACGGCAAATTGTCAGGGCGTCATTCATTGAAACCAGCTTGTCAGCCCAAATTCGGGTTTTCTTGGCGAGTAAGCATAAAGCTCTGGGAGACTTCCCCTCCCGCGTCGGTCTGGACAACAGGCCGGCATAACAACTGTAAAAGGGATTGCCAGTCAACACTGGGTATATGACCGCAAGGCCAGCGATGGCGGTTGCGGCGACTGAAACAAACGGCGATGCCTCATGGCATGGCGGTTTGGGGCAAAAAGAGCGGCGTCAGCCAGCTATGCCCACGGTCAAATTCGGACAGTCCACCAGCTAACCCCGCTTGGCACAAAGCGGAAAGCGTGACACGTCGTGGAGTGGTCGAATCAATGTTCTTTCGTGCCAATCCCCCGCCATGTTCTGCGTGGCGAGTTTCGTTTTAACCTTGCGCGGCGTTGATGGCGTGTTCTGCACGCCGGAGTCGCGCAAGGCGTAATGCACGGATGATTGCGGTTGCAATCGTTCGCGGTGGCAAGTCCGCAGGCAATCGCCCAGTCAGAGCCGAATAAAACGAAAGGTTCTATTATGAAACTGGTTCAAATGAGTAATCCCCAAGTGTCGGCCAACATCGCGGCGTTGCCGGAAAACTTTCTGCGCAACACCGTGAGCGCGGCTGGCCGTGAAATTCTCAAGCCGATTCCGCGCTCGGAATTTCGCAAGCTGCACGGGCTGAAAAACGCCGAGGCGAAGCGTATTTACGGGACGCATCTGCAAAAATTCACGGCGGCGATCTCGGCGGATTTTGCCGCGCAAGTGGCGCTCGGCAAGGTGGCGCGGGAAATCAGCGTGGGCAAATCCGGTGTGCGCACCTACAAAGTAGGCGAAGTCAAAGCGGCTCCGGTGGCGCGACAGCTTCCCGCCAGCCAGCAGGACTTGGAAGCGGCGCTGGCGCAGAAGCTCGGCATGAAAGTCGAGGACTTGCGCGGCATGATTGCGCTGACGAAATAATTCCACGCTGACGATGGCTGGAAAGCCGAAACCGCTGTCAGGCGGTCTGTGGATACGAACACAATTTGGGCGGCCAGCAGGTGAATAATGCACGGGCATGACGGACAGGTGGCAGTCCGCAAGGACTCCAGCCCTCCATGACGCCGCAGTGTGCTGCTGGTCGCCTCTTAATTTTCTCACCCCACCGGCATGGCATTGGCCGCGTATGCTCCACCGGTTTATCTCACCCCGAAGGATTGAAGCCTCCTGCAAATAATTTGTCAGGCGTTCAACCTCTCACCACGCGGCTCTTTTCCCGACCACAGAGTCAAACCAACTGTGGCCGGCAAAGGAAACCAATATGAAAATATGGCGAACACAATTGCGCGGCTCCGAGTTCAAGGTGACGCGCTTCAACGACGCGCTGCCAACCGGCAGTGCGCTGGATAATCCCGAACGGCTGGTGGATTACCTGCGGTTGAATCTGGCCGACAGCCTGATTTATCGGCCCGACGTGGAGAACTTCATCATCGTGCATCTGAACACGCGACGTAATGCCATCGGTTTTGAAATCGTCAGCACCGGCACGCTCGACACCCTGCTCGTCCATCCACGCGAAGTGTTCAAGTCGGCCATCGTCATGAACGCGGCGGCGATTGCGTTGGCACACAATCATCCGAGTGGCGACCCGTCCCCGTCGGAAGCCGACATCAAGGTGACGCGCGATTTGATCCGCGCCGGACAGCTTTTGAAAATCGAAGTCCTCGACCATGTGGTGCTCGGCCAGACCACACCAGAACGTCCCAAAGCGTGGTCGAGTCTTCGCGAACTGGGCTTCTTTTACAACTGACCAACGAATCACGTTTCAAAGTGCCGGAACTTCTCACCATAAGCCGAAGGTGAAACATCCTGACGCAGGGACATCTCAACGCAAGCCGCCCAGATGCCCTGACCGCTGACCTTCATCCCGCGCTTAATTTGGCGACCGGTTTTCTTCAAACGCGATTCTTTGGTGGGATGGGTTGTTTTCATAAGGCCTCGGTGATTTCCCATCATTGCGCCGTTTCTCCGATTTACAACAAAAAGTTATTCACCGCCAAAACGTCTGCGGCGGCAGGCAGGACGGAAGCTTTTATCTGCCTCACACCTGAACTCTGGCGAGCTGCGGCTCGTCAGACTTCGGCTGCGAAGCCGGGCGTCACAGACTGACGCAACTTCAACCAAAGGTAACGATTCCCATTATGATTGAAAACAAACCTCCACCCGAAATCGAAAAACAGTTCGCGTGGCTGACCTCGGCCATTCAACGGGTGGGCAACGACGCGCAAATGCGCGTGTCGGCTCATCTGCGCACAGTCACCAGCGGCAGACATTTTCTGCTGCCGAATTATCATTCTGACCCGCTCGTCAGCAACGATGACAAGTCGGCGCTCTACAAAAATGTTTTCACCGCACTGGTTGCCGTCAAGGGCAAGCCGGATTGGAGCCGACTCGACGGTCAGCCGGGCAATGGCAGCAAACGCGTTGACCCGCTCGATGTGCAACCGGTCGTGTTGCCAGTCAGTCGTCCGCCAGTCGCAGACGTGGAGCCGGTCAAACTGATTAAGCCACGCACTTTGACGCCCGCCATCGCGTCGCCGGTCGGCGGTGACAGCGAAGTGGCCGACCTACTCGCCAAGTTGTTACACGGTCGCATGAAGGCCGAGCCGCAGGGAGTGGATGAAAATGCCGTCGAGGCGATAGCTAGTCGCGTCGTCACCGAGGCACTGCTCGATGCCGACAAGGAATTTTCCAGCAAGCTGCAAAAGCATCTGTCGAACGGTTCGTTTCCCACCGAGCGAGTGAAAGAAATTGTCGCGGAACTGACCCGCAACGCCGCGCACCGCGTCGAGTTCGTCACCGCTGCTGGTGAAGTGAAACCGGTTGACGGATTGATGCACCCGCAAGTGCCGCAGATTACGGCGTGGCTGCGGTCGAACGTGCCGGTGTGGGCATGGGGCGGAGCCGGTTCGGGCAAAACTCACCTTGCCCGACAGGTGGCGGCCATGTTGGAAGTCGAGCCGCGCGTCGTCAGTGTTGACCCGACGCTCACCGTCGCCAAGCTGCTCGGTTATCGCAACGTGGCAAATGGCGGCTTTGTCGAGGGCTTCTTGTATCAAGCCTACAAGTCCGGCGGCTTGGTGGCGCTGGATGAAATTGACACCGGCGATCCGGGCGTCGTGGCGTCCATCAACGCGCTGCTCTCGAACACGCATTACCTGTTCCCGAACGGCGAGACGGTTGAACGACATCCTAAGTTTTACACGCTGGCACTCGCGAATACGAAGGGCTGCGGCGCAACCAACGGATATGTGGCGCGCAACCGGTTGGACGCGGCCACGCTCGACCGGTTCGCGGTCATCGAAATCAAATACGACACCGGACTGGAGCTGGCGCTGGCGTGCGGTCAGGGCGTGCCAGCGCAACCGTGGCAGCATGGTCAACCTGCCCAGCTCGACACCCAGAAGCGTTACGTCGAATGGGTGCAGAAGGTGCGGCAGCAGGTTGGCAACTCAGTGCTGATTAGCCCGCGTGCCAGCATCAACGGTTGCCGCGCCCTGCGGCATGGCATCCCGATGGCCGAGGTTGTCGAGGCGCTGGTGTTCAAGTTGATTACAGAAGACAGCCGTAAACAAATCACCAACACCTGCGGCCTGCCACCCCTATGAGCAACGACCGACTAAAGGGCAAGGCGCGGACGCCCATCAATAGTCTCGCCACCGTTTCCAAACTCCACGTTCACCGGCTGCCAACCATGTCGGAAGCCGTCCGGTTGAGCCAACGCAATGTCTGGAAACGTCCGAACGAGGATGACGAACGCCGACTCGCGCTGGTTGGCAACCGCCCGGTGAACGGCGACAAGTTGCGGCTGGCGGCGGCGGTGGAAGCCAGCACGCGAATGGTTGACGACGCCATCGGCCATGACCCGCGTCTCGCCAAGAAAGCGCAGTGGCTCCGCCGTGACGAGGGCGAACACTGCGACACCGCGCTGCTGGCCGAGGGCGACGATCAACCGTTTTACAAGCGGGTTCGCAACGTCGTGAACACCGAGACGAAGGCCGGCGAGCCGGTTCGCATCGTCGTCTCCACCGACGACAATCAGGTGCCGGAAGGAACGGCGGCGGCATTCATCGCCACTGTGCAAATCGTTCAACAGTTCGTTCCTGTCGAGGTCTGGTGGCAGGGCGCATGGCTCAATGACAGCAAGACGCGCGGCTTCGTGTTTCATGTCCCGCTCGTGCAGGGCGACATGGATTTCAGCCGATTGGAATTCAGCATCGCCGACACGCGGCGCGACTTGTTCTCGTTCATGGTCATGTCGTCGCACTGCGTGATTGAACTGAAAGAGTCGTGGAATCTTTGCGGACACCGGGCGGAGAAATCTTATTTGCCGGAGTCGCCCGGCTACAAAAACTTTGTGGCGCACAATGGCATTCGGCCCGAAGCGTCGTCCATCGCCGCGCACGCCGCGCGGTGGCTGGGCTGGGATGCGCTGTGGCAGGTTGAATCTGATCAGAGCGACACCACGGCCTCCGCCCTGCAAAGTCTTCCAGAAAAATACGAATACAAGGACACGCGGACGGAAGCGGAGAAACAGGCGGCACTGGCCGAGAGTGACCGCTACCAACGCGAGCAGCAACAGATCGCCAAGGCATCCGCCGCTGCCAGACTTCAAGGCTGATCAAACAAACAACCAAAAAAGCAACACCACCATTATGAAAACACAAAGCAACCAACAGACCAACCTTGATGGCCCGTCCGGCACGGACTTCGGCGAAATCATCTTCGCCTATCGCATGCCGGTCAAACCCACAACAATCCAAGCACTGGGCTTTAATGGCTCGTCGAGGCGAGCATTTTCCCGCCCAAGCAGCCACGAAATGCCCTTTGGCCGATTCTGGCGTCGTCGCCAGCCGTCCGGCACGTTTGGCGGCGATTTTCTCACCGAGGGAAGAAGTTTGAATCTCTGCCGGTTTCATTCGCAACCTCCCCGTTGGAGGCGCAAGAGCGCGGCCTCTACTGATGGAAGATGGTAAATACAGCGGCGGCCAATTTTTACGCTGGGAATTTTGCCAGATCTGCGCCAGTTGAACAAAGTGCGGCGCGAGATTGGCAATCGCCGCAACATTTCTTTTTCGTCCAGAAATGTTTTGAGTTCCTTGCCGGATTCAAAGCGCGGCTCATACTCATGTGGGATTGCCGCCAACTTCGGATTGTCCGTGGCGGGTTCGGGCTTGTTTGTGTATTGAACAGAGTCCATGTGCTACCAATTACACATGGACAGTCGGATAGAAATTAGGGAGACCTGATTAAATCAGAATTGATTCCGTCAGCTCGATCAATATTTGATTTTCAGCCCTGCAATAATCCGCCGGTAGCGAACAAAGGACTGGTGGTTGCGTTTTATTTTGCTTCTCTGCCGCGCAAGTTCTTGGTTTTCAAAGGAAGCAATTACTTCGCCCCACTGACCAGGGCGGGGTTTGCCAATTTTGACCGTGCTCTTGTCTTTTCGCCACGCCTTTACAATTTGTTCGACCCGCTTTCCGGTGCCGGTTGAACAAGGATCAATAGCAAGCAGGATTTTTCCTCGGTTATCCCGCTCAACAACCTCCGCTGTCATCCGGCCTTGATGGGTAAATACATTTAACTGGCGGCGGGCGCAGTCAAGATTTTGGGCCACATTAACTTTGATGAAATGCCCCGGCGACGGCAATTCCTTGCGATAATCATTCAACACGATCACGGCTCCAGGATTGTAACCGTGCTGCGGCAACATGATAATTCCCTGCATATCCTCCCGCCAGAGTTGTTGTTGTCGTTTCTTAAGTTTGGGCCATGAAAGAAAACTGAGCTTGGCGATTTCATGCGGCGGGAGAACCAACGGAGAAACCCCGGTCTGGTTTTGGAGGTAATGGTTTAGCGTTGTAGGCTGCCGACGAAAAATTTCCCACAGCCATGCTTCTATTGGCTGTTCCATCCCCGTCTTTTCCCACCAATGGTCATGGTCAAAATGCTCACGCCAAGGCTCGGCCAGGTGCCAGAGAAAATCTTTCGGTTTGGCCGCACACATTTCGACTATTTCTGCTTCAAGCAAAGTGAATGAAGATTTGAGTGATGACGGCGACATTGTCTGAATCACTTCGGTTTAACAGCAAACCATTTCTCCGCATCGGCCTTCGTGGCGAGTCCCTTGTAATGCGCGTGAATCATCGCGGGCGAGTTTCTGGTTTTAGGCGTGAAGTCCTTGAACGTCTTGGCGTAGATGGCCAAATGTTCCTTGCTCAAATCGCAAGCCGCCGTGCCGGGGAACGTGCCGGCAAATTCCCGCAGCCATGAATTGATGTGGACGGCGTAGGTTTTCGACAGTTGCGCCCGTTTGCCCTCCTTGGCTACGGTTTTGTGTTGGCGTCCGGCGATAAATTCCTCGACGGCTTCCGTAATGCCTTTGCGCTTCACCGTAACCACCGTGCTGAGATACCCAGCCACGGCTTCCTCCAAAGAGCGCCCGCGCAGTTTGGTGACGACCTCAGCGAATTCGGAAATGGCCCCCAGCAGTGAAAACTTGCGCCCGGTGGACTGATGGAGCGTGGCTAGACGTTCCAGTGCGGCGAGCGAGTCGCGGGACTGGCTAGCAGAAAGTGCGGCAGCCTGTGAGCCGCTGGCGGCTTCGCGCACGATGCGTTCGGCGGCGGCTTTGGCGGCAGGATAGGTGGCAAAAGTTTGCATCCGCCGCTTGCCTGCGACAGTGTGGGCGACACGGTAATAAGCGAATTTTCCGGCCGGGCGGTAGATTTTCGCCTTGCTCGATCTGTGGCGGATGGTGACGGGGAACCTCACACGCTTGTCGGCGGACCGGGCTGAATTTTGTGCAAACTCTGTGCAAACTTCCTGACTATGTCCGTTTTCTTCAATAGAAATGGTGCCAGCGAGTGGAATCGAACCACTGACCTCGGGCTTATGAGTCCCACGCTCTAACCAACTGAGCTACGCTGGCCACCGAAACGGTCTAACATTCTGCGAACATTTTGCCTTCTGTCAAACCGGGAATTGCGCCAATCTGCCGCCGTGCAAAAACTGCCACGCACTTTTTATGACCGCGACACCAACCGCGTCGCGCGGGAATTGCTGGGAAAGCTGCTCGTCCACCAGTCTGAAGGCGTTGAGCAGATTGGGAAAATCGTTGAAGTCGAGGCATATCTCGGCGCATACGACCTCGCCGCGCATTCGGCAAAAGGCCTGACAGAGCGCACCAAAACCATGTTTGGCCCGCCGGGGTTTGCCTATGTCTATCTGATCTACGGCCTGCATCATTGCATGAACGTCGTGACCGAACAGGAAGGCAACGGCGCCGCCGTTTTGCTGCGCGCCATTGAACCCGTGAAAAATTTGGCAGGCAAAACCAATGGTCCCGGCCTGCTCTGCCGCGCAATGAAAATTGACCGCCGCCGGAATGCGCATGATTTGTTGAGCGACAATTTCTTCATCGCCGAACCGGACACCGCTGAAAAATTCTCCATCGTCAAGCGCCCGCGCATCGGCGTGGATTATGCCGGGCATTGGGCGAAGCGGCTGCTCCGGTTTTACATCAAAGACAATCATTTCATTTCCCGGAGATGACTGTTTTTAACTTGCAGCGACGTGCCGCCTGATAAATGCTGGCTTAACAAATTCAGATTATTTATGCCTCCTCAAACTGTTGCCAAACTCGTCGGTGTTGCCGTCATCATCTTTGTCATCGTCATCGCCGCGTCGAGCGGTTCGTATGTTGTCCAGCCCGGCGAGCGTGGCGTGGAAGTGACGCTCGGCAAAGTGTCGCCGGTGTTCAAACCGGAAGGCTTCGGTTACAAGACGCCGTTCATCACCACTATTGTGCCGGTCACCATTCGGCAGCAGACGCGCGATGCCCAGGCGGCATGCTACTCCTCGGATTTGCAGCAGGTAAAAATGGATTTGCGAGTGCTGTATCGGATCCCGGAAGCGAGTGTCGTGCAGATTTATCAGGGCTTCGCGGGCGATCCGTTTGACAGCTTGATTGCGCCACGCGTGCAGGAGGCCATGAAGGAAGTCACCGCGTTGGAAAGCGCCGAACAAATCGTGAAAAATCGCGAGGAAATCAAAACCAAGGCGCTGGCGTCCACGCGCTTGAAAATCGGCGCAATGCTCGTCGTGGAAGATGTCGTGATTCAAAACATCGATCTTTCTCCCGAACTGGAAACCGCCATCGAAGCCAAGATGGTGCAGGAACAGGAAGCCGCCAAAGCCAAATTCACACAGCAGAAAGCGCAGATTGAAGCCGACACCGTGGTCATCAAAGCGAAGGGCGACGCGGAATCCATCCGCATCCGTGGCGAGGCGCTCAAAGAGACGCCGGCGTTCATTGATTTGCAAATCGTGGAAAAATGGGATGGCAAGGCACCGTTGTATGTCGGTGGCGCGGGCAGTGGCGGCGTAAGCATGCTCTTACCGGCGGTTAACCTTCAAAAATAAGGCGACAGCAATTTCTTTTCAGCCACGCCATGAATCCCCGCTGGATTGCAATTTTAAAGCTCGGCATCCTGCTGCTGGCGGTCGCGGTTTTGCTTCTGATTTTTCCGCGCGCGTATGAGTTTGTGGCCATGGCCGCGCGCGACTTGCGCTATTTTTGGTGGCTGGTTCTTTTGCTGCTGCTCGGCATCTGGCTCATTTGGGGTTTGGGTGCGAAGAAAAAATAAAAAATGCGGCAGGGATTTCTCCGCCGCCGCATTTTGGTAAAAGCTGGAAGCAATTCCTAAACTTTTTCGCCGCCGGGAATTTCCTTGCGCGACTGCACGACCAAATCCACCAAGCCGTATTTCTTCGCCTCCTCGGCGCTCATGAAATTGTCCCGGTCGCAATCTTTTTCCACCTGCTCGACAGTTTGCCCCGTGTGCTTGGAAAGGATGCCGTTCAACGTATTTTTCAATTTGAGCATGTGCTTCACGCGGATTTCCACATCGCTGGCCTGACCTTCTGCCCCGCCGAGGACTTGATGAATCATGATGTTGGAATTCGGCAGCGCAAACCGCTTGCCCTTCGTGCCCGCGCACAGCAGCACCGCGCCCATGCTCGCCGCTTGGCCGACGCAGTAGGTATTAATGTCGCAAGTCATGTATTGCATCGTGTCGTAAATTGCCAAGCCCGCCGAGACGCTGCCACCGGGCGAATTGATGTAAAAATGCACGCCCTTCTTCGGATCGGTCATCTGCAAAAACAGCAGTTGCGCGACAATGACGTTGGCGATGCCGTCGTCCACCGGCGTGCCGAGAAAAATAATTCGGTCAACGAGCAGACGCGAAAAAATGTCAAACTGGCGCTCGCCGCGCGCGGTTTGTTCAATGACAGTCGGATAAGGAATAATCGAATTTTGCATGGCGAATAGATACTTCATTTGCGCCGCTTCGCAAATGAAGAATTATTGATTGATAATGAAAACGTATGTTCTATGGTGGCGGCATCAGCATCGGCAACGCCCCTGCGGGCAAATGTGGTTAAATGCTCATGACAACGGACGCCAAAATTCTCTCCGCCCTGCGCGCCAATCCCGACGGCGTTTCCGGCGCGCAATTGGCAGAACAGCTCGCCATCAGTCGCGCGGCGATTTGGTCGCGCATTGAAGAATTGCGTAAGGCTGGATATGAAATCGAAGCTGGCCCGCATTTTGGTTATCGCCTCATCGGTTCGCCGGACGCGTTACATGCGGACGATTTGCTGGCTCGGTTGGGCAAAACCAAAGTCATCGGGCGTGACATTCGTGTGTTTGAAGAAACTACTTCTACCAACGACGTGATTGAAAAGCTGGCGCGCGATAGCGTGAAAGAAGGCGTCGTGGTTTTTGCCGAATCACAGACGAAAGGTCGCGGGCGGCTCGGCCGGAAATGGATGTCGCCGACGCACAAAGGACTTTGGTTTTCAGTTTTGCTGCGCCCGGAGTTGACGCCGCAGGAAACAACGCAGTTGACCGTTGCTTCCGCCACCGCATTGCGTCGCGCGATAAAAAATGTTGCGGGAATTGCTGCCGAAATAAAGTGGCCGAACGATTTGCTCATCGACGGGAAAAAAGTCGTCGGCATCCTGACCGAGATGAGCGCGGAAGTGGATCGCGTGCGGCACGTCATTCTCGGTATCGGCGTGGACGTGAATCAGGATGCGACGGAATTTCCGCCGGAGCTGCGCAAGATTGCCACGTCGCTGAAGGCCGAAGCGGGCGAGGAAATTTGCCGCGCGGAACTCGCGACGGAAATTTTGCGGCAATTGGATTTTGATTATGCCCGAATTTGCAGCGGCAAGTTCGCGCAGGTGGCGGACGAATGGGAAACTGGTTGTCTGACGATTGGAAAAAATGTTTCGGTGCAGATGGGAATGCGGCAGATTCGCGGTTGTGCGGAGGCTTTGGATGATGACGGCGCGCTGCTCGTCCGCACGGAACACGGGCATCTGGAACGCATCATCGGCGGCGACGTCACTTTGGAAAAATGATTTTACTCTTCGACATCGGCAACACGCACACGCACCTCGGCCTCGCCGATGGCAAACGCGTGTTCAAACAAACTGACATCTCCACGTTGACGTGGTTTGGCGGCGGCGCGGCGGCGCTGGTCAAAAAATTTGCGGGTAAAAACAAAATTACCGGCGCAATTTTATGCAGCGTGGTGCCACGCGCCACGCCCTTGGTGAAAAAATTTGTTCGTGCTGCTTGGAAAGTTAATGTGCTCGAATTGAATCCGACCACGATTCGTGGTGTGGGCATTGATTATCCGAAGCCAAACTCGATTGGCCCGGATCGTTTGGCAAACGCGGTGGCGGCAAAAAATAGTTTCGGTGCGCCGGTGGTGGTGGTGGATTTTGGCACGGCGGTCACGTTTGATGTGGTGAACGCAAAAGGCAATTACGTCGGCGGCATCATCGCGCCGGGGCTGGCGGCAATGACGGATTACTTGCACGAAAGAACGGCGCTGCTGCCGAGAATTAAAATTCGCGAAATCAACTCCGCCATCGGCAAAAGCACGGAACACGCGATGCTCGTCGGTGCGGTGCATGGCTATCGCGGATTGGTGCGCGAGTTGATTGGCGAACTGAAGCGCGAGTTGAAAATAAAAAAATTGCCGGTCGTAGCCACGGGCGGTTACGCAAAACTGATTGCGGCGAAGCTGCCGGAAATTTCCGCCGTCGCGCCGGATTTGACGCTCGAAGGTTTGCGGTTGGTGTGGCAAGCCCACTCTGCCGGTCGGTGAGCCACTCATTCCGCGATTGAGTCCGGCGTTTTTTCGCGTAACATCTTCGGCTCTATGTCGAGCAGCCGCAGACAATATCCGTTTCACCTGATCGAACCCAAGTGGCAGCAAACTTGGGAGCAACAGCAGGCGTTCCGCGCGTTCAATCCGGGCGAGGAAATTCCCGCGAATCATCCGTTCGCCGTGCGTCACAAACTTTCCGGCAAGGTGGCCGCAACGCAGTTGCCCGAAAAATTTTACATCCTCGACATGTTCCCCTACCCGTCCGGTGCGGGCTTGCACGTCGGACATCCCGAGGGTTACACGGCCACGGACATTCTTGCGCGTTACCGTCGCGCGTGCGGCTTCAACGTGCTGCATCCGATGGGCTGGGATTCGTTCGGCCTGCCCGCCGAGCAATACGCCGTCAAGACCGGCCAGCATCCGCGCGTGACGACTGAGGCGAACATCGCCAACTTCACGCGCCAGATCAAAAGTCTCGGCTTCAGCTACGACTGGTCGCGCGAACTCGCCACGACGGACGTGGAATATTTCACGTGGACGCAGTGGATTTTCCTGAAGCTCTACAACTCGTGGTTCAATCCCGAGACGAACAAGGCCGAGCCGATTGAAACGCTTAATTTTCCGGCAGCGCTAGAGACGATGGAAGAATTTCGGGAAATTGATCCTGTCAAAGGCGATGAATTCCATTTCATAAAACCTCAATCACTCGAAGAAAAGCAACGCCTTTATCGCAATTCAAAACGGCTCGCCTATGTAAGTGAAGCTCCAGTCAACTGGTGTCCTGAACTCGGCACGGTGTTGGCGAATGAAGAAGTTATTGATGGCAAATCCGAAGTTGGTGGATTTCAAGTCGTGAGAAAACCAATGCGTCAGTGGATGCTGCGCATCACTGCGTATTCCGAGAAGCTGCTCGCTGACCTCGACGCGATTGATTGGAGCGATTCACTCAAGCAGATGCAACGAAACTGGATTGGACGCAGCGAGGGCGCGGAAGTTAAATTCAAAGTCTTCGGCACTGGCGGATACGATTTCAAAATTTTCACAACTAGACCTGACACACTTTTTGGCGCGACTTACGCAGTTCTTTCACCCGAACACTGGTTGGTTGACCATATCGCATCGCCAGAGCAAGAGAAGGCCGTTCAAGACTACAAAGCTTTAGCTGCTGGCAAATCTGATTTGGAACGCACGGAACTCGCGAAGGAAAAATCCGGCGTGTTTACAGGCGCTTACGCCATCAATCCGGTGAACGGTGAGAAGATTCCCATCTGGATTGCCGACTACGTTCTTGCCAGTTACGGCACGGGCGCAATCATGGCCGTGCCAGCACATGACGAACGCGACTTGGAATTCGCCAAGAAATTCAATTTGCCGATTCTTCAGGTCGTTCAACCGCCGGACGCGAAAACCGATTGGCAAGGTTTCACCGACGATGGGACAGCAATCAATTCTGGTTTTCTGAATGGGTTACCCACGCCCGAAGCCAAAAGAAAAATTACCGCCTGGCTCGAAGAAAAAGGCCACGGCAAGAAAACCATCAATTACAAACTGCGCGACTGGCTGTTCAGCCGGCAGCGTTACTGGGGCGAGCCGTTTCCGATCATTTGGAAAAAAGACGCCGCCGGAAATCTTTATCACGAAGCGTTGCCGGAAAGTTCGTTGCCGCTGTTGCCGCCGTCGCTCGAAGATTACAAGCCCACCGCCGACGGCCAGCCGCCGCTCGCCCGCGCGAAGGATTGGCTGAATCTGCCCGACGGCTCGGTGCGCGAAACGAACACCATGCCGCAATGGGCCGGTTCATGCTGGTATTATCTGCGCTACACCGACGCCAAGAACGCGCAGTCGTTCGTCGGCAAGGACGCGGACAATTATTGGATGGCGTCGAATGGCAAGGCTGCGGGTGTCGATCTCTACGTCGGTGGCACGGAACACGCCGTGTTGCATCTGCTTTACGCGCGGTTCTGGCACAAGGTTTTGTTCGATCTCGGCTTCGTCGCGACGCCGGAACCGTTTTACAAACTCGTCAATCAAGGTCTGATTCTCGGCGAAGACGGGCAGAAAATGTCGAAGTCGCGCGGCAACGTGGTGAACCCGGACGATGTGCTGGTAGAATACGGCGCGGATGCGTTCCGGCTTTACGAGATGTTCATGGGGCCGTTGCAAGATACGAAGCCGTGGAACACCAAAGGCGTCGAGGGCGTGTATCGTTTTCTCGGCCGCGTCTGGCGTTTGTTCGTGGATGAAAAATCAGAAACGGCGTTTGAGCAGGCAGAAACAATTTCGACTTCGAAAGACGAACTGCTCGATTTGATTTTGCTCGACGGCGGCATCACGGATATTGCCGCGACGCCGGCGCAACTCAAGGTATTGCACGCGTGCATCAAGAAAGTCACCGAAGATCTGGACGGCATGCGTTTCAACACGGCGATTTCCGCGATGATGGTTTTCATCAACGAGGCGATGACGTGGCAGACGAAGCCGCTGTCCGTGATGAAAACTTTTCTGCAACTGCTCGCGCCCTTCGCGCCGCATCTCGCGGAAGAATTGTGGGCGCGATTGCACGCCACGTTCGGGCAAACCGCGCCGTCGCTCGCCTACGCGCCGTGGCCGAAGTTTGACGCGGCCTTGCTCGTCGAGAGCGAGATTGAAATTCCCGTGCAGGTGAACGGCAAGTTCCGCGACACGATCAAGGTCGCCGTGGATGCCGACAATGCGGCGCTGGAAGCGGCCGCGAAAGCGTCGGAGAAAGTGCAAACCTTCATCGCCGGCAAAACGATAAAGAAAATCATCGTCGTGCCGAGGCGGATGGTGAACTTGATTGTTGGTTAAAAATCCTAACCGCGAAATACGCCAAATACGCGAACATTAAAAAGCATTTTCCTTTCGCGTATTTGGCGTATTTCGCAGTTTATTTTTCACCGCTCGCCAGAATGGTCTGAAAATGCGGCGGCTGTTCCTCGGCGGCAACGATGCTGATTTCAATTTTCTTGAAACCGGCGGCTTCGAGCCAGCGGTGCAAATCGCTCTCCGCAAAACCGAGCCAGCGGTCGCCATAAAGTTCGCGCGCCTTGTCGAAATTATGCTTGAGCAAATCGAGCAGTAAAATTTGTCCGCGCGGTTTCAGAATTTTATGCGCGGCGGCGATGGCGTCCGCCGGAATCTCGGCGTGATGCAAGGCCTGGCTCAAGATCACGAGGTCAACGCTGTTCGCGTCAATCGGCGGGTTTTGCAAATCGCCTTGGCGAAATTCTAAATTCTTGAGGTGATTCTTTTTCGCCTTGGCCGCGCCGAACGCCACGATTTTTTCCGAGTTGTCCACGGCGATGACTTTTTTACAGCGGCGCGCGAGCAGTTCGCTTAACAAACCTTCGCCCGCGCCCAAGTCAGCCACGGTGATGCTGGGCAACATGCGTAGCAACAAATGTCCGAACGCCTGCCATGAGCGTCCCGGTCCGTAAACTCGGTCGAATCGCCCGGCGACTTGGTTGAAGAAAACCTGCGCCTGTTCCTTGCGGCGGGCGAGCACGCGCTTGAGATTGATCTGGTCGCTATCATGTTCGGCAAGTTCTTTGGCGCCACGGATGGCGAGTTGGATGAATTCGCTGGCGACGGAATCAGCCTGCGGATTGAGTTTGTAAAACGTGCGCTTGCCGTCGCGCCGTGACTTCACCAGTGCGCAGTCTGCGAGCAATCCAAGATGCGTGGAGATGCGCGACTGACCGAGGCGCGTGATTTCCTGTAGTTCGTTCACAGACAGCTCGTCCTTTTCCAACAGGGCGACGATGCGCAGCCGCGTCTGGTCAGACAGCGCCCGCAAAGATTTAAGGGTTGAGGTCATTTTATTTCAGCGCGCTGAACTTTTTTACAGAAAGCATTTGACGCGCTTCAATTCAGATATATCATCCTATCCAGATACGTCAATATGTTGTTGACGTGAAACCAAAAAAATATTCCATGAGCAAATATATCTTCTCATCCGAGTCCGTCGGCGAGGGCCATCCGGACAAAGTGGCCGACACCATTTCCGATGCTGTGCTGGACGCCTGTTTTACGCAGGACAAGTTTAGCCGTGTCGCCTGCGAAACCTACGTGAAGTCCAACATCGTCATCATCGGCGGTGAAATCACCACCAAGGCCAAGCTGGACTACGTAGCCATCGCGCGCAAGGCCATCCGCGAAATCGGTTATGTCAACGATGACGATGTGTTTCATGCGGACAAGGTTTTCGTCAACGTCATCGTGACGCAGCAGTCGCCGGACATCGCGCAAGGTGTGGATGCCAAGAAGGCCAAGGGCAAAAAAACCGCGAAGCAGGGTGCGGGCGACCAAGGTTTGATGTTCGGTTACGCCAGCAACGAAACGCCGGAACTGATGCCCGCGCCAATCATGTTCGCGCACCGTCTCGGCCGCGAGCTGACCAAGATTCGCAAGAGTGGCAAAGTGCCGTGGTTGCGCCCCGACGCGAAATCTCAGGTCTCGGTCGTTTACGAAAATGGCAAGCCGGTGGCGATTTCCAACGTCGTCATTTCCACGCAACACGCGGCGGATGTCGAGCACGCGGAGATTGAAAAATTTCTAATCGCGAACGTCATCAAAAAAGTTCTCCCCGCGAAGTTGCTGACGAACCAGACGGAATTTCTCATCAATCCGACCGGACGTTTCGTCATCGGTGGACCGCAGGGCGACACCGGTTTGACCGGCCGCAAGATCATTGTGGACAGCTATGGCGGTTCCGGTCGTCACGGTGGCGGCGCGTTCTCCGGCAAGGATCCGACGAAGGTGGACCGCAGCGCCGCTTATATGGGCCGCTGGGTAGCGAAGAACATCGTGGCCGCCGGTTTCGCCGCGAAGGCGGAAATCCAGTTCGCCTACGCCATCGGTTATCCTGATCCAGTAAGCGTGTATGTGGACACCTTCGGCACCGGCACGGTTTCCGACGAGAAAATCGTCAAGGCTGTCAACAAAGTGTTCAGCTTCCAGCCGTCTGACATCATTGACCAGCTCAACCTGCGTCGCCCGATTTACAGCAAGACCACGAACTACGGTCACTTTGGCAAGAGCGACAAAGCCCTCACTTGGGAAGCGACCGATAAAGTCGCCGCGCTCAAGAAAGCAATTTAACAACTAACAAAATATAAATTATGCCCACCATCAAACTCCCTCCGTCCCGCCGCACCATCGTCAAACTGAACAGCAACGGCAAAGCCAAGGCCGTCGTCGCTGAAGTCAGCGAGACTTTTGCGAAATACGCCGCGCAGACTCCTGCCGGCAAAGACTACATCGTCCGCGATTTCTCGCTCGCCGAATGGGGCCGCAAGGAACTCGACGTGGCGGAACACGAAATGCCCGGCCTGATGTCCGTGCGCAAAAAATACGCGAAGGCAAAACCGCTCAAAGGCGTGCGCATCACGGGTTCGTTGCACATGACGATCCAGACGGCGGTGCTCATCGAAACGCTCGTCGCCCTCGGCGCGAATGTGCGTTGGGCTTCGTGCAATATTTTCTCCACTCAGGATCACGCTGCGGCTGCCATCGCGGCGACCGGCACGCCGGTGTTCGCGTGGAAGGGCGAGACGCTTGAAGAATATTGGGAACTCACGCTCAAGGCGATTTTGTTCCCGGGCGACAAAGGTCCGGAACTCGTCGTTGATGACGGCGGTGACGTGACCTTGCTCATCCACAAAGGCTACGAACTCGAAAACGGTTCCAAGTGGGCTTACGAATCGAAAGGCGACAGCCACGAAGTTTCCGTCGTCAAAGCGTTGCTCCGTCGTCTCGCGAAAGAAAAGCCCGGTCTCTGGACGAAAATCGTCAAAGACTGGAAAGGTGTTTCCGAAGAGACTACTACCGGCGTGCATCGCCTCTATCAGATGAAAGACGCGGGCAAATTACTCGTGCCTGCCATCAACGTGAACGACTCCGTCACCAAGTCGAAGTTCGACAATCTCTACGGCTGCCGCGAATCGCTTGCGGACGGCATCAAGCGCGCCACCGACGTCATGCTCGCCGGCAAAGTCGCCGTCGTCTGCGGTTACGGCGATGTCGGCAAAGGCTGCGCGCATTCGCTCCGCGCTTATGGTTCACGCGTGGTTGTCACGGAAATTGATCCCATCAACGCGCTGCAGGCCGCGATGGAAGGTTTCGAGGTCAACACCATCGAGAGCACGCTCGGCGTCGGCGACATTTACGTCACCACCACCGGCAACTGCGACATCGTCACCGTGCAACACATGCTAGCGATGAAAGACCAGGCCATCGTCTGCAACATCGGCCACTTCGACAACGAAATTCAAGTGGACGCGCTCAAGAAACAAAAAGGCGTGCGCATCGAAAACATCAAACCGCAATACGACCGTTATCATTTGCCCGGCAACAAGAGTATTTACATTCTTGCCGAAGGCCGGCTTGTGAATCTCGGTTGCGCCACCGGCCATCCGAGCTTCGTGATGAGCAACTCGTTCACGAACCAGACGCTCGCGCAGCTCGACCTCTGGGCGAACAAAGACAAATACGAGCCGAACGTCTATCGTCTCTCGAAGAAACTTGACGAGGAAGTCGCGCGTTTGCATCTGGAAAAAATCGGCGTGGTGCTGACCAAGCTTACGAAAGCGCAGGCCGATTATCTCAACGTGCCGGTGGACGGCCCTTACAAACCGGAACATTACCGCTACTGAACAGATTCAAATCTGAAACGCACAAAGGCGAACGATTTTTTCGTTCGCCTTTTTCATTCGCAAATTTTCATTCCCTTGGCCGCTGATTTTTCCCATCGTGTCGGCATGAAATTCAACCGGGGAATTTTCGCCACGCTTTTCATTTTCAAATTGCTGGCGGCCGCCGGCGCGGAAAAACCCGTGATGCTGGAAGTGGATGCCACCGATGCGCCGCGCAATCTCCTGCACGCGCGGCTGCACATTCCGGCGCTGCCCGGCGCGCTCACGTTGTTTTATCCCAAATGGATTCCGGGCGAACATTCGCCCAGCGGTCCGGTAAACAATGTCACCGGCCTGAAATTTTTCGCGAACGGCCGGCCGCTCGACTGGCAGCGCGATGCCGAAGATATGTTTCAATTCCACCTCGTCGTGCCGCCGGGCGCGGAGGCGGTGGATGTGACGCTGGATTTTTTGCCGGCGGCGGGCGGCGGCGTGTATTCGGCGGGCGGCTCATCCACGCCGCATCTGCTCGACTTGAGCTGGAATCAGCTTTTGCTTTATCCCCAAACCGCCGCACCGTTGAAAATTTCCTTTGCGACGACGTTGATACTGCCGGACGGCTGGAAATTCGGCACGGCGCTGCCAGTTGCAAAATCATCCGGTCAAAAAACCACGTTCTCCCCTGCCCCGCTGGAAACGCTGATTGATTCGCCGGTGGTCGCAGGTGAATTTTTCCGCACGATTGATCTGACGCCCGGCGAAAATCCGCCGCATTTCCTGCACATCGCGGCGGACAGCACGGCGGCGCTGGAAATCACGGACGCGGACAAAACCAATTTCACGCGGCTGGTGCGCGAAGCAAACGCGCTATTCGGCGCGCATCACTATCGCGATTACCATTTTCTTTTGACGGCCAGCGACCACGTCGAGCATTTCGGACTTGAGCATCACGAATCGAGCGACGACCGCATGAACGAGGATTTTTTGACCGACGCCGATGCGCGCACGCTGGGCGCGGAACTGCTGCCGCATGAAATGTTTCACTCGTGGAATGGAAAATTCCGCCGGCCCGCCGGCCTCGCCACGCCGGATTACCAGCAGCCGATGCGCGACGAGCTGCTCTGGGTCTATGAAGGCCTGACGGATTATTACGGAAAAGTTTTGGCGGCGCGCAGCGGACTGGAGACGAACGCTGATTTCCGCGCCGTGCTCGCACTGAATGCCGCGATGCTCGACCATCGCACCGGTCGGCAATGGCGTTCGCTTGCGGACACCGCCGTCGCTGCACCGCTGCTTTACGATTCGCCCGGCGCGGGCGTGAACCGCCGCCGCAGCGTAGATTTTTATTCCGAAGGCGATTTGATCTGGCTCGAAGCCGACACGATTATTCGCCAGCAAACACAAGGCAAAAAGTCGCTCGACGATTTCTGCAAAAAATTTCACGGCGGCGAAAGTTCCGCGCCCGAGGTCGTGCCTTATGATTACGCGGAAGTGGTGAAGACGCTGGACGCCGTCGCGCCGTTCGACTGGAAAAAGTTTTTTGGCGAACGCGTCTATGCCATCACGCCACACGCGCCGCTCGGAGGCATTGATAATGGCGGCTGGCGGCTGGCTTACACCAACGAGCTGCCGGCGTTCCTGAAAATCCGCGAGGCACAGCGCAAATATACGGACGTGAGCTGTTCGCTCGGCTTCACCATTACCGCCGACGGCATCATCGGCGACGTGCTGCCGGGGTCGCCCGGAGACCAAGCGGGAATTTTTCAAGGCATGAAGCTCGTCGCCGTAAACGGCCAGGCGTGGTCGGCAAAAGTTTTGCGCGACGCCGTGAAAGCCGCCGTGACCGACCGACCGCCGTTGGAACTGCTGACCGAGAACAATGATTTTTACCGCACTTTCAAAGTGAATTATCACGGCGGCGAGCAATATCCCGTCCTCGAACGCGTCACGTCAAAACCGGATTTGCTGGATCAAATTCTACAGCCGCTCACTCGCAATCCCGACACGCCTTCGCCCACGCAAAAATAGTTTTATGGAAGCACCCGGCAAATCTGAATCATCCATGCACCTCGACACTGTGACGTTCAACGAAGTCCAGTTGTTGCTCGCCGAGAAACGCACGTCGCTGTCCGCCATGCGCACGGGCATAGCGGTTTTCGCGTTTCCACTGTCCGTGTTGAGCGTGCTGATCGCCACCTCAAAATCCTACAGCGTGAATGAGGTGGTGCAATGGCTTGTGCCGCTGATCTTGCTTAACGTCGGCTTGGTCGCGCTCGGCATTTATCTCATCACGCGGGCGGTCGTTCGCATCCGGCATTACGACCGCATGATTGACAAATTGAAAAATAAAAATCCCCGGCTGGCCGAATTGCTCGACTGATTATTTGGTCGGCGCCAGCTTGTAAAGCACCACGCCGTGCGCGGGAATCGTCAGCGGCAGCGAGTCTTTGGCGGTGTCAACCGTTGCTGCGTTTTTCTGCCGCCACAAGTCGCGAACGTGAAATGTTCCGGTCAGGTTGAGCGCGGCAAAGTTGTTAAAATCCAGATTCGCCGGTTTTGCGCCGAGATTAAAAAATCCGAGCGCGCGTCCGCCGTCTTCGAGTTCTTTTTCGTAAACGCGCAAGTCACCATTGGTTAAAACGCACCTCGCCTCTTTGCCGAGCGCATCCTGGTCGAGCGCCAGCACTTCGTCGTTGCTCAACAGGCTCAACGTGAAATCATCCAGCTTCGTCATGTCGCAGCCGATGAGCAGCGGCGCGGACAACAGACACCACAAACTGATGTGTGTGTATTGCTCGTCCGGCGTGAGACGCGTGGGATGCGTCCTGCCCCAGCCGACTTGCCCGACAATGAGCATGTCGGGGTCGTTCCAATTTCCCGGCTTTGCGAACGGCGCGGCCTTGTCCTGCTTGAAGCCGATGCCGCTCATGCTGCGCCAGGTATCAACGATGTCGCCCGTCGTGCGCCAGCAGTTGCCGTTCACCGAGCCGCCCCAGTTCCAAACGTCCGCCATGCCGTATTGGCAAAGGCTGAAAATAATGTCGCGCTTCTGCTCGCGCAAAAATTTGCCCATCACTTTGTAAGGGTAAATCGCACCCGCGTCGTTCGTCGCCGTCTTGCCCCAGAGCGGAATATTTTTTGCGTTCGGGTCGCCGCCGGACGCGATTTCGCCGTAGCTGCACCAGTCATATTTCAGATAATCAAAACCCCACTGCGCGTAAGTCTGCGCGTCCTGCTCCTCGTGCTGCCAGCTCGCCGCGCAACCACCACACGTCCACGGGCCGGGTGAGGAATAAAGCCCCGCCTTCAAACCCAGATAATGAATGTAATCGGCCAA
The DNA here is from genome assembly GCA_903878805.1 of uncultured Verrucomicrobia subdivision 3 bacterium. GTDB lineage: Bacteria > Verrucomicrobiota > Verrucomicrobiia > Limisphaerales > UBA11358 > UBA11358. Next base: position 25,757 of record CAIRJF010000024.1, read on the forward strand.
GCCTTTCATGTCGGGAAAACGTGAGTTCGGCACGATGAAACCTTTTTCATCGCGGAATTTTCCCCGCAAGGTCGGGTCTTGCGAGTCGCGATGATTCTGCCAGAAATCGTCCACGTTGATGTAAGTCCAGCCGTGATTGATCAGACCACTTTTCACCAGCGCATCCGCTGCGCTCTTGACGCGCTCTTCCGAAACCGCGCCAGCAAAACAGTTCCAACTGTTCCAGCCCATCGGCGGGGTGAGCGCGATCTGGTCGCCGACCACGATGCGGAATTTTTTCTCCGCCGTGCCGAGCGAATTTTTAGCGCGCAGCGTGACGATAAATTCACCCTTTGTTTTCAAAACTCCCGTGATGTGGCCGGTTTTGGCATCCAGTTTCAAACCGTTGGGTAGATTCTTTGCAGAAAACTTCATCGGCCGTTCGCCCGTCGCCGGAATCGTGAAAAGAAACGGCGAACCGGGCCGCACACCGAAGACGCTCGCGCCGTTGATACGCGGCGTGGCCGGCTGATTCGGCGTCAAAATATACGGCGCAACCGGATCGGGAATCTCTTCGCCGCTCGCGACAAACGTTTTTGCCCCGGCAGTTTCAAATTTCGCATCCACCCAGTCCGCGTGGTCAAAATTGACGCCGTCGCCCGCGTCACCAACTTTTAGCGTAAGCGATTTTACGCCGGACAATTCCACTTCGCATGATTTAGCCGCATCATTTGCGCGCAACACGCCGCTGCTCCACAAAGTTTTACCGTCGCCGATGACAAAAAATTCCACGCTCGACTGCGCATTGCTATTCACCTCGTCGTCCACGCCGACGCTGGCAAAAAAACTTTGCGCGCCGCCGCCGAGGTTGATGTTCAAAATGCTTTCAGCGTGCGTGCCGAAGCCGCGCGTGAATTCCTTGCCGCCGATGGTGAGCGCATGGCCCTCCACGGATTTGTTTTTGTGCGGCTCGCCCCAGCCTTGAATCGCGGAGCGGACGTCAAGCTGGTCGAGCCAGACAGTTTCGGCGGAGACAGTTTGGGGCGCGAGCACAGCCAGCGACAGACCGAGCACGAACGAAAAACGTGAATTCATCCGCTGATTTTGCCGCGGAAAAATTGCACGTCAAGCTCGCGCACCGGAAAATTTTCGCTACACTGCGCGCATGACGACGCTGCTCATCGCTACGCGCAACGCCCACAAGGTCGGTGAAATTCAGGCCATCCTCGGCGCGCAATTTCGTTGCCTCACGCTGAAAGAATTTCCCGACGCGCCTGCGGTCATTGAGGACGCCGAAACATTTTTCGGTAACGCGACGAAGAAGGCAGTGGAATTTGCGCAATGGCTCGTCGCCAACTCAAAATTAAAAACTCAAAACTTAAAACTCGATTTCGTCCTCGCCGACGATTCCGGTTTGGAAGTGGACGCACTGAACGGTGCGCCCGGCGTGCATTCCGCGCGTTTCGCCGCGCTGGACAAAAATGAAAATTCAGAAGATGTGGACAATAATGCAAAGCTGCTACGACTACTGAAAGACGTGTCGCTGGAAAAACGCACCGGCCGATTCCGCTGCGTCATTGCGCTCGTTCCCGTGCCAAACGGAAAAATTAAAGGCGCGCCGCCAGTTTGTTTTGCCGACGAGTTTGAAGCGCAGATTTTCGATGGCGTGTGCGAAGGGCAAATTCAATTTTCCGCCAGCGGCGACGGCGGCTTTGGCTACGACCCGCTGTTTGTGCCAAATGGATTCACGCAGTCGTTTGCCGAACTTGGCGAAGATGTGAAAAACAAATTGAGCCACCGCGCAAAAGCGCTGGCGAAGCTCAAAGATTATTTCAGCAAGCTGCCAATCTGAAGTTTCTTCCGAAGTTTGCCGTTGTCAGCGCACATGCGGAGTTTGCCGTTTGGCGCGGGGCGCGTGTAAAATTCGCCGCCGGCATTTTCCACGAGCAGGCTTCCGGCGGCCACGTCCCACAAGTTGATGGTGCGCTCGATGTAGGCGTCGAGCCGGCCGCAGGCGACGTAAACCAGTTCCAGCGCGGCTGAACCCAGGATGCGGATTTTTTTGGCCTGTCTGGAAATACGGATGAGGTGCGGCAAACTTTTCTGCAAATTGTCCCGGCTTTTGGAAAAGCCCATCGCAATGACGCAATCGTTGAGCCGCGTGCGGTTGCTGACGCGGACAATTTTTTCATTGAGCCGCGTCGGTGCGCCTTTCGTCGTCGTCCAGATTTCGTCGGTGAACGGATCGTAAATCACGCCGACGACGGATTGCTCGCGGTGTTGCAGCGCAATGGAAACGCAGGCGTGTGGCATGCCAAAAAAATAATTCACCGTGCCGTCAATCGGGTCAATGACCCACCGATATTCGGCGTTCACGTCACCAGTGCTGCCTTCCTCGCCGAGCACGGGAACCTGTGGAAAACTGGCCGCGAGAATTTTTTCGATGAGCGCCTGGCATTGGACGTCGAGCTCCAACTTGATGTCGTGCGCCTCGGCAGAGTTGACGCGCTTGGGTTTGTGCCAGTTCTCGCGCATGATTTTGCCGGCGGCACGCGCGGCCTTGACGGCGATGGCGAGGGCGGAGTTCAACGGGATTTTTTTCATCAGATAAAATTACGGAATGACTTCGCTGCGTTCCTTCAAGAGCATCTCCTGCTCGCCGCGCTTGTGGTCGAGGGAATTTTTCTCGGCGGCGTCAATCGCGTGCAGCAAATCGGCGGCTTCGAGCAGGCGCGGCGCGGTCACAAAATTCGCACCGGCCTCGTAAAGCGCGGGGACATCGGACAGCAGTTCGGCGTGGACGATGATTTTTCCCTGCGGATTCAGCTCGCGAAGCTGGCGCAGGATTTTCAAATTGTTCGCGCCTTTCAAAACCATGTTCGGCAGCGAGCAGAGGACTACCTCGGCGTGCGAAACGCCGGCGTGATGCAGCACGTCGCGCGCGGTGATGTCGCCATAAACCGCATGGAAATTGCGTTTTTTCAATTTCTCATGGACGACGGGATTGAAATCAATGACGCAGATATCGGGAATCAATTCGGGACGGTTGCGTTCAATCTCCGCGAGCAACGAGCTGGCTGTCCACGAAAATCCCAGCAGACAAATGCGGCACGGCTTGGCGTCTTCTTTGGCAAGGAACGCCGTATGGTCGAGGTCGTGGAGCTCCAGTTGCTTGAACCACGGCGTGATTTTGCGGAGCAATATATCGTTAGCGATGATGGCGTAAGTCGAGCCGATGGCAAGAAAGGCGAAGGCAAACGCGCAGATGCCAATGATGTTGTCCGAAACGTCGCCGCTTTTTTTGCCGAGCGCCAGCAACACGAGGGATAATTCGCTCATCTGGCAAAGATTCACCGCCGGAAGAAAACTTACGCGATAGCCCTGCTTCATCGAATACAGCACGGGAAAAACGGTCGCCAGCCGCGTGGCAATCAGCACGAGGCAGACAAAAATTGTCCACAAAACCACCGCGACCGTCGGCACGGGAATCAGCATCCCGAGGCCGACGAAAAATAGCGTCACAAAAAAATCGCGCAGGCTCGTGACTTTCGCGGCGACATCCAACGTGTAAGGAAAAGTCGAAAGCATCACACCCGCGATGAGCGCGCCCATCGCCGTGGAAAGTTTCAGCCAGTCGGCAAAGCCGGCCATCGCAAAGCACCACGCGAGCGCGCCGACGAGGACGAGTTCCGGCAACCGCGCGATGAACTTGAAGACTTTCGGCAGCACAAAGCGGCTGGTGAGAAACGCGACGGCCACGAGCAGAATCACATTGCCCACGGCCTGAAACATCACGCCGGCGGCGGGATGCTTCAGGTTCGGCTGGACGGCGAGAAATAAAATCGTCGCCACGTCCTGCAACACCAAAACCCCAAGCGTGACGCGGCCGGCAAGCGTTTCCAGTTCACGTTTGTCGTAAAGAATTTTGACGATGATGACCGTGCTGCTCATTGCGGCGGCGACCGCGAGATAAAGCGCTTCCAGATGATTTTTTGCGGGACCAACCAGCCCGAAGATCAACCAGCCGAGCAGCAGGCAGCCGAGGATTTGCACGCCCGCCGTGAGCGTGATGGTGCGTCCCGCGCTCAACATTTTTTTCAGGTCAATCTCCAGCCCGATCATGAAAAGCAGCAGCGAGAGGCCGATTTCCGAGATGGTTTGAATCGAGTCGGGATTGGTCACCCACTTGAAACCATGCGGGCCGACGGCGAAACCGGCGACGAGATAGGCGAGCAACAGCGGCTGTTTCGCGACTTGCGACGCCACCGCCACGACCCACGCGGCGATGATGCAGATGGCGATGTCGGTGACAAGTCCGTGCTCCATGCGGACAAAAACTAGCCGGCAAATCCAATTAGGAAAGCAGGAATTCAGGAAACCGATCGGAGGAACGCGTTCCACAAAGTCCTACTTTTAATTCAGCTCGTGGAATTCTTCCAATCGGAAATCAGCCCAGCGCGCCGCGCGCGGCCTCCGCGTGCGCGAGTTTGGCTTTCCATTCCACCAAGCGCTGCTCATGTTCCGCCAAAACAGTGGGCGGAACTTTTGTGGTGAAATTTGGGTTCGCCAGCTTCTGTTCCACCTTCACGATTTCGGATTGGATCTTCTCAATCTCCTTTGTGAGGCGGATTTTTTCGGCGGCGACATCGATTAAACCTTCGAGCGGCAGGAACAATTCACCCAGTGGCGAGGCGACGACCGGCGTGCCTTTCGGCGACTGATAGGCGTCGTTCACTCCAAGCGATTCGGCGTTGAGCAGGAGCTTGATGACTTCCGCGTCGTGCGGCGTGAGATGTTGCGCGGGCTTGAAGACGTATTTTACCTTCTTCGCCGCTTGGATGTTGCCGGCGCGGCGCAAGTCGCGGCCGTTGCGGACGAGTTCGTATTTCGTGTCCGTCATCTCCACGTAGCAATCGTCGAGCCCGTAATGGCCTTTGAAATCGTCGTCAAACGGCAGCGGCCACGGGGCATTCATGATGGTCTTGCCGCCTTGATTGTCCGGCATGTCGGTCGCGTAGCCCATCCCGTTCCAGAGTTCTTCTGTGATGAACGGCACGAACGGATGGAACAAACGGATCGTGTGCGAGAGCACAAAATCAATCACGGCAATCGTGTTGGCTTTGCGCGCTTCAACCTCCGGGCTGAGAGCAACGGCGGCAACCGGCGCTTCACCGGGCGCAGCCTCGGCGGGCGGGCGCGGCAGTGACGCTTTGCTCGCCTCGACATACCAATCGCAATATTCGCTCCAGAAAAATTTGTAGAGCGCGGCGGTGGCTTCGCTGAATTTGTATTCGTTCAGCGCAATCGTGACTTCGCGGATCGCGGCGTCGAGCTTGAGCAGAATCCATTTGTCATCCGGCGTGAGCAACGTGCGTTCGATCTCGCCCTGCACCTCGCCGCCCTGCATCTGGCGAAAACGACAGGCGTTCCAAAGCTTGTTGCAGAAATTGCGGCCGAGTTCCACGTCCTTCTCGTCGAAGAGCACATCCTGGCCGAGCGGCGCGCTGCGCATGGTGCCGAAGCGGAGGGCGTCGGCGCCGTATTGGGCGATGAGCACGAGCGGGTCGGGCGAATTGCCGAGCGTCTTGGACATCTTGCGGCCCTGCTTGTCGCGGATGATGCCGGTGAAATAAACATTCTGGAACGGCATCGCATCGGGCAGCGCGAACTGCTTCTCGCCCATGAACTCGTAGCCGGCCATGATCATGCGCGCGACCCAGAAGAAAATGATGTCCGGCCCGGTGACGAGGTCGGTGGTCGGATAAAATTTCTTCAATGTCTCGGTCTGCTCCGGCCAGCCCATCGTGGCGAACGGCCACAGCCACGAGCTGAACCAGGTGTCAAGCACGTCGGGGTCTTGCGTCCAATCCGGTCCGGGTTCTTCGATCTGGCAACGGGTGAAGGTTGTGTCCGTGTTGACGTTCGTGAACAAATCAGCTATACATACATCAACGCCCGATGTAGGCCGGGTCGGCTTGCTCGCAAGAGCGGCTGGCGTCGGAGATTTACCGTCGGGCGTATTTATTTTGAAAAGCTGGTGGTCATAAAGCTTCTGCCCGTCCAAATGTTCCTTTACCGTAATCTTTACTTGATACAGTTCACCGGCAATCCGCGCCGCCGCGACAAAAAGATGAACCGCCTTAAAATGTTCGCTCGGCGGCAAATGATGCAATGAAGCGACTTTGCTGGCGGTGCGAATCAGTTCCGGCAGCACCACGACGGCTTTGATGTTGGCCACACCTTGGTGCGTGAAAGCGTGTTCCAAACTGGCGGTGCGAACGACCAGATTCCAGCCGGTTTCCGCATTTGGAAAGGAGTGGTTGAGCAGCGCGTGTTGATCGGCAAATTGCCAGGCCGCGTCACGCAATTGTTTTATATTGGAGCCAGGCAGTTCATGGCCGGAAAGTTCGACAACGGGAATCTGTTTGGTCAGCTTGGCGCGAATTTCGGTGTTATACCAAACCGGAATCCGATGGCCCCACCAAAGCTGGCGGCTGATGCACCAGTCCTGAATGTTCGTCAGCCAGTGGTCGTAAACTTTCGCCCAGCGGTCGGGATGAAATTTCATCCGGCCTTCGGCCACGCAGGCTTTGGATTCCGGCACGGCGGGATATTTCAAAAACCATTGCTCGCTCAAACGCGGTTCAATCGGCACGTCCGCGCGCTGGCTGAAACCGACATTGTTCTCGTAGGGCTTGGCTTCAATCATCACGCCCTGTTCCGTGAGAATTTCCACCGCAACTTTGCGGGCCTTGAAGCGATCCAATCTAGCCAGTGGCCCACCCGCCAGGGTGTTCATCGTGCCGTCGGCATTGATGACTTCGATGAGCGGCAGCTTGTGGCGAGTGCCGATGTCGAAGTCCGCCTTGTCGTGCGCGGGCGTGACCTTGAGCACGCCGGTCCCGAATTCAAAATCCACATGCTCGTCGCCGATGATCGGGATGAGCTTTTTGTCCTGCGGCAATTCGGCGGGGAGCGGACGCACGATGTGCTTGCCGATGAGATGCGCGTAACGCGGGTCTTTTGGATTCACGGCCACGGCGGTGTCGCCGGGAATCGTCTCCGGGCGCGTCGTGGCGATGGTGAGCCAGGTGTCCGGCGCTTCCGCGACCTGCACCTTGAAATGATACATGAAACCTTTCTGCGGTTTCATTTCCACTTCCTCGTCGGAGAGCGCCGTCTGCGTGGCGGGACACCAGTTCACCATGCGCTTGCCGCGATAGATAAGGCCCTTCTTATAAAGCTCCACGAACACTTTTTGCACGCAGCGCGAATACTCCGGGTCCATCGTGAAGCGTTCGCGCGTCCAATCGCACGAGCAACCGAGCTTCTTGAGCTGGTTGATGATGATGTCGCCGTGCTTTTCCTTCCATGCCCAGACGCGTTTCAAAAACTCCTCGCGACCGAGATCGTGCCGGGATTTTTTCTCCTCCTTCTTGAGCTGCTTTTCCACCATCACCTGCGTGGCGATGCCGGCGTGGTCGGTGCCCGGCAGCCAGAGCACTTCCTTGCCATCCATGCGCGCCTTGCGACTGAGGATGTCCTGGATGGTGTTGTTGAGGACGTGCCCCATGTGGAGCATCCCGGTGACGTTCGGCGGCGGGATGACGATGGAATACGCGGGCTTGGCGGACTTCGGATCGGCGGTGAAGCAACCTTGCTTCAGCCAGAAGTCATACCATTTGTCCTCGACGGACTGCGGTTCGTAGGCTTTTGAAATTTCGGTCATGGTTTAAATAGCCACAGAGGCACAGAGAACACAGAGTGGAAATCTAAAATTCTTATCTCTGTGCGCTCGGTGTCTCGGTGGCAAAAATTATTTCTTCAACAGCGCGAACTCCATCGAGTCCACCAGCGCCTCTAGGCTGGCTTCGATGATGTTTTCGCTTACGCCGACGGTGCCCCACTCGCGTTTGCCGTCGGTGGATTCGATGAGCACACGCGTCTTCGCCGCCGTGCCGGCCACGCCGTCGAGGATGCGCACTTTGTAATCCGTGAGCGTGATTTTTTTCAGCTGTGGGAAAAACTTCGCGAGCGCCAGACGTAGCGCGGCGTCGAGCGCGTTCACCGGTCCGTCGCCTTCCGCCACGGTCTGGGCGCGTTTTTTGCCGACGCGAACTTTCACGGTGGCCTCGCACACTGAACCTTTATCGTCGCGACGCATGGAAACGTGATAGGTATCCACCGTGAACGGCAATTCGCGTTTCTTCAGCGCCTTGCTGATGAGCAGCGCCATCGAACCTTCGGCGGCTTCGTATTCGTAGCCTTTGTTTTCCAGTTCCTTGACACGATTGAGAATCGGCTTCAACTCCGGCGTGTCGTTCGTGATCTTGAAACCCAGTTCCTGCGCCTTGATGACGATGTTGCTGCGACCGGCGAGATCGCTGATGAGAATGTTCCGCTCGTTGCCGACGAGCGACGGGTCCACGTGCTCGTAGCTGGACGCGAGCTTTTGCACGGCGTTGACGTGCGCGCCGCCTTTATGGGCGAATGCGGATGAACCAACCCAAGGCAAGCGCGGGTTGTGACGCAAGTTCGCCACTTCGTCCACGAACATGGAAAGTTCCTTCAACTTCGCGAGCGACTTCGCGGGCACGGAAGTTTTCTTCAGCTTCAGAGCGACGCAGGGGATGACGCTGGTCAAATTGCAATTGCCCGTGCGTTCGCCGTAGCCATTGATCGTGCCTTGCACATGCACCGCGCCCGCGTCCAATGACGCCAACGCATTCGCGACGCCGAGGCCGATGTCGTCATGCGTGTGGATGCCGATCTTACAATTCAGTTTGGCCGCCGCGACTTTGGTGATGGCCGCGATTTCGCTCGGCAGACAACCGCCGTTCGTATCGCACAGCACGACAAAATCCGCACCGGCCTTTTCTGCCGCGCGCCAGGTGTCCAGCGCGTATTCGGGATCGAGCTTGTAGCCATCAAAGCCATGCTCGGCGTCGTAGATGACGAACTTGCCGTGGTCTTTGAGAAATTTCACGGTATCGCCGATCATCGCGAGATTTTCCTCGGGCGTGCAGCGCAGAACTTCCTTCACGTGCAACATGCTCGTCTTGCCGTAGATCGTGACGACGGGTGTTTCTGCTTCAATGAGCAAACGCACTTGATCGTCCGATTCAACGGACACGCCTTTTTTACGCGTTGAACCAAACGCGGCGAGCTTGGCATTCTTGAATTTCTTTTTCTTCGCCTGCGCGAAAAATTCGATGTCCTTGGGATTGCTGCCCGGCCAGCCGCCTTCAATGTAATGAACGCCAAAAGAATCGAGTTTCTCGGCGATGCGCAGTTTGTCTGCGACCGAGAAATTGATGCCTTCGCCCTGACTGCCATCGCGCAGGGTCGTGTCGTAGATTTCGACTTGGGGTTTCATAATTGTCCGCAAAAGCGAACACACATTATCTCTTAAATCGGCAGAAGTGGCAAACTGGAAAAAGAGATTTGCGGGAGCATTGCGCTTTGGCCGCGCGCAGTTAGATTTCCCGCATGGAAGAATTAGCCGACATCCAATGTCCGTTTTGCGGCCAGACTTTTGGCGTGGCGATTGATACGAGCATCGCGTCACAATGTTTCACGACGGATTGCGAAGTCTGCTGCCGTCCGTTTGAAGTTGTGGCGGAATGCGCGGACGGCGAAATTTTAAGCGCCGAAGTGCGCGCCGGCTGACCCAATTTGCGGCTACAACAAATCTTGGTCGGACATCACTTGTTTCTGGATGTCACCGACGATCATGCGGGCGCGGTTGAGGGCGTTCTCCTGGGTCTCGCCAAAAAATGATTTCAGCAGCACGCGCACCGCGCCGACGAAATCGCCGTTGCGGTCGTGCAATGGCAGGATGATCGTGTCGATGCCTTTGTCGCGCAGATAGGAAACCGTGCCATCCTTGATGGCGTTGGCCTCGGCGTCCGTTCCGAGCTGACCGATTTTAGTGCTGTCTTTGCTGCCGATGGCACTAGTGGTTCCGTTGGTCTGCGCGATGTATATTTGCAGGTCAAGAATGCGCGGGCGGGCAATCAGGATGTTGTTCACGATGACCTGCGCATTCGGCACGATGGGCGTGTAATCCGCCATGGCGTCGGTGAAATAGCACACCGCATCAGACTTCGTGCGGAAACCAATCAGGCCGTCGGGAAATGAATTGTCGCCGAGTGCGGGCATCGCGGGCTTGCCGTCGAATGAGATATTAATCTGGTTGCCCTCGCATTCCACGCCGAGCGAATACCAGATGCCAGCGGTCACTGGCAGATCCGACCCGATGGGGTCGGAGCGCACGCCGTTCACGACCTTGTAAAAGCGGACGTTGTTGCCGAGCGCGCTCGCGCGGACGACGTAGTAGTTTGAGGCATTTTGATAGCGGAAAACCAGTCCCGCCATCTGCTCGGTGACGCCGCTGACAATTTTGAAACGGGTGGTGAACTTGAAATTGCGAAACTTCTCACCGGTGAAAATCAGCATCGGAAACCGTTCGTCAGTCGGGTCGGCGTCCGTCTGCGCGAGCACGTTACGGCGGGTCACATCAAGCGCCTTGTCGGTGAGCGGCGCGAGCAGCGGCGGCACTTCGGTCGAGAGAATTTTCCAGTCGCCCGGCTGGCCGCCGCCAGCCAACACCGCTTGAAAATTCGTCGGCACCACACCTTCTGGATAATCGCCAAAGTTGAAATGGATTTCCGCGCCCGCCGCCGACCACGCCAGCAGCAAACCGCCAATCCAGTTGAAAATACGCATGGCCGCAGCGTAGCAAAATGAACGGCGCTGGCAAAACAGTTTTGCCACCGGCGCGCAGAACGCGTAAAATGCGCCCATGAAATCAACCTGTTTTCCTGCCCTGTTGCTCGGCGCAATTTTGTCGCTCCAATTTTCTGCCCGCGCCGAACTCAATCTCCCGGCCATCTTCGGCGACAACATGGTTTTGCAGCAGGAGATGCGCGTGCCCGTCTGGGGCTGGGCCAAACCGGGCGCGGAAGTGACTGTAAAATTTTCCGGCCAGACCAAAACCACGCACGCTGACGCCAATGGCAAATGGCTGTTGAAGCTCGGTAAACTCAAGGCGTCGTTCACGCCGCAAACTTTGATCGTCGAATCAGGCGAGACCAAAACTTTTACGAATATTCTCGTCGGCGAGGTCTGGCTTGGCTCCGGCCAGTCGAACATGGAAAAACCCATCGGCAACCAGCCGGGACAGAAGCCGACGTTTAACGCCGAGGCCGAACTCGCCGCTGCGAATTATCCGAACATCCGCATTTTTCAAGTGGACAAGATGCTCGCCGCTGCGCCGCGCGCGGATTTGCAAAAATTTCATGGCTGGCAGCAATGTAGTTCCAACGCGCTCGACTCAATTCATTTTTCCGCTGCTTTATATTTCTTTGGCCATGAAATCCACACGAACCTGAACGTGCCGGTCGGCTTGATTCATTCATCATGGGGCGGCACGCGCATCGAGCCGTGGACCCCGCCGGTGGGTTTTCAATCCGTCCCGTCGCTCGCAAAAACCACCACGCCTGATTTCGGCACGAACAAAATTCCCAACACCGCGCCGACCGTGCTTTACAACGCCATGATTGCTCCTATCACCGGCTTCGCACTGCGTGGCGCGCTGTGGTATCAGGGCGAATCCAATCGCGGCGACACAAATTATGATTTAAAAATGTCCGCCCTCGTCAACGGCTGGCGCAAGGTGTGGAACGAAGGCGCGTTTCCGTTTTACTTCGTGCAAATCGCGCCGTTCAAATACATCAAGAACCTGACGAATTACGTCGCCGACAACGACCCGCTGCCGCGCTTTTGGGTGCAGCAAGCCCGCGCCTCGCGCCACATCAAAAATACCGGCATGGTCGTGACCACCGACCTCGTGGATGACTTGAGCGACATCCATCCGCGCGACAAGGCGAGCATCGGCCACCGGCTCGCGCTGCTGGCGTTGGACAAAACCTACGAGCGGGAAGTGCCGAGCGAAAGCCCGGCGTTTGACGGGATGAAAATTGTCGGCGGCAAAGCCGTGCTGGAATTTGAGCACGCGCACGGCGGTCTCGTCAGCAAGGATGGCGAACCGTTGACGTGGTTTGAAATCGCCGGTGCGGACGGCAAATTTATTCCGGCCGAGGCGAAGATTGTTGGCCAGAAAACCGTGGAGGTTTTCGCCGTCGGCGTGGACAAACCGGTGGCCGTGCGCTTCGCGTGGAATCAACTCGCACAACCTAATTTATTCAACGCCGCCGGTCTGCCCGCCGAGCCGTTCCGCACGGATGAACCGGCGGAGTGATTTCAGTCGCCGCACATTTTGCCGCCGCTAAAAAATTTATGAACCAGTCGCCGATTCAAAGTTTGTGGAACGATGCCGAAGCCAGCCAATTCAAGGGCGATCTGGCTTTGCGCGTTTACACTTCGCGTTTGCTGGGGCGTGACAAATCGCTCGTGTTGCACGGTGGCGGCAACACCTCGGTAAAAATTCGCGAGAAAAATATTTTGGGCGAAACCGAGGAACTGCTTTACGTCAAAGGCAGCGGCTGGGATTTGGAAACCATCGAGGCCGGCGGCTTTGCGCCCGTCCAGATGCCGCATCTGCTCAAGCTGGCCCGGCTGAAAACCATGAGCGACGCGCAGATGAGCAACGAATTGCTCACGCACATGAAATCCGCTGCCGCGCCCGCGCCGTCCGTCGAAACCATTTTGCACGCGCTGCTGCCTTACAAATTTGTCGATCACACGCACGCCGATGCGTTCATCTCCATCACGAACACCAAGAACGGCCTCGCGCGCCTGCGTAAAATTTACGGAGATAGCGTGGTTTATATTCCATATGTGATGCCGGGTTTTGATCTGGCGCGGCTTTGCGCGAAAATTTTCCCAAAGGCGCATCGCCCCGGCCGCACCGTCGGCATGGTGCTGGAACATCACGGCGTTTTTTCGTTTGGTCGCACGGCGCGGGAATCTTATGAGCGTATGATTGACCTCGTGCGACTTGCGGAAAATTATTTGCGCGAACAGAAGGCCTGGCAGATTACCATTCAATTTCCGCCGGCGCAAAAAAAGTCATTTGCGCCCGAACTCGCGCAATTGCGCCGCGATGTCAGCGCGGTCGCTGGAGTGCCGGTTATTTTATTGACGCAGCGCGATGAACGCAGCCTGTCGTTTGCAAACCGGAAGGATCTGCAAAAAATTTCCCAATCCGGCCCGGCCACGCCCGACCACGTCATCCGCACCAAACGTGTGCCGCTGGTTGGTCGCGACGTTAAAAAATTCGCTGCCGACTACGCCGCGTATTTCAAAAAGATTTCACCGCACGCCAAGCAAAAATTGACCATGCTCGATGCCGCGCCGCGCGTGATTTTGGGTGGCGAACTCGGACGGATTTCCGTTGGCCGCACGGCAAAAGACGCCGCCATCGTCAGCGACATTTACGAACACACGATGGACATCATTGCGCGTGCCGAAAATCTCGGCGGCTGGCAGGCGTTGCCTGCGCAGGATATTTTTGACGTGGAATACTGGGAGTTGGAGCAGATGAAGCTGCGGAAAAATTCCAGTGCGCCCGCGTTTCAAGGTGAAATCGCACTCGTCACGGGCGCGGCGTCCGGCATCGGCAAAGCCTGCGTGGATTCATTGCTTAAGCGTGGCGCGTGCGTTGTAGGTCTCGACGTGAATCCTGCCGTAACCACGCTGTATTCGCGTGCGGATTTTCTCGGCCTGGTTTGTGACGTCACCAATGCGGCAAATTTGCATGACGCATTGGAAAAAACGGTTTTGCGTTTTGGAGGCCTGGATTTGTTGATTTTGAACGCGGGCATTTTTCCGAAAAGTTCTCCGACGGAAAATCTTAGCATGGAAACTTGGCGACGTGTAATGGGTCTCAACCTCGACGCCAACTTTGCGCTGTTGCAGGCGGCGCATCCGTTGCTGAAATGCGCACCGCGCGGCGGTCGCGTGGTCGTGATCGGCTCGAAAAACGTGCCTGCGCCGGGACCGGGCGCGGCAGCGTATTCGACTTCCAAAGCGGCGATGAATCAGCTCGCGCGCGTTGCCGCACTTGAGTGGGGCAAGGATCGCATCCGTATCAATTCCATCCATCCGAACGCGGTATTTGACACGGGGTTGTGGACGGAAGAAGTATTGCGCTCGCGCGCCAAGGCTTACGGACTTTCTGTTGAAGAATACAAAACGAACAACATTCTCAAGGTGGAGGTTAGCAGTCGCGACGTCGCGGAACTGGCGGCGGAAATGTGCGGCGCGTTGTTCGGCAAGACCACCGGCGCACAAGTGCCCGTGGATGGCGGCAACGAGCGCGTGATTTAATTTCAGCCGAGCAGCGTCAGCACAATGCCGACGAGAATGCCGATGACCGCAGGAAGTTTTTTCCAGCCGTTGACTTCGTGGAAGAAATAAAGTCCACCGGCAAAAGCCACGAGCGTGCTCGCGCGGCGCAAACTCATCACGATGGCGACGAGCGCATCCGGATGCCGCAGCGCGCTGAAATAAAGATAGTCCGCCACGAGCAACGACAACGCGATGAATGGCACGCTCCAGCGCCAGCGGAATTCATTTCGTTTCCACAGGCGCAATTTCCAGCCGAGCGCGAACGGTGCAAAAAAAACGAGGAGATAAATTTGGAACCAGCATTGCACCGTCGGCACGGAAAAATTTAGCGTCGTGAAAAGATATTTATCGTAAAGCGAACTGACCGCGCCAAACAATGTCCCGATGAGCAGGAAGCCAACCCATTTGTTGCGGTGAAAATGCACGCCTTCTTGTGCACCGGCGATGGACAGCCCGACAAACGAACCGAGCGTGGTCAGGGTGCCGACGGTTTCCAACCACGACGGGCGCTCACCTAAAATTAAAATCGCGCCGAACAAAGTCAGCAGCGGACTCATCGCGCGGATGGGCGCGCCGAGCGAGAGCGGCAGATGTTTCAGCGCGTAATAAGTGCCGATCCACGACGCGGCGACGATGCCGGATTTAAGCAGCAGTTGCAGGTGTTGCTTGAGCGTGAGCGAATCTGTGACGAGCGAGTGCGGCAAAATTCCGGGGTAAAAAATTTGCACGAGCAATAAAATTATCCAGACGCTCGCGCCCGTGAGGGTGCTGAAAAATAAAACGGGCGTGACGGCATTTGCCCGCACCGCGTGTTTAGTGCAGAGATCGTAAATGCCGAGAAAAAATGCGGACAACAATATGGCGACCACCCAGTTCATCAAAACGGACAGGATAAAATTTCTGCAAGTGGAAGGCGAACTTTTACGCAGTGATGTGGCGCGACTGGCGTTTGGGCAGCGAACGGTCGCGTTCACGGATTACCGACCAATTTTCCTGCGGGAGAAATTCTTTCAGAAAATTCGGTGCGTCGCGGCGACCGGTGCGCTGACAATCCTGCCAGAAAGTTTCGGCAACCAGCTTGGGGTCGAGTTCAAGTTCGCGCGTGAGAAATTCAAACAGCAGTTCCATCAAGCGCGCGAGCGCAATGCTGTCCGTGCGATGAATTTTTGCGAACAGCCAGTCGCTGAAGCGGAGAAAATTATTAAAAGGCGACGCATTGTTGCTCCAAATCAGAGGTGTGACGGCGATGAAGTTGCCGCTGTTGCCAACCAAATCCCAGTAGCGCGCAAAGCGGCGCAACCGTTGCATCGTGGCGAAATCAAGCAGCTTGTTCTGCAGTATTTCGTAGGGCGGATGCGCGTTGTAAATCATCTGCCATTCCGCGTCGTGACGGATGATTGGCGTGCCGCGCAGCCGTTTTAAAATGCCGACTTGAATTTCCTGTGGGCCAAGCGCGATGAGTCGGTCAAAACCGGCAGCAAAACTTTCCAGCGTTTCGCCGGGCAAGCCGATGATCAAATCCGCGTGGATGTGGACGCTGGTTTCGTTTCGCAAATAATTAAAATTATCCGCCATGCGTTCGTAATTTTGCCGGCGGCTGATGAGCGAACCCACTTCAGGATTAAATGTTTGGATGCCGACTTCAAATTGCAACGAGCCGGGCGGAAATTTGGCGATGACTTCGCGCAGTTCGGCGGGCAGGCGGTCCGGAATCATCTCGAAGTGAAAAAACATTCCCGGCTGATAACGCGCGAGGAAAAATTCCAGCAGCGCCTTGCTCGTGAGAATGTTCAGGTTAAACGTGCGATCCACAAACTTGAATTGTTTGAGGCCGCGATCCAAAAGTTTTTGCATGGCCGCGAGAAATTTATCCAGCGGAACTTGGCGCACCGGAATGTCGAGCGACGACAAACAGAACTCGCAGGTGAATGGACAGCCGCGCGACGCCTCCACATATACGATGCGATGCGCGAGATCGGCTTCCGTGTAAAAATCGTAGGGCAGGGCGATGCGCGAAAATTCCGGCAGCTCGGCGAGAATGGTTTTATTCGGCAATGATTCACCGCGAAGAAGCTGCTGGCACACCTCGGCAAATTTCAAATCTGCTTCGCCGGTGATGACGTGGTCGGCGAGTTCCACAATTTTTTGGCCCTCGGTTTCGTAACTGACTTCCGGGCCGCCGAGAATGATTTTTATTTCCGGCCGCAGCTTTTTTATCGCGGTGATGACTTCGGCGGTTTCCGCCACGTTCCAAATGTAAACACCTAGGCCGATGATTTTGGGTTCGCGCGCGAGCAGCGCCTCGGCGATGTCAAGCAGTCGCAAATTGATGTCGAACTCCGCGATGACGGCGCGCGGTTGCAAGTCGCCGAGGTTGGCGAAGAGATAGCGCAGCCCGAACGCGGCGTGGATGAACTTCGCGTTGAGCGTGGTGAGGACGATGTCCGACATCACGTTCAATTTAGCAATTAAAGTCGCGCGCGACAAAGCGGAAATGATTTTTGGTCTCAGGTTTTCAAAGATGAAACACAGATTGGGCAAACCAACTTTGTAAAATAAATTTTTCTCCGCGCTTTTAATTGTCGTTGTAGCGCGGTTTAATTCCCGCGTGGCGATTCTGAAAATTCAAACGGTTCAAGCTCTCGATGCGCCGGAATTGGCGCTGTATCTCACGCTCAAACGTGTCGAGGAACACGAGCGCGCCGGCGTGCTGGTGGCCGCGAATCTCAAAACGGTAAAGCGTTTACTTGCGAGTAAGTTCGCCGTCGTCTCTGCGCTGCTGACGCCGGAGTGGCTGGAAAAATTGGAGCCGCAATTACGCGCGCGGACGGAAGCGGAACTGCCGGTTTACGTCGCCGAACAAAAATTGCTGGAGACCATCACCGGTTACAAGATGCATCAGGGTGCGCTGGCCGTGGCGAAAATTCCGCCGCTACTGGACTTGGCAACATTGCTGGAAAATTCGCCGCGTCCACTGCTGCTCGCCGCCGTGGAAGGAATTGCCAGCGCGGAAAATCTCGGCGCGGTTATCCGCAGTTGCGCCGCGCTTGGGGCAAGTTTTCTGATCATCGGCGAAACGTGCGGCAGTCCGTTTCAACGCCGCGCCGTCGCCGGCTCGATGGGCACAATTTTTGAGCATCCGGTTGTGCGAGTAGATAATTTGGTCGAGACGCTGAATTTATTGCGGGCGCGCGGTGTGCGCTGTCTCGCGGCGCATCCGCGTGCGGGCGCGACGAAACTTTCCGCGACTGATTTGAGCGGTGATTGCTGTCTGGTGTTCGGCGCGGAAGGGCCGGGACTCACGGCGAACGTGCTGGCGGCGTGCGACGAGGCGGTGGAAATCCCGATGCCGTCGCACATGAATTCGCTGAACGTGGCGGTGGCGACGGGAATTTTTCTTTACGAAGCGACGCGGCAACGCGGGTGAGAAATCAGGTCATTCGACGATTTGCTTTTTCGCAATCCGGCCATACCAGATGCCCGATGCAATGAAGACGATGCTGCAACCAGCGGTGAACCAGACTAAAAAAGGCACGGGCAAATAATAATGTGCACCAAGCGCTCCCGCCGCAGAAAGTCCGCCGCAAAGATAGGAATAGAACGCACTCGCCCGCGCGCTTTGAAAACTTTTCTGCAAAATTTGTTCCAGCGCTTGGTCATTGTGCGTGAGTGCGGCGGCGCAATTTTCCGAGCAGACCATGCGTTGCGTTGAGTTTGGGCGGGCGCAGTCGGCGCACACGGCACGTCCGCAGTAGGTGCAGACGGCGATGGCTTCGGAACTGTGCGCGGCGCATTTCATTGGCGTTGAAACTGCGTCACGTTTTGGCGAAAGGCAAATCAGAAACTTCTTTTTCCGTCCGCATAACTGCGGCAAGCTGGCGGCGTCAGCATGAACATCGCCATCATCGGACTTGGTTACGTCGGGCTGCCGCTGTGCCTGCAATTCGCGCGCAGCGGCGTGCGCGTGCTTGGCCTCGACATCGACGCCAAAAAAGTTTCCGCGCTCAATGCCGGCCGCAGCTACATCCAACACATTTCGGCTGGTGAAATTAAAAAGCTCGTTCGCGCCGAAAAGTTTTCTGCGTCCACCGACTTCGCCACAATTAAAAATGTTGCGGCCATTTTGATTTGCGTTCCAACACCACTGAAAAAAAATCGCACGCCGGATCTGTCCTTCGTGCTGAATACCGGCAAAAGTGTCGCGCCGTATTTGCAGCGCGGACAGCTCGTCGTGCTGGAATCCACGACCTATCCCGGCACGACGGAGAATGAATTGCGCGCGGTTTTAGAACGCGGTTCCGGTCTGCGCGCCGGAAAAGATTTTCATCTCGCGTTTTCGCCGGAGCGCGAAGACCCGGGCAATCCGCACAGTAAAGTTGCTGAAATTCCAAAAGTGATCGGCGGCTACACGCCCGCGTGTCTGGCGGCGGCAGAAAAAATTTATTCGCGCGCGATTCGCACTTTGGTTCCTGTCGCCAACTGCCGCACCGCCGAAGCCGCGAAGCTCCTCGAAAATGTTTTTCGCGGCGTGAACATCGCGCTCGTCAACGAACTCAAAGGTGTTTATGCCGCGATGGATATTGACGTTTGGGAGGTTATCGCCGCCGCGAAGACAAAGCCGTTCGGCTTTATGCCGTTTTATCCGGGGCCGGGTTTGGGTGGGCATTGCATCCCGATTGACCCGTTTTATCTCGCGTGGCGCGCGCGGCAAGTCGGGCAGGAAACGCGCTTCGTCGAGCTTGCCGGCGAAATCAACCGCGCGATGCCGGAGAAAGTCATTGCGCGGCTGGGTAAGGCTTTGGCGCCGCAGAAAAAAACTTTACGCGGCGCAAAAGTTTTAGTTCTCGGCCTCGCTTACAAAGCGAATGTGGCGGACGACCGCGAATCGCCGAGCTATGTTTTGATGGACCTGCTGAAGGCGCGCGGCGCGAAAGTTTCTTATCACGACCCGCACGTTCCCGTCATCAAGCCGACGCGCGAGCATCCGCATTGGGCGGGGACGAAATCCGTGAAGTGGAACCAAAAAAATATTTCCTCCTTCGACGCCGTTTTAATTTCCACGGCTCACGACGCGGTGGATTTCCAGCAGCTTGCCAACTGGTCGCCGCTGATCCTAGACACACGAAATGTAATGGGACGATTCAAAGTTGCTTCAGGAAAAATCTGGAAGGCGTGAAATGCGGGTGGTTTCGGCTTGCCTTTCGGTGGCGGCGCAGAAAAACTGCTTCTTTATTGATATGCAAACCCAAGACGCGTCTGCCGACTTCCTGATCAAGTTTTGGCCGTGGTTCGAAGCCAACCGCCAGCGCCTCGTCATCGCGACGGTAGCGGCGGTTGCGGTGTTTTTCATCTGGTATTTCATCACCACGCAAAAAGAGCAGAAGGCTGTCGCCGCCGGCCAAGCCTACACGCAATTGGAACTGGCGATGCCGCCGAACTCTACAGTGCAGCAGGTGGCGGATGCCTATTTGAAGATCGCCTCGGATTATCCCGGAACCATCGCCGGCCAACGCGCGCAGTTGCAAGCGGCGGCGCTCTTCTTTGGCGCGGCGCGGTATGCGGATGCGCAGACGGTATTTCAGCAGTTTCTCGGCGCGAACAACGGCAGTTCCTTGGCGGCCTCGGCGCAATTCGGCGTGGCGGCCAGCCTCGCCGCGCAGTCCAAGTTGGACGACGCAGCCGCGGCCTATCGTGCAGTGATTGGAAACTATGCCGACTCGGCGGAGGCGTTGCCGGCCAAGTTTTCGCTCGCGCAGTTGCTGGAGGCGCAGGGCAAACTCACGGAGGCGACCAGCTATTACAACGAAGTGATGCGTTCGCAAGTGGCTGGCTCGCTCGCCCAGGAAGCCGCCGAACGCCTAGCGCAAATTCAAACCAAAACCGCTGCCACCCAGCCCACCACAAAATCTTAAGATGAAACTCACCATCATTGGCACCGGTTACGTCGGACTGGTTTCGGGAACGTGCTTTGCCGAGGTCGGCCACGACGTCATCTGCGTGGACAACAACGCGGACAAAGTAAAAATGCTTCAGGCAGGCGGCATTCCCATTTACGAACCCGGCTTGGAAGAGCTGGTCAAAAAAAATGTCGCGGCGGGGCGGCTCAATTTTACCGCCAGCACGGCGGAAGGCGTTCAGAAATCCGACATCATTTTTATCGCCGTGCCGACGCCGCCGCAACCGGACGGCTCGGTGGACTTGAGTTACATAGAGCGTGTCGCCCGCGACATCGCCGCCGCCATGACAAGCTACAAAATTGTTGTGGACAAGAGCACGGTGCCCGTGAAGACCGGCGAAAAAGTCACCGAGACGATCAAGCGCTATTGCCCGGCCAAAGTAGAATTCGATGTCGTCAGCAACCCGGAATTTTTGCGCGAAGGTTTTGCCGTCGGCGATTTGATGAAGCCTGACCGCGTAGTCATCGGCGTCGGCTCGCAGCGTCCGGCGGCGGCGATGCGGGAAGTTTACGCGCCGTTCAACGCGCCCATCATCGTCACCGACATCAACTCGGCGGAACTCATCAAGCACGCGGCGAATTCCTTTCTCGCGTTGAAAATTTCCTACATCAACGCCATTGCCAACATCTGCGAGGCGGCGGGCGCGAACGTGCAGGAAGTGGCGCACGGCATCGGCTTGGACGAACGCATCGGCCGCCGTTTTCTCAACGCCGGCATAGGTTTTGGCGGCAGTTGCTTTCCCAAGGACTTGAGCGCGTTCATAAAAATTTCCGAGCAGGTCGGCTACGAATTCAAGTTGCTCAAGGAAGTTCAGCGCATCAATGCCGACCAGATGGAACGCTTCGTCAAAAAAATCACGGACACGCTCTGGGTTTTGAAGGACAAAAAAATCGGTGTGCTCGGCCTCGCGTTCAAGCAGAACACCGACGACGTGCGTTCCTCGCCCGCGATTGATTTGTGCCAGCGGTTGCTGAAGGACGGTGCGACCTTGCGCGTGCATGATCCGAAGGCGATGGACAAGGCGAAATCGCTCTTGCCGAATGTGACTTACGTTGACGACATGAACGCCGTGGCTGATGGCTGCGATGCGCTCGTGGTCGCGACCGAATGGGACGAGTTCAAGCAGCTCGACCTTGCCCGCGCCAAAAAAGGCCTGACGCATCCGATTCTGTTCGACGGCCGCAATCTCTTCGACCCGGCGGCGATGGAAAAGCTCGGTTGGATTTACAAGAGTGTCGGGCGCTAATAAAGTCGTCGAAGTCAGCGCCGCGCTCATCTTCCGCGACGGCAAGCTGCTCATTAGCCGGCGCCATGCGCGGTCGCACCTCGGCGGCTTGTGGGAATTTCCCGGCGGCAAGCGCGAAACCGACGAAACCTTCGAGCAATGCCTCATCCGCGAAATCCGCGAGGAACTCGACGTGGAAATTTCCGTCGGCGAATTGTTCGCGGAGATTTCTCACGACTATCCTGAAAAATCTGTCCACCTGAAATTTTTCATCTGCCGGTTGATTTCCGGCGAGCCGCAGCCGCTGGATTGCGCGGCGGTCAAATGGATTTTGAAAAACGAGCTTGCCCGGTTTGAATTTCCCGCCGCCGATGCGCAACTGTTGGAAGCGTTAAACCGCCTAGAATTTCCGTGTCAAGATGGTGGGCCCACCCGGATTTGAACCGGGGACCAAGCGATTATGAGTCGCCTGCTCTAACCGCTGAGCTATAGGCCCGTTAAATCACCAACGTCGCCGGTTATTTTGGGCGAGCAACGATTCAGGGCAAGACATTTCGGAAAATCCATCCGTTCAGCACCGCGTCCCGACTCGAATGATTTTTCAGCTACGGTGGCGGTGCTGGTTGGCCGACAACCTTTGCGGCTCTGGCGTCAGTTGGCAGCGTGCCGGAAAATATCAAATATGCCAAACGCTCTGCCGTGTCTGAATCAGGCTAATAATTGCGGACGCCGCTCGTAAGTAGTCAGGATCAATTCACCAAAAATCGTGTTGGCCCACGCAAACCAGCGGCGCGTAAATTTTTGGGGGTTGTCCTTGTTAAAGGCCTCGTGCATGAAACCCGTGCCGGCGTGAGTGGTTTGCAAAATAGCCAGGCAGCGGCGAATCTCGTCATTGTCGTTGCTAGTCAGGGCTTGGGCGATGATTCCCAGTGGCCAGATCATGTCAATTCCCACATGCGGTCCGCCCACGCCGCTGGCGGCTATACCTTTAGAAAAATACGGATTGCTTTCCGAGAGCACAAACCGCCGCGTGTGCTGGTAAATCCGGTCGTCCAATTTCAGTGCTCCGAGGTAAGGCAAGGAAAGCAGGCTGGGAATGTTGCCATCATCAATGCAGTAAAAATCTCCCAATCCGTCCACTTCGTAAGCGTAAATCCGGCCATGTTTTTGGTGATTGACCACGGCGTATTCGCGCAACGCGCGCTCCACTTCGTCTGCGAGTGAGCGACATTCGGCGGCGGCGGCTTGGTCGCGATGAATTTGTTCCAGCATTTCCGCCGCCTGCCGCAAACTGACGACGGCAAAGAAGTTTGAAGGAATTAAAAACGGAAACACTGTCGCGTCATCGCTGGGGCGGAACATGGAAAAAATCAGCCCCACCGTTTTGGCCGGCTGGCCATAGCCGTTTCCCGGCAATGTGCTCGTGGCACTTTCCGTGCGCCGCTGAAAATGATACGGTCCGTGGCCGGTTTTACGCTGCTGTTCACGAAAGGTTTTCAAGGTCAACAGAACCGCATCGCGCCAGCCGGCGTCAAACGGTGCCGTGTCGTTCGTATTTTTCCAATAGCCATGTGCGAGGCGAATCGGGTAACAGAGTGAATCCACCTCCCACTTACGCTCATGCACGCCAGGCTTCATGGTGGTCAAATCACTTTTCCATTCGCTGATTTTATTTTCGTCCTTGTAGAAGGCGTTCGCGTAAGGATCTTTGAGAATGCAGCGGGTCTGGCGATTGATCACGCCAGCAATCAATTGCTGTAAGGCCGGATCTTCCTTCATCAACGGCAAATACGGCCACACCTGCGCCGAGCTGTCCCGCAGCCACATCGCGTCAATATCGCCAGTAATCACATAAGTGTCTGGACGACCGTCAATGACGCTGAAATCCACCGTCGTGTCCAGCGTGTTGGGAAAACAATTTTCAAACATCCACGCCAATTCCTGGTTGCCGATGGCGGCTTTGATTTGCTGGATTTTATTTTCGACGGCGGCGCTTTTGAATTTTCGCCTGACTTCTGGAATCCGCACCACGGGAAAATTGGTTTCCCCCGCGCGGCCGATGGAATTAAACATCAAGCCTGCGGTGGTTAGTGAAGCGGTTTGGATAAAATCGCGACGAGTCATATCAAATTTGAAAAAATCAAGCGACAACCGGCTGCGCGCGCCCAATTTTGTGGACATTCCGGCCGTAGAACCCGACATGAGCGTAAGCCAGCTACGGCACGACAAATGAAGTTTGCAGCCCGGCAAACGTCCGCGATGTGGCCTTGCAGCGGCGGCAGCAGCGCACCGCCAAGAATGGCCATCACCAACAGCGATGCGACCTGACTTTTGTAAACGCCCATGTCATCCAACGCGAGTGAAAAAATATTAGGCCAGCCGATGGAGGTGAATAGTCCTATGCCGATGATGCACCACACGGCGAGTTGCTTGTTCACTTTTTTCATCTCGCTCAATTTCACCGCGCCCATGAGACGCCCGTCGTGGCTGAAATAATAAGATAAGCGAGTGACCCGATGAAGTAAGCGCCGAAGAAAGCAAGTTGAACAAACATCGCGTCATAATAATTCAGCGTGAAAGCCTCCTTAAAACGGGAAATCAAAATGTCGTTGAAGGCCGTCATGAAACCCCACATGAAAAAAGCCCGTTCATGATCGCTAACGGGCCACGATAGGTTTCGCCGCTGCCCGCTTTAGATGAAACATCGCAAATGGAGTCGGCAGTTTGCATTTTAGTCCTCTTTTCCCCACGATTTATTTGGTTGAATGCCCATCTCAAATTCCAGCGTGCCGCCGCGCACGATCTCCTTGTGAGTTATCCACGCACGGTTCAACAAACGGCCGTTAAGTTTGGCGGATTGAATGTAACAATTTTGACGCGAGGCGTGGTGCGCCACAATCGTAAAAGTTCCGCCGGGATAAATTTTTGGATCCAGATGAATCGTCGCCTTTTCCACGAGCGGGCTGCCGATTTGATAAACTCCGCCAGCGGGATTCAGCGGATAAAGCCCGAGAGCGCTCCACACATACCATGCGGACATCTGGCCACAATCGTCATTACCGCAAATGCCTTCGGGCGAGTTGTCGTATTGCGTGAGCATAATTTCGCGGACGCGTTGTTGCGTCTTCCACGGCGCACCGGCGAGGTCGTAAAGATACGCGACGTGATGACACGGCTCATTGCCGTGAGCGTATTGTCCGACGAGGCCCGAAACGTCAATCAAGTAATTGTTCACTTGCGAATCCTCGCTAAAAAGCCTGTCGAGTTTTTTAATGAAGGCTTCGTTGCCGTCGTAAAGTTTAATCATCCCCGGCACATCGTGCGGCACGGCAAAAGCATATTGCCACGCATTCGCCTCGATGAAGTCATCGAACGAAACGGCCTTGGCATCGAACGGCTCGCGGTAATTTCCGTCCGCCAGCTTGCCGCAAAAAAATCCGGTCTGCGCGTCGAAGACGTTTGTAAAATTTTGCGACCGTTGCGTAAACAAATTCGCATCATTGGTTTTACCAAGCGCGGCGGCCATCTGCGCGAGACACCAGTCATCGAAGGCAAATTCCAGCGTGCGCGCGGTGGCGTAAAATTGTTTGCCGCTGACCGCCGGAACGTAGCCGAGTTTTTGATATTCGTCCTGATGATTGCGAACGCTCATCGCCGTGTCGCGCATGGCCTGATAAGCGAAGTCCACATCATAATCGCGAAAGCCTTTTTGCCACGCGTCCACAATCACCGGCACGGCATGGTAACCGATCATGCAACCGGTCTCGATGCTCGCGAGCGGCCACATCGGCAGCGCGTGTTCCGGCGACTGCTGCGAAAACGCCAGCAGCGTGCGGACAAAATCATTGACGCGCTCCGGCTGAATAAGCGTGAGTAACGGATGCTCGGCGCGGAACGTGTCCCACAATGAAAACGTAGAGTAATATTGAAAATTTTCGTCTGTGTGAATTTTTTTGTCCGCGCCGGAATACGAGCCGTCGGCGTTATTGTAAAGCACCGGTTCGGAGAATGAATGATACAGCGCGGAATAAAACGTCTGAACGAAGCCGGTGTTGGCGGATTCAATTTGAAT
This sequence comes from uncultured Verrucomicrobia subdivision 3 bacterium, assembly GCA_903878805.1. Taxonomy (GTDB): domain Bacteria; phylum Verrucomicrobiota; class Verrucomicrobiia; order Limisphaerales; family UBA11358; genus UBA11358. The sequence continues at coordinate 51,303 of CAIRJF010000024.1, forward strand.
CCGCGAAAGATTTTTATTCCACAGATTTCTTGCCGCCGCGCGCACCGCGTCGAAATCCCACGCCGGAATTTCAGCCGCCAGATTTTTCTGCGCCTCATCCACACTCGTGGGCGAAAGCCCGACCCGCAAAACCACCTGTTGCCCGGAAGCCGTTTCAAAATCCAGCCGACCGCGAACATTTTTTCCAACAGCGTCGCTTGCGTCGGCCGGCAAATTGGTTCCGCCCAATTCCAGACCGAATCCCGTGAAAGGAACCGACGTCTCAATTACAAAGAAAATGGTTTTATCTTTCGCCCACCCGTCGCTGCGGCGAAAACCGGTGAGCCGCGAATCAGATTCAATTTTTAACTGTGCATCGGTCGGCTTGTTGCCGAGGCCGTGCACCAGATCAATCAGCAGGTGGCTTTGGTGCGAAGCCGGAAACGTGTAGCGGTGCATTCCAGCGTGGGCGGTCGCGGTCAGTTCGGCCAGCACGTCATATTTTTCCAGCCGCACAGAATAATAACCCGGCTGGGCGATTTCAGTTTCGTGTGAAAATGTGGATTGAAACTTTTTGCAGGCAAGTGAACCGGTCATTTCGCCCGTCACCGGGAGAATGAGCAAATCACCCAAGTCCGCGCAGCCCGTGCCGGAGATGTGCGTGTGGCTGAATCCAAGAATTTTTATGTCGTCGAAATGATAGCCGCTGCAAGCGTCCCAGCCCTCCGTGCGCGTGTCGGGACTCAACTGCACAAAGCCAAACGGAACCGTCGCGCCGGGATAAGTGTGACCATGTTCACCGGTGCCGACGAGCGGCAACACTTCGTCCACCGGCAACGGCATAGCAGTGCCGCGACAAATAAAAAATGCGGCTGACGCGGCAAACAATATTTTTTTGAGGTTGGGAAAAATCACAAAAAACTTCAGCGCCGGGAAACGCCAAAACGGAAAAATCCCGACGGCGCGGACGCAGACGGTTGCAGGGTGATGATTTGATTGGTGGACTGCCAGACCACGCTCACAGTCCGATAGTAATTTGTCCCCGGCAGCCAGTTCAACAAGTTGGTGGACCATTGCGGGGTGACGCTTACATCGGAAGCGGCCAGCGATGACGCATAGGTCAAGTTAAACACACCGTTGCTGACAAACGGAACAAACGGATTGGCGGCGATGGCGTTGGGATTCAGGCCGAGCGCGTATTTCATCAAGTTCGGCAAACCGTCGTTGGCTGGGCTGGCGGAGTCGCCGCTAACGGCTGGATTCGCCAGTTGCGCTGGAGAAAAATTCGCTCGCAGCCAGTTGTTGATCGGACGGTCGAGAATGTTCACTGTCGCGTTGGTCAGCGTCGTGAATAAATAATTTGCCGACACCGTCAATGTCGCCGTGACCGTGGCTTGGTTTGTAGTCAGGTTGCCACCGAGCGGCGTGACGTAAATATTCGTGGCGACGGCTCCTGCCGCGAGCGTGACACTGCCGGGCAACGCGGCGTAATCCACACTAGGCGTCGCCGTGCCGCCGATGGAATAGTTCACCGTCAGCGGTGCGGAGTTTGTGCCATTGGGACAAACGATGGTGAAGCGCGCGACGTTCGTGGCAAACTCTCCAGCCACTGCGTCGCTCGCGACGATTTGCACGACCGGCGTCCCGCCGTTCGGGTTAGGCGCGATGCTGCCGAGCGGCATGAAGCGCACCGCATTGGCGACGACGTAGCCATTTGCGCCACCATTCGTGATCGTCACGCTGCCGCTCGTGCCGATGTTAAAATAATTGCTGGAAGCAATTTTCAACCAGTTGGTGCAATTAATTTGCTGGTTGACGAGCACAGTGTTTGTGGCGCTGGCGCTGCGGGTGATGAACGTCGCGTTCGTCGCTCGGTTATTGGCGTCATAAACCCACCAGCAATAGACGTCGTAGTAGCCATTGGTAGTGATGGTCGGATTGAAGCGCACAAATTTCCCGCTGCCGCTGCTACCATCGTGCCAGTAAGGACCGTTCGGTAACGGCCAGCCACCGGCGTTCGCACCGGTCGTCCAACTGCCCCCGACAGTGATGCCTGTAGAGTTTGTTACGACCATGATGATTCCGTTCGTGTTGACGCTGGCCACGGTGTTCCACGATAAAACTTGTCCGTCGGCCATCAGTTGTGCGGAGAGCTTTTGATAATTCACCGACTGCACCGGCACATTGTCGTCAATCGCAAACGCCGCCGCGTCGCCGGCGGAATGGCTCGTCATCATGAACACCGGTTCCATCCGCACGGACGCAAAACCAACATGACTCGCGGACAGCGCGAACGTGCAGAATAAATTTTTGCATTCGCCAACTTTCGGAACAATTGAGCGATAACTAACCGGATAAGGTTGCGGCACGCTCGTGCCAATGCTGCCTTCCCAAACAGCGACGCCGCCGACGGCGAGATGCGCGGCGGGATGACAGTCGAGCGTGTAGCTGGCGAGCGAAATGGAATCGGTCGCGGCGCGATAACCCTGCGCGTCTTGTTGGAGCATGACGTAATCGCTGACCATGCGCCGCGCTTCGCGGACATAAATTTGCCACGGCCAGCCGCCGTTGTCGGTGAACTCATCTTTCGCGTAGCCCCAAGTCTGCATGTTTGTCCGCACGTTGAGCGGGACATTCGCGCTCGTCACCAAATAATATAGAAGGCCGGAAATATAATCTTTATGCGCCTGCCAGATCGCTTGACGTCCGGCGTAGGTGTTCGTCGGGTAAGTATAATTATAGCCGATGAAATCAGTGGAAACATCCGCATAGGCGTTGATATCCGTCTTGCCATTGGGAATCAACTGCTGCACGTCAATGATGCGGTTCAGCGGAATCGAGCCGTTGGTGGCAACGTAGGCGGTGATGTAGCGGTGCAGTAATTCGTAAGTTGCCTCGGAATAATTCGTCGGCGCGGTGATGGGAATTTGATTGGTGGTGACTTGCGTGAGGCACAAACGAAAATTGTAAGTTTGCATTTTCGTGTCGCCGGATCCGGCGGCGGCGGGCGTGCCGGACTGGAGCAGAGGCAGTAAACCGCTCGCAGAATTTCCAGGAGTGACATACGGATCGCAAATATATTTCACCGAGTTCACAAACACGCCCGCGAGCGATTCGCCGTAAGTGCTGGAACTCTCGCGACCCCATGTGTAGCTAACGCCGGACTGCGCCATCAAATCGCCCTCGTAGGTGGCGTCAATAAATTCTTTCGCCTGATAAATCGTGCCGTCGGTCATCGTGATTTGCGAGATGACCAGATTGGACATCGTAACCGAGGCGAGCTGCTGGTTCGTGTAAATCGTCACGCCCGCGCCGTTGAGCATCTGCAAAAACGTTTGCTCCGCGACGTGCGGCTCAAACCAATAAACGGGATTTGTCGAACCGTAAGCCGCGCCGACCCGCGAATAAAATTCCGCCGCCAGGCCGCCAATGGACTGCGGAAACGAACCCACATCCGTCACGCCCAAGCCACTCGAAGTCATGCCACCGACATGGTTGTTGAAAACGAGGAGCGAAACATTTTTTCCCAGCCGCGCGGCGGCCACCGCCGCAATCGCACCGCCGGAAGTGCCGCCATAAACGCACACGTCGGACGTAAATACATTTGCTGCCCGCCCCGAAATGAGCGGCAAACCCAACACTGCCACCAGCAGGAAAAATTTTCGTGAGCAACACACGGCCGTTAAATCGCACCGGCTTCCGGCGGCCATTCCAGCCGCACGCCGTCATTACGCAGCAGTTTCTGGAAGTCCGCCAGCAGTTCCGTTTTATTTCTCACTTCGCGCGGCGATTTTTTTTGCGTGACACAAAACGCCGCAAGTGCGCCAGCCGCCTCGCCGATGTTCCATTCGATTGGGTGAAGGCGGTAACAGCCGTTCGTGAGATGCGTCACGCCGAGGTTTTTGCACGCGGGCAGAAGATTTTCCACGCGACGCGGAATCAGCGCGCCCAGTGGAATCTGAAACGGCAGTGTGCTGCCGAACCGCGCGTGGTCGCCGGTCGTCGTAATGTGTAAATCCATGTGGTAGCTGCCGATGCCGACCGAATCCGCAAACGGCGTCGCGCGCACCGCCTCCCTGTCAAGGCCGGTTTCTTTCATCCGCGCGTCGGTGGTGACGTTCTGTTCGCACACGGTAAACTCAGCTTTGATCCGCCGACCTTCGCGGATGTAAGGATATTTCGTCAGGCCGTCCGTTGTGCCAACCACATCAGGGCGCAGGCGCAAACCCTTCCAGCCCGCGCCGCCATCCGGTCGCGGCGCTTCGGTTTGTAACCAGTAAAATAAGGAGAGGCTCAACTGCTTCGCGCGTTCGAGATGTTTTTTTGCCTCGGCCTCGCTGACGTCGCAAATCAGGCCGAAGGAATAATCATTCTGCGGCCAGTTGGCGACCGACATATCGCCGCGATAGAATCCCGACGCGAACAATTCCCGATCTGCGATGCGGCGGTAAGTCCAGAAACCTTTGCGCACCTCCGGGTCGAAGCCGATTTTTTTTGAGTCATTTTCCTCGAAGCTCAAGAAGCGGTAATTTTTCTGCGCCGAAGTGCTCATCGTGAAGTCGTGCCAGAACGAGTAATCACGCGGCTTGTCAATCGTGTGATCCTCGCCCGCGAGATAATCCATCGCGAAACAAAAAGTGAAGCCTTGTAAATTATTCGGCTCAGCCTTCGCTTTTGCATGCGGCTCGCCGGTTTCAGATTTTGCCTCAGCACCAATGGCATATTCCGTTTTCGTCAGTGGCAGCAGATCGCCCTGCTCCGTCGCATCGGCAAAAAATGGCGCGCGCAATACGACCTCGTTGCCTGAATCCAAATTCAAAACGCGCACGGCCTCCACGCGGTCACCGTTCGTCGCGGCACCGACGGCTTTGTGATTCAACAAAATTTGCAGTTGTCCGTTGCCAAGATACGGCGCAAGCATTTCGTAAAGCGCCGCAAGCGCCACGCGCGGCTCACAGCCGATGCGCGAAACCCAGCAGTTGCCGGGATTGAAAAATTTATCCGCGCGCGCCTTTTCGGTGAGCGGATAATTGCGGCGATAAAAATCGCGGATGCCCGTGCGAAATTTCTGGTAGCTGCGCGTGCCGCCAAAAGTTTCAACCCACTTGTTTTCGTCGGGCGGCACGGCTTGTTGCGTGATCTGTCCGCCAATCCAGTCGGTTTCTTCCGTCAAAATGACGTTCAGACCATTGCGCGCCGCCGCGAGTGCCGCCGCGCAACCGCCGAGTCCGCCGCCGATGATGATGAGGTCGGCAGCCATTTCCTTCGCGCGGGTGGTCGAGGCATCGGCAGGCGCGGGATTTTTTTCATCCGCGGCCAGCGCCGCACTCGCGGAAAGAATCAACGGAGCCGCGAGCGCCGCCGTTTTGAAAAAATCGCGCCGCCCGATTTGGTTTTTGGAATGGTTCATTTTAAGTCCGCCAGAAAATTTTTCGCCGCGTTAGAAAGCTGACGGTCAGCGCCATCAGCAAAGTAACAATCGCACCTTTCCAGAAACCGCGCCACGGCGTCGTGGCAAAGTGCGTCAGTAATTTGTCCGCACCGACGAGCGCGAGGACAGGCGTGATGAAATTATTGATGCCCGCGTAGGCAATCATCGGGTTCTGACCGTTGTCAATCAACAGTGCCAGCCATCGCTTTTGCCGCCACACTTCAATCAGAATCGAGAACCCGATGAAAACGCAAATCGCCAGGCCGGACGTGACAAAATAATAGCTCAACGTGGGATGATCTTTTTTGATGCCGCCTTCCCACGGCTCGAACACGAGGCCGAGCACGAGCCAGTAAATGGCCCAGTTAAAAAGTTTTTGAAACAGTTTTTCCGTTTCGTCCAGCGGATGTTGCAGCAGCATCCAGCCGATGAAGCAAAGCGCAAAGTCGAGCAACGTCGTTTCGATGAGCCAGCGTCCCTTCAGGCCGATAAGCGTGACGAGCACGAGCGCAATCATCGTCAGCAGAATTGCAGCGCAGTGCGCGAGCGGCCACTTTTTTGCACCCGAAATTTTTTGGACGGCATCACGGCGCGTCCATTGCAAGATCAAATCACCAGCGATGGTTCCGGGAATGACGATGCAAAGGTATTGCAGATAATAGAGCTGATAAATCCACGGCAGCGGCGACGCGCGCCAGAGGTCATGCACCCAGCCATCCGTCGGCGTCGGCAAATTTGAGAGGCGGATGGCAAAAACAATGCCCAGCAAGCCGAGGCGGAGCGTCAGGTTTTCGCGCGTGAACATCCACACGAGCGAGCCGAACACTGCCATGTTTGTTAGCACGATGATGATGATGTCGCTACGGACAAGCGAAAAGCCGGAGCCATCGGGGTAAACGGTGAACGCACAAAATAAAATTGCCGCAAGCCAGCCGGCGGCACGAATGGAAAATTTCACCACGCGCGGCCACGCTTCCGGCAAGCGCGTGAGGATGGGAAACAGAATTAAAAATCCGAGCAACGCAACGAGCCACGTTGCTGTCATTGGATGATTGTTCATCGTGTAAGGCCGGATGAGCTGCACAAATAACGCGAAGAAGCCAAGCAAAAACCCGCGTTCGGCGACGAACAAAAATAATTTCCATGGCGCAGTTTTATTTTCCATGCGCCGCGACAGTGCCAGCGGAAATGCCGCGCCCATCGAAAACAGAAAAAAGGGAAACACCAAGTCCACCCACGAAATACCGGGCAGACTGGCATTGAACTGAAACGTGGGCGGCGGTTCCTGTGCGTGATACATCCAGCTCGGCAGCGCGTTCGCGTCAAACGGCATCTGGCCGGACAGCAGCATCGCGAGAATGGCCAGACCGCGCAAGGCGTCGAGCGCGAGCGCGCGGCTCGCGACGGGGGTGCTGGAGTTTTGGGTCATCACATTTTCCCCAGCCAGCACTAATGATTAGACTTTGCCGAGTTTTTGCAAAGCGGCGAACGTGCGGCGCATGGTTTCGAGCGGCTGGGAGCTGGTCTCATGTTCCATGACATACCACTGTGTGCCACCGGTGGTTTCACAGATTTCAAACACGCTCGTCCAGTCAATTTTGTCCTCGCCGACGACCGCTTCCGGGCCGCCGCCGTTGGGTTTGATATGGATGCTGCGGGTGCGACCGGGAAATTTTTTTAGTTCCGTAACGGGGTCGCCGCCGCCGTCCACGCAATTGCTGGTGTCGAGCTGCAAGATGACTTCGGGATTGGTGTTCTCGCCAAAAATTTCCCACGGCCGTTCGCCTTCGACCGGATGAAAATCGTGCCAGTGGGAATGATAGCCAATCGAAAGTCCAAGCGGTGCGAGCTGCGCGGCGATCTCGTTGAATTTTTGCGCCTTCTCAATCCAGATGGCCCGCGTCGCACCGCTCATGTCGGGCACGATGATAAATTTGTTGCCGAGGGTCTGGTTGAACTCAATCGTGGCCGACAGTTTGTCCGGCGACAAAACCATTTCCGACGGTGTGTGCGAGCCGCAGGCCACGATGCCGTTGTCGTCGAGCGTTTTTTTGATGTCGGTGGCAGAATATTTCCAATAGCCGGCAAACTCCACGCCCGCATAACCTATTTTGGCAATTGCAGCGATGGTGCCGGGAAAATCCTTTTTGCAATCTTCCTTCACGGAATAAAGCTGCACGCCGACGGGAATTTTCTTTTTCATCGCGCAGCAGGATTTGCTGGTGGCGCAACCGGCGAAGCCAAGCGATGCGCCTGCGACGCCGAGCGCGGAGAGCTGGAGAAACTGACGGCGGGCAATGTTTTTGGGGGCTTTCATTTTGAAAATGCTGGCAGAGAAATGTTCGCTAGCCAGCGAAATTATTTTAACCGCGCCGCATTCCGGGCAGATGCCAAGGCTTGCGATATTTGACGCTGACGAGCTTGTCGGCGATATGGTCGTCCACGACTTTTTCCTCGACGCTGTCCCAAACAATTTTGTGGTCGGTGCGGTAGGCGATGTTGCCGAGATGTGCTAGCGTGGAAATCCGGTGGCCGATTTCAAGATTCAGAACCGGCTGCTGGCGTGAGGAACAGCAGTCGAGAAAATTCCGCACATGCGCCTTGCGTGGATCCTGACCGGTAGAACGGTGGCGCTGCGACGGGATGTTCGCTTTCTTCGGTTCGGTAATGAGTTCCCAGCCGGTGTCATTGAGAATGATGTTGCCCTCGGTACCGTGCCATTCGATGCCCCAAGAACGACCATTCAGTCCGTTATTGATGCCCGCGCGATGTTCCCAGATGAGCTGGTAGCTCGGAAATTCATAAAGGGTCACGAGCGAATCAGGCGTTTCAGAGTCGTCGTCGTAAATAAATTTACCGCCGGCGGCGCTGACTGATTTTGGACTTTCCGGTGGGAGGCCCATCGAAGCCATGTTCAGCAAATGGACGCCCCAGTCAGTCATCAAGCCGCCGGCATAATCCCAAAACCAGCGAAAATTGTAATGGAACCGATTTTGATTGAATGGTCGTTCCGGCGCGGGGCCCAGCCAGAATTCGTAATCCACACCGGCGGGCACCGGGCCGTCGGGAATGTGGCCAATGTTCGGCTGCCAGTCGAGAAACGCCCACGCGCGTGCGAGGCTGACCTTGCCGAGCTTGCCGGAGCGGATAAGCTCCGTCGCTTCGATGATGTGCGTGGAGCTACGCCACTGCGAACCCATCTGCACCACGCGATTGTATTTGCCAGCGGCGGTTAGCATCGCGCGACCTTCATCAATCGTCTTGGCGAGCGGCTTTTCCGTGTAAATATCTTTGCCCGCTTGTGCGGCCATGACCATCGGCAGCGCGTGCCAGTGATCCGGCGTGGCAATCAACACGATGTCCACGTCCTTGCGATCTAGCACGCGGCGAAAATCTTTGACGGTGTCCGGCGCCTGGCCACGCTTGTCCTGGCAGATGGCGACGACTTTGGCTAGTTGCGCATCGTCAATATCACAGGCAACCACGCAATCCACTTCCGGATTCAGGAAAAAGCATTTCAGGTCCACCTGCCCCTGCCCGCCGCAGCCGATGAGGCCGAGACGGATTTTGTCATTCGCGCCCGGCTCACCCGCGCGGGCGGTGCGGATGAACGGCGTTTGAAAGGTTCCCGCCGCAATCGCGGCGAGTGCAGTTTGCCCAAGGAATTTTCTGCGCGTGAGGTTTTTCATTTATTCAAAAAGCTCCCGCCGCCAGGGATGGCCCGACGGCAGGATGCGTCAGAAACCAACCCTATTGGGTGATGACGCGATAGAACCGGCTGGCACCCGAGGCGGTCGTGTCGGAATAGGACGCGGTCTCTCCGGTCGTCGGCACTGGCGAACCAAGATTAGTCCACGTGGCGTCGAGCAAGTTGTTTTTGAACTGCACTTGATAGCTATGGCCGACGAAGGTGTTGTTCCAAGTGATGGTCACGTTGCCGGGCGCATAGGCCACACTGGTCAGCACAACTCCGGGCGCAGCCGGCACGCCGTAACTGAAGGCGGTGATGCCGTTGTTCACGTCAAGGGCCAGGCCCAAACCATAACCTGCGCCTTGGATTGTCCGCAGCGTGGTCACGGCATTGTCCTGCGAGTTGATGTTATCCGAACCGAAAAACGCCTGTTCAAAGAGCGCCGGTGGGTTGGTGTTGCCGCTCAACAAATACAGCTGCACGTCGTTAGGAGTGTCGCTGAAATTCACGCCGCCAAGGATGCCGGCCGGGACATCCACACCAATGCCGCCAAAGGCCGATGGCATGCTTGAATAAACCAGCGAGGCGCCAGCTGTCCACGTCGCGCGGCTAAAAGCCACTTTGCGGAGCAGATAACCGGGACTCTTGGTGTAGAACGAGTCGCCGTCGCCAAACGCGATGCCCTGACCGCTGAAGCCGGCGGGCACATTGGTCACGGCGATCAGGTTGGGCGTGAAAGTGGAACCGTCGGTTGTGGTGAATAACACTACATTCGTTCCGCTGTAGGAGCCGATGAGAATTTCCGTGTTCACCCCGGAGCCGCGCACGGCCATGGTATCGCCCCAGCGGTCGCCAGAGCCACTGCCAGGGTCGCCGCCAGCGCCACCACCGTAAGCGTAAGATCTTGGCGAGCCGCCGGGTGGAGCCGTCACAATGGAATAACCCGTGCCCGAAATAGCCAGATTTCCGGCATAGAGTGTGCCGTCATCGGCAACGGCGATTTGATCGAAAAGCCAACTGTTATAACCGCCATTGAAAACGCCGAGAACATTCAGATCAGATATATAGCTGCCATTGCTAAGATTGAGCACATGGATGTTGTTATGATCAGCTACGTAAACATAGCCAAAGTTAGTGTCAAAAGCCAGACCTCGGGTCTGATAGGAGGAAGCATCAAGGAAGGCCAGGCTTCCGCCGCCGGGCACGGTCCAGAGCTGCGTGACTACCACACTGGTGGTGGGCACCAAGACCGTGAGGAGCGCGGGCGGCGCGCTGGTGGCATAACCGGCAACATTATGCACGACCACTTGATAATAGCCTGCCTTGTTCAAGCCTGGATAGTTCAGCGTGTAATTGCCACTATTGGCACCACTGATGTTGGCGAAAGGCCCATTGCTGCTGGTGCTGAACTGCCATTGATAATATAGCGGCAATGAACCGGACACACTCGCGCCAAAGGTTAGCGACGGATTGTTGGTATAAGTGCTCTGGCTGGCCGGCGGAATGGTGACATTCGGCGCGGTGGTCGGCGGCGTGCCGTAGGTTAGGCCAACCAGTCCGTTGTTGACGTCCAACGCGAATAACTTCGGGTATTTCATGGCTATGGCGACATTGGCGTTGCCGTTGCCGTTGGCCGTGGCGAAGAAGGCCTGGTCATAAAGCACCGGCGCGTCGGCGGAACCCGTCAATTGATAAAGCCTCACGTCGTGCGGCGTATCCGCGAGGTCAACTCCCGCCATGAGGTTGTTTGCGGGATCAATGCCAACGCCAACTTGATAAGTTGGGATTTTACCCGGATTGGGATAATCCAAAATCACACCGCCAACTAAATTCACCCGGTCGAAGGCAATTTGATAGAGATGCCCCAGATTGGCTTTGGCCCAAAGGGTATCACCTGCACCAAAGGCAATGCCATTCTGAGCGAAACCGAGTGGCGCATTAGTAATCGTGATGTAAACGCCGCTGAAATTGACCCCGTCCGCAGTAGTCAGCAAGGCTACATTTGTGCCGCCATAGGATCCGAGCAGAATTTCCGTATTGATTCCGGCGCCACGAATATCCATGGTGTCACCCCAGCGGTCGCCACCACCCAAAGAGCCGCTGTCCACAAATGCCTGGCTGCCAGCCGCGCCGTTCGTCGGCGCGGGCCAACTGTAAAGGGTAAAGCCGGTGCCAGGAGTGCCCGACGGCAAGTTGCCCGCATACACCACGCCATCATTGGCGATTTTAACTTGGTCCAAGGCATAGGTGCCGCCGTTGACACCGCTGACGTTCAAAGTGCCGATGTTGGTGCCGGTATTGGCGTCAAGAATGTAAAGGCCGGCACCACCGCTGACGCTGGATACAACTAGCCGCTGCCGGTTTGTATCATAACCCAACCCGCGTGTATTATTGTCAGTGGCAAGATAGGAATAGCCCGCCGTGCCGACCGCAACTCGCCAATTTTGGGTAACTACGGTGCTTACTACTGCCGGCAAGGTCGTAACCAGAACAACGGAGCTCGTAATAGAACCGGCCAGGTTGGTTATAATCACTTCGTAATAATTTGTGGACACCGAGGAGATGGTGTAGTTCAAGCTATTGGCCCCGGCAATATTGGTAAAGCTGCCGGCAACCGCCGCATTGGTAGCCAACCACTGATAAGAAAACGGCGCCGTGCCAGTAACAGCTACACTCAAGGTGTAAGGCGGATAGGCGGTGGCACCAACCGGCTGTGTAGTAATCGAGGGTGGAATGATCCTGGCTGCGCTGACATTCACTTGAAATGCCTGTAAATTATTTGCGGAGTTAAGCGCATAAAGATAGCCTCCGCCCAAGGCGGCGCCGCCGGTCAAGTTGGCGTTGCTGGCGGCGGTGTAATTCGTCGAGGCTAACAAGACCGGACCGCTGGCAAAATTGAAACTGTAAAGCTGACCGTAATAACTCTGGCTGCTCCCACTCGTGC
>CAIRJF010000025.1 GCA_903878805.1 uncultured Verrucomicrobia subdivision 3 bacterium
AATGGCGTCAAAACACCTTCCGCGCCGGACAAAAACCAAGGTCAGACTGGAAAAAAGACTTGCATAATCTGGGAGCAGGCAGAAAATCACGAAAACCACCCACGCCGTTCGTGGGCATGAAACCATATGGGAAATCCCAGACTAGATCTAACGATGGACGCAAACTCAAACGCCGCTTCCAGTTCGTTGAAAATCATCGCCAATTTCCCAACTAATACCGACCAGTTCGAGGTGTGGAACGGCATCAATGATTTCAGCCCGGCGACCAACAGTTTTCAGTTCACCAATTTTCAATGCGACGTGCGTTTTGCCGCCGGCTCGGCAACGAACAGCACTGGCTCTTTCGGCAGCCTACAATTTGGCGTGCCCACGCCAAACTACGATCAAGATTATTTCAGCACCAATGTCAATAGTCCCGCACCAACACGAACTGGGTGCATGTGAGTGATAACCTCATCCGTTGGCTTATCAACTCCCTCCATCGCTTCGCGGACGCGGACGTAGTTATGCGCGTCACTGCCGTTGAGGTTTAAGACTTCGCCCTGTCCGGCCGTAATCTTGTCGATTGCGGCATTGGCGACTTCGCGGGCGGCGGCCAAACTTGAGCGCCAAACCAGTTTGCGCCGACCTAGAACCCGATAGTCCACCACGAAACGATCAAATCCGTTTTTCTCTGTGCGCCGGATACGGACGGTGACGCCGTTGCGCTGAATTGGTTTGATGGTTTCTGATGTGTCTACTTTCATCTATCCGCATGATAGACCACGGATAGATAATTGTCAAAACATCGTATTCATTGGCAAAAAATAAAAACGGCGCGAACTTTTGGTTCGCGCCGTCCCCGGTTCCTCCGTGGCGGGATTTTATGAATTACTTCTTGGATGCCTTCTTGGTCGGCACAGTCGCAATGGTCTGGAGGATGCGGCTGGCGATCTGGTAAGGGTCGCCCTGAGAATTCGGGCGGCGGTCTTCGAGATATCCTTTGTATCCGTTGTTCACAAAGCTGTGCGGCACGCGGATGGACGCGCCACGATTCGCGACGCCGTAGTTGAACTTGTCGATTGACTGCGTTTCATGCAGGCCGGTGAGGCGCAGATGATTGTCCGGGCCATAAACGGCGATGTGTTCGTTCTTATATTTGTCGAACGCAGCCATGAGCGCTTCGAAATATTCCTTGCCGCCGACTTCGCGCAAATAGGTAGTGGAGAAGTTGGAGTGCATGCCGGAACCGTTCCAGTCCACATCCTTGCCGAGCGGTTTGCAATGGAAGTTCACATCCACGCCGTAACTTTCGCACAAGCGCATGAGGAGGTAACGCGCGACCCACATCTGGTCGGCAGCGCTCTTGGAGCCTTTGCCGAATATCTGGAATTCCCACTGGCCTTTCGCCACTTCGGCGTTGATGCCTTCGTGGTTGATGCCGGCGTCGAGGCATAGGTCGAGATGCTTCTCAACAATTTCGCGAGCGATGCAGCCAACGGCGTCATAGCCGACACCGGTGTAGTAAAGACCTTGCGGATACGGATAGCCGCCGCCTTTGGGGAAGCCCAGTGGCACGCCGTCCTTGTAGAGGAAATATTCCTGCTCGAAACCGAACCAAGCGCCGGGGTCGTCGAGAATGGTCGCGCGACCGTTGCTCGGATGCGGCGTCTTGCCGTCCGGCATCATGACTTCGCACATGACAATCACGCCGTTTTTGCGGGTGGTGTCGGGATAGACGGCCACCGGCTTGAGCATGCAATCCGATGTGCGGCCTTCGGCCTGACGCGTCGAGCTGCCGTCAAAACCCCACATCGGAAGCTCTTCCAACTTGGGGAAACTCTTGAATTCCTTGATCTGCGTTTTGCCGCGAAGATTGGGAACGGGCGTATAACCGTCCAGCCAGATGTATTCTAATTTGTATTTTGCCATGTGCGTGGTGTGTATTTTGATTTTGTTTTGCGATTCAATCCGTGCCGAAAGCAGCGGCGAATCTACGGTGGGAAAGTTTGAGCAGGGACGATGCCATACCGCAAGAATTTTATGCGGCGCGGCGCAAAAATTCAGCGCACGCACGTATGCCAAGGGTTTTGTCCGCCGGAAAAAATTCGCCGGACGCGCCGCCGGTTCCGGCTTTCGTGTTTTTTTCTGCGGGGATTTAATCAGCGTGAATAAAAAAAATCTTTCGCTGCGATGCCGCTTTGCATCGCAGCCAGGATGCGCCATATTCGCTGCCAGATGCTGAAGGTCAAAGACACATTACGCGCGACCGTCCATTTGAGCTTCGATGGCCGCGTGTTCAAGGTTTATCACGGCGCGAACGCGGCGGAACGTTTCGATAACGAAGTGCGCGTGCTGCGCCATCTCGAAGCGCGCAACTGCCCGTTCGTGCCGCGCCTGCTCGAAGCCGACCGCGAAAAACTTCGCATCGTTACCACCAACTGCGGCACGCGCGTAGACCATCTGGACGAACAGCGGCGGCAGGAAATTTTTGCGGAACTCGAGAAATTTGGCGTGCGCCACGACGACCCCGACATCCGCAACGTGACGTATCGCTTTTCCGACGGGCGCTTCTGTCTGATCGATTTTGAGTTCGCCACCATTCTGAATGAAACCGCCGGCCAAAAATAAACCTGCCATGCTGAAATGGTCCGGCTGTTCGGACATCGGCAAGGTGCGCAAGAACAACGAGGATGCCTTCCTCGGCCTGCGGTTCGACGCGAAGGAGGTTCACCGGCTGGGAAAATTCGGCGGGGCGTCCACGGCCAAACATGACTTCACCTTCGCCGTGTGCGACGGCATGGGCGGCGCGCAGGCGGGCGAATACGCGAGCAACATTGCCGTGGAAAAAATCACCACTCGCCTGCCACGCGCCTTCAACCGTTCCACGCATGAGCAACAAAATAATTTTACCGAAGCGCTCGCGGAACTGTTTGTCCAAGTCCACCGCGCACTCGTCTATCTTGGCGGCTCCTATGACGAATGCCACGGGATGCAGACGACGATGAGCCTCGCATGGTTCACGCCGGGGCGGATGTATTTCGGACATATCGGCGACAGCCGGATTTATCATCTGCCCGCCAAGTCCGCTGAATTGCGCCAGATCACACAGGATGATTCTTATGTCGGCTGGCTCTTCCGCAATGGAAAAATTAGCGCGCACGAAGCCCGCACGCACCCGCGCCGGAATGTGCTGCAAAAGACGTTGGGTGGGACGAACCAGTTTGTAGAGCCGCAAGTCGGTAGCGTCGCGTGTGCGCGCGGTGATTTTTTCCTGCTCTGCTCGGACGGCTTGATTGAAGGCGTTTATGACCACGCCATCGTGGACATTCTGCGCATGTCGGCAACGGTGAAGGAATCAAACCCTGCGCAATTGCTCGTGGCTGAATCTGTGAAGAACGATGGCCGTGACAACACGACGGCGCTGGTGGTGCAAGTGGTTTAATTTTAAGAAAAAAAACGTAAAGGCGC
Organism: uncultured Verrucomicrobia subdivision 3 bacterium; assembly: GCA_903878805.1. Taxonomy (GTDB): domain Bacteria; phylum Verrucomicrobiota; class Verrucomicrobiia; order Limisphaerales; family UBA11358; genus UBA11358. Next base: position 3,451 of record CAIRJF010000025.1, read on the forward strand.
GAAGCACGATTTTGCTTTGCGCCTTTACGTTTTCATAAAGCCGAGTTTTGATTCTCATAATTAAAAAGAAAAACGGCGGGCAACTTGCGTTGCCCGCCGTGTGATGTTCCCCACTCCTCCTGACGTTAAGTTTTAGCCGTGGTAGCCGACTTCGCCGTGTTCGGATTCGTCGAGACCGGTGATTTCGACTTCTTCCGTCGGGCGCAGACCCACGAGCAGTTTGGTGATGTAGGCGATCACCACCGTGCCGACCACGCTCAACACGATTGTGATGGCGACAGCCTTGAGCTGTTCCTTCACGAGCGGTTGGAACAAGGTGTCGGTGACGTAGGCCTTGAGGTTGGTCGCGAGGTTGGCGTTGACAGCATTGCGGGCGAGCATGCCAGTCATGATGGCACCCACCGTTCCACCGATGGCGTGAACGCCGAACGTGTCCAAAGCATCGTCATAACCAAACCAACCTTTGACTTTGAAGCACATGAACCAGCAAATGGTGCCGGCCGCGAGACCAATCCAGAGCGAACCCTGGGGCGTGATGTAACCGCAAGCGGGCGTAATTACAACCAGACCGGCAACGGCACCGGAGCAGAAACCGAGCACGCTCGGCTTGCCTTTGACAATCCATTCCCACATTGGCCAGACGAAGGAGGCAACTGCGGTCGCAATCGTGGTGGTGGTGAAGGCGTTGGCCGCAATCACGTCAGCCGCCACAGCGGAACCGGAGTTGAAACCATACCAGCCGACCCAGAGCATACCCGTGCCGATGTAGGTCAACACAAGGCTGTGCGGCGCAAAGTTTTCTTTGCCGAAGCCTTTGCGTTTGCCAAGGATCAGCGCCAGGACGAGAGCAGAATAACCAGAGGTCATGTGCACCACCGTGCCGCCGGCGAAGTCCATTGCCTTGATGCCGGCATTCGCGTTCCACACGCCGTTCATGTAACCATTGATGCCCCAGACTGCGTGGCCTTGGGTGAAATATACAATGAACATCCACAGCGTCATGAACACGAGGATGGCCTTGAATTTCATGCGTTCCGCAATGGAACCCAAAATGAGCGCCGGGGTGATGACGGCGAACATCAACTGGAACATCGCATACACGTTTTCCGAAACCCAGTAGGAATAGTTGGCGTTGGGAGCGGACGTGACGTTTTTCAGCATCCAGTCAATCGTCGGACTGCCAACCCAGCCAGCAATCACGTCTTCTTTGGCCGCCGCACCCGTGCCGCCGAAAATCATGCCGTAGCCGACATAAACCCAGAGGATGGTCACAAGACCGGTAATCAGAAAGCATTGCGCAAGCACAGACAACACGTTCTTGCGGCGAACCATACCGCCGTAGAACAACGCCAGACCGGGCAGTGTCATGAACAACACGAACGCCGTGCTGGTGAGCAGCCAGGCGTTATGGCCGGGTCCGGGGTTACCAATGATGGTGTCAGCCACAACCACGTTGCCGTTGGTGTCCTTGAGCGGAGCCGTCGGATCGGTGTTGGCGATGTAAGCTTCCAACGCCGAAATGCGCTGATCCAACGAAGCCGCCGGAAGCGGTGCAGGCGTGGCCGGAGCCGCCGGAGCCGCAGCCGCAACCACTGCATTGCTGACGGCCGCAACCGCATTGGTTACCGCTGCCGCCGCCGCGTTCGTGTCATCCGCACGGAGCGAAAGAGTTCCGAGCGCAGTCACAGACATCAAACCGAGGGTTAGAAAATATTTTTTCATTTTTGTTTTAAGTTTGTGTGTAAGTTCGTTGGTTTAGAGAGCAGAATCACCTTTTTCTTCGGTGCGAATACGAACCGATTCCTCCACGGTGGAGATGAACACCTTGCCGTCACCAATCTTGCCAGTCTTGGCAGATTTGACAATCGCCGCCACGGCTGCGTCCTTCTGGGCGTCAGCGATGACGATTTCAATTTTTATCTTCGGCAAAAAATCCACGGTATATTCGCTGCCGCGATAAATTTCCGTGTGACCCTTTTGACGACCGAAGCCTTTGACCTCGCTGACAGTCATGCCTTCGATCCCGATTTCGCTGAGCGCGTCCTTCACTTCTTCAAGCTTGAACGGTTTGATGATTGCTTCAATTTTTTTCATTTTTTGATGGTTTTTTTATGTGCGCATTCCGGCCAACTACACATTGGCGCTTGCGGGTTTAGCAACGGCGATGCCAACCGGCATGACCATCGTGCCAAAACTCATTTTCCCCTTATTTTTCAATCTATTTGCAAGAAATGATTTTTTTTGAATAGCAGCAGACACCAGTCGGTTTGCGGCTTTTTATCCACGCAAAGAAATTTTCGCCAGCGCGCGACGATCCGTAATCCAAACGATAAAGAATGCAACACCGCGCTTGAGTCCCCCTGCCCCGCCACTTAAATTTCCGACACATGAGCACCTTGCTAAAAGAACAAGTCGCGCAAACTTCCGAGTGGATCGTCAAACTCCGCGCCGAAATCGCCCACGTCATCGTCGGCCAGGAACAACTCGTCGAACGCCTGCTCGTCGGCCTGCTCGCCAACGGCCACGTTTTGCTCGAAGGCGTGCCGGGCCTCGCCAAGACGCTGTCCGTCCGCACGCTCGCAACGGCGGTGCAGGCGAAATTTAATCGCATCCAGTTCACGCCCGATTTGCTGCCCGCCGATATTCTTGGCACGCTGATTTACAATCCACAGGACGGAAAATACCACGTCACGCGCGGGCCGATTTTTGCCAACTTTGTTTTGGCCGATGAAATCAATCGCGCGCCCGCGAAGGTCCAGAGCGCCTTGCTCGAAGCAATGCAGGAACGGCAGGTCACGCTCGGCGGCGAAACGATGAAGCTGCCGTCGCCGTTCCTCGTGCTCGCCACGGAAAACCCGATTGATCAGGAAGGCACGTATCCTTTGCCCGAAGCGCAGGTGGATCGCTTCATGTTCAAGGTGATTTTGGATTATCCCAACGAAGCCGACGAAAGAAAAATTCTGGATCGCATGGCGTTCACCAGTCCGGAGCAGCCGGTAAAACCCGTCGTGTCGCTCGATGAAATTCTCGCGACGCGCAAACTCGTGGATCAGATTCACGTGGACGACAAGATCCGCGATTACATCGTGAAAATCGTGTTTGCCACGCGCAAGCCGCAGGATTTCAAGCTGGATGTGAAGCATTTCATCCAGTTCGGTGCGTCGCCGCGCGCGACCATCAACCTGACGCTCGCCGCCAAGGCGTGGGCGCTGCTGCAAGGCCGTGATTATGTGATTCCCGAGGACGTGAAAAGCATCGGCCCCGACGTGCTGCGCCACCGCATCATCCTGACCTACGAAGCCGAGGCGCAGGCCGTGACGACGGATGCGATCATCAAGAAAGTGTTTAACGCGGTGCCGGTGCCGTGAAAAAATGAAAACCATTTTGGAAACCAGCTTTGCACTGGCTACCAAGTCCATTAACGTCTGTTCAAATGAAAACTGAAACCAAGCGCCAGTTGAAAGATTTGATTAAAACGTATGACTGCTATACCGAGGTGATGGGGTATGACGCGGCGAAATTAATCAAAGAAGATGGGCGGGCTTATGGCGGATTCGTTCGTTCGGCCAAAGGAAAATTACAGGAATACATCTCGAACGAACTGGTTCGCATCGCATGGAATACAGAACTCGCCAAAGACTCAAAACGGCTGTCCGTCCACTCGAACAAAATCCGCATCCCGATCAAACTTGAATGCGTCGAGACTATCCGTAACCGGGCGGTAAAAAATTATATTCTCGCGAACATCCAACGCTATCACTACGGCCTCTCGGTGGACAAACACGTTTTCATTGATGGGAAAATGATTTTGGGAATCGAGTGCAAGGCCTATACAGAAAACGCAATGATTAAGCGGATTCTGGCAGATTTTCATTTGCTCAAAACCAAAATGCCAGACTTGCTCTGCTGCTTGTTCCAACTGGAAAGCCAGCTTGTCGGCGATTATTCTAGCGAAGTCAGAAATGCAAAAGCCAATCCATCGGCAACCGCACTGATGTCATATTTTCCGAACGTCGATTTGAAAGTCGTTACGATGTTCCCGCCAGTAAAGCAAATTGATGAATGCCGCTTCCCAAAAGAATTGACCATAGAAAAACTAGAGAAAGCATTGATGTTCTTTGTTTCTAATTTCCAAAATAATTGAAAGTTGCAATGGAAGCTTGCCGAACAAATTCAAATGCCCCCAATTCACGTGCGTGGTATGGCGCTTCCATTGCGGAGTTTCTTCAGACTCAAAACGCCATAATTCTTGAACAATTAGTCACCAATAATGATTTCACGCTAATTTCCACCCAACGTGACACGTGGCTTTTTCAGATTAATTATTTGCGTCAAGCGTTGGCCGACTTGAGTGGTGCTATTTATTTTGAGTTCAACATTCCACGCATGGGGCGCCGGATTGATGTCGTTTTGCTGATAGGGCCAGTTGTTTTCGTGATTGAGTTCAAGGTTGGCGAAAAAACATTCGACCGCGCAGCGATTGATCAAGTTTGGGATTACGCACTCGACTTGAAAAATTTCCACGAGGCCAGCCATGCGGTTTCGCTCGTTCCAATTCTCATCGTAACCGAGGCGGCAGAATCAGGATTCACCGCTTTGAAATCCGACGACGATAAAGTGTATCGCCCCATTCAGGTCTGCATGGCGGATTTTCGGAAAGCAATTGATACGGCAGTGCAAACGGTTTCTGGTTCAAAACTAGATGGCCAACACTGGGCGCGCGCACCATATCATCCGACACCAACAATCGTAGAAGCTGCACGAGCGCTCTACGCCCAACACTCCGTTGAAGCTATCGCCCGATATGATGCAGGTGCACAAAATCTGCGCGTTACGTCCCGACGCATCGAAGATTTGGTGGATGAGGCAAAGAAAAGCGGCCGCAAAATTATTTGTTTTGTAACTGGCGTTCCGGGCGCTGGCAAAACTCTTGTTGGTCTTAACGTCGCAACTCGTAGGCGAGATCTAAACCAACCGACTCACGCAGTCTTCCTTTCTGGAAATGGCCCGCTTGTCGCGGTGCTCCGCGAGGCTTTGACGCGCGACGAAGTTGTGCGCCGAAAGTTACAGGGTGAAAAAGTTCGCAAAGGGAAAGTCGGTGAAAGCGTGAAAGCTTTTATTCAGAACGTTCATCACTTTCGCGACGATGCTCTGGCTGATACCAACCCACCAATTGAACGCGTGGTTATTTTTGATGAAGCGCAGCGCGCATGGAACTTGCAGCAGACAGCCAACTTCATGCAACGGAAGAAAAAACGTCCGGGCTTCTCTCAATCCGAGCCGGAATTTCTAATTTCCTGCATGGATCGTCACAGAGATTGGGCTGTCATCATTTGCCTAGTTGGTGGCGGACAAGAGATCAACATTGGCGAAGCGGGAATTGATGCTTGGCTGGACGCAGTTAATACATCGTTTCCACATTGGCACATGTATATTTCCTCGCGACTCACTGACAGCGAATATGCCGCCGGCAAGGCTTTGGAGCTTGTTGCGAAGCGAAATGATGCCCACCTTGACGATTGCCTGCATCTCGCTGTTTCAATGCGTTCATTTAGAGCCGAGAATGTTTCGGCGTTCGTTAAAGCTCTACTTGATTGCGAAAAACAACAAGCGCGCGAAACGTTGGCTAAATTTGCCAATCGTTTTCCAATTGCGCTGACACGCGACTTGAATCTGGCGAAGCAATGGGTCCGTTCTCACGCTCGCGGGTCGGAGCGGTTTGGTTTGGTTGCTTCATCAAAAGCCCAGAGATTGAAGCCACACGCAATTGACATCCGTGTTGACGTCGATCCTGTGCATTGGTTTCTCAATGAAAAGGAGGATACTCGTTCGAGTTATTATCTTGAAGATGCCGCCACAGAATTTCAGGTTCAGGGACTTGAACTCGACTGGGCTTGCGTGACATGGGATGGTGATTTGCGATTCACTGATTCCGGTTGGAGCTTTCACGATTTTCGCGGTGATCGTTGGACAAACATCCACAAACCTGAAAATCAAAACTATCTTCGTAATGCCTACCGGGTATTGCTTACTCGCGCACGGCAAGGAATGGTGATCTTTGTTCCTCAAGGCGATCCAAATGACCCTACGCGATCATCTGCATTTTATGATTCCACTTTTAGTTATCTCGACAATTTAGGTATTCGAATTTTGAAATAGAGTCGCACGTGTTTAAAAATCAAGAATTCGCCATAGGAGTTTTCTCATTCAACCATTTTTCCATGACCGTCACCGAGCTGCTTGAATCCGTCCGCCGCGTGGAAGTCCGCACGAACCGGCCCGTGAACGACACGATGGGCGGCGCGTATTTGAGCGGCTTCAAGGGGCGCGGCATGGATTTCGAGGAGCTGCGCGAATACATCCCCGGCGACGACGTGCGCGACATTGACTGGAACGTCACGCATCGCCTCGGCCGCCCGTTCGTGAAACGCTTCCGCGAGGAACGCGAACTCACCGCCGTGCTCGCCGTGGACGTTTCCGCGTCGTCCAGCTTCGGCTCGGCGAACCGCACGAAACGCGAATTCGCCTGTGAAATCGCGGCAACCCTCGCGATGTCCGCCGCCAAAAACGGCGACAAGGTCGCGCTGCTGCTGTTCACGGATGAAGTGGAATTGTTCGTTCCGCCGCGCAAAGGACGTCGGCACATTTTGCGGCTCGTGCGGGAAATGCTGATGTTCAAACCCAAGAAACGCGCCACGGATATTTCGCGCGCCTTGGTTTTTCTGAATCACGTTTTGAACCGCCGCGCGATTGTTTTTTTGCTCACGGATTTTCTTCACAGCTCCGTGTCGAAGGATGAAACAGCTCGCGATGTCGTTCAAGAACTCGGCCTCACAAACACGCGGCACGATGTCGTCTGCCTGCATTTGCACGATCCGCGTGAAAGCATTTTGCCGGATGCGGGGCTGGTGACGATTGAAGACGCGGAGACGGGTGAACTGTTGGAACTTAATTCCGCCCGCAGCTCGGTGCGCGAAAAATTTGCCAGCGTCAATGCCGAGCGCTTGGCGGAGCTGGATCGCGCGCTGATCCGCACCGGCGTGGACACGCTGCGACTCAAGACCACCGAACCGTTCGCGCCGGTGCTGCAGCGATTTTTTGAAATCCGCCGGGGACGGCGGCGCGGATGAAATTTTTTTCCGCCAGCATTTTGTTCCTGCCGCTCGCGGTCATCGCCGCCGACCCCAACGCTTTGCCCGCACTCGCGCCGGCTTACGGCGAACTGCCGCCGACTTTTTTGGAACTGCATCAAACGCCCATTATCATTGGTTTTTTTGCCTTTCTCGCCGTCGCCTTCCTTGTTTTGAGAATTTGGTTGCGGCCCAAAACGCCGGTGGTTTTGCCTCCGGAAATTGTGGCGCGGCAAACGCTGGCTAAATTGCAGTCGCAGCCTGAAGACGGAATGCGCTTGAGTGAAGTTTCCCAATGCCTGCGCCGCTATTACAGCGACACTTTCAATCTTCCGAATCAGGAACTGACCACGGCGGAATTTTGTGCGGCCATCGCCAGCAGCCCGCAAATCAGCGCCGAGCTTGCGGAAACTATTTCCAGCTTTCTGCGCGAGTGCGACGGGCGAAAATTTTCGCCGGCAAAATCCGCGCCACCGATCAACGCGGTGCGTCGCGCGCTTGAATTGGTTGCGCTCGCCGAAAAACAACGGGAACCCTCTCCGGCAACCCAATGAACGGCGAATTTGAATTTCAATACCCGTGGCTGCTGGCACTGCTCGGCTTGCTGCCGGTATATGCGTTGCTGCGCGGAAAAATCGGCGAACTGTCGGCGCTGACGTTTTCCAGCGCAGACATCGCGCGCGAGGCCGGTGCCAAGGCGCGCTCGGCGGCGGGAAGATTTTTATTTTTTCTGCGGCTGCTCGCGGTCGCGCTCGGCATCGTGGCGCTCGCGGGGCCGCGCTTCGCCAATTATCACGTCGAAACGGAGACGCCGGGCATTGACATCATGCTCGTGCTGGATTTGTCGTGGTCCATGGAGGCGATTGACATGGGCAAGCCGGCGGAAATATTGTCGCGTTTCGCCATCGCGTCCGGCGTGCTGAAAGATTTTATTGAAAAGCGGCCGAACGACCGCATTGGGCTGATTGCGTTTTCCGGCGTGCCGTATCTCGCCAGCCCACTCACAGTCAATCACGACTGGCTCATCGAAAATCTCCAGCGGCTACACATCGGCATCATCACCGATCTCGGAACAGCCATCGGCGATGCTGTGGTCGTTGCGGCCAAACGGCTCAAGGCCGCGCCGAGCAGCAAGAGCCGAATCATGATTTTGCTAACGGACGGCGACAACAACATGGGCAAGCTCGATCCCCTGCCCGCTGCACAACTCGCCGCCGCGATGGGCGAAAAAATTTACGCTATCGGCATCGGCATCGAAGCGCCTTGCAACATGCCCGCGTTCGATCCGGCCACGGGAAATTTACGGCTCGACGCGAACGGCAACATCATTCCCACGCTGCTGCTGCAACCGGCGAATTACACCGTGCTCGGCAAAATGGCAGATTTGTCCGGCGGAAAATTTTATCGCGCCACCAACCGGCGCGAATTGCAAAGCATTTACAACCAGATTGACCGTCTGGAAAAATCCGAGGTGAAGTTGCGGCGCTTCGCGACTTACGAACCGCTGTTTGAATGGCCGCTGCTCGTTGCGCTCGGAATTTTAAGTTTGGAAATTATTCTGGCGAACACCCGTTTTCGCCGCGTGCCATGAATTTTGCCGATTTCCATTTTGCCGAACCGCGCTGGCTCTGGCTGGCAGCGGTCGCGCCAATACTTCTGGCGCTGCTGTTTTGGCGCGCGGCGAAACTGCGACGCGCGCAACTCGCAAAAATGGCTTCGCCGCATTTTGTCGAACAACTGACCGCCTCACACAGTCCGGCGCGGCGGCGCCTGAAAAACATTTTTCTGCTCGGTGCATTGATGTTTGCCGGGCTCGCGCTGGCGCGTCCGCAATGGGGCGGCACGCAGGCGGGCAACGCCTTCGTCGGCGAGGACGTGGTGTTCGTGCTGGACTGTTCACAGAGCATGACGGCAACGGATGTTGCGCCGAGCCGGATGCAGCGCGCGAAATTTGCGCTGCTGGACTTTGTGCAGAAGCAGAGCCACGGCCGCGTCGGGCTGGTGGCGTTCGCGGGTAGCGCGTTCATCCAATGCCCGCTGACGTTTGACGCGGGTGCGTTCGAGGAAACGCTTATGAGCATGGATGAAAAAACGATCCCGATCCCCGGCACCGACATCGGGCGCGCGTTGAACGAGGCGAGCCGCGCGATGGACAAGAATGCGCGGCGCAAAATGGTCGTGCTCGTGACCGACGGCGAGGATCTGGAAAAATCCGGCATCGCCGCCGCGAAACGACTGGCGACGAATGGCGTGGTGATTTTCACCATCGGCGTTGGCACGCCGGCAGGAAAAGATATCCAAACTGTCAACGCCGCCGGCCAAACCGAATTGCTGCGCGACACGAAAGGCGAAATTATCCGTAGCCAGCTTGATGAAACGACGCTACGCGAAATCGCGCAAGTCACGGGCGGCAGTTATTATCCACTCGGCTCACTCGGCGACGGTTTGACGAAAGTGCGTTCGGCCATCCATACGCTCGAACGCACCAATGGTCTGCGTCAGTCCGCAAAAAATGGCGTGGACCGTTTTCAGTGGTTCATCGCGGTGCTACTTGTATTGCAGATCGCTGAATCACTCGTTGGCACGCGGAGAAAAACGACGGCAGTTACGGCGGTGGTGATTCCTATGTTGTTGTTACTCGGACAATCAGCGCAAGCCGCGCAGGCAACTGATTTTCCGACGCCGGTAACCGCCCGCGATTTTTACAATGCGGGAACGCGGCTCTTCGCCAAGACAAATTACGCAGACGCAGAAAAAATGTTTGAGTCAGCGCTCGCCGCACAGGACGAAAACGTGCAGCCGCTGACACTATTCAATCTTGGTCACACGCGCTTTGGCGAAGGCGTCGAACTTTTGAAAAAAGGACCAGATGCACAAAGAGTTTCCGCGCAAGGCAACGCTGCACTGGCGGCGGGTGGACATGCCATAAACGCAACGGAATCAGCGCTGGCGGAAAATGATTTAGATAAGATGATTGCCGCGTATCTCGAAGGGCGCGGTGCGTGGCGCGAATTGCACGCGGCAGAGAAAGCCGTGCGGTCGGCGATGGAAACATACGGAAAAACTTTGTTAAAATGGCAGCGCGCGGCGGATGATTTCAAGGGTGCAGCCGAGTTAAATCCTGGTGACACAAACGCGCAGCACAACGCGGAAATCGTCGAACGCGGCATCGCCAAACTTGTGGATGATATCAATAAAATGCAGCAGATGATGGGTGCGCTGGGAAAACAAAAACAGGACTTGGGAAAAATGTTGAGCAAATTAAAAGGCCAGATTCCCGCGCCCAACGCGCCGTCCGGCGGCACGGGCGAAGATGGCGATGACGAAGGCGGACAAGGCGTCCAACCGGAATCGCTGGCCGGGCAAAAGGAGAATGAAGGGCGCGACGGCGGTGAAATGCAAGTGCCGCTATCGCCGGATCAGGCGGGGCAGATTCTTGATGGCCTTTCGATTGACGGCAGCCGCCGCCTGCCGATGGGCGGCGACCAGCAAGGCCGGCCAGTCAGCGACCGGAAAGGGCGCAACTGGTGAAATTTTTACGGAACATATTTTTTCTGCTCGCGCTGGCGCCGCAGCTTTTGCAGGCGCAAGTGCCGCCGCAAATTTCTCCTGCCGCCGCCGCGCAAATGATCATGAATCCGCAGCCACCCGTGGACAATACGCAACTGCGAAACATTTTGGCATCGGCGGAGTTCGACCCGCCAGTGGTTCGTCCCGGCGAAAAATTTTTCTACCGCGTTACCATCAACGCAACGCAAAATTCCATCGAGTGGCCGGATAAATTTTCCGTGCCGGCGGGACTGCGGCTCGGGTTGGTCACGCGCGGGCAATTGTCGCAGCCGGACGGAACCCCGTTTCGTCCCTTGACGGAATTTCTCTGCGAAATCACGGCGACGGCATCGGGACATTTTACCATTCCAAATTTTTCCGTTTCCGTCGGCGGTCGCGCGGTGGAAATTCCGGCGGCGAGCATTGACGTGCAAGCGAACGCGGCGACGGAGCCGCCGCGAAAATTGTCGCTGGAAGTTTCGGCGACAAATTTATTTTTCGGCCAGCCATTCCGTGTGCGAGTCATTTCCCCGGCGGCGCAAGGCAATCACATCGAGGCATTGCGGGACGTGCAGTTCAACGGCGGTGGATTCTTGACCGACAAACTGGCCACGCACCAGTCCATTGAGGTTATCAACTACGATGGACAATTGAAACCGGCGTTCATTTATGAAACGGTGGCGACGCCGATGGCCGCCGGGGCAATGAAGCTTTCCGCGCAAGGTTTCACCGTGCCACCATTTTCCGCCGGGCCAATCACCATCACGGCGGGAGGCGGACCGGTCACGCTCGGCGGCAGCGCCCAGACATCGCCGGTTTTTCTCGTGTCCGACGCCGTCCAATTGAAAGTGCGCCCGCTGCCGATGCCGAGTGAACTGCCCGGCTTCACCGGCGCGATGGGAAAATTTTTCAGCGACCCGCCGCAACTGGCGACAAACCGAGTCCGTGTCGGCGAGCCGGTTCACCTGAAATTAAATTTCCACGGCGAAGGCAGCCTGACGCGCTTCGTGCCGCCCGCGCCGCCGCGTTCGCGCGAGTGGCAGATCATCGCAGACAGCCCGCCGGACAACGGTTTCACGCTGATTCCGCAGACGGACGATGTGCGCGCAACGCCCGCAATTCCGTTCTGTTCATTTGATGCGACCACGGGGCAATATCTGGATTTGACGATTCCGCCGATGCCGATCACGATCCTCAACGAAGGCCTGCCCGTGAAGCTTGCGGTGTTCGATGATAACGAAAAATCTTCCGCACCGCTGGAATTAAGCGGCCTAGTGCCAACGCCGGGAAAATCCGTCGCGAGTCTGCGACCGCCGCAACTGTGCGGCTGGTTTTTAGCGCTGCAATTTCTGCCGGTCGTTTGTTTGATTGCCTTGTGGCGCTGGGACGAATGGCGACGTTTTTTGGAGGCGCACCCGGAAATTGTCCGGCGGCGAAAAGCCCGGCACGCATTGCGCCGCGAAAAAATAAAACTGCAAACGGTCTGGGACGCGGGCGACTCCAACGGATTTGTCCGGCACGCGGCGGAAGCCATGCGCATTGCCGTCGCGCCCCATTTTCCCGCGCAGCCGAGGGCGCTGGTCTGCGCCGATGTGCTCGCGCAAATTACCGAAACCGAGCGCGGCGGCACGGCGGGCGAAACCGTGCAGAAAATTTTTGCGGCGGCGGACGCACAGTTTTCACTTGCAAGGCAGGCGCCCGCAGATTTGCCCGCGTCAAAGGCCGAAGTAGACGCGGTGCTGCTGAAACTGGAGGAACGATTGTGACTCATTCACGATTTGCGATTTTCAATTTGCGATTTCAGCGCGGCTGTCGCAGTTGCCTTCTCCTTTTGGCTTTGCGGTTTTGCCTGATGAATTCAAGCGGCGCGGCAACGGAAGATTTTTTTGCACAAGGACTCGCGCTGTCGCACGCCGGACAATTTTCTGACGCCACGGCGGCATTTCAAAATGTGTCGAAGCAAAAACCCGCGGGCGGTGCGCTCGTGAACCTGGGGCTTGCGGAATGGCAGCGCGGAAACGCCGGCGCGGCGGTTCTCGCCTGGGAACAGGCGCGGTGGATTGATCCGTTCGACCCGCGCGCCCGGCAAAACCTAAAATTTGCGCGGTCAGTGCTGCAGTTGGACGAACCGCCGCTGAAATGGTTTGAGGCGGCCTCGTCGTGGCTGGCAGCGGATGCGTGGGTATGGATTGCCAGCACAAGTTTGTGGCTGGCCGTGGGCGCGCTCGTGCTGCCACGTTTTTTCCGCTGGCGCAAATCCGGCTGGCAACAGGTGCTGGCAGGGCTCGGATTGTGTTTCTTCATCTTTGCGATGGCGGCCAATGTCGGCGTGTTGAGCCGGACGGACATTGGTTATGTGGTAAAGAAAAATACGCCGCTACTACTCACGCCGACGCGCGAGGGCGAAGTGATTTTGACTTTGAACGATGGCGAGCCAGCGCGCAAAATAAAATCCCACGGAAATTATTTTTTGATTCAAACCGAATCCAGTTCGGGATGGATCAAACGGGATGACTTCGGGCTGGTCTGCGAATAATCAACTTGCCCGACTGCCGGGCAATGGCCAAACTGGACAGGCTTATGTCCATCATTGACTTTTTATGAAACGTCCGGAATTGCCGGAAATGAGCAGTCCCGATTTTTTTTCAACCCAGGTTTCGCAAGCGCGCAGATTTTATCTGAACCTGAAGCCTTCGGGCAAAACGCGGTTGGCGGTGGTGTGCGGCGGCGTGGAACATTGCGCCGCCGACTACGCCATCAGCCGCCGGACATTTCCATTTTACTCGGTCGAGTTCGTCGCTGCCGGCAACGGTCGCCTCAAGCTGAACGGTGCGGAACACCGCCTGCAACCGGGTAGCGTTTTTGCTTACGGCCCCGGCATTTCCCAGGAAATTGCAACGGACGCAAAATCGCACCTCGTCAAGTATTTCATTGATTTTTCCGGCGCGGACTCCAAAAAAATTCTGACCGCCGCCGGGTTGAAACCCGGCATGGTGACATCGGTTTTTCCCCCGGTTGAAATTGTGCCGCTGTTTGACGAAGTTATCCGCAATGGCCAGCGCGGGACGCGGGGTGCGGCGGAGATTTGCGCGCGGCTGCTGGAGGGTCTGATGCTGAAAGTGGCGGACGCGCGGGCACCGCTGCCGGGTCAGGAAACGCTGGCGTTTGCGACCTACCAGCATTGCCGTGAACACATCCAGCGGCATTTTTTGCGACTGCGCTCGGTGGCGCAGGTGGCGGAGGAGTGTCATTTGGATGATACCTATCTTTGCCGGTTGTTTCAGCGCTACGACCACGCCTCGCCCTACCGGTTACTGGTGCGCTTGAAAATGAGCCACGCAGCGGAACGGTTGCAGAGGCCGGCGGCGATGGTTAAACAGGTGGCGGAGGAGGCGGGCTTTGCCAACCAGTTTCATTTTTCGCGGGTATTTAAGTCGGTCTTCGGAATTCCGCCGCGAACCATGATTAAAATGCGGTAACGAAGATTTGTAACTTTTTTTGTGGCCGACGGCTCTGCCAATGGGATATATCAAACGGAATCACCCATGAAAAAAATTGCTTTCACCGGCATCAGCCGCCGACGTTTCATTACCACCACCGCCGCCGCTTTGGCGCTTCCAGCCATCGTGCCGAGTTCCATATTTGGCCAGAACAGTCCGTCCAAACGCATCAGCCTTGGCGTGGTTGGCTGGGGCATGCAGGGACCGGGCAACACAAAGGGATTTCTCGCCTTGGATGATTGTCAGGTGGTTGCTGCATGTGACCTCGATAAAAATGCCTTGGCCAGCGCGGTGAACACCGTCAACGACCATTACCAAAACAAGGATTGCAAAGCCTATCACGACTACCGTGAAATGTTGGCGCGACCGGACATTGACGCCGTGATGATTGCGGTTCCAGATCATTGGCATGAACTCATCGCAACCGAAGCGGCGCGCAATAAAAAGGACATTTACGGCGAAAAACCGCTGGCGAAAACGATTGCCGAGCAGCAGGCCATCGTCCGCGCCGTGCAGCAAAATAAAATTATCTGGCAGACCGGCTCGTGGCAGCGTTCGCAAGCGGTTTTCCGCAAGGCGGCGGAAATTGTGCGCAACGGACTCATCGGCAAGGTGACGCATGTTGAAGTTGGCTTGCCGAGCGGTCACACGGATTTCAAACACACGAAGCCGGAATTGGTGGCAAAACTTGCCAGCCTTGGCATTACCGACCTCTCCACGATTCGCCCCGGCTCGGCCGCCTGGAAAATTGCCGTGACGGAACCGCCGCCGGAACTGGATTTTGAAACGTGGATCGGGCCATCGCGCATGGAGGAATATATCAAACAGCGCGTTCATATGAACTGGCGTTGGAATTACAACACCGGCGGCGGCCAGTTGCTCGACTGGGTCGGCCACCATGTGGACATCGCGCATTGGGGCTTGGGCTTCGACAACTCCGGTCCGCTGACGATTGAAGGTCACGGTGAATTTCCCGCCGCCGATGCGTTGTGGAATACCTGCACGAAATATCGGATCGAATTGAAGTATCCGGAGGACATCACGATGACGATTGCCGGCGGCCACCCCGACATCAAGAGCGGCACCAAGTGGATCGGCACGGAAGGCTGGGTGTGGGTGGATCGGGGCGGCTTTGATGCCTCGAATCCCGATTGGAAAAAAGGCAAGTCGCTGCCAGAGGATTTGCGCAAGGTAAAATTGTATGAATCATCCAACCATCAGGGAAATTTTATTGCTTGCGTCAAGTCACGCCAGCCCACCATCACGCCCGCTGAAACGGCGCATCACTCCGCGATACCGGGCCATCTCAGTTTGATTTCCATGATCACCGGTCGCAAAATCACTTGGGACAACGCGACGGAAACCATCATCGGCGATGCCGAGGCCAGCAAGCTCATGACCCGCAGCTACCGCGCGCCGTATCAGATGAGCTGAAATTCTGCGAACCGCCCGCCGCCGCTGTGCTTCGTAATCAGCGGCGGTTTGGTTTTTGTCGGTAATGCCGGTAAATTCCCGCTCGCCAAGGGCGGCGGATTTTGTGATGCTGACCGGCCAATTAAATTATGTTCACCGGCACTTACACTGCGATTGTCACACCGTTCAAGAATGGCCAATTGGATGAAGCCGCCCTCGCGCGCCTCGTCAAAAAGCAGATCAAGGGCGGCGTGGAAGGTATCGTGCCCGTCGGCACCACCGGCGAATCGCCTACGGTGGATTGGGATGAACACATCCGCATCATTGAACTGTGCGTAAAGTTCGCGGCGGGCAAAATCAAAATCCTTGCCGGCACCGGCGCGAACTCCACTTCAGAGGCCATCGCGCTCACCATCGCCGCCGAAAAAGTTGGCGCGGACGGCTCGCTGCAAGTCGCGCCGTATTACAACAAGCCGACGCCAGAAGGTTTGTATCAACATTTCAAAGCCATCGCGAACAACACGAAGTTACCGATAATTCTTTACAGCATTCCCGGACGCTGCGGCATCGAGATCGCCGTGCCGACAGTAAAACGCCTCGCTGCCGACTGCAAAAACATCATCGGCATCAAGGAGGCTGGCGGCAACGCCGATCGCGTTTCCCAACTCCGCGCCGCGCTCGGAAATAAATTTGAGATTTTGTCCGGCGACGATGCGCTCACGCTGCCCTTCATGGCCGTCGGCGCGCAGGGCGTCATCAGCGTTGCGTCCAATGTCGCGCCGCGCGAAGTCGCCAACATGGTGCGCGCCTTCGCTGCTGGCGATTTGAAAAAGGCGTTGCAGATTCATCAGAAACTGTATCCGCTGTTCAAAGATTTGTTCGTCGAAACCAATCCCGTTCCCGTCAAGGCCGCGCTCGCGATGCTCGGTTTGATTGACGAAGAATACCGCCTGCCGCTCGTGCAAATGAGCGCCACCAACCGCGCCACGCTGAAAGCGGCAATGAAGGCGTCGGGGATTTTGAATTAAATTTTGCCGTCACGAACATGACAAAGATCATCATCAACGGCAGCAAAGGTCGTATGGGTCAGGCGCTGCTCGCTTGCGCCACGCGCATTCCCGAACTCGAAGTTGTCGGCGCGATTGACCACGGCGACGATCTCGCCAAGGTGATTGCCAGGGCCGACGTCGTGATTGATTTCAGTTTCCACAGCGCCACACTCGGCGTCGCGGAACTGTGCGCCAAAAATAAAAAGGCCATTGTCATCGGCACCACCGGCCATAGCGCGGCAGAAAAAAATAAAATCACCGCGCTCAAGTCGCAAATCCCGATGGTCGTCGCCACGAATTTTTCCACCGGCGTCAACACGCTCTTCTGGCTCACGCGCAAGGCGGCGGAAATTCTCGGCCCGAATTTCGATCTCGAAGTTGTCGAGATGCACCATCGCCTCAAAAAAGACGCGCCCAGCGGCACGGCGACGACGTTGCTTGAAATTCTTGCCGACGTGCGCAAGTTGCAACTCGAAGAAGCGCTCCGCCACGGCAGAAAGGGAATAGTTGGCGAACGCACGCAAAACGAAATCGGCATCCACGCCATCCGTGGCGGCGATGTCGTGGGCGATCACACGGTCATTTTCGCCAACAACGGCGAGCGCGTTGAGCTTACCCATAAAGCGTCAAGCCGCGACACATTCGCGAACGGCGCACTCCGCGCCGCGCAATGGCTCGTCCAGCAAAAGCCCGGCCTCTACGATATGCAGGACGTGCTGGGACTGAAATGAATTCAGAATTCAGAATTCAGAATTCAGAATTTCAAAAACTGGTTTTCGTCGCGCTCGGTTCCAATCTTGGCGATTCGCGGAAAATTTTTTTGGACGCGATGGTGCGATTGCAAAAATTTTCTGCCATGCCAATTTTGAAATCTTCCCTTTGGCAAACCTCGCCAGTAAATTGTCCGCCGGCTTCACCAAAATTTCTGAACGCCGTTGTCGCTTTAAATCCGTTCGCAGAAGAAACGCCGGAATCGTTGCTGGAAAAACTGCAGAACCTGGAAAAAGAATTTGGCCGGGCGGCCAAAAAAATCCTCAACGAACCGCGCCCGCTGGACTTGGATTTGATTGCATTTGGAACTGAAATCCGCAGTTCACCAAAATTAATTTTGCCGCACCCGCGCGCGCACATGAGGAGATTTGTATTGCAACCATTGAACGAAATCGCACCAGAATTAATTTTGCCCGGCCAAACGCAAACGGTAGCGCAATTGCTCGCGGAGTTGAACAGTGACGAGAGTTGTGAGAAAGTTTTTTGAGTCGGTTAAATAACCGTCCGGCATTGGCTTGATTCCGCCGACAAAATCGACGACTGTCAGTCAGGCATTTGATAAGGTTGACCATGAAAAATTCCGCCCTGATTTTTGCGCTGCTGCTGACGCTGGCCGCCAGCGGTTGCTACTCGATCTACGACGAACCAAAAACCGCCACGCCAGCCGCTCCCGCGCCCACACCGACATTCACTCCCGCGACCGCACCTGCAAGCGCACCGGTAACCACGCCTACGCCCGCGCCGATTGTCACGCCGGATTATTCGCTCGCGGCCAAGGTTGTTTCCGTTAACACCATCGGGCGTTTTGTGGTGTTGAGTTTTCCCGCGAGCCAGATGCCGAAAATGGATCAGACGCTTTTTATTTATCGCGACGGATTGAAGGTGGCCGAAGTCCGCGTGACCGGCCCGCAGCAGGATAACAACACCGTCGCCGACATCACTTCCGGCGAGGCGCAAGTGGGCGACACCGTGCGCGACCAATGATTTTCACTCCGGCGCGCGACGCACACTGCTCAACCGCTCGCCGAACAATGCCGTGCCGACGCGCACGATGGTCGCACCTTCTTCAATCGCCACTTCAAAATCGCCGCTCATGCCCATGCTCAAATGTGGCAACGGCGCACCCAGAATCTTTTCGCACTCAACTTTCAACTCGCGGAGCTTTTTGAAATATGGCCGCGCCTTTTCCGGCAGCGGCGTGAACGGCGGAATCGCCATCAGCCCGTGGATTTCAATTTTCGGCAGTGCGTTCAACTCGTTCAGTTCGGCCAATAATTTTTCCGGCGCGTAGCCGAACTTGCTCGCCTCGCCCGCGACATTTACTTCAATCAAAATCGGCATCGTCTTGCCGGCCTGCGCGGCGCGCTTGGAAATTTCCTGCGCGATGGCGAGGCTGTCCACGCCTTGAATCATTTCAAATAATTCCACCGCATCGCGCACTTTGTTGGATTGCAGATGGCCGATGAATTGCCAGCGCGCGTTGCCGGGACAGAGCGGGATTTTCGCCTTCGCTTCCTGGATTTTATTTTCGCCGAAATAAATCTGTCCGCATTCCACCGACGCGCGAATCGTTTCCGGCGGATGCGACTTGGAAACGGCGAGCAACGTGACGCTGTTCACGTCGCGCCCCGCGCGCGCGCAAGCGGCGGCAATCCGTTGTTGAATTGAAATAAGATTATCGGGCAAAATCACAGCGCAATCGTAAATCGTAAATCATCAATCGCAAATTCTTTATGAATTACTGGCTCGTGAAATCGGAACCCGAAGCGTATTCGTGGATGCAATTCGTCAAGGACGGCAAAACCGCATGGACCGGCGTCCGCAATTTTCAGGCGCGAAACAATCTGCGCGCGATGAAAAAAGGCGACCACGTTTTTTTCTACCATAGCGTGAGTGACAAACAGATCGTCGGCCTCGCGCGCGTGACGAAAGAGTTTTATCCCGACGCGACCGCTGAAGAAGGCGACTGGTCGTGCGTGGATTTGGAGCCGGTCAAGCCATTGAAAAATCCCGTGTCGCTGGAAATCATCAAGACCGATGCCACGCTTAAAGAATTGCCGCTGGTGAAACAATCCCGTTTGTCCGTGACACCGCTGACGAAAGCGCAGGCGGAACGGATTTTGAAAATCAGCGGGAGTTAAAGCAGTTCAAAAAAACCATTACTCATTTAAGTTTGGTGAATAAATTTGGATTGGCTTCTTCAGTGAGCGAAAGCCACGCCAGCGCTTCTTTCATTTCACGGAAAAGTTTGATGCCTTGTTCGCCGGCATTTTCTCGGTAAGCGCCAAACATCCGCACGAGCCCGAAATGCAAATCGGTCGTGACGACAAACGCGCGCCGTGATTTCGGGCTGAAAACATTGCGCGCCGCGAGCAAAATAATTTCTTCGGTGGTGACGGCCACGTCTTTGGCATAGCGGAAATCGAGCAGTTGATTGAACTCCGGGCGGAAGTCAGGATGCGCCAACAGCCGTTCCATGTGGTCACGAAAATCCGCCAGCCGCAGCACACCGCTGCCGTGGCTGAAGACCATCCGGCGCGGCACATCAATGTAAAAATCGGCGGGCATCGCTTGAAATTATCTCATGAATTTAGAACTAGTTCGACTTAACAATAATCAAAACCACGCGTTTTTGGAGTTAAATTTATGGCGGAAAAGTGTGTTTCATCCGCCGTGCGTTTGTGGCTAAAATAGCCGCGTGAAAATTCTCGGCATCATTCCCGCGCGGTTTGGCTCGACGCGATTTCCCGGCAAGCCGCTGGCACTCATCGCGGGCAAACCGCTCATCCAGCACGTCGTCGAGCAATGCGAAAAAGCAAAGTCACTTTCGGAAATCATCGTCGCCACAGATGACACGCGTATATGGGAAGTGGCGCAGAATTTTTGCCGCGTGGAGATGACGCGCCCGGAACATCCGAGCGGTTCGGACCGAATTGCGGAAGTTGCGGAACGTTGTGGCGGCGACGCGGTCGTGAATATTCAAGGCGACGAACCATTGATTGATCCGAACGTCGTGGACGCCGTGGCGAATGCGCTGGCGCAAAATGAAATGTCCACCGCCGCGACGCCGATTAAAAATCTTTTCGAACTTGACAATCCGAATGTCGTAAAAGTCGTTGTCAACGCCGCCGGTCGCGCGTTATATTTTTCCCGGCGCACGATTCCGTATCTGCGTGATGCCGCCAACCGTCCGAGCAACGAGCAGTTGGCGGCGTTTCCTTTTTTGAAGCACTTGGGTATTTACGGTTATCGGCGCGAGACGTTGCTGCAACTCGTAAAATTTCCGGTTTCGCCGCTGGAAAACGCGGAGAAGCTGGAACAGTTGCGCGCGGTGGAAAATGGAATTCAAATCGCCGTCGTGAAAGTGGATTACGATAGCATCGGCGTGGATTTGCCGGAAGATGTGGCGCGGGTGGAAAAGATTTTAAATTTGAAATGAAATTTATATTTGTAACTGGCGGCGTGGTGAGTTCGCTCGGCAAAGGTTTGACCGCGGCCGCGCTCGGCACGTTGCTCGAAAATCGCGGGCTCAAGGTCGCGCTGCAAAAGTTCGATCCGTATCTCAACGTGGATCCCGGCACGATGTCGCCGTATCAGCACGGCGAGGTTTATGTGCTCGACGACGGCGCGGAGACGGATTTGGACTTGGGCCACTACGAACGTTTCACTAGCACGAAACTTTCGCGGATGAATAATTTGACGAGCGGTCAGGTTTACCAAAAAGTTTTGAACAACGAGCGCGAGGGCGTTTATCTCGGCAAGACTGTGCAGGTGATTCCGCACGTGACGGACGAAATCAAAAATCGCATCCATCTGCTCGCGGAAAAATCCAAGGCCGATGTCATCATCACAGAAATTGGCGGCACGACCGGCGACATTGAAGGCCTGCCGTTTCTCGAAGCCATCCGCGAATTCGCGCTCGAAGTCGGTTACAACAACGCCATTTTTATTCACGTCACCTACGTTCCGTTCATTAAGGCGGCGGGCGAATTGAAAACCAAACCGACGCAGCAATCCGTCGCGAAATTGCGCGAAATCGGCATCGCGCCGCACATCATCGCGTGTCGTTGCGAGAAGCCGTTGGACAAGGAATTGCGCCAGAAAATCTCGATGTTTTGTAACGTGCCGGTCGAAGCCGTGATTGAAGCGAAGGACGTTGACCACAGCATTTACGAAATGCCGCTGATGTTGCAACGTGAGCGCTTGGATGATCTCGTCTGCCGTTTGCTGCATCTCACCACGCCCGCGCCGAACATGGCGCATTGGCAGGAAATTATTCGTAAGCTCATCGCGCCGCAGCATCGCGTGCGCGTGGGCGTCGTCGGCAAATACATCGGCTTGCAGGACGCGTATAAATCGGTTTACGAATCCATCATCCACGGCGGCATCGGCAATGATTGCGGCGTGGAAATCGTGCAGGTGGACGCGGAAGAAATTGAGAAATTTGGCGCGGACAAAATGTTGCATGGCCTCGGCGGCATCCTTGTGCCGGGCGGCTTCGGCGAACGCGGCATCGAAGGAAAAATTCTTGCGGCGAAATATGCACGCGAAAATAAAATCCCGTATCTCGGACTGTGCCTGGGAATGCAAATCGCCACGATTGAATTTGCCCGCAACGTTTTAAAATTGGAGAAGGCGCACTCGACAGAGTTCGACGAAAACTCGCCGCATCCGGTTATCGCCTTGCTCGACGCGCAACGCAAAGTGACCAAAAAAGGCGGCACGATGCGCCTCGGCGCGCAGCCTTGCCAACTCGTCGTTGGCTCGATGGCTGGACAACTTTACGGTTCGTTCGTCATCCACGAACGCCACCGTCACCGCTACGAGTTCAACAACCACTACCGCGAAAAATTTGAGAAGGCCGGGTTTGTTTTCAGCGGCCTTTCGCCCGACGGCAAACTCGTTGAGGTCATCGAACTCAAAGACCATCCGTTCTTCATCGCGAGCCAGTTCCATCCGGAATTTTTGAGCAAGCCGCACCAGCCGCATCCTTTGTTCAAGGGTTTCATCGCCGCCGCGCATCAGTATATCCACCACAAGCCGCTGTGATTTGAGCGGCGTCAAATGACTCACGCCGAAGCCATCCAGTCTCTCTACGGCCTGCAACTGTTCGGCGCGAATTTTGGGCTGGGAAATACGCGCAAGCTCGCCGCGCTCATGGGCGACCCGCAGGAAAAACTCCGCTTCATCCACGTCGCCGGCACGAATGGCAAAGGCTCGACCTGCGCGATGCTCGAAAGCATTTATCGCGCAGCCGGATTGCGCGTCGGACTTTTCACCTCGCCACATCTCGTTTCGTTTCGCGAACGGCTTCAGGTCAATCGCCAGTTAATTTCTGAGAGTGAATTAGTGCGGCTTGTTGAACAAATCCAGCCGCTGCTGAAACAATTTCCCGCTGACAATCACTTGACGCTGTTTGAAGTCGTCACCGTGATGGCGCTGAATTTTTTCGCCGAACAAAAATGCGACCTCGTGATTTGGGAAACCGGCCTCGGCGGACGGCTCGACGCAACGAACATCGTCACGCCGCTCGCCAGCGTGATCACGAACATCGCGTTTGACCACCAGCAATGGCTCGGCGACACGCTGGAAAAAATCGCGGCGGAAAAAGCGGGCATCATCAAAACTGGAATTCCGGTCGTGACGGCAACGGACGAACCGGAAGCGCTGACCGTCATCGAAAAAGTGGCGCAGGAGAAAAATGCGCCGCTCACAAAAATTCAGAAGTCAGAAGTCGGAAGTCAGAAGTCAGAATCGCTGCTGGGTGAGCATCAGAAACAAAATGCCGCGCTCGCAGCGGCAACGGTTCGCGTTTTGCAGAATGAAATTTCTGTTTCAGAACAACGGATCAAAATTGGTTTTCAAAATGTAAATTGGCCGGGGCGTTTACAACTGGTCGAGCGGAACGGCCAAAAAATTCTGCTCGATGGCGCACACAATATCGCGGGCGCAGAAGCGTTGCGCGCGACCTTGGAAAAGAAATTTGCCGGAACGCGTCCGGTTTTTATTTTTGGCGCGCTGGCGGACAAGAACTGGCCGGACATCTGCCGGATTTTTGCGCCACGAGCCGCGAAAGTTTTTACTGTGCCGGTCGCCAGTGCGCGGACAGCGGATGCAAATGAACTAGCAAAAACTTTTCGGGCAGCCAATCCGTTGGCCGAAGTCGTTGCCTGTGGAAATTTGGCGGCGGCATTGAACGCCAGTAAAGACGAGCTTTTCATCGTGGTCACGGGATCGCTTTATCTCGTCGGCGAGGCGTTGGAGCAATTCAATCTTTCGCCCGGTGGCGCGGGCGAACGCAGTTTAAACGAGTGGACGGCGACCACGTTGCCGCGATAAGGCGGCGGCAAGTTGCTTCCAAGTGACGCTTATACTTGTTCTCCTGCGTTGACGCTGGGCTAATGGATTACTAACTTGGGCAGTGTTATGGCCTACGCTGATACTCTCCCACCGCGACGCAAGTTCGGGCAAACCACGCGCCCCGACGCTTGGTGGGTGCAGCCGCTGTTCGTTTTTCTCGGCTTCTCCGCGTTCATCGTTTATTCAACATGGGCGGCGTTTCATCCGCTGTATCACGGCGCGTGCGCGTATTGGTATGGTGGCTTGCACGGCGAAAATGGCGGCGCGGATTATCTCTCGCCGTTTTACTCGCCGGAATTTTGGGGCACGTCGCCGCACGCGCTGTTCGGCGTCGCGCCAAGCTGGTGGCCGGCGTTTCTGCCTGCGTTCTCGCCGGCGTTTTTGATTTTGTGGATTCCGGGCGGATTTCGTTTCACCTGCTATTATTATCGCGGCGCGTATTACAAGGCGTTCTGGGCCGATCCAATTAACTGCGCCGTCGGCGAGCCGCGCAAGACATTTCTCGGCGAACGTTCCTTTCCGCTCATCATTCAAAATGTCCACCGCTATTTTCTTTACCTCGCGCTCGTGTTTGTCGTTTTGCTTTCGTATGACGCGTTTCTCGGTATGTGGTTCACGGACGCGCTCGGCAAAAAACATTTCGGGATCGGCGTCGGCACGATCATCATGGTGTTGAACGCGGTTTTCATCGGGCTTTACACCTGCGGCTGCCATTCGCTGCGGCATCTCGTCGGCGGATTTCTGGATTCAAAAACCAAAGCGCCGTCGTGCGCGAAAACTTACAATTGCGTGACCTGCCTCAACACGCGGCACATGCTATGGGCGTGGATCAGTCTTTTTTGGGTCGGGTTCACGGATGTTTACATCCGCCTGTGCGCGACGGGCGTCATTCATGATTTTGTTTTCTTCAAGTTTTAATTTCCGAACCGAAAAATTTTTGTGGCTACCAATTACGAAACTCACGAATACGACGTGCTGGTCATCGGCGCGGGCGGAGCGGGCTTGCGCGCGGCCATTGAAGCGAGCGCGGCGGGCGTCAAAGTCGGTTTGATCTGCAAATCGCTTTTGGGCAAGGCGCACACCGTCATGGCCGAGGGTGGCATGGCGGCGGCGATGGGCAACGTGGACGACCGCGACAGTTGGAAAGTTCAT
This sequence comes from uncultured Verrucomicrobia subdivision 3 bacterium, assembly GCA_903878805.1. GTDB lineage: Bacteria > Verrucomicrobiota > Verrucomicrobiia > Limisphaerales > UBA11358 > UBA11358. The sequence goes on from CAIRJF010000025.1 coordinate 28,375, forward strand.
TTCGCGGACACGATGCGGGGCGGTCAATACGTCAACAACTGGCGCATGGCAGAACTGCACGCGAAGGAAGCGCCGTCGCGCGTCCACGAACTCGAAGCGTGGGGCGCGGTGTTTGATCGCACGAAGGAAGGAAAAATTTCGCAGCGCAATTTCGGCGGCCATCGCTATCCGCGTCTCGCGCACGTTGGCGACCGCACGGGTCTCGAACTCATTCGCACGCTTCAAGATCACGGCATTCATCAAGGCATCACGGTTCACATGGAATACACGATTGTTTCCTTGTTGAAAGACGGCGACCGCGTCGTTGGCGCGTTTGGTTACGATCGCGAGCGCGGACGTTTTCGCATTTTCAAAGCGAAAGCCGTCGTCGTTTGCACCGGCGGTTTGGGCCGCGCGTATGCGGTCACGAGCAATTCCTGGGAAGGCACGGGCGACGGCGTTTCGCTCGCGTATCACGCGAGCGCGGAACTGCTCGACATGGAATTCATCCAGTTTCATCCGACCGGCATGATCTGGCCGCCGAGCGTGAAGGGAATTTTGGTCACGGAAAGCGTGCGCGGCGAAGGCGGCGTGTTGCGTAACAAGGACGGCAAGCGCTTCATGTATGACGACATTCCCGACAATTACAAATCGCAGACCTCGACCGATCCCGAAGAAGGCTGGCGCTACACGCAAAACGACAAGAACGCGAAACGTCCGCCGGAACTTTTGACGCGCGATCACGTCGCGCGCTGCATCAATCGCGAAGTGAAGGCCGGTCGTGGCAGCCCGCACGGCGGCGTGTTTCTCGACATTTCGTGGATCAAGGAAAAAATTCCGAACTCCGCCGAGCACATCAAACGCAAGTTGCCCTCGATGTATCATCAGTTCATGCAGCTCGCGAACCTCGACATCACGAAAGAGCCGATGGAAATCGGCCCTACCACGCATTACGCGATGGGCGGCATCCGCGTGAACGGCGAGACGCAGGCGACGAATGTTCCCGGTTTGTTTGCCGCAGGCGAGTGCGCCGCCGGTTTGCACGGCGCGAATCGGCTCGGTGGCAATTCACTTTCCGACCTCATCGTGTTCGGCAAACGCGCGGGCGAATTCGCCGCAAAATACGCGAAGGAAAATTCCGCCGGCAAAGTCAACGACGCGCAAGTCGAGGCCGCTTACAAAGAAGCGGTCGAGCCGTTCGAGCGTCCGGCGGGCGGCAGCACCGAAGGCCCGTATCAGGTGCAATACGATTTGCAAAACATGATGCAGGCGAATGTCGGCATCGTGCGCTTGCAAAACGAAATGGAATTCGCGCTCGACGGCATCGCGAAGCTCAAGGCGCGCGCGGCGAAAGTCGCTGTGCTCGGCCATCTCGAATACAATCCCGGCTGGCACACGGCGATTGATTTGAAACATTTGCTGACTTGCGCCGAGGCCATCACGCTGTGTTCGCTGGACCGCAAGGAAAGTCGCGGTGGACATTTCCGCGAGGATTTTCCGAACAAGGATCCCGAAGCGCAGAAATACAATGCCGTCATTTTCAAGGCGCCCGATGGTTCCATGAAATTGCGCCGCGAACCGATTCCGGCGATCCGTGAAGATCTAAAACAAGTCATCGAGGAGATGAAATGAACAAAACCGTCACTTTCAGAATCTGGCGCACCGACTCGAACGGCGGCGGCAAGCTGGTGGATTACACCACGGAAATCACCGAAGGCTTGGTGGTGCTCGACGTCATCCACAAAATTCAGGCGACGCAGGCGAACGACCTCGCGTGCCGCTGGAATTGCAAGGCTGGCAAATGCGGCTCGTGTTCCGCCGAAGTCAACGGCATGCCGAAGCTGATGTGCATGACGCGCATGGACACGCTGAACACGGACAAGCCGATCACCATCGAACCGATGCGCGCGTTTCCGAGCATCCGCGATCTGGCCACGGATGTGTCGTGGAATTTTCGCGTCAAAACCAAGATCAAAAAATTCAAGCCGCGCCCGCCCGACGCGCCGGACGGCACTTGGCGGATGCAACAAGAAGACGTTGACCGCGTGCAGGAATTTCGCAAGTGCATCGAATGCTTCCTCTGCCAGGACGTATGCCACGTTTTGCGCGATCATCACAAGCACGAGGAATTCATCGGCCCGCGTTTTCTGGTTTATACCGCCGCGCTCGAAATGCACCCACTCGACACAGAAGATCGTTTGCCGGAATTGAAACAGTCGCAAGGCATCGGCTTCTGCAACATCACCAAATGTTGCACGAAAGTTTGTCCCGAACATATTACGATTACGGACAATGCGATCATCCCGTTGAAGGAACGCGTCGTGGATGAGTATTACGACCCGCTCGGCTGGCTCTGGAAAAAAATCCGGCCGCAGGGCTGAAATTATCTTTATCAAACCCATGGCCAAGTGCCGTGGGTTTTTTATTTCAGCCAATTCTTTGATTATTTTTTAGGTGAGATTAAAATTAGAACACCCAAGAAAATTGGGTTTGACTTGATTGCCTGCTTGCGCAATGCTGACAGTGTTGACTGCGAAATTCCCCTTGCCGATTTAAGGATAAAATCCCGTCGGTCAGTAAATTCAAATTGAACTTTTCCTGACGCAGCCCGTCCAATGCGGGACAAATCATCCTAAAGCATTGCCGGTTGCCAGCGGAATCCCTAGTCAGCCCAATCAAATTTATATGGCCAAAGTCATTTCCGTCAAAAAAGAAAAAGTCCCGCGCAAGCCGGCCAAAGCCGCCACCACTGACGCACCCGTGGACACAACTCCCGCATCAGGCGAGCCGATGTTTGAACCCGTCGCCGCGCCGCCCGAGAAACTTGAGCCCGCACCCATCGAGGCGGAATTGCCGGCAGAACGCACGGTGGACAGCATTACAGCCTCCGCGACGGAAGACGCGCGCAAAGATAATTCCCGCGCGAATGCTGGTTCGTCGGGACAACTCCGTCCACCGTCCGCGCCGATGGAGCCGACCAACGAAGAGCCGCGCGAAGAAGTTCGTTATCCCGATCGTCGCGTCGGTGGATTCCAGCGCGACAAGATTGCGACGTCACTAAACATCGCCAAATTGCAGGCGATGCAGATGTCCGAGCTCAACGCGATGGCGAAAGAATACGGCGTGGAAAATTTCGGCACGATGCGAAAGCACGAAGTTATTTTCCACATTCTTGAAAAAAATGCGGCGCGCGCAGGCGTATTGTTTTCCGAGGGCGTGATTGAAGTTTTGCCGGAAGGTTTTGGATTTCTGCGCTCGCAAAGCTTCAATTATCTCCCCTGCCCTGAAGACATTTACGTTTCGCCGTCGCAGATCCGCCGGTTTGATTTGCAGACGGGCAATTTGATCACCGGACAAATCCGTCCGCCGAAGGAAAAGGAAAAATTTTTCGCGCTGCTCAAGGTCGAGGCCGTGGACGGTGAAGAACCGGACAAGGCGAAGGATAAAACGCATTTTGAAAACCTTACGCCGCTGTTTCCTAACAAGCGTTTCATTCTCGAAACGGCGGCAGATGAATTGAGCACGCGTGTTTTGGATTTGGTTTGTCCGATTGGCAAAGGCACACGTGGACTGATTGTCGCACCGCCGCGCACGGGCAAGACCGTGATGATGCAAAAGATGGCGAACGCGGTTTTGAAAAATAATCCGGAGACGTATTTGTTCATCTTGCTGATTGACGAACGACCGGAAGAAGTTACAGACATGGAGCGCTCCTGCAAAGGCGCGGAAGTGATTTCATCCACGTTCGACGAGCCACCGGAACGCCATGTGCAGGTCGCGGAAATGGTGATTGAAAAAGCGCGCCGCATGGTCGAACAGAAACGCGATGTCATTATTCTGCTCGATTCCATTACACGTTTAGCACGCGCTTACAACACGGTGCAACCGCATTCCGGCAAGATTTTGTCTGGTGGCGTGGATGCAAATGCGTTGCACAAACCGAAAAGATTTTTCGGCGCGGCGCGCAACATTGAAGAAGGTGGTTCACTCACCATCATGGCCACCGCACTCGTAGATACCGGCTCACGCATGGATGAAGTGATCTTTGAAGAATTCAAAGGCACCGGCAACATGGAGGTGCATCTCGACCGCGCGCTCGTTGACCGCCGCATTTTTCCGAGCATCAACATCGAGCGCTCCGGCACGCGTAAGGAAGAATTGCTGTATCATCCCGATGAAGGCAGCCGTGTTGCCATGTTGCGCCGCGCGCTCACGGGCGTGCCGCCGGTTGAAGCCATGGATTTGTTACTGGGCAAATTGAAAAAAACCGGCAGCAACATAGAATTCCTGCTCAATATGTCTATCAGCTAAAATCGGAAACAATTTTGGGGCGGCGGCGATATACATTTTCGCCGCCGTTTTCTGTTTAGGATTAAAAGCCAAGCACTTATTGAAACCTAAACCGACAAAGTTTTTTAGCTTTGAAAAGAGGAATTATTTTGAACCACCGCTAGCCTGTTTGATAAGAAAAATAATCAGGCCCACGATAATCAATCCGACGAGAATACCGCCGATGAGAAAATACTTATTTGTCTTGTTGGTCTTCTTGGAAAAGGCAGCATTCGTATCAAAGCTAGCGGGACGAGCACCGCTTTGTTCCAAGGCATTAAGACTCACACCGCGCGGAATCACCATCGTGCCATCCACGGTTTTTTTGGCCGGTGCAGGTGCGGGCGCGGGCGCAGGGGCTGAACCCGAAACCGAAGTCGGTGCCGGCGCAGAGGCTGCAATCGGCTGTCCATCGTCAATCTTCAGTTCCACCTGACCAAAACGCAGCGTCTGACCGGGCTTGAGGACAGCTTCGGAAATTTTTTCGCCGTTGATGAACGTGCCATTGGTGGAGTTCAGGTCGCGAATCAGCAGATCGGAACCTTGCAGTAAAATCTCGGCGTGACGACTGGAAACGGAAGCGTCGGCAATCTGAAACGTGTTTTCCTCAACGCGACCGACGGTGGTGCGATCCAAGTTCACGTCGAACGTGCGCCCCGTCATGCCCTGGTTCAGGATAACAAGTTTAGCCATAGCTTCGTGCAAATGATTATGGTCGCGACATTTTTCAAGTCAAACGGAATCCTGTCGCACTAATTGGTGACTAGCCGCGTTTTTCTATGAGTTGCCGAAATTCCGCGAAAAGCGGCGTGGAATCGTGCGGGCCGGGCGAGGCTTCAGGATGATACTGCACACAGAAGACCGGTTTGGTCTTGTGGCGCATGCCTTCCACCGTGCCATCATTCAAATTCACACGATGCACCGCGACGTCCGACGGCAAGGATTTTGCGTCCACGGCAAAACCATGATTCTGCGAAGTGATTTCCACTTTGCCGGATTCCAAATCCTTCACCGGCTGGTTGCCGCCGCGATGGCCGAATTTTAATTTGAAAGTTTTTCCGCCGAACGCCTGACCGAGAATCTGGTTGCCCAGACAAATTCCGAACATCGGGATGCCGGTGTCGAGCAGCGTCTTCACTTCGCGGACGATGTAATTCAGTGCCGCCGGATCGCCGGGGCCGTTGGAGAGAAAAATTCCAGCCGGCTTGTATTTCAGAGCCTCAGCGGCGGTCGCGGTTGCGGGCAAAACTTGCACGGCAAATCCTCGCTGGCGAAGACGGCGCAGGATGTTGTATTTCATGCCGTAGTCGAACGCGACAATCGGAATGTCCGCTGCTGGCAGCGGTTTTCTCACATTGCGCGCGTCGGCAGCTTTCAAGCCGCGCACCAAATCAAATGCCGCGCTCTGTTCATCTTTTTCATCCCACCGAAAAGGATTCTTGTGCGTAACTTCCTTGACGTAATCCACGCCCACGAACACAAATTCCTTCGCACGCTTCACCGCCTCGGCCTCGGAAATATTTTCGGTGGAAATGAATCCATTCAACGCGCCGCGCACGCGCAATTTTTTCGTGAGCGAACGCGTGTCAATGCCTTGGATTCCGGGAATGTTATTCTTTTCCAGATATTCTGCGAGCGACCAGTCCGCACGCCAGTTGCTCACCACCGGCGAAAGTTCACGGATGACGAAGCCCGACGCGTGCGGCCGCCACGACTCCACATCCTGCGCGTTCACGCCGTAGTTGCCAATGAGCGGATACGTCATCGTCACGATCTGCCCCTTGTAGGACGGGTCGGTGAGGATTTCCTGATAGCCCGTCATGGACGTGTTGAAACAAACTTCGCCGCAAGCCGACGCCTGCGCGCCGAAACCTGTGCCGTGAAAAATGGAACCGTCTTCGAGGGCTAAAATGGCTTTCATCAAAATTTTCAAGATACTACGGATGACCATCCGCTGATTCAAGCGCGAAGCCGTTTGCGCGATGATATTTTTGGGCTAGTGTGTGAGCCTAATGACGACGCATCTTTTCGAAACCGAACTCTGGCTGCCCGTGCCGCGCGGAAAAGTTTTTCCCTTCTTCGCCGATGCGCACAATTTGGAAACCATCACCCCGCCGTGGCTCAATTTCAAAATCCTCACGCCCGGCGAAATTCCCATGCACGTCGGCGCGCTCATTGATTACCAGATCCGCATCCACGGTTTTCCCATGCTTTGGCGCACCGAGATCACCGGCTGGAATCCGCCCGCCAGTTTTTGCGACGAGCAACGGCGCGGCCCATACCGGCTCTGGCGTCACACGCACACCTTCGCCGACAAGGACGGCGGCACACTTTGCCATGACCGCGTGGAATACGCCGTGCCCGGTGGCGCGCTGGTCAACCGCCTCTTTGTCCGGCATGATGTCGAAAAGATTTTTACCTACCGCGCCGCAGCGCTAAAAAAATACTTTGGCGCAAAATGAAACTCCTTATGAAAATTATTTTTATCCTGTTGGCGCTCGCCGTGATCGCCGGACTCGTCAGCGCCGGGTGCGCCGCCGTGCGCGCTGGCTACGAAACCGCGCCTTACCAAGTCATTCGGAGCGATGGAAAATTTGAGTTGCGCGATTACCCCGCGCTCGTAGTCGCCGAGACTCCGATGCACGGGGCGGATAACAGCTTCATGCGCCTCTTCCATTTCATCGGCGGCGAAAATGCGGCCAAGCAAAAAATCGCCATGACGACGCCCGTCTTCATGAACGACACCGCCGGCACGAACGCCACCATGGCCTTTGTGATGCCTGCCAAGTCCGGCCTCAACGACCTGCCGCAGCCGACCGAACCCGGCGTGGTGCTACGACAAATCCCCGCCGGACAATTCGCCGTGCTGCGTTTTTCCGGCGGACGTAATGCCAGCAACGCCACCAACGCCCTCGCGCGGCTGACCGTCTGGCTGGCGCAGCAAAAAATTGCGGCGACCGGCGAACCGGTGTTCGCCTACTTTGACCCGCCGTGGACTCCGTCCTTTCTGCGCCGCAACGAAGTGATGCTCCGCGTGGCGCAACCGTGAGTTGGCGACTTCCACTCCCTCTCCCCGCCCAAACGGGGAGAGTAGCCCTGTTGGGTATTGCACAACGGCAGATTCGTGTAAAATACCCAATAAATTCAGGTAATCAGAAACGCGCTAACGCGTTGAAATTGAACATAAAGACGGCCGGCGATTGGTGAATCTGCCCTTCGATTTCAGAAGCTGGAATCAGACGGAAATAAGCGGAACGAGCGGAAAACAAAGGGTTTTAACACAGTCATAGCCGGAAGATCTGGTTTCAGAAGGTGGGAGGCCAAAAACAGGGGCATTGAAATGGTTTGAACGTGGCCGGATTGAAAAATGAAAACCACCGCGAGCGCGGCAAAAAAAATGCGGGGTAGTGTTGGTATGGAGAAAGTCTCGCCCGCACCGCACTCAAGCTCAAATTTACTTATCCGATAAATTTGCCGATCATGGCACGAACGGACGCGGTGCGGCGGATTGCGCCGTGATGGTTGTCGTGACCGGCTGCAAACCGTCTGCCGCCGCCGTCAATTTGATTTCGCCCGCTTCTTTCGAGGCTTGCACGATGACTTGCGCGAGGCCGTTGAACACGCTGCGCGACCAGTCGGATGCGACCGGCAGGCCGATGAGTTCCACGTTCACGTCAGGATTCAACCCGCCCGCGCCCGACTCGTTCAACACGCCCACGGCGATAACATTGTCGCCCGCGTGCACGGCCTTCTTGATGTCGAAGGCCGGCTGCCCCGACCAGTCGGTGGATTCGCCGACGCGTTTGTTGTTCACAAAAATCCAGCCGTGATCATCAATGCCGCCGAAACGGATTTGCACGCCGGGATTTTTCAAATCCTCCTCCGTGAGCGTGACGTGCGCGCGGAAAACCGCCGTCTCGCCTTCATGCAAAACCTGGTCGCCCGTGTCGCCGTCGGTCTTGGGCTTGATGACATTCCACGTCGAGTCGTCAAAGTTGGTGGTGTATTCGGGCGCAGCCGCACCTTTGGCAGGCACCGTGCCGAGCTGCCAACGCCAACCATTGACCGCAATCGCGCTCACCGGCGGCTGGCCGATGAACGTATCCGGCTCGTGGCAACTAGGATCGCCGTTACCGACGCCAAGAATTTTCCCCGCGCCTTCGATGGTGAAATTAATTTTATTTCCTGCCACCGGCACGATGCGACCCTGCGCGTCGTTCACGGAAACGGTAATCACGCTCACATCTTCGCCGTCGGCGTTGATGGTTGCGCGATTGGGCGTGAGTTGAACGGCAGCCGCTTCGCCGGTCGTTTCCACTTTTGTTTCAGCGATGGTTTTACCGGCGGCATCGAAGCCTTTCACACTCAGCGTGCCGGGCGCATATTTCACCGGCCACGTCAGGTGTGAATACGGTTTCATTTCTTGCTTACCGAGCGATGTGCCATTCAAAAACAGTTCGACCGACTTGCAGTTGCTGAACGCATCCACGCGAATTTCCTGACCTTCCTTGCCCGCCCAATTCCAGTGCGGTAACAAATGCAACACCGTGTTCGTCGTCCACCACGCCTCGTAATACCAAGCGATATCCTTCCAAAAACCGCACGTGTCCAGAATGCCGAAATGCGAATTGACGCACGGCCACGAATACGGCGTCGGCTCACCGCGATAATCAAAACCCGTCCACACAAAGCCGCCGCTCAACCACGGCCGCACGGCGAAAACGCCATACCATTCCTCGGCGGTGTTCGCCCAACTTGGCGCGTTGACGTCGTAGGCACTGACGTAGCCGAGCGATTTGTCGTTCGCATAAATCCCGCGCGTGCTGACCGTGCTGCCCTGCTCGGTCCCAACGTTCGGTTGGTCAGGATGCTTGGCGTGATAACTATCAATGTTCTTGCCGTATTGGTCGGCGCGTTTGCCCACCTGATAATTCCAGCCGCGCACTTCGATGACACCGTTGATGCCGTCAAACGTGTCGCCCTGCGGCGCGGCGTATGTGACCGGACGCGTCGGGTCGAGTGACTTCACAAGCGCCTGCATCGTGCGCGCGACGTTGCCGCCCTGCGGCGTGGACTGAACGGAAAATTCTTCATTCGCGACCGACCAGATGCCGACGCTGGCGTGATTGCGGTCGCGACGAATCTGCTCTTCCCACTTCGCGAGATTTTGTTTATCGCTGCCGAGCAAACGACTTTCGTCCATGACAATCATGCCGAGATGGTCGCACGCATCGAGGAGTTCCGGCGTGGGCGGATTGTGCGAGGTGCGATACGCGTTGCAGCCGAATTCCTTCAGCTTCGCGATGCGAAAATATTGCAGCGCATCCGGCAACGCCGCGCCGACGCCCGCCATGTCTTGATGATTGCAAGTGCCTTTCAATTCATACGGCTGGCCGTTCAGCAAAAATCCTTTGTCCTTGTCGAAGCCAACGGTGCGAATGCCGAACTCGGTTTCTTTGCGGTCAACAATTTGTCCGTCCACTTCGACTGTGGTGATGAGTTTGTAAAGTTTTGGATTTTCGGGCGACCACAAGATTGGTGAAGAAATTTCAAATAGAGCCATAGCCTCACCTTTTTCACTTAAAAGATGAACTGGGTTTAAGCCCGTCATTTTATTTTCAATTAGATTGGTTTCACCGCTCGGAGTCACGATTTCGTATTTCATCAAAGCATCTATTTGCCAACTTGGATAGGGTTGCATTTCGACCGCAATGTCATTTATGACGTCTCGCTTTTGAACCAATGTGCGCGGAGTTTGCCATGACACATTTGGTGTTTCATTTAACAGTTCAGTTGTTACAAAAAGGCTAGCCAAGCCTTCCGGCCCATTTTTATTTTTGAAAAAGGTTTTGATATAAACCCCATCCGGCGCAATCGCCACCGGCGCGGTTTTGTCCAGCCAGACGTGGCGGTAAATGCCCGCGCCTTCGTAAAACCAGCCTTCAAATTTTGAAGCGTCCACTTTCACCGTCACCAGATTTTTGCCGCCAAACTTCACGATGTCCGTGACGTCTTCGCGGAATGGGTAGTAGCCGCCTTCGTGCCGTGTCACCAGCCAGCCGTTCACCCAAACCGTCGCGTCGCGGAACACGCCGTCGAACGTCAGCCAGATGCGCTTGCCAGAATCGGCTGCCGGCAAATCAAACGTCCGGCGATACCAGCCGATGCTGTTTTTCGGAAAGCCCGGCCCGACGGGTTTGAAACCGTGGCTCGTGTCCGCGCTGCGGTCGAACGGCAGTTCAATCGCCCAGTCGTGTGGCAGATCAATGGAGCGCCACGAGTTGTCATTGAACTTTTCCGATGCCGGTCCGCCGCTGGAACCGGCTTTGTCCAAGCGCAACGCGTTCGGCCAATCGTCGCCGAGATGAAATTTCCAGCCCGCATCGAGCGAGAGATGTTCGCGCGGTGAAACATTGTCGTCTGCGAAAGAATTGAAAGTGAACGCCGCTACCACGAGTGCGAGCAGCCGCACGGAAACCAGTTGGAGGAAATTCATCCGCAAAATCTGTGCGACTTCGCACCGCGAGGCAATTTTATTTCACAGCAAATTTTAATGACAAGACGGAGCGCGCGGATTGGACAGGAATCACTTCCAATAATTCCAATCCACGTCGGGGAAAAGATTGTCGCGCGCCTCAACTTCGCGAAGCCATTTTTCATCCACCTTGCAAGCCGTCAATTGTTCGTGCAGCGCGATGAAGCGGAGGAGATGGTCTTTCACGCGGCGGCGCGCGTAGTCAGGACTCGTGCCCGCGCGCAAAATGAACGGCCAGTCGCTCGCCTGCGCCAGCAGCAATTCGCGCGCGGCCTGCTTGAGCGCGCGCGCTTTGAGGCCGGTGGCGTCGGGAAATTTATTAGCCAGCTCGGTCATGCGTTCCTGCGCGATTTGCAGATGCGGATAAATCCATTCATTCGTCTCATTGAGCCACACGCGCCAGTAACCTTCCTCGCCCCAGCTCGACGCGCCGGGCGTGGCGATTTGGTTGGTCGGGTGATAACGCAAATACTCGCCGGGCGTGAGCAAAGAAATTTCCTTCTGCTCGTGGCACAGTTTACGCGCGAGAAAATCCAGAAACTCCGGCCCTTCATACCACCAGTGGCCGAAAAGTTCCGCGTCATACGGCGCAACAATAATCGGCGGACGGTCGAGCAGCGGCGCAACTTGCCGCGCCTGCGCGACGCGTTCGTCGAGGAAATGGCGGGCGTGTTCGCTCGCGGCGCAGAGCGCGTGATCGCGCTGATAAACCTGCTTCTCACCTTCACCGGTGATGCGAAAATATTTCATGCCAGTGAAGCCGCGATTGTCGGGCGACGGCAGATGCGGACGGACGTAATCAAAATCCAAATCAAAACCGATGTCGCGGTAGAAATCGCGGTAACGCGGGTCGCCCGGATAACCTTCGTGTTTGCTCCAAACCTGCCGCGAAGAATCAAAATCGCGCCCGAAGGCGGCGACACCGTTGGGCGTAAAAATCGGCGCGAACGTGCCGTAGCGCGGGCGCGGTTTGGCGTGCAAAATGCCGTGCGTATCGAGCGTGAACCAACGGATGTTCGCCTCCTGCAAAAAAATTTCCACGCCGCCGGCGTAGGCGCATTCCGGCAGCCAGATGCCGCGCGGATCGCAGCCGAAGCAACTTCGATAATGGTCGCGCGCCGTCAGAATTTGCCCGCGAATGCTCGGCGGATGGCCGGACATGAGCGGCAGCAACCCGTGCGTGGCGGCGGTGGTAATGATTTCAATCTGGCCGTCGTCCTGAAATTTGCGGAAGGCGGAAATGAGGTCGCCGCCGTGACGCTGCCACGTTTCGCGCGCCATGCAAAACTTGTGATGATACATCCACGCGAGTTCGCGATAGGCGCGATCCCAGTGCGTGCGGTGGATTTCTTTTTCCGCCAAATCAATCAGCCCGTTGAGGTGCTTTGCGTAACGGTCGCGCAACAGCGGGTCGAGCAGCATCGCGCAGAGTGTGGGCGAAAGCGAAAGCGTGAAGCGCGCGGGCAATTGATCGCGCCGCCAGCCTTCGATAATCTGGATCAGCGGCAGGTAAGTTTCCGTGACGGCCTCGAAGAGCCAGCTTTCTTCCAAAAATTTTTCATGTTCGGGATGCCGCACGAACGGCAGGTGTGCGTGCAGGATGATGGAAAGGTAGCCGGGCATATCCCAGAAATTTTACAGGTCGAGCTTGTCCGAAATCCATTCCGCGAGCGAGCGGGATTTTACCAGCACGACGACGCCGGCGAGAAATGGCAGGGACTTCATGACGCACGGAATAATTTCCACCGGCAGATTTTTGTGATGGTTCACGGCCACATACAAAGAAAGTTCCGCCAGCGCCCAGCCCAGCAGCGCGACGCCAACGATTCGAACGAGCATCAAGGCTCCGCGTTCGGGCGTGTCCATGGGAATCAGAGGTTGTCGGGCAGCGGCGGCTTGAGCGAAGGGTCTTGCGGCGTCGCGCCGACTTCGCCGAGGTATTGCGTCTCGCGCACAAATTTCAATTCTGCCGCGCGTCCGTCCGTGCCGTCGGCGGAAACGGCGACGGCAGGCAGATCATATTTTCCGTCCGGCAGCGCGAAACGGAAACTGAACGTGCCGTCGGAGCGCAATTTGATTTCATGCCCGCCAAGCGTGACTTTCGCATCGGGTTCGGTCGCGCCGTAAATAATTAATTCCGCATTTACGTTGAACCAAAAGCCTTTTGCCTTGGCCGCGCCCGCGCCGCCGAACGGACTGGTCGGGCTGGAGGCCAGTCCGGGGCTGGAAATGCCGAAGGCGGTGACGGGCGAGGACGCGCCGCCCTCGTGCGCGAGACGGCGGCGGATGAGTTCGGTGATTTCGAGCGAGCCCATCCACACGCGGCGGGTCTCGTCAATGCTGATGATTTTGGCGAGCGCCTTTTCCTGTTCCGGCGTCCAGTGCCGCGCCGGGCCGGGCGCGGTGGCGGGCGCGGTGGCGGGCGAATGAATCGAATGCGCGAAGCGCGGCAAATCGGGATGGCCGGCGCGGCGCAATTCCTCGATGGCCTGCGCGAGCGGCACGTTGTCGCGCACGGCGTCCTCGATAATCTGCATCAGGCGCGCGAAGGGAAATTCAAACGGAATCGTGGCGAACTCCGCCGCGTCTTCTTTCGCGGCGGCGTCCGGCGGCGTGACCGTGCCGCTGGAGACGGCGACGCGCATCCATTTGCCGAGCACGGAATAGTAGCCGAGTTCCGCCGCGTAGGAATTGCCGGCGCGCTCGACGTGTGCGAACCAGTGGCGCGATTCGGGATGGACGTGGATTTCGTAGGCGGGATGGCCTTCAATTTTGCCGGCGAAAATGCGGAGGATGAGATGGCCGTCGGTGGATTCGTTGTTGAAACCGTGCTGCTGCTCGCGCGTCAAGTCCCAGTGCGCGTAAAGCCAGTGTGGATCGCGCGCGGTCAGAAATAATTTTTTCGTGCCGTAACTTTCGGGCAGTTCGCCGCAGGAAAAATTCTGCGCGGGCGGCGTGGCGCCGAGGGAAAATTTTTCACCGGGACCGCTGATATTTGCAGCGGCTGGTTCGTCACCTTCGAGCAAAATCGGCGGCACATCGAGCAGCTCCTCTTTTTTGCTGCGGGTATAACTGCGGCGGACGACCGTGGGCGCTTCCACTTCCACTTTCGCGGCGGCGGTTTTTTTGGCGCGCTTGGACTTGAGCATTTCTTTCACCGAGTCCACGGCGGCGTCCAGCAGCGGTTTGCGCGGCGCGCGCTTGGGTTTGTCAGTAGCCGGGCTTTTGGCGGACGCGCTGGCAGCGGGTGCATCAGTTTTGGTGGTGCGGCTCGTTTTGGCGGAGGTCTTTTTTTGGGGTTCCGGCATGGACGCTGGGGTTTTTTTCATGTCAGCAATTCCTCGTTTGGCGACAAATGCGTTGCCGGAACGAGAGAGTAGGCTGATGGCAGACACGACGCAACGATTTTTTGTTTTGCTCACCGGCAAAATCTTGGCGCTTGCGGACGCCGCTGACCGGGTGGTAACTTTGAATAGGATTTTTGCCATGCCTTTCTTTCAAAGCAAGCCAGCGTCCGCCGCCCCCACAATCTTCGTTGTGGACGACGAAGTTCTGCTGCTTGAACTGGCGGAGACCATCCTTTCGCCGCTCGGCTGCAAAGTCGTCACCTTCACCGATCCGGAACTGGCGCTCAAGGCTTTTCCCGCCGCCGCCCCCGCCGTCGTTCTGACTGACTACGCGATGGGACGGATGAGCGGGATGGATTTGATCCGTGAGTGCCGCCGGCTCAACCCAAAGCAAAAAACCGTCCTGATCAGCGGCACGGTGGACGGCGAAGTTTTTGCCGACGCGCCGGTGAAGCCGGATTTTTTCATCGCCAAGCCCTACGACGTAAACAAGCTCGTGGAGATGGTGCGCAAAATGATTAAGGCTTGAGCAGACGGTAAATTTCCTTTCCAACTTGCCGCGCCGCTGGCAAGTTTTTGCCGGTTAAATTTTAAAAAATATGAAAAAGAAAATCATCATCGGGCTCGGCCTCGCGTTCGTTGCCGTCATTGTCATCGGCGTCCTCGTCGTCGGGTTTTTCCTCGGCAACATCGTCAAGCTCGGCATGGAAACCGTCGGTCCCAAAGTCACGCAGACCTCGCTCACGGTCAGTTCCGTGCACGTCGGCATCCTCACCGGCTCCGGCGGCGTGAACGACCTCGTGCTCGGCAACCCGGACGGCTACAAATCGCCCTGCGCCATCAGCGTCGGCAAAGCCTACGTCAGCGTTGCACCGTTCTCCGTGCTGTCAGACAAAATCATCATCAAATCCGTCGAGGTGCGCTCGCCGGACATCACCTTTGAGGGAAATCCCTTCGGCGCGAACAACCTCAAAAAAATCATGGACAATGTGAACGCCTTCACCGGCGGGGCTGGCACGAATGCGCCTGCCGCCAGCGCCTCCGCGCAACCGGGCGCGCAGAAGCCCGCGAAAAAACTCGAGGTGGATGACTTCCTGATCACCGGCGCGCAGGTGCATTTCAACGGCGCGACGCTGCCGTTGCCGGACATTCACTTCACCAACCTCGGCACCGGTCCGGACGGCATCACGGCGGGCGACCTCGTGAAAAAAGTTCTGGGCGAAATCACCACCGCCACCGGCAAGGCCGTCGTTGCCGAAGCCGGCAATGCGGGCAAAGCCATCGGCGGCGAAGCCAGCAAGCTCGGCAAAAGCCTCGGCGGCCTGTTCGGAAAATAATTTAAGCTAAAACATTTTCCCGCCGCGCTGTGCGATTTCTGTTGCCAGCGCGGCGGTTTGCTTTTAGTGTCGAACCAACCAGCCCGACGAAAATTTTATGTATTTCGGCGTCGACTATTATCCCGAACAATGGGTCTTTCCCTTTGGCGGCACGGCGGAAAATCCCGAGGCGCAGTGGGAGCGTGATGCCGAACTCATGGCCGCCGCTGGCTTCAACATCGTCCGCATCGGCGAATTTTCCTGGGGTTTGTGCGAAACCGAGGACGGCAAATTTGATTTCGACTGGCTCAAGCGCGTGATGGATGTGCTGGGCAAACACGGCATTCAGGTCATTCTCGGCACGCCCACCGCTGCGCCGCCCGCGTGGCTCACGCACAAACATCCCGAAATTTTGCCGGTGGATGAATCCGGCCGCGTTAAACACGCCGGCACACGCCGCGCCGTCTGCATCAACAGCGAAATCTATTGGAACTATTCCAAGCGCATCGTGGAAAAAATGGCGCACGCGCTTGGCGACCACCCGCAGCTCGTCGCGTGGCAGATTGACAACAGCCTTGGCGGGCATTTCACGGAATCGTCCTTCAATGAAGATACTCGCCGCGACTGGCATTTGTGGCTCGAAGCAAAATACGAAACCATCGAGAAACTGAACGAACTGCTAGGCCTGCGCCACTGGGGACAGATTGTTTCCGCGTGGAATCAAGTGCCGATGCCGATGCACGCGCCGACTCTGCACAATCCTGCGCTCGTCCTGAACTGGAACCGTTTTTGCAGCGACACCATCGTGCAGTTCGTCAAGATGCAGGCCGATGTGCTGCGCGCAATTTCGCCCGAACGTCCGGTCACAACCAACCTCCGCGCGTTGCGCCATCGCTTCGATCATTTTGATCTCGCGGCGGAATTGGATTTTGTTTCCATCGAAAGCACGGCGGCGATCAAGGCCAGGCCATCGGAAATCGCCTGTGAAATTGACATGCTGCGCTCGCTCAAAAAAACCGGCATCCGCACGCCCGATGGCGACAGCGGCTTCTGGGTCATGGAGCAGAAGGCCGGCAACGTGAGCTGGCAGGACGTGAATTCTCTCGTGCGTCCCGGCGTTCTGCGGATGTTCACTTACCAACTCATTTCGCGCGGCGCGGATGCGATTTTATTTTTTCGCTGGCGCCAGCCGCGCACCGGCACGGAAAAATTTCACGGCGCGGTTCTGCCGCACAACCTCGCAAGCGGCAGCCGCCGCGTGTTCGATGAAATCGCCCGACTGGGCGAGGAACTCAAGGTGCTTGCGCCCGCGCTCAAGGACACGAAAGTTTCCGCCGACGTCTGCATCCTCTATTCGCACGACAACGAATGGGTGCTGGCGCAGCCCAACCAGCCGACCAAACAGTTCAACCTGCGCGAACACATCCAGCTCATCTACAATTCGCTGCATGACCGCAACGTCCTCGTGGACTTTGCGCGGCCGAGCGAAGATTTGGCGAAATACAAAATCGTTTTCGCGCCGTCGCTGCACCTGCTTTCCGACGGCGAGGCGGATCGGCTGAAACTTTACGTCCAGAACGGTGGCACGCTCATCAGCACCTTCAACACCGGCCTCGTCAACGAAAACAACATCGCGCCCGACAACGGCTATCCGCACGACCTCACGGGTTTGTTCGGCCTCGAAGTGCAGGAGTTCGACATGCTGCCGCCCGCCGAGGACAATCTGCTCACTTTCAAGGGCGCGTTTCAGACGAGCCACATGCACCCGGCGCGCGTCTGGTGCGATCTAATCGAGCCAAAGGGCTGCCAAGTTCTCGCGACATTTGGAAAAGATTTTTACGCCGGCAAACCCGCCATCACGATAAACAACTTCGGCCTCGGCAAAGCGATCTACATCGGCACGCAGAGCCACCAGCATTTTTACCACGACCTCGTCGCTTGGCTGCGCCAGATGACCGGTCTGCATCCGCTGCTGAAAGTGCCGGAGAACATTGAAGTTTCGCTGCGACAAAAAGAAGGTTCACGCGTTTATTTTCTGCTCAACCACCAAAATTCCCCCGTGCGCATCCAGTTCTACAAACCCATGCACGATTTTCTCACCGGGCAAAATATTGTTTCCCACTACGACCTGCCGCCGCACGGCGTCCTCGTCATTGACGAACATCCCGACGTGAAATCCGCTGGCTAAAGAGTGGAAAATTTCATTTCATCTGCGCGGTGAATTTCCTGAACGTCAGTCTCGGCGCGCTCGCCGCCTTAAGTTTCCTCCTCCAGCTCTGGCAATGGTTCGCCGCGAGAAAATTTCCGCTGCACCAAAAAACCGGCGAGGCAAATTTTGCGCCCGCCATTTCCATCCTCAAGCCGTTGAAAGGCGGCGACGCCACCACACGCGATTCGCTCGCAAGCTGGCTGCGGCAAAATTATTCCGGGCCGGTGGAAATCCTTTTCGGCGTGGCCGATGAAAATGATCCCGCCTGTGAAATCGTCCGCGCGCTGCTGACAGAAATTCCAGCGGCCAACGCCCGGCTCGTTGTCTGCCAAAAACTGGCCGGAACGAACGCCAAGGTCGCCAAGCTCGCGCAACTTGAAAAATTAGCCGCACATGATTTGATTCTCATCTGCGATGCGGACGTGCGCGTGCCGCCAGACTTCCTCACCAATTTTGTCGCGCCCGTCCGCGATGAAAAAATTGCGCTGGTGAATTGTTTTTACCGCCTCGCCAATCCGGTCAATCTCGCGATGCGCTGGGAAGCTGTCGCCGTCAACGCCGATTTCTGGAGCCAGGTCTTGCAATCAAAGATGCTCAAACCGCTCGATTTTGCGCTGGGCGCCGCCATCCTGCTGCGTCGCGCTGCGCTGGCGCAAATCGGCGGCTTTGCCGCGCTGGCCGACTGCCTCGCCGATGATTACCAGCTCGGCAACCGCATCGCCAAAAATGGCCACGCCATCGCGCTCAGTCCCATCGTCGTGGAATGCTGGGACGCGCCGATGAACTGGCGAGCGGTCTGGGAACATCAGCTCCGCTGGGCGCGCACCGTCCGCGTCTGCCAGCCCCTGCCCTATTTTTTGAGCATCCTGTCCAACGCGTCGCTCTGGCCGGCGCTGTGGCTTTTGGCTGCGGGCGCGCCGGCAAAAAATTTCTGCGCGCCGTTGGCGGGAATTATTTTTCTGCTGGGGCGAATCGTGATTGCGCAAAACCTGGAACGGCGTTTCTCGCCGGATGGAAAACTGGTTTCACCCGCCTGGCTGGTGCTGTTGAAAGATGTTTTGAACACCGGCATCTGGCTGTGCGCGTTTGCCGGGGACACGGTCGAGTGGCGCGGCCGGAAAATGAAGCTGCGCCGCGACGGGACCATGGTTTTGGAAAATGGTGGGCACTGAGGGATTCGAACCCCCGACCTTCTCCGTGTAAAGGAGCAGCGCTACCACTGCGCCAAGCGCCCGAACCAAACTGGTGCCAGCGAGTGGAATCGAACCACTTGATGTGGCTTTCTCCCCCGTGCCGGTCACTGGCATCTCGTTACCATTCATTGCTCACAGACTAGCAGACAAAAGCCAGTCTTGTCAATGATTGACGTGTTTTACTGGGCATTCATCGGCAAAATAATGCGTGCAAATTCTGTGCAAGCCAACTTTGCGCTCAACAAAGCCGCAGACCTAAAGTCATCCTGAATGCTGTGCAAAAGTTGTGCAAACTTTTTTGAGCGGAAAACTTTACCCTACCCGCCCGCGAACACCGGCTGAAAATTCGCCTCAGTCAGAATGCGCGCCACCTCCGCCCGCTTGTCGCCCTGAATCTCGATCTGGCCGGCCTTCACCGTGCCACCGGTGCCACAGGCGCGCTGCATCGCCTTGGCAAGTTGCTCTTTTTCAGACAGGCCGATGCCCACAAAGTTCTTTACCAACGTCACCGTCTTGCCGCCACGCCCGGCTTTGACCCGGAGGATGTCCACCCGACCACGATGCTTCCGCGCCGGCTTCGGTGGTGGCGTGATGCCCGTTGGCAAAGTTCCAGACGCGGACGGCAGACCGTCGCTGGACAGCTCGGCAAAGGGAGCTTGAGTTAAACCCGGCCCACCATCGGTGGAAATGCGTTTGGAGACGGTCATATGAGCGGCCAAGAGTGCCTTTGCAATCGGCGCGGAGGTGAAAGAATACGCTTGGACAAGCACCGTGTTCGTCGCCTTGCCCAGCTCACGAATCACCGCGTCAGTGCAGCCACCGTTTGGCGAGAAATAAACTTGAATGTCCGCCGCGTGAGTTGAGACGGCCAACAGCAACGCCAAAAAAAATGCTTTCATCACTGGATTCTGGGTTTAGTCGCTCAAATGTAAAAGCAGAATATACCTGTGTGCAATACACGCATCTTTTTTCACATGGACAGCGGATGTCCAATGCCCTCGCGTAACGTGGCTGTGTATGAAACTGAAAAATATCATCCCGCAACGCTACCGCAGCCAAGTCGTCCGCCAATTCGGCCACGCAAAATTAATCCGCCAGCCCAATGGCCAGCACGAACTTGTCGGCGGCACTGACGCCGATCGCGCCGAAGCCTTTGAATGGTCGTCGCTGTTCGCACACGAAATCGTGTTCACGCATTTTCACCGCGAGGATCATGCCCGCAGCCGCCCGCGCAAGCTGTGGTTCGCGCCCCGGCTCCAGCCCGCATTGTGAACAACTCGGCATGGACGCCAGCGGGCGATGCGGTAGCGTGTCTGTTACCAGTGAGCGCCCGCAACAATCGCATTTTGCACATCGACGGAGATTCGTTCTTCGCCAGTTGCGAAATCGCGCTCGACCCCAAGTTGGAAGGGCGTCCCGTGTGGGTTGGCGGCGGACGACGCGGCGACGGCATCGTGATTGCCGCCAACCGGCAGGCCAAGAAATACGGCATCAAAACGGGGACAGGTGGGTCTGATTAAACTGGAATTCGTATGACGTGCGAAGTCTATGAAATTTAGCATCAACACGGTTCTATTTGTCTCACCGTTCACCAACGCGGATACCCGGCTGTTCAAAGAGTTCAAACATTGAGGCTTCGATGCTGTTGAATTACTGGTTGAGGAGCCGGCGCATATTTCCCCAGCTTTGGTGAAAAGTGAGTTAGATGCGAACGGCTTGGCCTGTGGATCGGTGGCGGCGGCGATCAATCCCGGACGTGACTTGCGGGGCAACGCCGCCAGCCAACGTAATGGCGTGAAATATCTCTGTGCACTCATTGATCAGATGGTGACGCTCGACGCGCGCGTATTGAGCGGACCAGTTTATTCCTATGTCGGCCGGGCCGAGGCTTACACGGCCGCTGAAAAACAACGCCACTGGCAGGCAGTCGTAAAGAATCTCAAAGTCGTCACGCGTTACGCCGCTGCGCACGGCAAAGTGGTTTGCATCGAACCCCTGAATCGCTTTGAAACCGATTTCCTCAACACCATCGAACAAGGATTGAAATTGATTGAAGACGTCGGCAGTCTAAATCTTAAGCTGCACCTCGACACCTTTCACGCGAACATTGAGGAGAAGCATCAGGGCGAAGCGATTCGCCGCGCGGGCAAACATCTCGGCCACATCCATGCCTGCGGTGCAGATCGCGGGACGCCGGGCAACGATCACATTGATTGGAAGTCGATTGCCGCTGCGTTGAAGGCGATCAAATACGACGGCGATATCGCGCTCGAATCCGTGACGCTGGATGTGCCGCGCATTGCGGCCAGCGCGGGTATCTGGCGGCGCATGGAAAAAACGCGCGATGAGATTGCTTACAACGGCCTGAAGTTTCTGCGGAAAACACTCGCCTAAAAATGCGGTGCGGCACGACCTGATTACTGCGACAGAATCCGATAGAAGCCAGCGGAGCCTGTCAAGCGACTGGCGTTGGTGTCAACGAAGTTGCCCAGACTGCTGACGCTCGGCAGAGTCGCGATGGATTGCCACACATTTCCCAACTGACCGACCCATTGCACGACGAAATTGGTTGCCGCCGCGCCCGTCCATTGAAAACTCACGTTGTTCGTTCCGCGCGAAACACCGGTGATCATTGGATGATTATCGGTGGCCGGAACTTTTCCGACGCGGGACGAATCTGAAACCACGCCGGACGTAATTTGAACTTCGTCAATGAAACCAAGAAAAGTGCGCGGCGTTTGGCTGACGGGATAAGTGTATCTCCCCAAAAAAAGGTTGCCGTTATTTGCCGTTGGCAAGGGCAGAAAACCTGCGGGCAAATTGTTCGTCGCGCTGGCTTGCGAGCCGTCTTGATTCGCGATAGTCAGGCGCATCTGTCCGTTGCTTCCGCCCAAGGTGTCACAGACCGCGAGCAGATAATGCCATTGGCCGTCGGCGTAATTGGCTCCCGTCAAATCCACCGCGTTTGTCTGCGTCAAATTGCTGTTCGCAATTTTGAAACGAAGTCCGCCCGCTGAAGATTCGTTGACGCTGATGCCGTAGCGAAAAGTCTGGCCGGTGTCCGTGCCTTGCGAAATCAATTGCATCAGGCCGGAACTGCTGCGGTTGCCATCAGATTTGAAAAAAAATTCGAGCGAGAACGAACCGGTGAAATCCATTTCGTCGCCGTATTGATCCTGCGGAAAAAACAGGCAGCCGTCCACATTGGTAATGGCTTCAGCGTTGTAAGAATAATTCCCGCCGCTGTGGCCGTTCACAAACATTGAAGCTGGCGCAACCGTGGGACTCAGCGTCACCGGCCCGCCGGACAAACCATTGAACGTGATCAAATCATCAATCTCCGCCGGCAAACTGCCCGTGGTGAAAACACCTTGGCCAGTATTCGTCGCGGAATCCGCCACGCCGACAAACGTGGGAACGCCCATGTTGTTCGGTGCGGAAATTTGGGCTTCCATCCGCCAATAAGCCACCGGGTAAGGCGCTTGAATGGTCAGCGTCGCAACGCTGCTGGTCACCGAGCCGCCGGCGGTGCTGATAACCACATCAAAATTCGCACCGGCGGTGACGGGAAAAATCATCTGTGTGCTGTTGGTCGCGCCGGGAATCGGCTGGCCGTTATTGCGCCATTGATAGAACAGCGGGCCGACGCCGCTGACGGTGACACTGAACGTGGCGGGGCCGCCGAGGTTCACCGTTGCCGGAGCCGGCGGCGTGATGATGGTGGGCACCGCCGACGCGGACAAGCCGCCCCACGCCGAACCGAGATTGTAAAGTTTGAGCGAAACCAACTGTGCGCCGCTGCCGCCGGCCACCAGACTTATGGGCAGCGCGCCCGCCACCGGAGTTACATTCGCCGGCATATAAAGCAAACCGTCATTGCCAAAAATTTCCATGATGCCGCGATCCACCAGGATGTGCAGATGAATCGTGCCATTGGTCGGACTTAGCGGTTGAGTAATCCCGGAGCAAGTTACTTGATGCGCGAGGTTGTCATAGATGACAGTGGCTCCGCGCAGGTTGAGAGTAAGCTGACTGGCGCTGCCCGGCTGAAATTGGACGTCCAGTTCACACGCCTCGCCCGTCGTGCCGGACATCACGTTCACGCCGTTCGCCAGGTTTTGCGCCGGCCAGCTATTCGTGCTGATGCGGAGCAATGCGACTTCACGCACGGGATTGACATACATCATCGGCGTGCCGGCGGTCGAGACCAGCGTCAGTTCCACCGGAAAAGTTACCGGTTGGTTGAACGGCATACCCGGATAGGCCTGACTGCCATTGGCCATCAAGATTCGCCGATTGTCAGTCGCCGGCATATTGTTGAAAGTTTGACCGGCCCAAAAGTTGTTCGCCCCGCGAATGCTGAACGGGCCAAATTGCGGCGTGAAGGTGTTGCCGTCAAACAGGCCGACGTAATAGTTGCCCAGATTCGTGTAGAAAATCCATTTCACGTTGTTCGTGTTGCCATCGACCGGCAGCGCGAACAGTTCCGGACATTCGTAAGCATTGGTAAAGGTGAACGTGGAAGTTTGCGTCCAATGCCTGAGATCGGTTGAAGACAAGATAGCAAAGTCATTGTTGATGAGGAAAAGCACCATGACCCATTTGTTGCCCGGCGCATACCAGATCACCTTCGGGTCACGGTTGCCGGCGGCGATATTGGGCACGATTGGATTGTTGGTGTATTTCAGCCAGGTCCGGCCCGAATCAAGGCTGTAGGCCATGCACTGCGTGGATGGCTGGCCGAGGGACATCCGGTTTTCGCCGCCCGCCGCGCAGAAAAAAGCCACCAGCGCATTCGTGCCGAAACCGGCCGAGTTATTCCAGTCAACTATCGCCGAACCAGAAAATTCCGTGCCGAGATTGTCGGGATAGAGCGCCTCCGGCAGTTCCGTCCAGTTTACTAGATTGGTGCTGACGGCATTTCCCCAATGCATGTTATCCCACGCCCAGCCATAAGGATTGTGCTGGTAACAGAAATGATACTCGCCGTTGTAATAAACCATCCCGTTGGCATCATTGATCCAGCCGCGCCGCACCGTGTAATGATAGATTGGCCGCAGCGATTCCTGATAAATCGGCGTGTCGGTGATGATGGTGTTGGTCTGGACGAAGTAAGTTGCCAACTGATTCGTCGTGGCCAGTTGCGAATCCACGCGTACGACCAGTTCCTGTCCTTGAAAAGGCGTCAAATCCATGAACGCCCAGAAATTCGTGGCCGTATCCGCCAGCTCGACATTCATCTCGCGAACGACCAAACCGTCCTGCACCAGCTCGACCAGTTGCTTCGTCGCACCGGTGCGAATTGGCAGATTGAGATAATGGTTCGTGGCGACGAGCACGTTCGGCAGCGAGGTGTCGGTCGCCGTGATTTCGTCCACGTTGATATGTCCCCAGCCGTCGGTCGCCGTGTCCACGATTTGAATCTGCGCCGTCTGGTTCGAGTAAGCGCTGACATTCCATTGCAGCCAGTCGAGATGTTCGCGATCCCCCATGCCGACCGCCGAACGGACGACCTGCCCATTGATCAAAAGGTTCATGCAAGTTTGTCCGCGCAAGTTGCCGCCACCGATGAGGAATTTAATATATTTTCGCTGAATCGTGAATGGCGGCGAGGTCAACGTGCCGGTGCTGCTGTCGCCGTTCAAATAAGTGTTCACCAATCCGTTTCCGAGATAACCATCCACCGGGTTCTGACCAGTCAACGTCCCTTGCGCCGGACCGGAGCCGAACGCCGTGCCCATCGCCGTCCAAAGTCCACCGGGCAACCATACGTAATTCGTCTGTTCAAAATCCGAGAGCACCAAATCAGGAGTCGAGTTGGAAACATAGTTATAGGCCGAACCCAGATTGTGCATCGCCAGCGAATTCAGCGTCGCGCCGCTGCCGTTGGCGATTAGACTGACTGCCTGAAATCCTGGTATCGGCGTCACGCGCATCGGCATGTAGAGCAAACCGTCGTTGCCAAAAATTTCGACGATGCCGCGATCCACCAGCATTTGCAGATGCACCACGCCGTTACTGGGCGCGAGCGGCTGGGTGATTTCGTTGCAAGTAATCGTC
The DNA here is from genome assembly GCA_903878805.1 of uncultured Verrucomicrobia subdivision 3 bacterium. GTDB lineage: Bacteria > Verrucomicrobiota > Verrucomicrobiia > Limisphaerales > UBA11358 > UBA11358. Next base: position 53,343 of record CAIRJF010000025.1, read on the forward strand.
TGCGCGACGCAATTGTAAGTCACCGCCGTGCCGCGCAGATTGAAGGTGATATTCGTCGCCGCGCCGGGTTGAAATTTTGCATCGAGATCAAACGCCTCGCCGTAAGTTCCCGCCATAACATTGTTGCCGGCCACGAGCGATTGCGCGGGCCAGGTGTTTGTGGAAATTCGCAGCAGCGCAAGTTCCGGCACGGGATTCGCATACAACCGCGCACCGGAGGGCGACGTGCGCAGCGTCAGGTCCATCGGAAAGTTGATGTTGTTGTTGAACGGCATTCCGGGAAATTGCGCCGTGCCGTGGACAATCAGGATGCGCCGCGCGTCGCCGGGAATGTTGTTGTAAGTCTGCGTCGCCGCAAAGCAATCGCCGCCGCGCAGCGTGAACGGGCCGGATTGCGCGGTGAATGCGTTACCATCAAACGTGCCGAGGTAATAGCTTCCCGCGCCACCCCAGAAAATCCATTTTTGAATCGCCGCGTTGCCATCGAGAGGAAGTTGAAACATATCCGGCACTTCCATCACGCCGGGAAAAGTAAAGGTGGAAGTCTGCGTCCAATTTTTTAGGTTAGTTGACGAAAAAAATCCGTAATCACTATTGTTCAGCCAGAGCACCATCACCCACTTATTGCCGGGCGCATACCAGAAGACTTTCGGATCGCGGTTGTCGCCGCCGACGAGATTCGGCACGACGGGATTGTTCGTGTATTTCGTCCAAGTGCGACCGGAGTCCAGACTGTAAGCCATGCACTGCGTGAACTGGCCGGCGTTCGCCATGCGCGGAAGATTCGGATCTGAACCTTTCGCCGCGCCGGTGTAAAACGCGATCATCGCATTGGTGCCGAAGCCGGCGGAATTGTTCCAGTCCACAATCGCGCTGCCGGACCATTCCGCGCCGAGCGGATCGGGATAAAGCCATTCCGGCAATTGCGTCCAATGCACCAGGTCGGGACTGACGAAATGCGCCCAGTGCATGTTCGCCCAGTTCCAGCCATAAGGATTGTGCTGGAACCCAAGATGATATTCGCCATTGAAATAAACGAGGCCGTTCGGATCGTTGAGCCAGCCGCGCTGCGCAGTAACGTGGTAGAGCGGACGATTCGCTTCCTGATAAAATGTGTTCGCGCCGACGATGCCGTTCGACCACACGAGCGAATTTAGATTCGTCGTTGTCGCCGCCGCAGAGTCAACTCGCACCAACGCTTGCTTACCTTGGAAATCTCCGAGGTCGAGGAACGAATAAAAATCCGGCGTCACCGTGTCGGCCAGTTCGATGAAAAATTCATGCGTGACCAAACCGTCCACCACCAACTCGAAGCGCCGCGCCGTCGCGCCGGTTTTGACGGGAAGATTCAAGTAGCGATTTGAGACCGTCACCACCGAGCCAAGCGACGTGTCGGTCTGCACGATTTGATCCACGTTGATGTGACCCCAGCCGCCGGTGGCGTTGTCCACGATTTGAAGCGTCGCATTGCTGTTGATGAGATTGCTGACGTTCCATTGCAGTGCACTCAAATCTTCGCGGTCGCCCATGCCGACCGATGAGCGCACGATCTGGCCGTTGACGAGCAGATTCATGCACGTCTTGCCGCGCTGATTGCCAGCACCGATGAGAAAGCGAAGGTAATTCCGTTGGATAGTGAATGACGGCGAAGTCAGTGTTCCCGTCGAAGCATCGCCGCCGAGAAATGAATTTACCAGACGACTGCCTTGATAGCCCGTGACGGGATTTTGGCCGGACAAAGTTCCCAGTGCCGGCCCTGAACCGAAAGCCGTGCCGGTCGTGGTCCACGCGCCGTAAGTTGAGGACTCAAAGTCGTTGATCAAAATGTCTTGAGCGCACAGCGACCAAGCGGCAGCAAACAACACGCCTGCTATCAAAAATTTTCTGGGCAGTTGTTGCATACACGTCAAAGAGACACTATTTCCAAACGGACTTCAATTTCCACACATCGAGTCGGCTAATTTTTGCAGCACCAATAAATTCTACTCCACGACTGTCATCGGAGGGAAAAACCAAATCGGTGAACACGCACTCGCCATCATTGACAAAGGCCTCCACCGAACCGGCGTCCACGAAAATGTGGAGAATCACTTTTCCGTGCGGCGCGTCGAGTGGAGCCGCATTTCGACTGGCAAATTTAGGATGAAAATTCACGATGCCTGATTCCGTGCGATCCACGAATACCCGGCCCTGATTGCGATCCACTCCGATCACCGTCGCCTCTTTGGTGTCTTTCAAAACTTGCACACCTTCAACGCCGTTGCTTTGCGGTTCCAGTTCAACGAGTATTTCCAGTTGGTCGCCTGCGATTTTATTTTTGACTAGCCACGCGTTAGCCGCGTCTGAATTGCCACCGTTGAAATGAAAGTGTTCGTCGCGCAGGGATTCCATTTCCCGTGCCGGCTTTTGCACTAGCCGAATACCTTCGCTGGTTCGGCGCAAACCGACTTCACGCGGAATGGACATCGCACTGCGCCACGGCGCGGTGGGAACATCCTGACCGTATTGCCAGTTGTTCATCCAGCCAAGCCAGAGGCGGCGACCATCGGACTTCGGCACGTCGCTCCACGAAACCGCTGCGTAATAATCCGGGCCGTAATCAAACCACAACGCCGCTTCGGACGCCGCGCGGGCGGGCGCATCCGCGAGCATGATTTGATCAATGTTGATGTGGCCCCAGCCGCCTTTGGCCTCGTCCACGATTTGCAGTTTCGCGGATTTGCCGAGCAACTCGCGCACATCCCATGATTTCCACGCGAGGCGTTCGCCATCTTCACCCGAAGCGGTGCGAACCACTTTGCCGTCCACCCACAAATCCATGCGCGTTTCCTTTTGCGAACCGCCGCCGATGAGAAAATTGAGAAACGGTTTGGTCACTTCAAACTCCGGCGAGGTCAAAGTGCCGGTCGTTGCGTCGCCGTTGAAAAAACTGTTCACCAAGCGCTCGCCCTTGTAACCATCCACGGGATTTTGATTCGGAAATTTTCCTTTCACCGGGCCGGGGCCAAACGCATTGCCGGTGGTTTTCCAATCGCCGTAAGTTTCGCCCTCGAAGTCGGCGATAACTTTTCCTGCCGGCACAAATTCGGACACCGACTGTCCGAGCATATCTTTGTCCGCAACGAAGCGCATGCCGTCGAACTGGCCGATGAAATATTGTCCGCCGGAGCCGCCCGCAATGCTGCCTGGATTGATGTTGACCGCGAGCACCCAGCGTTTCTCGTGCGTGCCTTGCACCGGCAATTCAAACAGGTCGGGACATTCCCAAACGCCGCCGGTTGCGCCCGCCGGGCCGAACTTGCTCAGCAGCTTCCACTCTTTAAGATTGGTTGAACCATAAAAACAGACTTTGTGTTCCGCCGAGAGCGAGACGGTCATAATCCAACGTTTCGAGGCTTCATGCCATTGCACTTTTGGATCGCGAAAATCTTTTGACTTCAAATCAATGACCGGGTTGCCGGCATATTTTGTCCAAGTGCGGCCTTTGTCGTTGCTGTAGGCGATGCACTCAAATTGCACGCCGTCGCTGTCCACGCGGCAACCGGTGTAGATCGCAACCATCGGCGGCTGGCCATCTTTGCCAAAGCCGCTGGAATTATTCCAATCAATGACGGCGCTGCCGGAAAAAATCATGACGCCATCTGCTTCCGGCAACGCGAGCGACAGATGTTTCCAGTGAACCATGTCGGGACTGACCGCATGGCCCCAGCTCATGTGGCCCCACTTGTCGCCGTAAGGATTGTATTGGTAGAACAGGTGATACTCACCTTCGTAAAACACTAAGCCGTTCGGATCATTCATCCAATTCTTCTCCGGCGTAAAATGGAATTGCGGACGGAAAGGTTCGGAATAAGTGCGGGATGAATCTGCTAAGGCACAAACAAGCGTCGCTCCGAAAAAAGCCGCCGCCAAAATAATTGCCGACGCACGACCAAAAATTTCCCGGCGCAATCCGGCCAGATGCCACGACCATTTACCGCCACGCGCGAGACATTTCAGATGCAGATAAATTCGCCCCAGCCGATTTTCCGCCAGACCGATAATTTTTTCGTGATTCATGATTTTAGAATTCAAACTCGCAAGGCCGCGATGAACGATTCTGCCGTGGCTGGCGCTGGAAGACGGCTGGCAAAGCGTTCGCAAATGGATTTGGGCAACGGCGGCGTCGCGCCGACGCACGAACAGACATACCGAGCGACCTCATCGGCAAGCGCATTAATTTCGTCGAGTTCCATTTTTTGCAACAGACCCATGACCAAGGCGGCAGTGAAGGAATCGCCCGCGCCGACGGTGTCCACAATTTTTATCGGCACCGAGGGATTATCCAACCATTGACCGGCCTTGAACAGCAAACTGCCCGCCGGCCCGCGTGTCAATGCGACCAATTGCAGACTGAATTTCCTTGCGAGCGTTTCGATTTGATTTTGCGTCGAGCCGGACAAGTCGAACATCGTGGCGAGGAACGGCAGTTCGCCATCGTTCAGCTTGAGCACATTGGCGAGCCGGAGGGATTGTTCGATGACTTCGCGGGAAAAATATTTTTGCCGCAGGTTGATGTCGAACACCCGCAGCGAACTTGCAGACGCAGCGGAAACCAATCTTTGTATCGCCGTGCGCGAAATCTCGCCGCGTTGCGCGAGACTGCCAAAACAAATCGCATCAGCCTCGCGGATCGCCTTGAGCGCGGGCGGCGTCACTTCCAATCGGTCCCACGCCACATTTTCGTGGATGATATAATTTGGATTTCTTTTTTCCGAGAGCGTGACCGTGACCGTTCCCGTCGGCGCGGTTTCGTCCACTTGCAGCGTGCCATCGGCGATGCCTTGTTCCTCGAATCGCTGCCGGATGTCGCGGCCAAAATCGTCAGCGCCCACGCGCGTAATCACACAGGCGCTCGCGCCGAGGGCATGGGCATGATACGCGAAGTTGCCCGGTGCGCCACCAAGCTGCCGGCCAGACGGGAGCAAGTCCCAAAGCACCTCGCCAATACCGACAATTTTGAAATTCATTTTATGACTCATTCAATTCCGAGTCGTTTCTGCATTTGTTCCAACGGAACACCTTTGGTTTCCGGCACCATCGTCTTCACCCAGATGAGTTGTAGCACCATCATGAAGGCGAAAAACGCGAACACATAGCCGGGCGCGAAGGCGGAAACCATTTTCGGAAAAAACGTCGTGAGCAACGCGGCGAAAACCCAATGCGTGGAACTGCCGAGCGTCTGACCTTCCGCACGATGACGGTTCGGAAAAATTTCAGAAATGAACACCCAAATCACTGCGCCCTGGCCGATGGCGTGCGCGGCGATGAAGGCAAAGATGCACGCCGGAACAATGGCGTAGTGCTGCGTGAAGAAAGCCCATGAGGTAAGTCCCAGCGATGCGATGTAACCAAACGATCCGATGTAAAGCAGCGTGCGGCGACCTAACTTATCAATCAGCCAAAGGCCAACAAAGGTAAAGATAAGGTTAGTTACCCCGATGCCGACGGATTGCAGCAAGGCGGCCTTCGCACCAAGACCGGTCATTTCAAAAATGCGCGGCGCGAAATAGAGGATCGCATTGATGCCAGAAAGTTGGTTAAAGAAGGCAATTAGGAAGGCCAAACAAATCGGGACGCGCAGTCGCCAAGTCCAAAAATTTGTCGAGGTGACGCGCTCGGAAGACGCGGCGAGAATCGCATCGGCGTCCGCCTCGATTTGCGCGGACGTGGCTTCCGGCTCGATGAGCTTCAAGACTTTTATACCGGCGGCGCGGTCGCCCTTGCGCCCGATCAGCCAACGCGGACTTTCCGGAATGGTGAAGCACATCAACGTGTAGATGACCGAGGGAAACGCCGCGACGCCGAGCATCCAGCGCCAGGCATTTTCGCCGATGCCAGCGAGCAATGCGTTGGAGGCGAAAGCGATCAGGATGCCGAAAACGATGTTGAATTGAAACATTCCCGCGAGCCGTCCACGGTAAGCCGGCGGTGCGATTTCCGAAATGTAAAGCGGCGCGGCGACGGTGGAGATGCCGATGCCGATCCCGCCAATAATGCGCGCAACAATGAACATCGTAACATTGGTCGCGAACGCACAACCTAACGCCGAAATGACATACAACACGCCAATCCACAGCAACGTTTTCTTGCGCCCAAAAAAATCCGTCGGCAGGCCGCCAAACAAAGACCCGATGACGGTGCCATACAATGCTGAACCAATCGCAAAACCGTGCAGGCCGGCGCTCAATCCCCACAGCGCCTGAATTTTCTGTTCGGCACCAGAGATTACGACGGTGTCGAAGCCAAACAAAAATCCAGCCAACGCCGAAGTAATTGCCCAAAAAAAGATGCGCTGGTTAAATACGGGAACTTTGCCTGAGAAGTTATCGGTGGTGGAGGTTGCGATGGTATTCATTTGGGTGCTTTAGCTGCCGTGCCGACATTTGGTTAACAGCATTTAAGTTGTCTGAATTCATATTCCATGACAACACCGTTAGCATCACGCCCGTCGGCTTCGAATTTGGTTTTTGTTGGGTTTGGTGTCGCAAAAAATTATTTTGCGCCGGCGGCTTGACGCGGATCCCAGTATTGCGAATTGATCAAGCCTTGGGCGGAACCACCCGAAGGATCCACCGGCGGATTGATGTCGGATTCTTTTCGCGCCTCGGCATGGCCATCCGAAAAACCGACATTGCCTACGCCCGGAAATTTTCCGCCGTTGTGGCGCGTCGTGTCAATGCCTTCATACGCTCCCGAGGAACTGGTGACATGCATGCTCGCATTGGGCCACCACAAGCTCGCGCTGGCGGACAGATCTGGCTTGGGTTGCTTGTCACCAAATACAATACAATCGACAGGATGCATTATTCCGCTCCGCTTAAAGTTGGCAGAACTGAGAAATTTATAACCGGCCACCGAGGTGCCGCCGGGCGCATTGGGCGTGCAACTCAGAAAGAAAGAGTTGTAGCCGTAGCCCACAAGATTAAAGTTGAAAGCCCAGTTCCAAACTGCTCCGCTACTTAGAGTGATAGCGTTGTTGACCGCCGGGTCGTGAAACGATTTGTAGTTATTGGTGCCGCCGCCACAAATGGAATTACCCCACCAGTTGGTGGCCTCGTCGGCCGCATCCCACATGCCATAAGTCGTATTCAAGCACGTCGGAAACAAGTCACTGTTGTCATCGGTGTATAGTTGAGTAAAGAGCGTAATCTGCTTGAAGTTGTTCAAGCAGGAAATTCGAACCGCCTTTTGTTTGGCGGTGGCCAGCGCGGGCAGCAACATGGCCGCAAGAATGGCAATAATGGCGATCACCACCAGCAACTCAATCAGAGTGAAAGCGCGCCGGCCGATAGAAACAAGTTTTGAGTTGGTTGGTTTGATAAATTGCCTTTTTTTGATAGATTGGTTTTTTCGATGCTTTTCGAAAGCTGGCCTGCGGCAATAATGGCCGCAGACCAGCTAACTACATTAGGTGAGACCTCTGCAAAACGTTTTTGAACGGATGATTTGATGATGCGTCAGAGAACCATGCAAACGACGACCAACGCACAGATGGGATTGCTGGACAGCCTGATGATTGCCACACCGACCAACGAATTTCTGGAACGGCTGG
>CAIRJF010000026.1 GCA_903878805.1 uncultured Verrucomicrobia subdivision 3 bacterium
AATGGCGTCAAAACACCTTCCGCGCCGGACAAAAACCAAGGTCAGACTGGAAAAAAGACTTGCATAATCTGGGAGCAGGCAGAAAATCACGAAAACCACCCACGCCGTTCGTGGGCATGAAACCATATGGGAAATCCCAGATGAATCATCTCGCCAAAGCCCGCGAAGTGTTCGACGTGGAAATCGCGTCGCTCAAAAAAGTCCGCGCGCTGCTCGATAAAAATTTTGACGCGGCGGTTGAAACGGTCGTCGAGGCCATCAAGCGACGCAGCAAAATCGTCATCGTCGGCATCGGCAAATCCGGCAACGTTGGCGCGAAAATCGCCGCCACGCTGACGAGCACAGGTTCAACTGCCGTCGTGCTGAACAGCGTGGATGCGTTACACGGCGACGTGGGAATCGTCAATGACGGCGATGTGATTCTTGCGTTGAGCTATTCCGGCGAGTCGGAAGAATTGCTAAATTTATTGCCCGCGCTCAAAAGATTTTCCGTAAAAATAATTTCCTTCACCGGCAACGTAAAATCGTCGCTCGCAAAACACAGCGACCTCGCGCTGAACGTGAAAGTGGACAAGGAAGCGTGCCCGTTCAACCTCGCGCCGACCAGCAGCACGACCGCGATGCTAGTGCTCGGCGACGCGCTGGCGATGGCGGTTTTGGCCGCGCGCGGTTTTACGCAAAAAGATTTTGCGAAGCATCATCCGAGCGGCGCCATCGGCCGCGCGATGTTGCTGAAAGTCGGCGACATCATGCGCACCGGAAATCGCAACGCGGTGGCGGGCGAAAAAATTTCCGTCAAAGAAGCCTTGCTCGTGATGACGCACGCGAAATCCGGCAGCCTCGCGGTCGTGGACGCGCACGGCAAGCTCGCGGGCATTTTCACCGACGGCGATTTTCGGCGACACATGGCGGCGGACGAAAATCTTTTGTCGCAGCCGTTGAAAAAGGTGATGACGCGCAATCCGATTTGCGTTTCCGAAAATTCCCTCGCGGTCGAAGCGCTGAAAATTTTCAACGAGCGCAACATTGACGATTTGATTGTGGTGAACGTAAAAAAAGAGCCGGTCGGTTTGGTGGATTCGCAGGATTTGCCGAAATTGAAAATCATGTGAAATATGAAACGGCTGAATCCACTTTTGTTGCTGGCCTGCGCGCTGATTTTTTCCGCCTGCTCGACGACCAAAAAAAATTTCACCGCCATGAAAACCGGCCAGACCGCCCAAAAATTTTCCGTCACGCAAACCCGCACGCTGGCGGCCGATTATCTTCTGTTTTTGCCGGAAGGTTACAGCGCGGATTCCTCAAAACGCTGGCCGTTGATTTTGTTTCTCCACGGCGCCGGCGAACGCGGCAACGATGTCTGGCGCGTGGCCACGCAAGTTCCGCCGAAGATTGATACGTCGGCGACAAATTTTCCGTTCATAGTCGTCTCACCGCAATGCCCGCAGGGACAAATCTGGTCGGACGACACTTTGCTCGCGCTGCTGGCGGACGTGGAAAAAAAATATGCCGTTGACCCGAAGCGGATTTATCTCACCGGCTTGAGCATGGGCGGCTACGGCACTTGGCATCTCGGTTTGAGCCATCCCGAAAAATTTGCGGCCATCGCGCCGATTTGCGGCGGCGGTGATTTCATCACGCCGTATCTCGCGGAAGATTTGCACAAAGCGGCGTTGCAAAGCCTCGCGGTCTGGGCGTTTCACGGCGGCAAAGACCCGGTCGTGCCGCCGGCGGAATCCGAGCGCATGGTGAATTACCTGAAACAATTTGGCGTGCAAGAAGTGAAACTCACGATTTATCCCGACGCCACGCACAATAGCTGGACGCAGACTTACGCGAATCCAGAATTGTTCGCGTGGTTTTTGCGGCACACGCGATGACTTTAGGCGGCGTCGCCCGCGAGCTGACGCAATTTATCGCCGGCTGTCGCAAAAATAAAAACGGATTCGCTTGCCACGCGTTTGGCGAAAAATTTATTCTACCCGCTCGCAGTTCAAAATATTTTATCACC
>CAIRJF010000027.1 GCA_903878805.1 uncultured Verrucomicrobia subdivision 3 bacterium
CAGCCGTTCCAGAAATTCGTTGGTCGGTGTGGCAATCATCAGGCTGTCCAGCAATCCCATCTGTGCGTTGGTCGTCGTTTGCATGGTTCTCTGACGCATCATCAAATCATCCGTTCAAAAACGTTTTGCAGAGGTCTCATTACGGAAAAATAGTGAGAGAACAATTTGCAAAAGAAATTTTACAAAATGAATTTGAAGCAACAAAAAGCATTCACTCGACTCTTTTGACGATCAAATTTGGAGCCAATGAAATAGGCGAAGCATACTACTACAAGAAATTTATTGAATGCCCAACAAACTTTGATGATTTCTTGGCCTATTCAAAAAAGGTTTCAAAAAGAGATGTATTAAAAGAATATGAATTGAAATACGATTCGTTGCGGAAAATGTATTCTGATTCGATTTCAGCATCGAACTCGGTCGCGCCAAAAAATTAAAATAATTTATGCCAAAAAAAGTCCGCATCCCCACGCCGCTCCGCAAGTTGACCAACAACGAGGAGCTGGTCGAAATCAACGCCGCCACCATCGGCGAGGCGCTCGTCGAATTGCAGACGCGCTTCCCCGGCATCCAGGAACGCCTCGTGGATGAAAAAGGCGAGGTGCGCCGCTTCGTCAACGTCTATGTCAACGAGGAAGACATCCGCTTCCTCAAAAACCGCGAGACGCCGCTCAAAGACGGCGATGAGATCAGCATCATTCCGGCGATCGCGGGCGGCTAATATAGTTTTGAGTTTTTAATTTTAAGTTTTAAGTTTTAAGTTTCAACATATGGCCACGACCAAGAAAAAAATTACGGCGACGAAACCTTCTTCGCCGACGCAGCAACGTTTATGGCTGATGTATCCGCCCAAACTGATCAAGAAGCCGTTCATCTACGAAGTCGGCCACAAGTTCAAAGTCGTCACTAACATCCGCCAAGCCACCGTGACCGATGAGATTGGAATCGTCTGTTTGGAACTCGACGGCGCACACAGCGAAGTCGCGAAGGCGATCAAATGGCTGGAGAAGCAAGGTGTCAACGTGGAGCCGGTGGAAATCGGCATTGTCGCCGGTTGATAAATTTGTAAGGACAAGCGGCGCGGAATCAAATCCGCGCCGTTTTTATTTTGACTGACGGCGACAGGTTTGTGTCGCCCCAAGAAATTTTTTTTATAAAATCCGCCGCGTGTTAAAACCGTTGCTTCATTGGATGGAAAGTCAGGGTGCGTGGACGCCGTGGCTGTTTCTGGCGCTGTTTCTCGTGGCATCGTTTTTGATGATCTGGCGGCTGGAAGCGATGAGCGCGGGCGGCTTCGAGGGCACGGTGCTCGGCACGCTGGTGATGCCGTATTGCTCGGGCATGGGCAATTTAATTTTCGCCTTCATCCTCGGCCAAAATGGCGGTTCCGGCGCGGACGTGATGACGAATTCGCTCGTCAACAACGTTACGAACATGACGCTCGTGCTCGGTTTGCCCGCCATCATCTGGGGCATCAACGTCCTGCCGAAACCAAAATCTGGCGCGAGTAAAAAGAAAAAATCTGAAGTGAAACTTTCCGCCAAGGTCGAAGCCAAGGCTGGCGGCAAAGGCGGTAAGGAACACGAATTGAACCGGCTCTCGCTGCTGCTCACGCTGACGGCAGTTTTATTTTTCACCGGCGCGGTCTGGGCGCTCGGCCGCAAAGGCAGTTTGAACTTCAACGACGGTTTGGTTTTGATCGGATTATTTTTATTCTGGCAGGTGTTCCATATTTTTGAAGTGCTCAAGGCAAATGTGCGTCAGGGCAAATCGAGTTTCAGCCTGATGCTGCCGGTGAATCTCGCGCTACTCGCCATCGGCGCGTATGCGATTTACATCAGCACGGACTGGCTCGTCGGCTGGGTTTCGCACATCCACAGCGGCTTCATCAGCGCGAAACACATCGGCTGGTTGAGCGGCTGGCTGATGGTGTTGCCGAACGCGCTGCTGGCGTTTTATTACGGCTGGCGCAAACAGCCGGAAGTCGTTTATGCGTCTCAAGTCGGCGACGCGCACGTTTCGATCCCACTGTGCCTCGGTATTTATGCGCTGTATCACAAGATGGCGATGCCGGCATTTTTTCAGACGGGAATGTTAATTCTTCTTGGCGCGACGTTGCTGCACATGATTTTTGTCGCGGTGTTTGGACGTTTGCCGCGCATTGCGGGTTTTGCGCTCGTCATTGCGTATGGCTATTTTCTAAAAAAAGGTTTGCTCGGATGACGCGGAATGAAAGATTGAACTTCGCCGTTCAACGGACATATAATTTGCGAATAATTTAATGAGCGCGTTTCAAATCATCTTCACGCCGACCGCCGCGTCCGAACTCGCGCGGATGCCGAAGGAATTGCAACTGCAAATCCTCGGCGATTTTCGCGGCCTGCCACAACAAGTTGTCGGCAGCGAACTCGAAGATTTCGGCAAGTTGGAAAGCGACGGTCACATTCTGCATCGTTTTCGCATCGGTGATTACCGCGTTTATTTTGAACGGCATCCTCTCGGCGTGCTCGTCCATCGCATCATGAGCAAAAATACGCTCAAAGATTTCTTTTTCCGTTCTGGCATCAAAACCGGCGAGGATGAGGCACTTCAGGAAAATCCAAAATTCTGGGAACTCATTGAGGTTGCAAAAAGTTCCGGCGTTAAATAAAGCCACGCTTGACGCGGTTGCGCTTTAAATCCTCGGCAATTTTTTTTGAAGATGAGTTTCGTTTGACCGGCCGTCGTTTCATTGTTAAAAGAAGCGCGTGATTTTTCACGCTTCTTCAAACTTATGAGCAAAACCAAGCGCGCCAAATTTTCCCGGATTCTCCTCAAGTTGAGTGGCGAAGCTCTTGGCGGGCCGGCTGGCGTCGGCATTTCTGCCGAGGCCGTCCAGAGCATGGCCGAACAGATTTGCGAAGTGCGCGCGTTGGGCGTGCAGGTGGTCGTGGTCGTCGGCGGCGGCAACATTTTTCGCGGCTTGAGCGGCAGCAAGCGCGGTATCGAACGGGCCACCGGCGACTACATGGGCATGCTTGCAACCATCATCAATTCGCTCGCACTGCAAGATGCGCTCGAAAAACTTGGCGCGCCGACGCGCGTGCAAAGCGCCATCGCGATGTCGCAGATCGCTGAATCTTTTATCCGCCGTCGCGCCGTGCGCCATTTGGAAAAGGGCAGGGTGGTTATCTTCGGCGGCGGCACCGGCAATCCGTATTTTTCTACGGACACGGCTGCGGCATTGCGCGCCAACGAAATCGGCGCAGAAGTCATCTTGAAGGCTACGAAGGTGGACGGCATCTACGATTGCGACCCCAAGAAAAATCCCAAAGCCAAGCGTTTTGCACAAATTAGCTATATTGACGCGCTGCAACGGCGGCTGGAAGTGATGGATTCTACGGCGTTTTCATTGTGCATGGACAACAAGATGCCCATCATCGTTTTTGATTTCTTCCGCGCGCACAATCTCAAGCGCGTCGTTCTCGGCGAGAAAGTTGGCACACTCGTCACCGGCTAAATTCGTCCATGCCTGAATTGCCTGAAGTTGAAATCCTCGCGCGGCATCTGCGTCCCCTGCTGATTGGTAAAACGATTCGCAATATCGAAGTGCGTCGCGAGAAAGTTTTGCGTCCAACTACTAAATCCCAGTTCAAAAAAGCGCTGCTTGGCGCGACCTTTTCCGGTCTGCAACGCCGTGGGAAATATCTGCTTTTTGAATTTAAGCCGAAGAATTCACGCGATGAAACCTTGCTGCTTGGTCATCTGGGCATGACCGGAAGAATGTTTCTTGCACCAAAAAAAATGGTTCCGCCCAAACATACAGCCGTGATTCTCAATCTCGGCGCGCAAAATTTCATTTACGAGGACACGCGCTATTTTGGCCGTTTGACGTTGGAAGTTTCAGCAGCCGAAAAACTGGGGTCGGAGCCTTGGGATAAAAAATTCCCGCCGGAACAGTTTTACAAAAAACTGAAAACTTCGCGCCAGCCCGTGAAAGTAAAGTTGCTTGACCAATCTTTGATTGCCGGCGTCGGCAACATTTATGCGAGCGAAGCTTTGTTCCGCGCCAAAATTTCACCGCGCCGCGCCGCGAATAAAATTTCGTTGGCCAGTGCCAAAAAATTATTGTCTGCCATCTGCGACGTGATGCAGGAGGCGATTGATGGTGGCAGCACGATTCCGCTGAATTTCGCCGCGCGCAAGACGGATGGTTTGTTTTATTTTGGCCGGGCGGTCAGCGCACCGGATTATTACGAGGAGCGGTTGCGAGTTTATGATCGCGCGGGCGAACCGTGTGTGAACTGCGGTTTTCCCATAAAACGCATGGTGCAGGCGGCGCGGAGCACATTTTTCTGCGGGCATTGCCAAAAAGACTGACGAAACGGTTTGACGAACGCGCGGCGGCTTGTAAATTATACGCCCTTCGAGTTCCAGAGTAGCTCAATGGTAGAGCACGCGGCTGTTAACCGTGTGGTTGAAGGTTCGAGTCCTTCCTCTGGAGCCATTTTCAGAACCCTAGCTTTCCAATGGGTTTTGAACGGCGGGAAGGGCAGATTGATGGTGAAAGTCAGCAAATTTGTCAGCAAAAAATGAGTTTTTGCGCTACTCCGCAACAATTCGCAC
>CAIRJF010000028.1 GCA_903878805.1 uncultured Verrucomicrobia subdivision 3 bacterium
GCGAGGTGGCGCGAGCCTTCACGAAGTTCGGAATCGCGATGGCCGCCAAGAGGCCGATGATGGCCACGACAATCATGATTTCCACCAGGGTGAAGCCCGCCTTACGGATGTTTTTGATCTGTTTCATTTGTTTTTCTTTCTGTTTGTGCACGCGGCGGAACTACGCGTCAGGCGGGTTATATGATTACAACTTTGTTCCCTTGATTGCCTGACGCAACCGCGTTGCGCTGACATTAGCACTAACAATGCCAAAGTCCAGCGATAATCAAATCAGCCGGAACAAGAGCTTTTTGGGGCGGAATACGGGTCTTTTTTACGAAACACTGCTTAAATTCAAGTGATTTATGTTGTAGAAAAACCGTGCCGTCTCATTAAAAGACACCACTTGGCTCATTACTGGACACTCTTGCGGATGGGCGCTAGTTTTCACTTCATAATTCGATGACCTTATTCAATTCCGGCAGCTCCGGCTTCAACTGATGCCGCTCCAATATAAGATTGGCGAGAATTTCGCGCTGCGGATTTTCCCCGTGCGTCAGCACCACGCGCGGTTGGCTTGGCGCAATGACATCGAACCACGCCAGCAAATCCGTCTGACCCGCGTGCGCGCTGAAACCACCGAGCGTGTGGACTTGTGCCTTCACCGCAATTTTTTCGCCAAAAATGCTCACAAGTTTTTCGCCATTCACCAGTCGGCGCCCCAACGAGTCGGCGCTTTGGTAGCCGACAATTACAACGTGAGTTTCCGGCTTCCAAAGATTCGCTTTCAGGTGGTGCAAGATGCGACCGGCGTTACACATCCCTGCACCGGCCATGACGAGAAATGGCCCCGGCTGATCGTTAATTTTTTTTGAATCCTCCGCCGTCACGCACAGCGTCAACGATTTCAAATCACCTTCCACCGGCCTTTGCGCGATATATTTCAGCGTCTCATCGTCGAACAATTCATGGTGATGCCGGTAAATTTCCGTCGCTGCAATCGCCATCGGGCTATCGAGAAAAACCGGGAACGGTCGCACCCGCTGGCTGCGAAACATCTGGCTCAATAACAACATCAGCAACTGCGCGCGCCCGACCGCAAACGTCGGCACGAGAATTTTTCCGCGTGTGCTGACAGCGTTCTTGACGATGTTGGTGAATTCCTCAACCGTCTCGTCCATCGGCTGATGGTCACGGTCGCCGTAAGTGGATTCTAGAAAAACCATGTCCGCCTGCCGAAATGGTTCGTAATCTTTTAGAATGGGCGCGTTTCTCGGCCCAAGGTCGCCAGAAAAAACAATGCGCTTTGTTTTTCCCTCGTCGTCCACAATCAATTGGATGCTAGCCGAACCGAGCATGTGCCCGGCTTCAGTCCAAATTGCCTGAATGCCGGGCGCGACGGTCACGGCCTGTTGATACGGCACGGGTTTGAAATGTTTAATAATCGCCTCCGCGTGAGCCAGCGTATAAAGCGGTTGCGCTGGCGGTTCGCCCGCGCGCTCGCGCTTACGATTCACGCGTTCGATGTCCTGCGTTTGGATATGCGCCGAGTCGCGCACGATGAGCGATGACATTTCAATCGTCGCTTGCGTCGCGAACACAGGACCGGTGTAACCGGCCTTCGCCAACAGCGGCAATCGTCCCGTGTGGTCGAGATGCCCATGCGTAATGACGACCGCATTAAGTCCGTTTACCGGCAACGGCGCGCGATTCAATTCTTCCGCGCGATGACCGCCTTGAAACAATCCGCAGTCCACGAGCACGCTGGCGGTTCTGGTCTGAACGAGATAAGCCGAGCCGGTGACTTCGCCGCCGGCCGCGCCGAGAAGAGTGATTTTCATAAATTCAATTTTGCGGTTCGCGCGCGACTCGCTATGAATTTAATTTCCGGCTACAACTTTTTTTCCGGCTCGGAAATTTCCATGAGCTTGCTGGCCGTCGCCCATTCCACTACCAAATTGTATCCGACCGCCAACAGCGTCGGCCCTAGAAAAACGCCAAGAAAACCAAACGTCAACGCGCCACCAAGCACGCCGAAAAAAATCAATAGAAACGGCATGTTGCTACCTTGGCTGATGAGCCACGGCTTCACAACATTGTCCACATTCGCCACACCGAAGCCCCAAATCAGCATGAAAATTCCCCAGCCGTTTGCGCCTTGATGGAACAGCCAGATCGCCGCCGGAACCCACGTCAGCGCCGTGCCGACCAGCGGCACGATAGAAGAAAAAAATGTCAATAACGCCAGCAACGCCGCGCCCGGCACTCCCGCAATGACAAAACCGATTCCCGCCAGCACCGCCTGTGTGAGCGCGGTTCCAAGGATTCCATAAACCACGCCACGCACCGTATTGCCCGCCACCGTCAAAAGATGTTCGCCGCGTTCGCCGCCGATATGACGCACCAACGCCGTCACCCACGCACCCGCCTGCCCGCCGCCGCGAAACAAAAAGAACGCGATGAAAATGCTCAATGCCAGCTTAATCAAACCGCCGCCGAGTATAAATCCGCCCTTCAGCAAAAGTGCCCCAGCCGGTTCCACCAGTTTTTCTGCGTGCACCCACAACTTGCTCGTGTCCGCCGCAAAACTCTGCCAGTAATCCGTCGCACGTTCACCAACGAAGGGAATTTTCGCCAGCCATTCCGGCGGCGCGGGCGGACCTTGGTCAATGAACTGACGCACAGCGTTGGTCAAATCTTTCACGTTGTCCGCGAGCGTCGTGCCGACGATGACAAACGGCAGGAGCAAAATTAAAATCATTCCCAGCGTCATCAGGCCAGCCGCTAGCGAATGGCGGTGGCCGGTGAATTTTAACAACCGGCGATACACCGGCCAACTCGAACAGACCAGCACCACCGCCCACAACAGCGTGGACAAAAACGGCAGTAGCACCAGCAGGCAGCCGCACAGCAACGCCAGCACGACCACCACCAGAAAACTTTCCTTGATGCCAAATTTCATAAATATTTGCAGATTATTTTTTCAGCAGCCGCGCCTTGGTCGCTGCCAGTTGCTGCCGTTGCTCCTCGCCGACTTCGGGATAATGCAGACCCAGCGACGCCAGCGTTTCGATGACCGCCGCCGCGACAATTACCCGCGTGAACCATTTGTTATCCGCCGGCACGACATACCACGGCGATTCCTCTGTCGCCGTGTTGCGGATCATGTCCTCGTAGGCGGCCATGTATTCGTCCCAATGCCCGCGCTCGGCGGTGTCGCTCGCAGAAAATTTCCAGTTCTTGTCCGCGTTCTCGATGCGCTCCAGAAAACGCCGCTTCTGTTCTTTTTTGGAAACGTGCAGGAAAAATTTCCGCACCACCACGCCGTTGTTGGCCAGGTATTGCTCGAAATGGCGGATGTCCTCAAAGCGCTGCGCCCAGATTTTTTTCGTAATGAGCGGCTCCGGCAATTTTTGTTTCTCCAGCAAATCCGGATGCACACGCACAACGAGCGTCTCCTCGTAGTAACTGCGATTAAAAATGCCGATGTGACCGCGGTTCGGCAGCACCTTCATGCAGCGCCAAAGATAATCGTGATCCAGCTCCTCCGCCGACGGTGTTTTGAACGAATGCACATCACAGCCCTGTGGATTCACGCCGGACATAACGTGCTTGATCGCGCTGTCCTTGCCCGCCGCGTCCATCGCCTGAAAAATCAGCAGCACCGCCCACTTGTCCTGCGCATAAAGCTTGTCCTGAAAATCCGCCAGCGCCTGCACGCCGACCGCCAGCGCCTCCTTCGCACGCGGCTTGAACTCGGACTTGATGCCAAGCGTGTTCGCCGGGTCAAAATCCTTCAGCCGGAATTTTTTTCCACCTGTGACCCGGAACGAGTCCGCAAACTTTTGCGCCTTCCTGATGATTTCCTTGGTTTTCATAAAAAACATTTCCAATTATATCCGGCGCGCGAGTCGTCCGTTTTCACTCGCAAAAATTTGCCAAATCGCTTACGCCCGCCCCTTCAGCTTGCGATAGTGACGGATTAAATTATTCGTCGAGCTGTCGTGTTTGAGCGGCGGCAGTGTTTTATTTTCCAATTCGGGAACGATGCGTTGCGCCAGCGCCTTGCCGAGTTCCACGCCCCATTGATCAAACGGATTCACGCTCCAAATCGCGCCCTGCACAAACACAATGTGTTCATAAAGCGCGACCAGTTTTCCAAGAACCGCGGGCGTGAGTTTGTCTGCAAGAATTGTGTTCGATGGACGATTGCCTTCAAAAACTTTGTGCGGCACGAGCGCAGCCGGAACATTTTCCGCGCGCACTTCCGCCGCCGTCTTGCCAAACGCCAGAGCCTCGCTCTGCGCGAAAACATTCGCCAGCAAAATGTCGTGATGCCGACCGAGCGGCGTGAGCGCATTCCCAAACGCGATGAAATCGCACGGAATCAGCCGCGTGCCTTGGTGGATGAGCTGGTAGAACGAATGCTGCCCGTTCGTGCCCGGCTCGCCCCAATAAATCGGGCTGGTCTCGTAGTTCACCTTTTTGCCGTCGAGCGTGACGTGCTTGCCGTTGCTCTCCATCGTCAACTGTTGCAGATACGCAGGAAAGCGCTTTAAATAATTTTCATAAGGCAGCACGGCGACAGTTTCCGCGCCCAGAAAATCCGTGTTCCAAACCGACAGCAGCCCCAGCAGCACCGGCAAATTTTGCTCAAACGGCGCGGTGCGGAAATGCTCGTCCAGTTCGTGAAAGCCCGCGAGCATCGCCAGATAATTTTCCGGCCCAATCGCCAGCATCGTCGAAAGTCCAATCGCGGAGTCCATCGAGTAACGACCGCCGACCCAATCCCAGAAACCGAACATGTTCGCGGTATCAATGCCGAACGCCGAAACTTTTTCTGCATTCGTCGAGACGGCGACGAAATGTTTCGCCACCGCGTTTTTATTTCCGCCAAGACCTTTGAGCAGCCAAGCGCGCGCACTTTCCGCATTCGTCATCGTCTCCTGCGTCGTGAACGTTTTGGACGAAACAATGAACAGCGTTTCCGCCGGATCAAGGTCGTGAACCGCCTCCACAAAATCCGCGCCGTCCACATTCGACACGAACTGGAAAACCAAATCACGCTGGCTGTAATGCTTCAGCGCCTCGTAAGCCATCACCGGCCCAAGGTCCGAACCGCCGATGCCGATGTTCACAATGTTTTTGATGCGCTTGCCCGTGTGACCTTTCCACGCGCCGCTGCGAACGCGCTTCGCAAACACCGTCATTTTGTCGAGCACGGCGTGAACTTCCGGCACAACATTTTTTCCGTCCACGAAAATTTTTGCGTTGCGCGGCGCGCGCAAGGCGACGTGCAGCACCGCGCGATTTTCCGTGATGTTGATTTTGTCGCCGCGAAACATCGCATCCATGCGCCCGCGCAAACCGGACTCTTTCGCCAATTGCAGCAACAGTTTTAGCGTTTCCGCCGTGACGCGATTTTTCGAGTAATCCAGAAAAAGCCCAACAGCTTCGACCGCCAATTTTTCGCCGCGTTTTTTGTCGCCGGTAAAAAGTTCGCGCAGGTGCAGCTTGGAAATTTTTTTATGGTGCGTGCCCAGCGCTTTCCACGCCGGGCGTTGCGTCAGAGGTTTGATGACAGATTTTGTGCTCATGGATTTTTGATTTTGAAATTTCAGCCGAGTGCGTTGTTCACGATTTGTTGCGCCTCGCTGACGATGGTTTTGAGATGCGTTTCGTCGCGGAAACTCTCCGCGTAAATCTTGTAAATATTTTCCGTGCCGGACGGGCGCGCCGCAAACCAGCCGTTCGCCGTCGTCACTTTCAAACCGCCGATAGCCGCGCCGTTGCCTGGCGCTTTCGTAAGTTTGGCCGTGATGTTTTCACCCGCAAGCTGCGATTCTTTCACGGCTTCCGGCGAAAGTTTGGACAACTTCGCCTTTTGCTCCGGCGTCGCCGTCGCGTCAATGCGCGTGTAAAACGGCGTGCCAAATTCCTTCGTCAGTTCAACAAAATGTTCGCCCGGGTCTTTTTGAGTTACGGCGGTAATTTCCGCCGCGAGCAGATCCATAATCGGCCCATCTTTGTCCGTCGTCCAAACTGTTCCGTCGCGCCGGAGAAAACTTGCGCCCGCACTTTCTTCACCGCCAAAACCAAATGAGCCGTCAAACAATCCCGGCGCGAACCATTTGAAACCGACCGGCGTTTCGCATAATTTGCGACCGAGCTTCGCGACGACGCGGTCAATCATGCTGCTGCTGACGAGCGTTTTTCCAACAATGACATTTGGCGACCACTGCGGCCGGTGCGTCAGCAAATAACCAATGGCCACAGCCAGATAATGATTCGGGTTCATCAAGCCAACAGACGGCGTGACGATGCCGTGGCGGTCGGCGTCCGGGTCGTTGGCAAACGCCACGCTGTATTTATCTTTCAACCCCACCAATCCGGCCATCGCATAAGGACTCGAGCAATCCATGCGGATTTTTCCGTCGTGATCCACCGACATGAAGGAAAACGTCGGGTCGAGTTTTGGATTTACGATTTCAATGTTGAGTTTGTAGATGGAATTAATCGGCTCCCACAACGGCAGCGAAGCACCGCCAAGCGGGTCGACACCGAGTTTCAAATTGGCTGCGCGAATCGCATCCATGTCTACGACATTTTTCAAATCCTCGACATACGGCAGAATGAAATCTTTCGCGTGCGTGGTTGCGGCTTTGAGCGCGGACTCGAAGGGAATTATTTTCACGCCGGAATTATTTCCGCGCAGCAATTCGTTCGCGCGATTCTGCACCCACTTGGTGACGTCCGTGTCCGCCGGTCCACCGTTCGGCGGATTGTATTTGAAGCCGCCATCTTCCGGCGGATTATGCGACGGCGTAATGATGATACCATCAGCCAAACCATTTTTGCGTCCGCGATTGAAAATTAAAATTGCGTGTGAAACCACCGGCGTCGCCGTCACGCCATCGTCGCGTTGAATGAAAGTCTCGATGCCATTCGCCGCGAGCACTTCGAGCGCGGTGCGCTGCGCGGGCGCGGACAGCGCATGTGTGTCCTTGCCGATAATCAGTGGACCATTTGGGCCAAAGCTGCGGCGGTAATCGCAAATCGCCTGCGTAATCGCGAGAATGTGCGCCTCGGTGAACGTGCCGTTGAGCGACGTGCCGCGATGTCCGCTCGTGCCGAAGCTGACGAGCTGGTTCGCATCGGCTATATCCGGCTTGCGCCCGTAATAATCGCGCTCCAGCCGTGCTAAATCCACGAGCAGATTTTTCGGGGCGGGTTTACCAGCGAGTGGTGAAATGGCCATGTCAATTTCCTTTAAAGTTCGGTGGCCATTCTACAATGCGGCGTCCGACGGGGAAGAAAAATTGTCGGCGGCAAAATTATCTGGTGGCGAAATGGTCGCACGCGGATTTTTTCCTTTTCAGATGGACGGTTGGAATCGTATTTTTAGCGACGGTCAACGCCAGCGTAGCTCAGTGGTAGAGCAATAGTTTTGTAAACTATCGGTCGTCGGTTCAATCCCGACCGCTGGCTCCATTCTTAACTGCTTGTTTAGCAGTGGTTTAGTGTCAGTGAGTCCACAATGGACACCAAAGCTGACACCAATTTTCCCACTCCGTCAGAATTTAGCGTAACAGACTTTAACCTGCCCGTTACTCGCTAACAGTTCGGGAACGGCCTTATTTATCTTCGCGGTTGCGTGCATCCATTATGAAAACACGTTATAGCTTAATCCGTCGAAACATCCGAGGTGGCATCTATTATTGCGTAGATAAGAAAGATATTCAGGCCGCAACCACCAGCACAATAAATTTCTCAAGGAACTTGGCTTGCCGCCATTGTCATAAAGTTCGTCCGCGCTTTCAAAGGAGAATTATGAGTCCATTCCATTCCGGCCTGAACCATTGGCAAACACGGTGGTTGAGCGACCGCCTGCACAAGAAGAATCACAAGTCACCGCCAGGGCCGATTATTTTTACCAACGAGTTGCCCAAGCCCAAAAAACCTCGCGGCAAAAGAAAACCGCCGGAAAAACCCAATGGCTGATGCCGCCAGACTGAAGGAGTGGAAGGACTGTTCATTCGGCGGCCAGTCGCCGCAGAAATTCCGCCGGACTGACAATCGGGATGCCTTGAAATTGCCGCAACGCGAGGAGACGTTTTTTGTCGCCGCTGACGATGAAATCGGCTTCCGCCGCCAGCGCACATTCCAAAATCATTTCATCGTCGGGATCAGGCGTCGCGCCGGTCGCGCGGTCCGTCGGGAAAACCAGTTCGGCAGATTCGGTCAGGGCTTCCACCCATTCCACGCGTTTCCGGTCGGGATAATCCAAACTCAATTCTTCAACGGTCTCGTGGTATTCGGCGAGCAGGTTGCAACTGACCACGGCCACGCACCGGCCTTGCGCCCACGCCGCCAAGCATTCAAATGGCGCTCCCCGCCAAAAGCTGGCGCTGGCCACGACGTTGGTGTCGAAGACGGCTTTCACGCCTTGACGCGGCGGCGGACACGTTGCACGGCGGCGGCGACCGCCGTTTCATCCTTCGCCGTCAGTTCGGGCAAACCACGACCACCGAGCAGCAGTGACCGCACCCGCGCGGGCGTGAGCGACTGGCGTTTGCGCATCACAATGAGTCCGCCGGAATAGCCGACGTCCAACTGGTCGCCCGCCTTGATCCGCGCCTGTTCGCGAATGGCTTCCGGGATGACCGTTTGGCCTTTGACTGATACTTTGGCAATCATGCAGTAAGTCTAGCCTTACTTGGGAAAGAATCAAGTGGATTTTGCCCCACCGCGCGAGACAGCCAGTTTTCAATTCCCCTGACAGACTACGCCTTGAAATCTGGCCGACTCGCGCTTGCCCGATGTTTGACGGAGACTGCCAGCAACGGCCTTGCGGCCAGAAAAACCTTGGCCGCAACGCAGTTGCCCACAGACTCCGGGCAGGGTTTGAATTGATAGTTTAGTCAGGTTGTTTGTCTGCGCCTTTTTTTACGTCTGCCGTCACCCCCGCCTTCTGCTGCTCACTCGTCCGACACCAAGCCGAGATTGGTAGCGAGATCAAAAACCGCGCCAGCGTCGCCCACTCTCCCTCTCCGCCACTGTCACGGTTTTAGCTTTCGCTGAATTGTTGTCTGCGCTTCCGCGCACGGCTCGCTGTCTCCCGCAACTGTGAAGCGAGCAGCATACGGTAGGGTGACGGACAGCGGTTTCAAAAAAAAAGCTATGAAAACAACAAATCAAAAAATTGAAGCGTCAGCTCCGGCGAATGTCCGGCCATCGTCGGTTTCAAAACATCAAATGAATCGGGGACTATCCACCGAGGCGGTCTTGAACTGTTTGCGGACGAAGTTGCCGAGGCAGTATGAAGCTGCGGAAGTTGTCGGCAAATGGGTTTGGCTGGACGTGTCACCCGCTCGGAAGCCGATGCTGGCCAAGGTGCTTTGGTCTTTGGGATTTCACTGGAATCAGCGGCGCGGCGTGTGGCAACACCCTTGCGGCAAGTTTGACCCGCTCGGCAGTCATCCCACCGACCCGCGTGCCAAGTATCGCTCCTATTTTCCCGCCGATGTTTTACCGGCTTGATGTTATGAAATTATCTACGTTGAACCGAGGCCGTCTGTCGGTTTCCATCCGTCGGCCTGTCAATTTCCCAATGATTTTGTCAGGCGAAGGAATTTTTTTCGCGGCGAATTTGCCGCCAGCCAGTGGACACCAAAACGGACACCAAAAGTGTTAAAAACCGCCTGATGCGGCTAAACCGATTTAGCTTGAATCCCCAATGAAATCAGGCATAATCTAATTGCAATCGCGAGGAAAATAGGCCAAGCCCGACCGCTGGCTCCACTTTTATTCAAACACACGCGGCACGAGCGTCTTCAGCGCGTTCAGCATGAATTGCACCGCAATCGCCGCGAGCATCAGCCCCATCACGCGTGTGCCGATGCGCAGCGCAATCGGGTTCAGCCGTTTCGCCCCGTGTGCCGCCATCCGCAACACGCCGTAACTCGCCAGCACCACCAGCAAAATACAGCCGCACAGCGCAAAACTATACCAAATGGTTTGCGCCTCGGATTGCAGCAGGATCACCGTCGAAATCGCGCCCGGCCCGGACAGCATCGGAATCGCCAGCGGCGTCACCGCGATGTCGGTTTTCTCCGCGCCCGCCGCCGTTTCTTCACTTGTCTCCTGCACGCGCGACCGTTGCGCCCGCAACATGTCCAGCGCCACCAGCAACAACACGATGCTCGCCGCGATTTGAAACGCCGGCATTGTGATGCCGAGAATTTGAAAAATCCATTTGCCCGCGAAACCAAAACCGAGCAGCACGCCCGCCACGACCAGACAGGCAATTTTCGCCATGCGCGAACGTTCCGCCGGCGAATCGTTTGGGGTCATCGCGATGAACGCGGGAATCACCGCAAACGGATCCACGATCACAAACAGCGAACTTGCCGCGAGAAAAGTATATTCGAGCAGGCTCATGCGGAACATGGTGCCAGAATCGCGTCGCTCATCCCATGCACGATTTTTTTGTCGGCGGGAACAATCGTCGCCAGCACGCCGCCAAGCGCGGGCCGCGCCGTGTCGCCTTCGCCGCTGACAAAATAATACGGACACAGCCGCGCGCGGCCTTTCATCGGCACGATTTCGTTCTTCGCAAAATCAAACCAGTTTGCGTCCACCTGCGACGGTTTTTGAAAACGCTGCAACACGCTTGGTGACTTCTCGAAATTTTTCAGCGCCGCGGCCACCGCTACGCTCCAGTCGGCGGAAGATAAATCGCTGCCGAGAAAAACTCCGCGGGCCCCCCAGGCATTTTCCGAGAAGCCGGACACCTTCAAAATCAAGTCGCGCTCGCGCTGCGACATCGTTTTGAGCTGCGACCAGTCCGTGAGATTCAGTTCGGGAATCGCCGCGTGCGGCGGCAGTGGCGCGGGATCAATGAGCCAGGTATAGGGAATTATTTTTTTTAGCCGAGCCAAAAAACCTTCACCCAATTCCTGCCGCCAGAAGTTATGCAGATTCCGGTTCCACAACAGCGCGAATAACATTTTTTCCTCGAAGATCGGCTTCGGCGGCGGCGTCAGACGGATTCTCTTTTCCGCCGCGAGTTCAAAAATCATTTTCGCATTGGCAACATTGGGTAAATCAAACAATTCAAAAAAGCGATAAACCGCATCGCCCTCGGCGAACGCATTGAATTGCGAATCATGAACCGAGAAGCGCGAACCGAGTTGCGCCGCAACCCATTCCATTTCTGGCCGATAAGTTTTTGCTTCTTCCGACACGACGATATGAACTTGCTTCGCATCGCCAAAAATAGATTCAAACCCGCGAATCATTCCCTCCGCGCCGCCAAGAACTTGCGCGCTATTTTTGGAATAAGTTTGATTCAGCCAGCCGGTCAGTCCAATACCGCCGGGAACGGAATCGAGTTCCGTGATGCTGAAACCATTTTCCGTCAGCAAAATATCGGGGCGGATGACGCGCGGAATTTCATTTTTGAAAGCGACTGAACGCTGAAGCTCGATCAGCTCGCGCGGCTTGCCGAGGTCGAGCCAGCGCGCGACCCATTCCGGCTGCTTCCCCTCGACGCTCTTGCGGTAAAGCAGATTGGTCGCGCGATAAAATTGCAACAGCACGCGCCCCAGCGACTCGATTTCCTTCGCCAGATTTTCGCTGAGCGGAAATGGCGTCGGTGAAATTTTCCATTCCATGCCGGCAAAAAGTCCGCCAGCGGGAATCGAATCGCGAATCAATTTGGCTTGTTCGGCAGGATTCACAAAATCAGGCGCGGATTTGTCCATTGCCGATGCCCAGCCATTTGTAGCTGGTCAATTCTTCCAGACCCATCGGGCCGCGCGCACCGATCTTATCGGTGCTGATACCGATTTCCGCGCCCATGCCGAACTCACCGCCGTCGGTGAAGCGCGTGCTCGCGTTCCAATACACCGTCGCCGAATCTACTTCGGCAAGGAATTTTTTCGCGTGCACCTCGTTGCGCGTCACGATGCTATCCGAGTGCGCCGAACCGTAGAAATTGATGTGGTCAATCGCGGCCTGCACGCCGTCCACGACGCGCACGTTTAAAATGTAATCACCGTATTCGGTGAAATAATCCTGCTCGGCGACTGGCTTCAGCTTTGAATTTCCAATTGATAATTTTGAACTCAAAATCTCGCGGCTCAAATCGTCCGCCCGAATCTCGACGTGCTTCTCAAAAATTTTTTCGCCGATGACCGGCAAAAACTTTTCCGCGACAGTTTTATCCACGAGCAAAGTTTCCATCGCGTTGCAAACGGCGGGACGCTGGACTTTTGCGTTCAGCGCGATTTCTTCGGCCATTTTCAAATCGGCGTCGGCGTCCACAAAAACGTGGCAGACGCCTTTGTAATGTTTGATGACGGGAACTTTGCTGCAATCCGCGACGGCGCGGATCAAGCTCTCGCCACCGCGCGGCATGCACAAATCAACGTATTGCGTGAGCGAAAGCAAAATCGGAACGGCCTCGCGGTCGGTGGTCGGCACGACCTGGATCGCGTGTTCGGGAAAATGCGCGAGCGTTTTTTTGCCGGCGTCAATCATCGTCTGCGCGATGAGCAGGTTTGAGTTCAAAGCCTCCTTGCCGCCTCGCAGAATCGTCGCGTTGCCGGATTTGAAACACAAACTCGCCGCATCCGCTGTCACGTTCGGACGCGATTCATAAATGATGACGACGACGCCGATGGGCGTGGAAATCTTTTGCAGCTTGAGTCCATTCGGACGGACCCGCTCGTCCAGAACTTTTCCAACGGGATCGGGCAATGCCGCGACTTCGCGCAAACCGCGCGCCATGCCGGAAATTCTTTTGTCATCCAATTTCAACCGGTCGAGCATCGCGGCAGACAAGCCGTGCTTCGCGCCGAATTCCATGTCCAGCGCGTTGGCCTGCTTGATGGTGTCGGCGTTTTGTTCGAGTGCGGTGGCCATCGCGAGCAGGCAGGCGTTTTTCTCCGCCGTTGTCAGCTTGGCGAGTTCGCGCGACGCAGCCTTGGCTTGTTTCGCCAATTGCGTCATCTGTTCCGTCAAATTCATGGGAGCCAAGTTAAACGAAATGGCGGAGAAGTCAAAAGCGTGAGGAGCGCGGATTGTCCTCAATCCGCAGCGGCTGGACAAACCAGCGCGCTGCGAGTTGAGACAACTCGCGCTCCAAACGCGGCCTGCCAACTTATTTCAAATTCGCGTCCGCACCGAGCATGGACGAAAAGAAATCGCCGCCGCGCAAGGCAACCAGCACGGCCAAGCCCGCGAGATCAGCAGGCGTCTTCACATTTTTCATGACGAAATTATCAATGCCAATTCTCTGCTCGCGATTGTTGCCCACATCTTTCAAATCAATAAATCGCGCCGTGCCGACGGACACGTTCAGCGCGTCAATGCCTTGAAAATCCAAGCCAGTTCGCTGCTTGAATTCCTTCAACCCCGCGTTACCGCCGCCTTTCGCGCCTTTTTTCGGCAGCGCGACGCCGAGCGCAAACAGGTTCGTCTGGCCGGCTTCGTTTCGCACGATGTCGAGTTCGTCAAGATTGAAGCGCATCAACGTGACGTGAATCTGATTTTTCGCCAACGCCGCGCGGTCATATTCGACGTGGATTTCCGGGATGCTCAAAAACGGCGTGCCGCCAAACGCGGGCGGGTTGTAAATTTTGAAGTCTTTGATGGTCACGACCGGCTCAGTGAGGCCGAGATGAAATGTCCCGATCTCCGCATCCATGCCCGTCTGCGCGCGAATGCGGTTCTCAGCCACCACGCGCAAAATCGAGTCGAGCGAGAGCAAGAAAACCACCGCCAGCACAATCACCAGCAGCACCGCGCCAAAAAACCATTTCAAAATCGTTTTCATGTTACAGCCGCACATCTTCCGGCCGCACTTCCAGACATTCGTCCTGATCTTCCCAAATCACCGCTGCGTAACTATCCAAAAGTTTTGGCGCGAGTTCGCGACCGGCGATGGACAAAAGTTTTTCCGCCGTCTGCGCCGCGTTTTCGTAAGCGCCATCGTAATTGCCTACGCGCTTGCGCTGACGGTCGTCCCAATGCGCGACGGCGTGAATCGGTTCGTATTCCTTCGCCCACGGTTCGAAGATAACACGTAGTTCAATCGGCAATTCATCGAACGGCACGAGGATTTCGTTGCAATGCTGGCAGATTAAACCTTCCGTGCGAACATCGCGCGTGAGCAACGGGAGAAACGGCGCGCGGCAGCACGGCGATTCTGCGTAGGCGGCGGGCGCGGTGGCGAGACGTTTGTGCCAGATTTGCCGACTGTGCGCGACCTGCGCGGCGAGGCGATACGCGCCGACAAGCGGATGCGACAGCCGCCACGCGCGACCTTCAAGTTGGCCGAGCGTCTGTGCGAGCCAGCGCGCGAGCGTGAGGTCGTCCCACGCCGAAAACGAGCGCGCGTATTCCGTCCATAACGAATCGAGCGGCGAACTTGAAGCCATTTCCATCGTCACAGTCTGGCGCGGGAAAAATGTTTTGTCGAGCGGCGTTGAACTCAACTCGCTAGCGGCGCGCCCACATTAATTTTGTGCTTCAAACAATAAGCGCCGTTGTCCACATACTTTTGCGCCCACCATTTTAAGCCGGCGCGTTCTTCCTTCGTCAGTTTGCGGACGACTTTCGCGGGCGCACCGAGCACGAGCGAGCCGGGCGGAATTTTCGTTCCCTGCGTCACGAGTGCCTTCGCGCCGATGATGGATTGTTTGCCGATGACCGCGCCGTCCAAAATCACCACACCCATGCCGACCAACACTTCGTCGCCGACCGTGCACGCGTGCACAATCGCGCCGTGGCCGACAGTCACCCAGTTGCCGAGCACGCACGGAAATTTATCCGCGAGATGCAGCACGGCGTTGTCCTGAATGTTCGTGTGATGGCCGACGACGATGCGGTTGATATCGCCGCGCAACACCGCGCCATACCAAACGCTGCTGTGCGCGCCGAGCGTCACGTCGCCGATGACCACGCCGCTGCTGGCGATGAAAACGCCTTTGCCGAGCTTCGGTTTTTTGCGGAGAAAAGTATCAAGCTGTTTATCGAGTTCGCCCATGCGGAAATTTTAACACGAAGCGGCGGCTGAAGCACAGAATCTTTGACACGGATTGCACGGATTAACACAGATTAAAAATCCGTGAAAATCTGTGCAATCCGTGTCTGCATTTGGTTGTTAAGCGAAAACGCTTGAAAAACTATTTTGGCAGGCGCAACCTCGAATCCATGAAACAAGGCGGGTCATTATGAGTGCCGAAGAAAATCGTAAGCGAATCCAAGAGTTGAGATGGGTTGGTTTCCAAAGGCTTTTAGCAGGCATTGCAATTATTTTTGGTGTGAGCTGCGTTTTTTTTATTTTTTTAGACGAGCAGGCTGGCTCGCGACCTCACTATTCTTATTCGAGCGGAAAAGCATTGGGTCTGCTGCTGTTTGCCGGAGTGTGGGGTTTGTGGAATATCGTGCGAGGAATTATTTATCTTATCCGCGCGCAATCTGGCGACGAGCACTATGCAAAAAAGGTAGTGGATACAATGGATAAAGTTGAAAGCAAGCAGGAAGAAGTGATGGGAAAGCAAATCGGGAAAGACGGCTCGCTGCACAACGTGTTAGTGTTATTGGTTTGGATTTTTCTATTTCTAGCTGTGATTGGAGCTATTTGCATTGGTTATTTATTTTGGACGAAACCGACCTAATAGTTAGACAAGTTGCAAATTTCTTCCGCAACCTTCGCGCGAGATTTTAATTTTCAAATTGGTCGAACGCGTTGCGAGTGCTAGAGTTTCCGCGCCGTGACCAAACCATCCGCCAGCCGTCCCGTGCCGCCGCGCCGCAAGTTGCCGCGCTCGTTCAAGGATTTGACGCCGGCCAAACACTTCAACCCGCGCACTTTTTTTCACGAGCTGATTCTCAAAGGCTGGTTCACGCCGCGCACCGGCACGCATCGTCCGCCGATTTTTCCAAAATTAAAACGTCGTCAGGTCGCCATCACTTGGATTGGTCACGCGTCCTTTTTAATCCAGTTCGACGACTTGAACGTGCTCGTGGATCCAAATTTTGCGAACTGGCTTTTTCTCCTGAAGCGGCTAAAGCGCTCCGGCCTGCGCGTGCAGGATTTGCCGCCGATTGATTTGGTTCTGCTCACGCACGCGCACTTCGACCATTTTCACAAACCGACGCTGCGCAAATTGCCGTCCACGAAAATCGGCATCATGCCGTGGGGCGTTGGCGACCTCGCGAAAAAACTCGGCTTCGCGCGCATCGTGGAGCTGGACTGGTGGGAAAGTTTTTCGCAGGGCGATTGGAAGGTGACGTTCACGCCGAGCAAACATTGGGGTGCGCGCACGTTGCACGACCATCATCGCGGCTACGGCGGATTCGTCCTGGAGCATCAAGGCCGGAAAATTTATCACGCCGGCGACAGCGCGTATTTTGAAGACTTCGCGGAAATCGGCGAAAAGTTGCGGCCGGAAATCGCGTTGCTACCCATCGGCGCGTATCACCCGGAAAGTTTCCGCAAAGTCCACATGGGCCCGGACGAAGCAGTGCAGGCGTTCAAAGATTTGCGCGCAAAAGTTTTTGTGCCGATGCACTACGGCACGTTCAAATTGTCCTTTGAAGACATGGCCGAACCGCCGCGCTGGCTCAAGGAAATCGCCGCGCAACAAAAACTCACGTCGCGCCTGAAAATTCTCGACGAAGGTGTGCCCAAGGTGTTTTGATTGGCGAAATTAAACGCCATGTTTGAATTTGAACTGCCCGAAAAATTTCGCCGTTACGTCCCGCTGACGATCTGGCTGATTGTCGCGCTGACCATCCTTTTCATTCCGCTGAAAATTGTGAGCTATGGCTACCTGCCGGGCGACGATGCGTTGCGGCATTGCGCGAAAGCGGTCAGCGGCAAGCCGTGGCCGGAAATTCTGGTGGTCGGCAATACGTTCAAGATTGACCAGAGCATCGGCTGGCACGGCATCCTCGGCGCGGTGCATCAGGCGACCGGCTGGGGCGCGGAAAATCTCGTGACCTTTTCGGTCGTCGCGCTTTTCATTTTGGTGAATTCAGCTTTGTTGCCGTGGCTCAAAAGGCCGGAAGCGTGGCTCGTGGCGCTACTCGCGGCGATGATCGTTTCAGATTTGCCGCAGCGTTTTCTTCTTGGTCGCCCGTTCAACTTCACCATCACCGCGCTGATGCTAATTTTGTTCCTGACGCAAAAATTCCAGCCGTCGCTGAAATTTTTTCTGGCGTTCACGGGGCTGATTTTCGGCTGCACGTTCATCCACGGCGTGTGGTATTTGTGGCTGCTGCCGGTGGCGGCATTTTTTTTCGCGGGCGAATTCCGCTGGTCGCTGCTCGTGGCCGGCGCGTGGCTGGCGGGAACATTTTTTTCCGCGCTGCTGTCCGGCCATCCGTCGGATTATCTGGCGCACGCGCTGATGATGGCGGTGAACGGCGTCGGCCAGCACACGACGAACAGCACCGAGGTCGCGGAACTCCAGCCGTTTGGCGGCGACATTTTGGCCGTCATCATTTTCGGCGCGCTCGTGGCGCTGAGATTTTTTACAAGGCCGGACGCCGTTTCCTTCACGCGCAGCCCGGCGTTCTGGCTGATGTGCGGCTGCTGGATTTTAAGTTTTCGCGTGAGCCGATTTTGGGAGGATTGGGGCTGGCCGGCGCTGATGGTTTTGATTGTGACGGAAGTGGAATTTTTACTGCTCACGAAATTTGCCGCCGATTCGTCGCGCCGGCTGCTGCTGGCAATTATTTTGACGCTCGCCGCCTTTCTCTGCGTGACGAGCGATTTGAACGGCCGCTACACGAAAAATCTGGCGTGGCAGTTTCTCTCGGTGAAGGAGCATCCCGAACTTGCGGGCTGGATGCCAGACAAGGGCGGCATCTTGTATTCTGCGAGCATGGGAGTTTTCTACCAGACGTTTTACAAAAACCCGACCGCCGACTGGCGCTACGTCCTCGGCTTCGAGCCGGCGCTGATGCCCGCAGATGATTTTGCGACCTACCACAGCATCATGTGGAACAACGGCGACGCGAAGGCCTATGCGCCGTGGGTCAACAAAATGAAACCGGTGGATCGGTTGGTCGTCCCCGGCAACGGCAACGAGCGTCCGGGCATTGCGGGACTGGAATGGGATTACGCCGTGAGCGGCCTCTGGATTGGTCGCACGCCGAGAACGCAAATGCAGAAGTAAGAATGGAGAAGGCAGAAACGGGCGCGCAAAAATTTTTCTTCACACTGCGCCAAAGGTTTTTCCTTGTGTGTCAAGCTGCCGCGCCAGTTCAAAATCTTTATCCGTCAGCCCGCCCGCGTCGTGCGTGGTGAGCGCGAGCGTGACCTTGTTCCAGCGAATGTCCGCGTCGGGGTGATGCTGCGCCTGCTCGGCCAGCTCGGCGACGACATTCACGAATTTCATCGCGGCTGGAAAATCCTTGAAGACGAACGTGCGCGAAATAATTTCGCCGTTGCGCGACCATTTCGGCAAAGTAGAAAGCTCGAGGAGGATTTTCGCCGGCTCCATTTTGATTTGGCCGGCGGCAAAACTTTCGAGCGATTCCAGGCCGACCTTCGACGCCTCGCGCAATAATGCAAAACTCGTTTGCAGCGACCAGACCCACGCCAGCGCGCAAATGCCCACGCCGCTAAACGCGAGGCCGAGCCCGCCCGGCGTAGTTTTCGGCGCGTCGTGAAACATCATCTGGTAATACTGCACAAGCACGCGGAACGCCCAGAGGCAGAACAAAAAAAATCCGGCGAGGAAAACCAGCAGTTGCAGCGCGCCCTCTACGCGGCGTCCGACCAGCAGCGTGCCAAGACCGGGTGTGCCGAGCTGGTTCAGCAGCGCGGCGTTGCGCGCCTGCGCACGGCTAATTTTTTTGCGCGGCGAAGATGGTTTCATAGGCATACATCAGGGCAATCGTGCCGATCGGCATGGTCACCAACATGCCGATGCCGCAGGCGATGATTCCCAGCGTCGCCACTAAACCAAAAACCAGCATGGCCGCAAAAACAATGAACCAATGCTTGCTCACCATACGCCGGCTCAATTGCATCGCCGGCCAGAAATCAAGCTGGCGGTCAATCACAAGCGGAATCGCAAAATACCACGCCACCGTTAGGTAAATCCCCGGCAGCAAGCACAGCGCATAGCCTAGCAGAACGAGGATCAACTGCACGAAGCTCAATAAAATCAACTGGCCGGCGCGCGGGCCGAAACCGGAAAAGGCGTCGCTGATGGCCGTCGGTTCGCCGCGAATCAGTTTCAAATAATACTTGAAGAGCCCCGCCATGAAGACCGTTGAAAACGGTGCGCTCACGAGCGACACACCCAGCACAATAAAAAGGCCATGCACATTGATTTTTTGCGCCATCACCATTTGATTGATGATGGGATTGGTAATGAGGCCGAAAAGCTGGTTGACGCCAATGACGGCAAAGAGAACGAGCGCAGTCGTGCCAACGACCGGCCAGAAATCACTTTTCAGCAAACTCCAGGCGCGCGTCAGGCAGTCGCCCAAGTCCAGTTCGTAATCTTCAGCGGGCGTGCCGGCGGCGGGCGGCGCAATCGTCGCGGGCGCGGACGGCTGCGCGAAGGACTCCGCAATTTCCGGAAACAGCGCCAGCGCGCGAAACTCCGCGTCGCTTTCCGATTTTGCCAGTGATTGCGCGTTGAGTCGGCCCTCGGTGATCCATTTCCGCAGTTCCGCTTCCGTGACCGGACCGTATTCCTTGCCGTCGCCGCCGATGATGAGATAGTTCGCCATAAATTTTTTCGACTCCACTTTTACCGGGTTGTTTCTAATTCATTGCGCTCAATGATGCAAGCTGCTTTGCCAGCGGAAATCATCATCGCACTAAAATCTGTGGGAGCCGGCGATAACTGGCCGAATCACAATGGTTTTGGCGCAATGAAAAATCGGTAGGGTGTGTCACTCCGTGCGCGCCGTGTTTGGCCAGACAGATGACGGTGCGCACGGAGTGACGCGCCCTATTTTTACCTTCTGAAATTGATTGAGGCAAAATTGGAATGATCCGGCAAATTCATTCTGAAATTCTAAATTCAAGTTTGCTTTTATGTGCCACAAAAGCCCGATGCTTGGGCTTGACGAATTTCTTGATTGTGCCATTTTGCTACTCATAAAAATAATTTTATTCAATGGCCGCAGTTAAATCCAGTTTTCTCGACAAAGTCCTTGGCCGCATCGGGCGGTTGGACACGGAAGGGTTGCAGACGGTCGTCCAACGGCTCGCGCGCGAACGCAGTTTTCTTGAAACGCTCTTCAACACCATCGAGGATGGTGTGCTGGTGGTGGATGAAAATGGTCGCGTGCTCTATTTCAACCAGGCCGTCACGCGGCTCATTGGTTTGCAGCCGGACGCAGAGGATTTGCAGATAGCGGACATTTTGCCGGAAGTGGACTGGCAAAAAATTTCTCGCACGGATCACACTGGCGGCGCGCATGTCGTGCGGCATGAATTTGAAATCCATTATCCGCGTCCGCGTTTTCTCCGGCTCTACGCCGCACCGCTCGATGGCGAAGCCACGGGCAGCTCCGGTGTCGCACTGATTCTGCACGACGCGACCGAGGCGCGGCAGAAAACCTTTGAAGCCATCGAAAGCGAACGCATTCAGGCGCTGACTTTGCTTGCGGCGAGCGTCGCGCATGAAATCGGCAACCCGCTGAACGCGCTGCACATCCATCTGCAACTAATGGAGCGCGAGGTAAAAAAATTAAAAACTGC
Source organism: uncultured Verrucomicrobia subdivision 3 bacterium (assembly GCA_903878805.1). Lineage (GTDB taxonomy): Bacteria > Verrucomicrobiota > Verrucomicrobiia > Limisphaerales > UBA11358 > UBA11358. Next base: position 20,723 of record CAIRJF010000028.1, read on the forward strand.
GCCGACAAGTTCCAGATTGCTGGCGCGTTCCCGCCCTAAAAATATTGAAACTGAGATGGAGGCGGCGGAGGTCGCCAAAAAATTGGAGCAATATCTCGACGTGGCGAAAGGCGAAATTCACCGTTTGGATTATATCGTCACGCAATTCCTCGGCGCGATTCGCCCGGCGCCGCTGCAAGTGAAGCTGGCATCACTGAACGACGTGGTGGAAAAAACTTTGGATTTGCTGCGGCCGGAAATTGAAAATCGCGGCGTGACGGTCAAAACGAAATTGGCGCGCCACCTGACGGCGACGCCGGTTGACGCGACGCAATTGCAGCAGGTTTTGGTGAACCTTGTTAAAAATGCGACGCAAGCGATGACGACCGGCGGCACCCTGACGTTGCAGACCGGCGAAAATAGCGACAACGTCTGGTTCAGCGTCGCGGACACAGGCGGCGGCATTCCGCAGGAACAGATTAATCGGATTTTCGAGCCGTTTTACACGACCAAAAAAAAGGGCAGCGGCCTCGGCCTGATGATTGTGCAACGCATTGTCCGCGCCCACAACGGGCGCATTGAATTGGAAAGCCAAGTCGGTCGCGGCACGACATTCCGTATTTGGCTACCGCTGCACGAACGTAAGCCGCGCCTGCTCGAAAATAAAAAATAAGGCAAAGATGAAATCGACCCTGCTAATTGTGGATGACGAAAAGACGACGCGCGAAGGGCTGCGTGCAGCGCTCGAGGAACGTTATGACGTTTACATCGCGGAGGACGCGAAGGCGGCGATGGAATTGCTTGAAAGTGAAAATTTTGACGTGATGCTGACGGATTTCCGGTTGCCAAATGAGGACGGAATGAAATTAATTTCGCGCGCGAAATCTTTACCCAAGCCGCCGATCTGCATTTTGATGACGGCTTACGGTTCGGAAGAACTCGCGGTGGATGCGATGAAACGCGGCGCAGACGATTACATCGCCAAAGGCCGATTGCAGATTGATGAATTGGAAATGCGTATCGCGCGTTCGCTCAAGCAGCAGCATTTGGAAGTCGAAAATGTTTCGCTGCGCAAACAACTCGATTCCAAATTTGGACTGGAAACCATCATCGGCAAATCGCCGGTGATGACGGAGATTTTTGAAATTGTGCAACAGGTCGCGCCCACGCGCGCGACGGTTCTGGTGCTGGGGGAAAGCGGCACGGGCAAGGAACTCATCGCAAAGGCCGTGCACAAATTGAGTCCGCGCGCGCAGCAGCCGTTCGTGACGGTGCATTGCGCGGCACTCGCGCCGACGTTGCTGGAAAGCGAACTGTTCGGCCACGAACGCGGCGCGTTTACCGGCGCGCACGAACGGCGTATCGGGCGTTTTGAACAGGCGCAGGGCGGAACGCTTTTTCTCGACGAGATTGGCGAGATTGACGCGACGATTCAGGTGAAACTGCTGCGTTTTTTGGGCGAAAGAACTTTTGAACGCGTCGGTTCAAACAAGACTTTGGTTGCGGACGTGCGCCTCGTCGCGGCAACGAATAAAGATTTGGAAGAACTGGTCAAGGCCGGGAAATTCCGCGAGGATTTATTTTTCCGCCTGCGTGTGGTGGAAATCGAATTGCCGCCGTTGCGCGAGCGGACGGGCGACATTCCCCTGCTGGCGCAAAGTTTCCTGCGCGAGTTCGCGAAGGAAAACGGCAAGGCGGTGAACGACTTTACGCTGGACGCGCTCGAAGCGCTGATGAATTTTTCCTGGCCGGGGAATGTGCGGGAGTTGCGCACGGCCATCGAGCACGCGGTGGTTTTGAGCCGCGGCGAGCGGATTTCGCTCCGCGACCTGCCGCCGTCGGTGCGCGGCGGCGGGCGCATTGACACGCAATTGTTACACGGAAAAGATTTGACGGTGAAGGATGCGGAGAAACAATTGATCATGCGCGCCTTGAAAGAGACGGATGGCAACCGCACGCACGCGGCAAAAAAAATCGGCATGAGCCGGCGGACGTTCCACCGCAAATTACACGAGTATCATTTGGAAGGATTTTAATTTTATGGGTTCCGAACAGATTCAAAAAATAATTTACGCGCTCGAGGTCGGCGCGGTATCGCGCTGGCTGAAGTTTTTGCCGCTGGCGGTGGCGGTCATCGGGCTGGCGGTGCTGTATGACTTGAGCGCGTATCGCAGCTTCAATTCCGTCGAGGCGATGGACGCGGCGCAGGTGGCGCGCAACCTGTCGGAAGGGAAAGGCCTCACGACGGATTTCATCCGGCCGTTCAGCGTGTATCTCGTCCAGAAACACAACCACGAATTGCATCCGGGCGAACTGCAATTGACGAACGCGGTGGACTTCGCGCAGCTCAACGGCGCGCATCCCGACCTTGCAAATGCGCCGGTGTATCCGACGGTGCTGGCGGGTATGATGAAGTTCTGGACGCCGAACTGGAAGGCGGAGACGCGCAAGCCGTTCTGGTCCGAGGGCGGTCGCTTCATGCGGTATCAGGCCGAGTGGCGCATCGCCATTTTCAACCAGACGCTGCTGCTGGTGGTGGTGGCGCTGACCTATTTGATCGCCAGAAAATTATATGATCCCTCGGCGGCGTGGCTGGCGGCACTGCTGACGCTGGGTGCGGATTTGCTTTGGCGGTTCAGTGTATCGGGCCTGTCCACGATGTTGCTGCTGATCATTTTTCTGGGGCTGGTCTGGTGTCTGTTGAAAATCGAGGAACTGGGCCGCGCGGAGCAGCCGAAGATTGGAAATCTTTTTCTGCTCGCCCTCATTGCGGGTTTGCTCGTTGGTGCGGGAATGCTGACGCGTTATGCGTTCGGCTGGGCCATCGTGCCGGTGGTCATTTTTCTCTCGCTCTTCGGCGGCGCGCGGCGGCCCGGCCTGGCCGTGGCGGCGTTTTTGGCCTTTGCGCTGTTCGTGACGCCGTGGATTATCCGCAACCTCGCAGTGAGCGGCACGCTGTTCGGCACGGCAGGCTACGCGGTGGTGGAGGGCACGTTTGCCTTCCCCGGCTCGCGGCTCATGCAGTCCGTCAATCCCGACCTGACCTCGGCCTACTGGGTGCGGCCTTACATGAGAAAATTTCTGGAGAACATCCGCAACATTTTGCAGGGCGACTTGCTGCGCATCGGCGGCAATTGGGTGGCGATGCTCTTCTTCGCCGGGCTGCTGCTCGGGCTGCGCAATCTCTCCGCGCGCCGGCTGCGTTATTTCACGATGATGTGTATGGGTGTTTTTGCCGTCGTGCAGGCGCTGGGTCGGACGCAGCTCTCCGCCATTTCGCCGGAGATCAATTCCGAAAACCTGCTGGTGCTGCTCACGCCGCTCGTCGCGATTTTTGGCGTCGGATTTTTTCTCACGCTGCTGAACCAGATGAAGACGCCGTCGCCGCAAATCCGCATCGGCGTCATTGTCCTGATGGTCGTGATCTCCTGCCAGCCGCTCATCGCCAATCTGCTGCCGCCCAAAATGTCGCCCGTGTCCTACCCGCCTTATTATCCGCCGGAGATCCAAAAAATCTCCGCGTGGATGCACCCCAACGAACTCATCATGAGCGACATCCCGTGGGCCGTCGCCTGGTATGGCGACCATCAATGCGTCTGGACCACCATCAATTCGCAATATGAATTTTTCCAGTTCAACGACTATGTCAAGCAGGTGCGCGCTCTCTACCTCACGCTCAATACACTCGACGGCAGACTCTTCACCGAATGTCTGCAAGGTGGCGTAGATAGCTGGGGAAATTTCTGTTTGAAGACCGTCGCTGCCAACCAGATTCCGCCGCAATTTCCGTTGCGCACCGCGCCTTATGGTTTGCTTTCCGGCTTATTTCTCACCGACCGGCAACGCTGGGAAACCCAATAAAATCAAGCCGCTGCACGTTTCAGCCGATCCGCGATACCTGACCATTCCGGAGAATCTGGCGGCGCTTCCACGACAATCAACTGCGCGCCCGCCGCGTCACAACGATGCAACTCCGCATACAGCGCGCGCGCAAATGCCTCCGCATCGTGCGGCATCACGCTCACGTCGAAAAACTTTTCGCCCGCGGGAATTTTTGTGTGCGCGATGATGCAGCTATTTTCAGTTTTTAATTTTAAGTTTTTAATTTTAAGTTCCAGCTCTCTATCGTCGCGCCAATCTAAAACCAACAGTTTGGCTTTCGGCGAATAATGTTTCTCCAAAAGTCCGGGGCTGCGCAGCGTGCCTTTAATTCTGAATTCTGAATTCTCAATTCTGAATTCTCCCGCGACGGCGGCCAACGCTTCCGTGTGGATCATGCCCGGCCGCAAAACGCGCGGCGGCGAAACAGATAAATCCAAAACCGTGGATTCAATTCCCACCTGCGATTGTCCACCATCCACGATGAGGGAAATTTTTTTGCCGAGCTGCGCATGAACGTGCTCCGCGTTCGTCGGTGAAATCTGATTCGATAAATTGGCGCTCGGCGCGGCGAGCGGAAAACCACATTCACGAATAACCGCCTGCATGAACGGATGACTCGGCCAGCGCACGCCAACCGTTTCGCCGCTGGCGGTCACGGCATCGGGAATTTTTTCTGCGCGCGGCAAAACCAATGTCAGCGGGCCGGGCCAAAATGCTTTTGAAAAATCCTGTGCCAGCACGGAAAAATTTTCTACGCAATCACGCGCCATCTCATTGCTCGCAATATGGACGATGATGGGATTGTGCGCTGGCCGACCTTTGATTTCGAAAATTTTGGCGACGGCTTTTTCATCCAACGCATTGGCAGCGAGGCCGTAAACGGTTTCCGTCGGCAAGGCGACGACTTCGCCAGCACGCAGCAGTTCGGCGGCGCGACGGACGGCTTTTCGAAAAAGCTCCGGCGTGTGGGTTGGAAGAATTTCAGCGGCCACGGCTTATTCGTAGCGCAAAGCTTCGATCGGGTCGAGCCGCGAAGCCTTCCACGCCGGATAAAATCCCGACACGATGCCGATGGCCGCGCTGGAAATACAGGCTATGCCGATCCACGCGAACGGCGTCAGTGTCGGCCAACCGGTGAAGTGCGAAGTGATTTTGGCCGCACCCATGCCTAACGCGATTCCCAAAATGCCGCCAAACGCACTCAACGTAACGGCTTCAATCAAAAATTGAATCAGGATGTCGCGCCCACGCGCACCGACGGCCATGCGGATGCCGATTTCGCGGGTCCGTTCCGTGACGCTGACGAGCATGATGTTCATGATGCCGATGCCGCCGACGATGAGCGACACACTCGCAATCGCGCCGAGCAGCACGGACATGATGCGCGAAGTTGAAGTCGCCATTTGCATCAATTCAAGCTGGCTGCGCACCGTGAAATCCGGTTCCGCACTTTTGTGACGGTCGAGTAGGAGCGTGTTGATGTCCGCCTGCACTTGATTGATGGTGTCCTTGCTAGCGGCCTGCACCATGATGGAGTTCACAAAATTGCGGCTCGTGATGCGACGCATGTGGCTCGTGTAAGGAATGACCACCACGTCATCCTGATCCTGACCGAACAAATTAAATCCTTTCGACTCCAGCACGCCGACAACTTTGAACGGAATGTTCCGCACGATCAATGTCTGTCCAATTGGGTCGTCGTTGATGAATAATTGATCAACCACGGTTTTACCGATGATGGCGACTTTCGACAGGCCGCGCACGTCGCCCTCGGTGAACATTCCGCCGCTCGCGATATCCCAGTCGCGGATCTGCGGATAATCCGGTGACTCGCCGAGAATCTGCGTGTTCCAGTTCAGGCCGTTCGCCAAAATTTGTGCGCGGTCGCGGACTTCCGGGCTGACGGCGACGACATTGGCGACTTCATTTTTAATCGCGCGCGAATCTTCCACCGTCAACGTCGGTGCACTGCCCCAGCCGCCGCGCATTCCGCCGCTGCTGAAATTGCCAGAGAAAACCGTAACGATATTTTGGCCCAGGCTGGCGACTTTATCTTCGACTTGTTTCGTTGCACCAGTCGTGATGCTGACCGACGCGATGACCGAGCCGACGCCAATGATGACGCCGAGCATCGTCAGCAGCGAACGCATTTTGTTCCGGCGCAACGCGCGACCGGCGAGTTTGAATGGCGCGAAAAATTTCATGCGAGTTTCACGGCCTCCTGCGCCAGTTTCAAATTCTTCAACTCGTGTTCCGCATTCAAACGGTCGGCCACATTTTCGTCCGTCACGATTTTTCCATCGCGCAAAATAATCATGCGCTTGGTGTAACGCGCCACGTCCAGTTCGTGCGTGACCATGATGATGGTGATGCCGGCGTCATTCAATTTTTGGAACACGCCCATGATTTCGATGCTCGTCTGACTATCGAGATTTCCCGTCGGCTCGTCCGCCAGCAGCAGCGACGGCTGGTTCACTAGCGCCCGCGCGATGGCGACACGCTGCTGTTGTCCGCCGGAAAGCTGGTTTGGTTTGTGGTCGGCGCGTTGCGCGAGGCCGACCAACTCAAGTGATTTTTGGGCGCGCTCTTTTTGCTCGTGCGCCGGCACGCGCTGATGATTGTAAAGCATCGGCATCTCGACATTCTCCAGCGCGGTCGTGCGTGAAAGCAGGTTAAAACCCTGGAAAACAAAGCCGATTTTGTCGTTGCGAATTTTTGCACGCGCGTCGCGGTCAAGCGTGGAAACGTCCAGGCCGTCGAGAAAATAATTTCCATTCGTCGGCCGGTCGAGACAGCCGATCATGTTCATCAACGTGCTTTTGCCGGAACCGCTCGAACCCATGATGGCCACAAATTCGCCGGGTTGGATGTCGAGCGAGACGCCGCGCACGGCGTGAACATCCACTTCACCCGTGCGGTAAATCTTGTGGATGTCGGCAAGCTTGATGACGGCGTTCGTAGGCACGACAGTTAAAAATTAGCGGCGCGGGAACCCGCCGCCGAACGGACTGGAGGTGGCATTAGAATTTTGCGCGTCGGCTTGCGCAACGCTGGAGACGACTTTATCGCCTTCATTCAAGCCGGCGGTGACTTCGGTGAAAATGCCATCGGTGATTCCAACCTTGATCTGCACCGGCTTCAATTGCGCCGCGCTATCGCTGCCCGCGAGCACATAAACCGTGCGCAGACCGCGTCCGCCCTTGTTTTTATGTTGCGCCTTGTCGGTCGCCACGTCATTGGTTTGCACCACGCCGCCGACTTGGTTGGTCAGCACGACCGCATTATCCGGCGGACGAAAACGCAATGCGACATTGGGGATTTTCAACACATCTTCCCGCTGCGCGACGATGACGGAGACGTTGGCCGTCATGCCAGGTTTCAATTTGTAATCCGCATTCGTCACGCTGATGACGGTGTCGTAGGTGACGACGTTGTTGACGGTGATAGGTGAATTGCGCACCTGCGCCACCTCGCCGTGGAAAGTGCGCGTCGGATACGCGTCCACCGTGAAATCCACGCTCTGCCCTTCCACCACGCCGCCGATGTCGGCCTCGGACACGTTGGAATCAATCTGCATTTTCGTCAGGTCGTTCGCGATTTGGAAAATCGTCGGTGTGTTGAAACTGGAGGCAACCGTCTGACCCAATTCCACCGCGCGCGAAATCACCACGCCGTCCACCGGCGAAACGATTTTGCAGTAGTTCAAATTCACCAGCGCGTTGCTCAACGAGGCCTGTTTGATTTTCACCGTCGCCTCGGCCTCGTGCAGCGTGGCAAGCGCCGTGTCGAAATCCGAGCCGGAGATCAGCTTGTTCGTGAACAACTCCGCGCTGCGGTCATACTCCACCTGCTGCAATTCGAGATTCGCCCGCGCGTTCGCCAAGTCCGCCTGGCTTTGCTCGACGGCGGCCTGATAAGTCGCCGGATCAATCTCGGCGATGACCTGGTTCGACTTCACCACCGAGTTGTAATCCACATTCAACACGCTGATGCGCCCCGACACCTGGCTGCCCACCGTCACGTTCACCACCGGATTCAACGTGCCGGTGGCCGTGACCGTGGCGATAATCTCGCCACGCGTGGCCGCGACCGTGTTGAAAGCCATCGCCGCCCCGCCGGCATGGCGAAAATAAAAATATGCGCCCGCGCCCAGCGCGAGCAGGAGCGCGAGCCAAATCCATTTCCACCAACCACCGCGATTTTTTTCCGGCATAAAATAAAAGAGAGATTCCGCCAACGCAGACTGCACTGGCAACCGGCAAGTTACGACAATTTCTGCGCCCGAAGCAATTTCCATTTGCAGGTTTTGCCGCCGCGCTGCCACAGGCAAAGCCCCCTTGTCAAATGACAATGTCGCGTTGCCGAGACATTGTAATTGGCCGAAAACTCTTCAAACAGTATGAAAGCGGGCGCGCAGTTTGAGCAAGGGCTTTTCCAGCAGATAATAAGAGGCGTGCGCCGCGAGCAAGGCGGTCAGAATCCATGTAGGAAAACGCAGCCACCATGCGCTCGTGAGGCCAAAGACGGATTTTTCCGTGCCGCAAAACATTTGCTGCCAGATGTAAATGGAGTAGGACAAAACTCCGATATGCCGCACCCATTTCCAATTCAAGGCGCGATAAAATCCGTATTCCGGCAGCAACAGACTTTGCAGCATCAACAAGGTGAACCCGATGGCTTGAAAGGAGTCGAAACAGGTGGCGCCAAAACGTCCGTGGAACGGCAGCAGCCACGGCGAGAAAATCAAAAGCACGCCGGCGACCGGGATTTTGCCGGAATGTTTTTGGTAAAAGGTGGCCAGAGAATGCCGCCATTGATTGAACCAGAACGCGGCCAGACAGCCATAGGCCAGCGAGTCAAATCGGGCAAAGAATGAACTGTTGGCAAACAGAAATTCCCAGCCCGCCGGATACAGTTGTTTGTAATGCAGCAGCCGGATGGTCGGGGCGACGATGACTGGCAGGAGCAAAACCTTTACCAGCTTCGTGGCGTCGGCGGAACGCTTGAACAAAACGACCAACAGGACGGGCCAGAATAAATAAAATTGTTCCTCCACGCCCAATGACCACAAATGTCCGGCGGCAAGCGGCGGATGGAACATGATAAAATCCGTGGTGAAGGTCAGATTGCCCACCCACATGGCCGTGGCTTGGGTGTAGTGTGTAAAACAGGCCAGCACCAAAAGGTAGCAATAGCAGACGGGCAGGATGCGGAGGGCGCGGCGGATGTAAAAGTTTTTCAGGTTGATGCCGCCCGCCGCCGCCTGTTCCTGAATCAGCAGATGTGTGATGAGAAAACCGCTGATAACGAAGAAAAAGCGCACACCCCAGATACCAACCGCGTCACAACAATTGAATAGTGTTTTGCTGGCGGTGGGAAACCCCGTGGTGAAAGTAGAATGCGAAATTAAAACTAGTGCGATGCTGATAGCCCGCCAGCCGTCGAGCGACGGCAGCTTGGAAGTGCGGGTGGGTTTGGTCATGGGTTTGTAAGCTTCGGATTATTACAACTTAAACTTTTTTCCACCGCTCGCGCAACTGCACGAGTTGGGCGGTGGGCGGGAATTTCGCGAGGGCGTTTCGCAATTTGCGCTTGTGATGACGACGGTAAAAATCCCACCGGCAGCGCAGCCTTTCAACAAAATTTAGATTCAGAGTGCGGCAGGCCAGATATACTTCCGGCCGGATGATGTAATAAGGATAATTATATCCCGCCCAGTGAATCAGGGGGAGCGATTTACCGTCGGGTAACGTGGCGCGTCCGCTGCGCCGGTCAAAGCGGAAGGGCACGGTGGCAAAGACGGAACTGCTCATCGTTGGGAACAGCTCGGTGATTAACGCCAGCCGCCGCCGCAACCGGTGCATGGTGTAATTCAGGAACGGCTGGTCAATGGCGCTGACCTTGAGCTGGTCGCGGAGTTGCGCGGCTTCCGGGGCGAGCCGCCCGCGATCTGCATCCGACACCAAACCTTTGCGCGCGACGAATACACCGGCATTGAACCCTTGCGCCTGATGCGTGGCGATCATTTGCGCCGCCAGTTCCGGCAGATAAACTTGGCTCATGTCGGGGTCAAAATAAACGAGGTCATAGGGCGACGCGGCAAACGCCGTCAAAATTTCCTGCAGCGAGGAGGTCACGACGATGTCGGCATCGAGATAAATAAATTCGTCATACGGCCCAGCGAACGCGGCGTGTTTGCGGAACATCCCCGCCGCCAGCGGCGAGCCGTTGACCTGTTGCGCCAGCGCGTCAAAGCGGCGGCAGGGCGCTTCGTCCAAAATGTCGAAGCGGAGTTGCGGCGCTAATTTTCTTAACTCCGCCAGCGCATCGTTGTAGGGAATGACGGTCACCGGCAGCTCGGGGTCGTGCCGCCGCAGACTATGAACCAACGCCAAAAATGCTTCGATTACAGCATCGTTGGCCAGCACATAAACGCCCCGCTTGGGTGGCAGCTTATTTTCCGCGACAACGCTTTTTTCAACGACAGGCATAATCAGGAATTGGACAAGGCCGTTGGCGGGATGACACCGGACGCTTCGCTTTCATACTCGCGGCGCTTGGTTTGATAAATTTTGCAGACGGGAATAAAAATCACCCAGATGGCGAACGCGTAGCCCATGGCCTCGCCCGTGATGCCCCAGAGCCGGACCAGCGGCAGGATGAACGTCACGCTCAATACCGCGCACGCCACCGACACCCACATATACGGCTCGCGTTTGTGGGCGCGCAACCGCAAGGCCATCACGCCGAAGAGGGTTTCCACCACCGCGCCGCCGGCCAGCCACGCGTTGGCCGCAAAGGGCGCGAGGCGTGCCGGCACGCGGGGCAAGAAGTGGCCGACGAACGGCAGCGCCGCCAGAAATGCGCCCATGCCCAGCACACAGATAACAAAGGTCTGGAGACCGCTGCGCCGCCAGAGCGCGTCCAATTCCTGCCAACTGCGCGCGGCAATCAGCATCCCAAACTTGGGCGACTTGGTGCTCGCCCAGCTCATAGAGAAATTGGCAATCATGCGGACGAGTTGAAAACTCATGCCCAGTTGTCCCGCCGCCACCGGGCCGCAAAAGTAAAACGCGATGGGATTGATGATGTCGGTCACAAACCAGCCGGACATCCAGCTCACGGCGATGCGCCATTGGAACGGCCAAATTTCACGCGCCCACGAAACTTCGCCATGCTGCGGCCGCGCCAGAAACTGGCACAGAAACGGTTTCCACCGCACGAGAAGATAGCCCACGGAAAACAGCAAACTGAACGCCGCGCCAATCGCCGAGGCATAAATGCCCGCGCCCGAAATGAGCGCAATGACGTTCGCCCCAAAGCTCGCCAGCGCCGCCCAGAAACGGAACTTCGCCAGCACCGCAATCTGGTTGCAACCTTGCAGCAGCGACCACGCCGGATTGATGGCGAGTGAAAATGCTGCCGTCACGGCGATGAGCCACCACGCGCCCTGCCAATGAACCGCATGATTGCCGGAGATGCTGAAAAATATGTGTCCGCCAATGCCCACCGCCACCAGAAAAATGGCGGCGGCCGCCGCGTAATAGCCGAACGCGAGCCGACCCAAAGAAATGAGCCGCGACTTGGCCACAAGATCGCCCGCGACGGTTTGCGCCGGAGTGAAATGCAGTTTCGCAAATTCGTGCGCGGCGAACTGGAGGATGTTCTGCGAAAAACCCATTTCCAAAAACACCTGCATCGCGACCACCCCGGCAAACGCATAAAAGTAGCCTTGGATTTCCGGCGTGAGAAATTTCAGCACCAGCGCCATCGTGATGGGGCCGGTGAAGAGGCGCAGCAACTGCGCGGCGTTGGAAAAAAACACCGCGCGATCCACGCCCGCCCAGCGCCGGAATTGGTGCAGACGTTGGAGCATCAAGACAGGCGGCGCTCAAGTCGGGCGGCGGTGAAAACAAGTTCGTTCATTGCTGGCAGGGCATCTTGCCTAGACCGGCAGTCCAAAGAAAGCGGAAAGCTGGGAAACCAACCAGAGCCGCGAACCAGACGAAATACGCGAACAAAAACAAATTTTCCGAACGGGTTTCGCGTATTTGGCAAATTTTGCGGTTGGCTGCTGATTCCAAAATTTCCACCAACCCGAGGCCGACGACGTTGTGGAACGAAACCGGCGGTTAAGTCAATTTTCCCAGCCGCCGTGCCCGTTCGGCTTCTAAATATTTCCTGGCAATGTCTGTGTCGCGCTCATGGAACACGGTGATGTCCATGTAATATATTTCGCTATTTTTCCCGTCGGCATAGTCATGCAGGTCTTTGATTTTCTCCCTTTCCGTCAGCGTGGCTGAACAGATGAATCGACCTTTAGCATCGTGAAAAGCGATGATGGAATAGCCCAGTTCCGCGAGTGAGAAAAGGGTGTCCAACCCCGGTTCGCCGATGAGTTCCATGCTCTGCCGGTTGTATTCAAAAAAAATTACCGGCGAAACCTGCCGGAGAAAATTCGTAGCTCCGCGAATGATGGCGCAGTCAAAACCTTCTGTGTCAATCTTCAGCAGTTTGTAATTCTCCCCGCCCGGTTGCGTCACAATGAAGTCGTCAAACCGCATGACCTTGATGGATTTGGTGGCCGCTGCCGTGCCCGGCAGGATGGTGGTGTTCCAACCGGCGCAGGCCAGACTGGCCGTGATGGTCTCGGTTTTTTCCGCCAGAAACAACTTGTGCGCCGTGGTGTTCGAAAGTTGTATTACGTTTTTCTGAAGAAATTCAAAACTCTTGTCGTCGCCCTCGATGCACAGCACCGGCACATCCTCCGCCGTTTTGATCAGGCACGCGGTGTCCCCGACATTGGCGCCGATGTCAACGACCGCCAAGCTGGAATATTTTTTCCGAGTAAGCGTGGTCAGCAGGCCAAGCTGACCAATGAAGCCGGGGTTAGATTCATAATACGAATACATCGGATTGATGCCGGGAACCTGAATGACATAACGGCCGACCCGCGTGGGGATGATCGCGTTTGGCAAATGCCATTTCACTTTGCGCGTGCGCTGGAGGGCAAAGCCCAACGGCGACAACGTCCAGTTGAGAGCGTTTTTGAAGCGGTGAAATAGGTTGAGCGGCATGTAAATGAGAGTGAAAGCGCTGACTTCAGCAGCAGGGGTTGGTGGCGCGCAATTGTTTCATGGTTGATTTACTCATGTTGCCGGACTCGTTAGTGCCGATTCAATACATTTTTGATCACATGCATTAACGTTTTGAGAAGCTGGCGGAGTCACTCCAAAACTTCAACCAGACCGATGCCCACGACGTTGTAAAACGAAACGGGGCGTCCGCCGAATAGCGGCGCGGGAGTGGCGGGCGAAATGCACATCGGGCGTAAACCTGCCGCTTCCAATCCGGCGAGTGCGGCGGCGATATTATCCGTCTCGTAGCAGAGGTGATAAATGATGCCGTTCGCGTGGCGTTGCGCGAGTTTGTCAATCGGGCCGGTGGTGTCGCCGGGCCAGATGATTTCTACCGCCGGATGCGCGGCGTGCGTGCAGAGTTGCAGGTGGATGTTTTGTGCGGGATCAAAAACAAATGCGCCCAACGCATAGCCGAGCGCGGCGACAAATTTGCGCGCTTCGTCGGGACGCCGCACGGCGAGCCCGAAATGGTGAAAGGTCAGATGCGCGTTCATAAAATCAACCACAGATAAACACAGATGGACACGGATACGGAGAAACTTTGACACTAATTACACGGATCTTCACTAAAAGAATTGGTGCCGATTCGTGAAATTCGTGTCTAAAAAATCGGTGTTTATCTGTGTGCATCCGTGGTTAAAATAGTTCAGCGTAGGACGGAGAAAATTTCTTTGATCTGCGGGAAGGTGTTCGCGAAGAAAATCAAACTCGCACCGCAGTAGCAAAATGTCAGCACCACAGCGATGGCACGAATCCATTGATTGTCGTTGTAGGCTTTGAATCGTTCGCGGCCCAATTTCTTTTTGAGGAAGATGGTGTAGTAATGATTCGCCACCACGCCGAGCGCGTGCACCGCGCCATAAGCGGCAAAGTTCCAGCCGCAGCCGTGCCAGATGCCGACGAGCAAAAACACAATCGTGATGGTTAGCGCGATGGCGTGGTCGGCCAGTTGGATGCCCATTTTGGTGACGAGGAATTTTGACAGCGGCGAGAACACGACATCGCGCATCCACACGGACAGCGTGATGTGCCAGCGGTTCCAGAAATCCTTCACGTTGCGCGCGGCGAAGGGATTGTCGAAATTTTCCGGAACGGGAATGCCGATGAGTGCCGCCGCGCCGATGGCCATGTCGCAGAAGCCGGAGAAGTTCAGGTAGAGATACAGATAATAAAACAGCATCGCCACCGGCAAATCCATCCAGTGATGCGGATGGTCGTCGAGCAGCAGGCCGGAATAGGTGAGCTGGTTGCAGAGACCGGCGAGGAACAGGTATTTGACCGCGCCCACGAGGATGCGCAGCGCGGCGCGACCGACGGGAACTACGTAGCGTTCCGTAAAGCCGCGCCGGAAATTGGCGTAGGTGTTGATCGGGCCGACGGGCATGGTGGGCAGGAAAAAGGCGAAGTTGACGTATTCGAGGAAGTTCGGTTTTGGCACCGCGCCGTTGCGGATTTCCAAAACCAGTCGGCTGCACCGGAAGGCGAGATACGAAATGCCGATCATCTGCGGCACGCCGCGCCACGACTTGCCGAGCGCGTGGCCGAGCGCCACATACCATTCGCCCGGCACATAGCGCACGATAATCAACGCCGCGATGGGTGCAAAAAAGGCGAGCCACGGCCAGCGGCCGCGTTTATTCGCGAACAAAAGCAGGACGAAATAAAGCGCAACGATGAGCGCCAGATAAATGACGAAGCGCAAGACGTAATGCTCCTTGCCACCATAAAAGAGGAACGCAAAAACGCTCGCAACATTCAGCCCGGCCAGCGTTGCTTCGCGGACATGTCCGCCGAGCTGCCGCATGGCGACGCGTCCGGCAAAAACATAAGCCAGCAGCCCGCCAATCAAATAAATCCTGTCCATGCGTCAGAACCCCTGATACACCACGCGGGCATTGAGCAAGTTGGCGGGCGCATTCAGCACCAGCCACACGGCGGCGAGCGACAGCACGACGACCAGCGTGTAGATGAGCCTTTCAATGACTTTCATAAAAGCGAATCAGCCGCGCGCGAAGGCCGCCGCCATCCGGGTTGAAGCAAAAGCCGGTCGCATGATTGACGCCAACCGATAGCAAGCCTGCCGCGCGTAGGCAAATTCAAAATCAAGCGGGTGCGAAATCTCTGTTCTCGGCATTTTTATCTGTGTCCATCGGTGTGCATCTGTGGTTTAATCCATCGGTGAACATTACAAATTTGAATCCCGACTCAGACATCGGCTCAAGTGCGTGGATGGTCGAGTTGGACGAACATCGCATTTTGCTCGACGCGGGGATGCACCCGAAACGCGAGGGTCTCGACGCGGTTCCGCGTTACGGCAAGTCCGGCACGCATGACGTGGATGCGATCGCGATTTCGCATTGCCATCACGATCACGTCGGTTCGCTGCCGCTGGCGTGCCGGCAATTTCCCAAGGCGCACGTTTTGATGACGGAGTTGAGCTATCTGCTCATCGAACGCGTATTGCACAATTCCGTCAACGTGATGACGCGTCAGCGCGACGAGCTGGGCATCCGCGAATACCCGCTCTAC
Organism: uncultured Verrucomicrobia subdivision 3 bacterium; assembly: GCA_903878805.1. Lineage (GTDB taxonomy): Bacteria > Verrucomicrobiota > Verrucomicrobiia > Limisphaerales > UBA11358 > UBA11358. The sequence goes on from CAIRJF010000028.1 coordinate 36,253, forward strand.
ACGCACGACGAACTGGACGACATCGCGGCGCATTTCCAGGGCTTCAAATATAATCGCGAAGTGGAATGGTCGGCGTATCACAAGGCGCGCGCGGGGATGCCGTCGCCGACGCTGGAATTTTTTGACGCCGGCCACACGCTCGGTTCGGCGGGAATTTTATTGCGCGGAAAAAAGGAAACTTTGTTTTACACGGGCGACGTGTGTTTCCACGACCAGACGATTTTGAAAAGCGCGCGGTTCGAGGACGTGAAGGCGGATGTTTTAATTATGGAAACGACGCGTGGCAATCGCGAGGTGCCAAAAGAATTCACGCGGGAAAAAGAAATCGAGCGGCTGGTGGCGGCGATTCACGCGGCGGAAAAAAAGAAGGGTGCGATCATGATTCCGTCGTTCGCGCTCGGGCGCACGCAGGAAATGCTGGCGCTGCTGGCGCTGCTGATGCGCGAGGGCAAATTGAAGAAGCAGCCCATTTATATTGGCGGGCTGGGGCGCGTGTTCACGGAGATTTACGACATTGAGGCCGCACGCACGCACCGGCAACACACGAATTTGCATTTGAACGACGCGCTGCAATTGATTGTTTTGGAAAAAGGTCAGGCGGACAGCATGAAGTTGAGCGGCGGGAAAATTTTCGTCATCACGGCGGGCATGATGAGCGAGAACACGGCGGCGCACACGCTCGCAACGCGGATGGTCGGTGACGAGAAGCAGAGTATTTTCTTTGTCGGTTACGCGGATCCAGATTCACCGGCAGGACATTTGAAGGCGGCGAAACTGGGCGAGACGTTTGTGTTCAGTCCGAGCGCGGGTCAGTTGACGAAGCGTTGCGACGTGCAGGATTTTGATCTGACGGCGCACGCGAATCGCGGCGACTTGCTGGAGTTCGTCGGCCAAGTTTCGCCGCGCGCGATTCTGCTCGGTCACGGCGATGACGCGGCGCGGAAATGGTTCGAGGAACAAATCAATTTGCGCTGGCCGAAGATCAAAGTTTATCAACCGCAACCGGCGAAGATGGTTTCGGTATAGTTATAAATTTATTTTTGCAAAGCAAAACCGCCGGACGAAAATTTTTTCGTCCGGCGGTTTTTTGTTTTTTAGATTTTTCAGTGGCCGCTGACGATGTTCGCCAGGTTGAAAATGGGCAGGAACATACAGATGACCATGCCGCCGATGACGACGCCGAGGAAGACGATGAGGAGCGGCTCGATGAGCGACATGAGCCCGGAGAGGATGCCTTCGATTTCTTCGTCAAGGAAGTCGGCGACACGTTCAAGCATATTGTCAATGTTGCCAGTCTGTTCCCCGGCGCTCAGCATGCGGATGATCATGCTGGGGAAAACGGGATGCTTGGCCAGCGCGGCGGAAATGCCTTCGCCGCGTTCGATGTCGGTGGCGGAACTCTTGATGGCTTTTTCCATGACGGTGTTGCCGACGGTCTGGGAGACGATTTGCAGGACTTCAAGGATCGGCACGCCGCTGCGGACGAGTGAGGCCAGCGTGCGGGTGAAGCGGGCGAGGCAAATTTTATGCGCGATGGGGCCGAAGACAGGCAGCTTGATGCGGAGCTTGTCCCAGAAGTCGCGGCCTTGCGGGGTTTTGAGAAAATAAAACCAGCCCCATACGGCGGCCCCAACCAGCACCAGCAGATAAATCAGGTAATGTTGGACAATCTCACTTATGTCAATGAGGATTTGCGTGGGCGCGGGCAGCTTGGCGCCGAAGCCGGAATAAACCTCCTTGAACGTGGGAATGACCCGCACGAGCAGAAAGATGGTGATGCCAATGGCCACGATGGTGACAACTGTGGGATACATCAGCGCGGTTTTTACTTTTTTGCGGAGGCGCTCGGTGTTTTCCAAGTAAGTGGCGAGGCGGCCCAAAATTTCCGCCAACAAACCGCCTTTTTCACCGGCGGAAACCATGGAGACATAAAGTTTGTTGAAGGCCTTTGGGTGGCGGATCAGCGCTTCGGAAAAACTTTCGCCACTCTCCACGCGCGTGCAGACATCGCGGATGGTGTCGCGCATGACTTTGTTCGGCGTTTGGTCGGCGAGCGCCTGCAGTGCTTGAACGATGGCGATACCGGCGTCAATCATCGTGGCAAGCTGGCGCGTGAAGACGACTAGGTCAGCCAGCGAAACTTTGCCGACGCGGCAGATAGTCAGCACAATTTGTTCCAATAAAAAATTCAGCGCAGTTTCAGCGCATTGTAAAACGATGCAAATTCAGTTCTTCACCGCGGGAAACGCGGATTTTTGCTTAATTAAAATGACGATTAACTTAGTTAAAAAATGCCTTATTTACTTAAAGTGCTGCAAATCAAATTTTTGCGTGAAGCAATTTAACAAAAAAAATTGTTGTCAAAGGCCGTGATTTTCCCTAATTTTGAAATCAAACGCACCTTCAAGGTGCTGGGGCAAACTGTTTTTGCCCCGCGCAAACAGTAAACAAACAAACCAAACAACATCGGAGGAACAGATGAAGTTTAATAAATGGACATTGGGTCTCGCCGCCGTCGGAGCCGTCAGCATGGCTTCCGCCGTTCGCGCAGACGACGCACCGAAACCGAGCGCCCTCAACACGGCTCTCTCAAACACCACCATCAGCGGCTATGTCAGTGCATCGGCCAACTGGACGGCCAGCCCTGACAATGTTAGCTCTCCCGGCACCGCAATCCCGTTGCAGGCCGGCAAACAAAACGGCTTCAACCTTGATGTCGTGAAGCTCACGATTGCGAAGCCGGAAGACACCACTCCGTGGGCCTCTGGATATCATGTGGACCTGCTCTTCGGTCCGGATGCTGCTGGCTACAATAATTCCGTCTCCAGCAACACTGGCTACCGGAATTCCCAAGGCGAAGTAGCCATCCAGCAGGCTTTCATCACCTTGCGCACGCCCGTGGGCAATGGCATTGACTGGAAAGTTGGCGTGTTTAACACCGTCATCGGCTATGAATCTTTCGATGCCGGCAGCAATCCGAACTACACCCGTTCATGGGGCTGGGCGGTTGAGCCGACCGAGCACACTGGTGTCTTGGCCTCCTACACGGTCAGTGACGAATTATCCTTCAATGCCGGCGTAGCGAATACGCTTTCTTCTGGCATCAACACTCGCAATGGCTACAAAGACCAAGGCGAAGTGAACAATGGCGCGTGGAATAAGACCGTCATGGGTTCTGGCACCTTCTCGGCTCCGAGCAGTTGGGGTTGGGCCTCTGGCTCTGCGTTCTACGTCGGCATGGTCTATGGTTGGGCCGCTGGCACCCAAAGCGGTAATCAGCAGAACGTTCAGCAGAGCTATCCTGCTGGTGGCGACCAGGGCGGCAATCAGCAGAACTATTATGCTGGTGCAACGCTTAACAGCCCTTGGAAAAACGTCACCTTCGGTGCCGCCTTCGATTACGTTCAAAACTTGGGTGGAACCGCGACCTTTGGCCTGCATGCGGATGATTACATCTTTGGCCTGTATAACACCATCAAAGCTACGGACAAGTTGAGCTTCAACACCCGTGGTGAATACTGGGAAGTTAATGCCAAAGGCGGTCCGAATGGCAGCTCACTCGGTAGTGACACGGGCATTTCGCTCACCGAAACGGTTGAATACGACCTCTGGGCGAATGTCGTCAGCCGCTTGGAGTTCCGTTATGACAAGGTCATTGAAAGCGATTACGCCAACGTCATCGGCTATGTTTTGCCGACCGGCGCGTTTGTTGATAACGCGAGTTCCTACGGCGTTTACGCCAACATCATCTACAAGTTCTAATTTAATTTAGAATCCTTGGCCCCTTTCGGTTCGCCGAAAGGGGCTTTTTGTTTCCCCTTCCGGAAACTTCCGGCATAATTTCTTCCGTGAAATTCATTCGCGACATCTACGCCGACGGACACGCGACCGGCCGCCCCGTCATCTCCCTAGAATTTTTCCCGCCAAAAACTGACGAAGGTGACCGCGCGCTTTTTGAGAAGCACATTCCGGCGCTGCTGGCCACCCGCCCCGATTTTTGCTCCGTAACCTATGGTGCGGGCGGCAGCACGCGTGACAAGACGCTGATGATTGTGGATCGCATTCAGCGCGAGCACGGTCTCACTGCGCTCGCACATCTTACCTGCGTCAATCACACCCGCGAGGAAGTCCGCGGGCTGCTGGAAAAAATCCGTGCGCTTGACTGCAAAAATATTCTCGCCCTGCGCGGCGATCCGCCCGGCGGCGGCGAATTTCAATCCACGCCCGGCGGCTTTGAATTTTCCGCGCAGCTTGTAAAGTTCATCCGCGAACAGGGTGATTTTTCCATCGGCGTCGCCGGTTTCCCCGAAGGCCACATCGCCAATCAGAACGGCAAGCACGCCGACTGGCGGCACTTGAAGGAAAAGGTGGACGCGGGCGCGGATTTTGTCGTCACGCAATTGTTTTTTGACAACGCGGACTATTTTGAATTTCGCGATTACCTGACGCAGAAGCTCGGCGTGAACGTGCCGATTGTGCCGGGCATCATCGCCATCGTGAGCGCCACACAAATTGTAAAGTTCACGCAAATGTGCGGCGCGAAAATTCCGGCTGCGCTGCGTGCGAAACTGGATGCGATCGGAACCGATGATGAAGCGGCGTTGAAATTTGGCATCGAATACGCCACGCGCCAGTGCGAGGAACTGCTGCGCGCCGGCGCGCCCGGCCTGCATTTTTACACGCTCAACAAGGCGCAATCCACGGTGCAGGTCGTGAAAAACCTTGGGCTGGCTTGAAGAAAATCGGCTTTAGCCTGTTGTGAATAACCTGATTATCTCACAAACCAAACTGGTTCGCCATGATGCCGATGACGCTCAAGGGTCCGGTGTCTTCCAGTCCATCCGCCGCCTTGTCGAGCTTTTGCAACGAGAGCTTGGCGTTCTTCAGGAAATCCTGATCATTCACCAGCTTGCCGACCGAGCCTTGCCCTGAATTCAGTTTGATTAGGATGGATTCCAAATTGGTCATCGAGGCGGTCGTCGAGCGGTAAAGCGTCTCGTCCGTGAGTAATTTACCAATGGTGCCTTGTCCGGAGCTGATGTTGTTGACCGCCGTATGCACCGAGATGGCCGTGTCTTGCAGATTGCTCACCGTGGACAGCGCCGTGTTGTAGAGCGCATCCTCATAAATCAATTTTCCAACCGTGCCTTGCCCGGCGGCAATCTGGCTGGTGACATTTTTTACGTTCGCAATCGTCGCGGTAATCGGTCCGCTGTTTTGCTTGATGAAATCGGTGAGTGGTCCGAGCAAGTTATCAATCTTGTCGCCCGTGAAACTTTTCGTCAGATTTTGAATGCCGGCGGCGGCGGCATCCAGCTTGGCCATGATGGCGCTCAAGTCCGGCTGTTCGCCGGATTCCAGCACCGCGCCGTCCTCGGCCTTGGGCGAACCCGGCGCGCCGAAGGAGATGTTGACGAAATTTTGCCCCATCAGGCCGGTGAACTTGATGATGGCCTTGCTGTCGGTCTTCACGTTGGCGTCGAGCTTGAGCTTCATTGTGACGGCGACTTTTTCATCCATGATCTCAATTTTTTCCACGCGGCCGATTTCCACGCCGGCCATTTTAACACGGTCGCCCACTTTCAAATCCTGCACCGTGTCGAACTGCGCGCTGACGTGTTTGCCGCGGCTGAATATGTCGGCGCTGCCAAGCGTTTCGATGATGAGCCACGCGGCGAACACGGCGAGGATGACAAACAGGCCGAGCTTGGTTTCGAGTGAATTTTTCATAGGCGTAATCGTTTATTTTTCACGTTTGAAGTCTGCGTGCAAAAATTCCTTCACACGCGGGTCGTTGAAATTTTTCACCTCGTCCGGCGTGCCGACGGTGACAATCTGCCCGTCAATGATGACCGCAATGCGGTCGGCCACGCCAAATGCCAGATCGCGGTCGTGCGAGACGACGAGCGACGTGACGTGGATGCGGCGGTTCAGGTCGAGAATCTCGTTGCCGATGACAACGGCCGAGAGCGGATCCAGCTCGCTCGTCGGCTCGTCGTAAAGGATGAGTTGCGGCTCGATTACGAGGGCACGGGCGATGGCCGCGCGTTTTTTCATGCCGCCGGAAAGTTCGCTCGGCATTTTGTCCACGGCGTCCTTGAGGCCGACGTCCGCAAGTTTTTCTTCGACGATTTTTTTTATTTCGTCGGGGGACTTGAGGTGATGTTCGGTCAGATACAAACCGACATTCTCACCAAGGGTCAGCGAGTTGAGCAGCGCGCCGGACTGGAACACCAGCGCCATGCGGTATTTCGCGGCAATCTCCGGTGTGGTGAGGGGTTCGCCGTTGATGAGAATTTCGCCGGCGTCAGGTTCTTCCAAACCGATCAGGTGTTTGAGCAGAACGCTCTTGCCGCTGCCGCTCGGCCCCATGATGACAAAAATTTCGCCGGGCTTGACCTCGATGTCCAGACCCTTGAGCACTTCCTGCTCGCCAAAACTTTTGCGCAGGCCGCGCACGACGAGGCCGACGCCGGAATGGTTGTTGTTTTGGTCTTCGCTCATTTCAGGAGAAAGCGCGTGAGGAGGTAGTCAAAAATCACGATGAGCACGATGGAGTTCACCACGGCTTTCGTGACCGAGCGCCCGATGCCGCGCGGGCCGCCGATGGTCACCAAACCCTGATGGCACGAGACCACGCCGATGATGATGGCGAAACAAAAACTTTTGAAAACGCCGTTGGCCACGTCGCGCAATTCCACGATGTCGCGCAGGTCGGAAAAGAAGACGCGATACGGTATTTCCATGCGGTGATTCAAATCCGCCACCGTCGCGCCGCCGAACCAGCCGACCAGCACGGAAAAAACCACGAGTAACGGCAGCGCCACGGCGATGGCGAGAATGCGCGGCAGCACAAGGTAATGAATCGGGTTGATGTTCATCGTGCGCAACGCGTCAATTTCCTGATACACGCGCATCGAACCCAGCTCCGCCGCCATCGCGGAACCGATGCGGCCTGCAATCAAAATCGCCATCATGACCGGCGCGAGTTCCTTGGCGATGGCAATGCCCACGACGCCGCCGACCGCGCTGGGCAAACTGCTTTCCACCAGCACCGGTCCGGTCTGCAGCGCGATGACTGCGCCGATGAAAAATGACAGCACGCACACCATGAGCAGACTGGCGTTGCCGATTTCAAAAAACTGGTCGAACACCTTGTCGCGCTGCCGCCACGCCTGTGGCAGGGCCAGCAGCGTGCGCCAGAAAAGCAGGACAATTTCTCCAATGTTCTCGAACATGATTTAAACGCGTTTTATTTGGTGGCGGCGGTCTTGGAAATGGTGAGGTAAAACAGCTTCGTTCGCTGATTTTCTCCGTCACATTGATACTGGAAAAGTCCGAACAGGAGCGAGACTTTTTTATGCGCCGGCGCGCTTTCGTGGCGATACAAATTCCACAGCAGCGATTCACTGGCCGCGCCGGCCTTGGGATTTTTTTCCGCGCGCCAGAGCGACCAGAGCGGCGACCAGTTGCGTTCAATGCCCGCATTTTCCGGGACGGCAGGTTCAATGGGTGCGAATATTTGCAGGCGCTCGTTGCCGTTCATCTCACGATGCCAGGTAAAGAAAGGCCACATATCCACGCGCCGTTTCTGCGCACCAGTCCGGGTGTTTTTTTCAACCGTGTTTTCGTAGAGGTAAAAAACCACGCGCGTCCGCCGCAAATCCAGCGGATCGGAATGAGTGCGGCGGTAGGTGTAAAGCGGCCAGAGATAAAAATCACTTTCCTTGATGGCGTTGTGCGACTGGCCGAAAATTGGAAAGACGCGCGAGGTGGTCTTGCCTTCGCCTCGCGCGAATATGATGATCGGCCACGGCATCTGCCATTCGCGGTAATGTTTTTCGTGGCTGTCAATCCAAGTAAAAAACGGCCAGATGACGGTGGTTAAATCAATTTCCGGAGAACGGCTGTAAACAAAGAACGGAATGCTGGCGCGGAATTTTTCCGGCACGTCGGTAGTTTTCGGTCCGGCCAGACTTTTGGTGCGGGTGATGGAAATTTGTTCCGCCGTGTTCGTGCCAATGCGGTTGTTTTGCACGATGCAGAATGGCCAAAGATAAAAGTAGCGGTTGTATCCGGCAATGGTTGCAACGTCGCCAAAGCCATTCGTCTGGAGCGTGGGAATTTTATTTTCATGCCCGGCCAGCGGCCAGATTTTCCAGCCATGCATACCGTCGCCGTTGCGAATCGCGCCGATGGGATAAAAATAATTGTCCGTGACGACATCCTTCTTCCACGTTTTGCTGTAAATGGGAAACATCACGAAATGGATCTGGTCGTGCGCGAGGCGGTGTTTCAGCGTGCCGTAAAAGGGCGCGACGGCGGTGTAGTTCAAGTTCGTATCTGCCGTTGAGCGTTGGTAAAAATAAATCGGATACAACGTGTGACGCGTGACGGTGGCATCGGTCGGCTCTTGTCCGCCGGCAAAACTGAGGAGTTGGAAAAATTGCCAGCGCCACTCTTGGCCATACTGCATCCGCGTGAGAATCGGATACAAAAAATCGTAGTTCGTGTATTCCACGGACGGATTTTTTACGGACGAAAAAAACGGCGGCAGAGCGAAGGTGTGTTCGTCCTCGGTCTGCTGCGTGTAATAAAACGGCCCGGCGGCCTCGGTGCGATAGCCGGCTTCGAGCGTAAGATTGAAGCGATCGAAAATAAATCCGAAGTTGTTGGCTTCGCTGGCTACGGCTGGGTGCGTCAACCCAATGAGCATGAAAACGATAAACAGCAAAATCCTGCGGCTTAAAGCCAAAGGCTTGGTTTTTTCCGTTATCGTTATTCCAATTGCTAACATCGTTTTATGTGCCTTGAAAAGGCAGCTTTTAACATTGAGATTGACTTTAGTGGTATGTCGCTTAAATTTATTTCACTTGAGGTTTTGCCTCGGTTCCTCCTGACCCGGTGTTGGCGATGCGTCGTCAGCATCGGGTTTTTTATTTTCCACCAGCGGCTGCCAGCGGCCAATCAAATTCAAAAGTGCGGGCAAAAATGTCAGCGCCGCGACCATGCACATCGCGATGCCGACGGACATGATGTAGCCGAGGCTGTGTATACCGCGATGTTGCGCGAGGATGAGACTGCCGAATCCCGCGATGGCCGTCAATCCCGACACGAGCACCGCCTTGCCCGTGCTGCGCGCCAGAATGCCCGGCGTGCGCTCCTCAGCGTAGCGGTTCAAAATGTGAATGCCATTCGTTACGCCGATGCCGATGACGAGCGGCAGCGTCATGATGTTTGCCGGGTTGAACGGCACGGCATTCCAGCCCATCAGCCCGACCAGCCACAAAGTTCCCAGCCCAACGGGAATTAAAGAAAGCACCACCGCCGCGAAACTGCGGAAATGGAAAAATACCATCACTGCGATTGCGCCGAGCGAATACCACGCGGCCGTGATGTAGCTGTCTTTGAGCAAGGTCGTGTATTCCAACAGCTGCACTGGCGTGCCGGTGATGACGGGCGTGTTGCGGTCTTCCGGGTCCAGAGCCTGGCGCAGCGCCAGGACAAATTCTTTTTGATTATCATGCTGCCAGACGTCTTTTTTGGGATAGACCTGCAATAAAAATTTTCCGGTCACGCCCACGAAACGGTCGCGCAACGCCGGTGGCAAATCGGCGGTGTGCAGCGGCGCGCGGTCGTCCTGATTTTGCAAATTCTGGAACGTCCGGCGCAAATCATCAAACAGCGCCTGCTGATAGGCGGCCAATTTTTCACCATGTTCGCCGAGTGCCAGATTGTCGCCCGCGAGCATCGTGCGGCGCAGTTCCAGCACCGATTTTTGCAGCGACGAGAGCTGTCGGGCGAGCAACGCATCGGTCTGGCTGACCTCTTGCAATGCGGAGCCGAGATAACCGGAGAATGAATACAGCGTCCGGCTCAATTGATAGACATCCACCGGCCGCATGTCGGGCGCGCTGAAATCCAGCGGCGCGACCGTCGCCTTGATGTCGGAAATCAACTGCAATTTTGCCCCCTGCTCCTGATGCAAAAACCCGGCGATGGATTCCACGTCTGCCACCACGTTGGTCAGCGTGCGGATTTTTTTCTCCAGCATCACGGCTTCGTCGAGGTTATCCGCGACCACCGCGCCGAACAGCACAGATTTGTCTGCCGAATCAATCAGCTTCTGTTCATATACCACCGCCGGCAAGCCCGCGCTCTGCATGTTCAACAAATTGTAGTCAAAAAAAACTTTTCGCGCTTCGACCGCCGCCGCTAGGCTCACCGTTACAATGACCAGCGTGACCAGCACCGGACGTTCCAGCCAAAAACTCTCGATGCGCGCCCGCCGTGCGTCCTCGTGGATTTCGTGGTCGAGGACATTTTGTTTTCCGCGCAGTAACATGACCGGCAGAATCGTCAGCATCGGCACGAGACAAATCATCAAGCCGCCGCCGCAGATGACGCCCATTTCCTTGATGCCCTTGAAATCCGTGAACGCCATCGCCGCGAACGCGCCCGCCGTTGTCAGCGCGCCCATGAAAATTCCCTGGCCGGTGAAGACCATCGCCTTGGTCAGCGCCTCCGCCTCCGTTTTGCCGTGGCGCAATTCCTCCTCGTAACGCGTGATGAGATGCACGCCGAAGTCAATCGCCAGCCCAATCAACATCGGCAAAAACGTAATCGTCAAAATGTTCAGATGCCCGACCGTCACCGTCGCAAAGGCAAACGTATAGGCCAGCCCGAACAGCAGGCAAATAATCGCTTTGATTGGCCGGCCCGTTTCGTTGTAGCCGTAAATAAAAATAATCGCGCACAACACCAGCGACACGATGCCCGCCACCGTCGTGTCATTTTGCGACTGCGCCATTTCGTCGTGTTCCAAAACCGGTTCACCCGTCAGCCCCGCGTTCACGCCGGAAACCTCCTGCCGCGTCTGTTGCACCAGTTCGCGGATGCGTTCCACCGCCGCGCCGTTCAAGTCGTCGCGCGGCGCGTGTGCGGTGACGAGAAAAATGTTTCCGTGGTTGAACGTGATGTAAGTTCCCGTCGTCGCCTCGTCGCCCGCGCTGAACAACGCGGTGACGCCCGGCGAAGGTGGCGCGCCGGATCGTTCAATGCTGTCCTGCGCCTGCTGCAAGATGCGTTGCAGTGCTGGCAGCGATTTGACCAGCGCGTCGTTCTGCGCATTCTGCTCGCGCTTGGCCGTGCGGAACTGCGTGTTGACCAAATCAAAAAACGAAACCAGGTTCGTCGTCTGCGAAAATTTCTGGATGAACGGCAAATCATCCTTCAGCGTGTCGCGCAAACCCGCGAGATCCGTTTCCGGCACGAACAGCAGCGCCTTGTTGCCCATCATCGTCAGGTCGCCCTTGTAAAAAACGTCCTTGAACAAATTCGTTTCCGCCTCCAGCCGCGCGCCGAGCCGCTCGACGAACTGCCGGTTCTTCTCGATGTTCTCGCTTTCCACCACCACCACGAGATCTTCCTGCTGCGGAAATTCTTTTTGAAATTCCAAGAAGTTGTGGTGGTAACGCTGGTTGCCGCCCACGAGATTATTTCGATCCGTGTCGAACTGGAGAAATTTCACCGTGACCGCGATGCACAGGAAAAATAAAACCACCTGCGGCCAGAAAAACCAGTGTGGACGGCGGACGATGGCAGCGGCGAGCTTGCCCAGCCACCGTCCAAGAAAACTGTCTGGACTCAACGCTTTCATCCTGCGTCACGCCTTTTCGACAAAAACCGCCGTGCCGTAGCACAACACTTCCGTGATGCCCGGCGCGATTTCCGTGGCGTCGTAGCGCACACCGATGACCGCGTTCGCGCCCAACTCACCCGCGTGCGTCAGCATGAGGTTGAACGTGTCCTCGCGCGCGCGTTCGCAAAGGTTCGTGTAGAGCGTGATGTTGCCGCCGAAGAGCGCCTGCAAACTCGCGCCGACGTTGCCGATGATGGAGCGCGACCGCACCATGATGCCGCGCACCACGCCGAACGATTTCGTGATGCGGAAGCCCGGCAGTTCAAACGCCGTCGTCGTCAGGGGATGGGTCAGACTCATACGGCGGAGATTGAACACGACGCGACGCATCCGCAAAAGTCAAAACTTGCGCCGGATTTCCAGATTTGCCTTAACGATTCGCGGACGTTAACATTTTTCGCAATGCACGAGAACACGAACGCCGAGACCACGCCGCCAAACCCGGAACGCAAAACTTTGGATGACCGCGCCAAGATGACCGAACTGGAGCGCATCCGGCATTCTGCCGCGCACGTGCTGGCCACGGCTATTTTGAGAATTTGGCCGGACGCGCAGTTCGCCTACGGGCCGCCGGTCGAAAATGGATTTTATTACGACGTGGAATTGCCGCACCGCATCTCGCCGGAAGATTTCGAGAAGATTGAAGCCGAGATGAAAAAGGAAATTAAGGCGAACAATCCTTTTGAAAAACTCACGGTGACGCGCGAACAGGCCATTGCGGATGCCAATTCCGGTCGGCTCGGTGGATTAACGGAACGTCCGAATGGCGCGTCGAAATTCAAATTGGATTTGCTCAAGCAGATTCCCGAAGGCGAGGCGATTTCCTATTTCAAGAACGGCGATTTCATTGACCTGTGCGCCGGGCCGCATGTGATGCGCACGGGCAACATCGGCGCGTTCAAGCTCACCAGCGTGGCCGCCGCGTATTACAAGGGCGATGAAAAAGGTCCGCAGCTCCAGCGCATCTACGGCACGGCGTTCAAGAACAAGACCGCGATGGACGAATATTTCAAGATGCTCGAGGAGGCCAAGCGCCGCGACCATCGCAAGATCGGCGCGGAGATGGGGCTGTTCGCGATTGACACGGAATTTGTCGGGCCGGGCATGCCCCTGTGGCTGCCCAAGGGCACGGTGCTCGTCGAGGAACTGGAGAAGCTGGCCAAGGAAACCGAATTCGCCGCCGGCTACGTCCGCGTCCGCACGCCGCATTTGGCGCGGGAGAAAATGTATAAAACTTCCGGCCATCTGCCTTACTACGCGGAGAGCATGTTTCCGCCAATGACGATGGTTGAAGAGGATAACAAGAAACGTCTTCATGAACTTGAACAGCAGGAGGCTGACATTGCTTCAAAGCTACGTAATCAATTGAAGAACCTAACTCCTGATTTGGCAGAAAAAGATAAAGAAGTGTTAATGCTTCGGACAGTGATGGGCAAACTGCAGTTTGATCAAGGCTTACTTAGCGAGCGTTATTACCTCAAAGCCATGAACTGCCCGCATCATCACCGCATTTTTGCGGCTGAACCGCACAGTTATCGCGACCTGCCGTTGCGCCTTGCGGAATACGGCACTTGCTATCGCTACGAACAGAGCGGCGAGTTGTTCGGCCTCATGCGCGTGCGTTCGCTCAACATGAACGACGCCCACATCTATTGCACCGAGGAGCAGTTCGCCGACGAGTTCCGCGCCGTGAACGACATGTATCTGAAGTATTTCAAAATCTTCGGCCTCGAAAAATATCAGATGCGCTTCAGCACGCACGCGGCGGAAGGGCTGGGCAAGAAATACGTCAACGAGCCGGAGCTGTGGAAGAAGACCGAGGACATGGTGCGCAAGGTGTTGATCGAATCCGGCATCAACTACGTGGAGGTCGCCAACGAGGCGGCGTTCTACGGGCCGAAGATTGACGTGCAGGTGTGGAGCGCCATCGGCCGCGAATTCACCATCGCTACGAATCAGGTGGACTTCGCCGTGCCCGCCAAGTTCGGCCTCACCTATCGCGACAAGGACAACTCGAACAAGACGCCGTTGTGCATCCATCGCGCGCCGCTCGGCACGCATGAGCGGTTCATCGGCTTCCTCATCGAGCATTACGCGGGCAACTTCCCGCTCTGGCTCGCGCCGGATCAGGTGCGCGTCATCACGCTCAACGACGACGAGGCGCTGATCAACTACGCCAAAGGAATTGTCAGCGAGCTGCGCACTCAAGGCGTCCGTGCGGAAGGTGAATACGGCACGGATCCGATGAAGGCGAAGATCGCCAACGCGGAACAGTTGCGCGTCCACACGATGCTGGTCATCGGCGCGCGCGACATGGAAGCTGGCGCGGTGAGCGTGCGTCTGCACGGCAAAGGCAACGTCGGCGCGAAACCCAAGGCCGAGGCGATCGCGGATATTGTGGCGAGCATCAAAGAGCGGCGGGCAAATTAAATTTATTATGAGAAAAATTATCCTGTTAATTATCGTTCTGGCGGCGGGAATCGCGCTGGGCATTTATTTCCAAAAGCAAGCGAAGGCGCAAAAGATTGAGAATCAGGCGCAGACGGACGCCGACAAAGCCGGAGATGCCATCAAGGAAGGTGTGCAAAAAACGGAGAGCATCGCGACGAATGTGGCGGCGGATGTCAAAGTCGGGGCACAAAAATTCAGCGAGTTCACGACCAACGCGGTCGGCGAAATCAAAGCAAAAATGCCGTGAGCTGGAACGAATTATTTTTTGATTTCGTGACGCTGTGGGTGACGATTGATCCCGTTGGCACGGTGCCGTTGTATCTTTCTGTGACCAAGGATTTGTCGGCGCAGGCGCGCAAACGCGCGGCGATGCGGGCGACGCTGATCGCATTCTGCATCCTCGCCGCGTTTCTTTATCTCGGCCAATACCTGTTGGAAGTGATGCGCATCGAGATGCTGTCGTTCCAGATTGCGGGCGGCATCGTGCTGTTCCTCTTCGCGCTGTCCATGATTTTTGACAAGTCGTCGGGAACGGCGGCACTGGCGGATGAGGGGCATGACGTGGCGGTGTTCCCGCTGGCGATGCCGTCCATCGCGACGCCGGGCGCGCTGCTGTCCGTGGTCGTGCTGACGGACAACAACACGCACAATTTTTTACAGCAGACTCTTACCTGCGCGGTGATGGCGCTGGTGCTTGCCCTGACCTTGGTCATGATGCTATTGAGTAATAAATTTATCGCCCTCATCGGCCGTTCGGGGGCAAACATTTTGAGCCGCGCGATGGGCATGATCCTTTCCGCCGTGGCGGTGGAGATGGTTTATAGCGCCGTCAAAGGGCAACTGGGGCCGGGTTGATGCGCTGGGTGCGGCGCAGAAATTTTGGCTGCGATTCGCGTGCGGCGTGGTTAGCATCGCGGAATGAATTGCATCGTCACTGCCGGACCGACGTTCGAGCCACTGGATGAAGTGCGCCGGTTGACGAATTTTTCCACGGGCCGGCTGGGCACGGAACTCGCCAGTTTTCTCATGGCGCGCGGCCACAAAGTCACGCTACTCATCGGCGAAGCGGCGACTTACCCAGGCGAACGTAAGGCGACCTCGGTGAAAATTTTTTCCACGACGGCGGATTTACGCGCGAAATTAAAATCATTTTCCGGTAAAAAAGTGGACGCCATCTTTCACGCGGCGGCGGTTAGCGATTTTGCGTTCGGCCAAATTTTTTCGGAAACAAAAACCAACGAATTTTCCGCGCTCAAAGCGTCCAAGAAAATTTCCACGCGTAAAGGAACACTATTGGTCGAGCTTTTGCCGACGCCGAAAATTATCGCGGAACTGCGCGGCTGGTTCCCGCAAACCAGAATCGTCGGCTGGAAATTTGAGGCGGATGGCAAACGCACGGACGCCTTGCGCGCGGCGGAAAAACAACTGACAGATTGCGCGACGGATTTCTGCGTGGCGAACGGCCCGGCTTACGGCAAAGGCTTTAATTTAGTGACGCGCACGAGCCGGAAACATTTTGCGACGATGGCAAACCTGTTCACCGCGCTCGCGCGTTTGCCTTGATTTGATTGATGCAAACGCTCGTCGAAGATTTTCTGCAATACCTGCGCCACGAACGCGGGCAGTCGGACAACACGGCGAAAACTTACGCGGCGCTGCTCGGCAAATTCACGGCTTGGGCGGAGCGGCAAGGACTGACGGACTGGCGTAACGTGGAGCTGAAGCATCTCATGGCGTTTCTCGCGCACGAGCGCGCCCGCCCGCTCGCCGATGAACCGAAGGAATCCACCAAACGTTTGAGCGGCGAGAGTGTGTATCTGGAAATCGCTGCACTGCGGGCGTTTTATAAATTTGCCGAGAACGAAAAGTTTTTACCGACGAACATTGCGGAAAATCTTTCATTACCACGCCGATGGAAAAGATTGCCGAAGGCGTTGTCGAACGACGAAATCAAAAAATTGCTCACGCCGGAAGCGCCGGAGACTCCGGAGGGATTGTGCGACCAAGCGATTTTGGAACTGGCTTACGCTTCCGGCCTGCGCTTGTCGGAATTAAAAAATCTGCGGCTGGAGCAACTGCATCTCGACGCCGGTTTCATCAATGTCATCGGCAAGGGCAACAAGGAGCGCGTGGTGCCGGTGGGGCGAACGGCGGTGGCGGCGTTGAATCGGTTCATCGAAGTTGGACGGCCGAAACTCGTCACGCCGAAATCACCGGCGAATGTTTTTCTCACGCAACGCGGCACGCCGTTTGCCTCGGTCACGCTGTGGTTGCACATCAAAAACCGTGTTCGTCGCGCCGGAGTTGAGCGGAACATGACGCCGCATATGCTGCGGCACAGCTTCGCGACGCATCTGCTGGAACATGGCGCGGATTTGCGCGTGATTCAGGAATTGCTCGGCCACGCGAACATCAGCACGACGGAAATCTACACGCACGTCACGGGCAACCGGCTGCGGGAAATTCACCGGAAATTTCATCCGCGCGCCTAAAATTTTTACTCAAAGTCGTAAACGAGGACTTTTTTCACGAAGGGCTTCACGCATTGTGCGATGAATTCCAAATGCTGCGGATGGACTTGATAATCGTCCTGCGCTTGCTTGCTGGCGAAGACAGTGTTGAGCGCGACTTGGTAAGTCTGATCCACGACAGGCCGCGCGCTACCGACCATTTTGCCGATATGAAACTGCTTCAGGCCGGGAATAGATTTGAGAAATTTTTCGCCGCCGGCGATAACGGCGTCCACCGCTTCGGGTTTCGCCGGGTCGGTCCAGAAAATGACAACGTGTGAAAACATGATGGTTTATTGAACAACAAAGCCGGCGGTGCGCGAAGAAAAATTTTCAAACTTTCTATCGGCGTATAATTCCAGCTAAGCTCAACCAATTTATGAGCAAAACCGCATTGTTATTCGCTGGTCAAGGCGCGCAAGTCGTGGGCATGGGCAAAGATTTGGCTGAACAATTTCCGTCGGCGAAGGCGTGGTTCAACCGCGCCAATACCGCGCTCGGCTACGATCTCGCCAAAGTTTGTTTTGAAGGGCCGGAAGCTGATTTGACCAAAACCGAAAACGCGCAGCCGGGAATTTTTGTCGTGAGCTGGGTCGCATTTCAATTGCTTAAAGAACAAGTGCCATTGCTCAAATTTGAAGCCACCGCTGGCTTGTCGCTCGGTGAATTCACGGCGCTCACTGCGGCGGGCGCATTAAGTTTTGAAGATGGCTTGCGCGTCGTGCGTCAGCGCGGAAAATTTATGCAGGAAGCGTGCGACGTGACCAAAGGCGGCATGGCTGCAATTATTGGTTTGGACGAAAATCTGACGCGCGAGGTTTGTGCGGAAGCTGGGGTTGTTCTCGCAAATTTGAATTGTCCAGGCCAGCTCGTTATTTCTGGCGCGTCGGAAAAAATTGCGGTGGCGTGTGAACTGGCTAAAGCCAAAGGCGCGAAACGTGCGCTGCCGTTGCCGGTGGCGGGCGCATATCACTCGCCGCTCATGGCGAGTGCGCAGCCGAAACTTGCGGCGGAGCTGGCGGCGGCGAAGGTTTCCGCGCCCGTGGTGCCGGTGATTTCCAACGTCACGGCGCAGGCGCACGGCCCGGACATCTCCGCAAAACTGGTTGAGCAAGTCTGCGCATCCGTGCTGTGGGAAAATTCCCTGCGCGTATTGCTGGCGCAGGGATTCACGCGGTTCATCGAACTCGGGCCGGGCACGGCCTTGAGCGGCTTCATGAAGCGTATTGATAAAACGGCTACGATGCTGAACGTCGCGGACGCGGCGAGCTTGGAGGCCACGGTAAAGGCGCTTTCGGTTTAGCTTCAGATTTTTAGAAATGCGCTTAGATAAGAATACCCGCCATTGATTTTATGGAAATTTCCCAACTTGCCCAAATCCTCGTCGCGCTCGGCTGCCCAGCTGAGAAATCCGCCGACATGGCCGCGCAACTCGACAAGCGCGCGAAACAATTGGCCGCCGAAAAAAATCAGACTTACGAGGAAGCGTTGAAACATTTGCTCACACTGATGAAACAGGGTTGGGCGGCTCCGAAATAGGAGATGGCTGATTGGAGATGGAAATTGGGGTTGGCGGTCGCGGGATTTTTTCTGGATTCCATCTCCCATCTCCTATCTCCTATCTGCTAAATGATTAAACCGTGGAAAAAAGTCAGCAGCAAACCTGTCGGCGATTTTCGCATCTTCAAAATCCGCTCCGAAATCTGCATCAACCCGCGCACCGGCAAGGAACATGATTTCTACGTCCTCGATACCGTCGGCTGGGTCAACGTCATCGCCGTCACGCCCGACCAACAGCTCGTGATGGTGCGGCAATTCCGCGTCGGCTCCGGCACGGTGGAACTGGAAATTCCCGGCGGCATGATGGATCCGAACGAGACCAATCCGGTCGCGACCGCCGTGCGCGAACTGCGCGAGGAAACCGGCTACGAAGGCGAAAACGCCCGACTGCTCGGCAAAGTCTGGTCCAATCCGGCCATCTTGAACAACCACACCTACACTGTGCTGATTGAAAATTGCCGGCTGCAACACGGCGTGGAATTTGACAGCGGCGAAGATCTGACGACGCAACTGGTGCCGGTGGCGGAAATTCCGAAGCTCGTTGCCGAAGAGAAAATCGGCCACTCGCTCGTCGTCGCCGCGCTGTATTATTTTGATTTGTGGCAGCGGGGAATTAAGAAATGAGTTTTTCTGAAAAAATATGAAAAATAAAACGGTAATCAATTTTCTGTTCATCAGTTTCTTGACTTTGTTGTCAGCAGGTTGTTTCACGTCAGTAACTTCAAAAAAGGCTTTCCCAAGCAAAATCGACTGGTTTGAACCAACGGCAATTTACAACTCACACACCAGTAATGACGTAATAATTGAGGGAGGATGCTACAAATATTATGGCCAAAAGACTTTAGTTTATGCGCCTGCATACTTGATAATTCCAGCTAAGGTATTACTTGCTGCTCATAGTAAATCTGGTGGCGATGTTTCTTTTTCTGATATTCAAAAACTTCCACCCGACGTTCGTTACAACTTACGATTAGAAAAAAATCTTCCGGCAGGATTTGAAAAAACCGCCGATATTCCCCAAGGCCAGTCAGGCATTCAGGTCAACAAGCAAAGTCGAATAAACGTGGTGAATTTGGCTAAACTGCCTTTTGCTTTTGTGATAGATGTCGTCACCTTTCCTTTGCAATTAGAAATTTCAAAGTCTTTTAAAAATCTTAATTAGGATATTTATCCGATGCCCATCTTCTACGAATGCCAACGCTGCACGGCCTGTTGTCGCTGGCCGGGGCAAGTGCGTTTGTCGAATGAAGAAATCACGCGGCTCGCCGCGTTCAAAGGTTTGAGCGAAGCCGATTTCATCCAGCAATTCACGCGGCTGCGCTGGGATCGCGGCGGACTGGCTTTGCTGGAAAAACCGGACGGCGGCTGCATTTTTCTGGAAGGCGACGATTGTTCCGTGCAATCCGTCAAGCCGCAGCAGTGCCGCGATTTTCCGAACCTCTGGAATTTTCCCGGCTTTCAGCAGACCTGCAAAGCTTTCCCGCGCGAAGTCACCGAGGCGGAATACGCCCGCCGCATCGCGCTGATAAAAGCGAAGGGCAATGAGCGCGGATGAAATCGTAGCTCAACTCAAACTCACCGGATCAATATCCACCGCCAGCGTCACGTCATCCGGCAACGTGAGCGACTGCACAATGATGGCGAGTTCGCGGCTGAGCGCACTCATCGCGCGCGTCCGCAACATGATTTGGTAGCGGTAAAAATTTTCCGCGCGCAGCAACGGCGCAGGCGCGGGACCAGCGATAACCAAATCTTTTAGGTTCTTCAGTTTTTTCTCCAATTCGCGCTTCAGGTGGTCGGCAGAGAATTTTACTTTTTCCTCGCTGCGACCTTTGAGTGTGAGCAGCGCGACGCGGCTCGTCGGCGGATATTTCAGTTGTTCGCGAAATTCAATTTCCTGTTCGTAAAAGCCGACGAAATCGTGGCGGCGCGCAAATTGAATCGCCGGATGAAACGGCGTGAACGCTTGCACAAAAACTTCGCCTTCGACATCGCCGCGACCCGCACGACCGGCGACTTGCGTGAGCAATTGAAACGTCCGTTCGCCCGCCCGAAAATCCGGCTGATGCAGCGCGGAGTCAGCGTAAATAATGCCCACCAGCGTGACATTCGGAAAATGCAGCCCCTTCGCAATCATCTGCGTGCCGACCAGAATGTCCAGTTTGCCCGCGCGAAAATCACCGAGGACGTGGCGGTAATCGTCCTTGCGCTTCATCGTGTCGGCATCCATGCGTTTGACGCGCGCCTTTGGAAAAAGTTTTGCCAAAACTTCTTCAACTTTCTGCGTGCCGGTTCCGGCAAAACGGATAGCCGGATTTTTGCATTTCGGTTCCGGACAGACGAGCGGGACTTTTTCGTTGTGACCGCAGATGTGGCAAGAAAGTTTTTGTTCGATGCGATGATACGTCAGCGACACGCTGCAATTCGGACAATTCGCGACGTAACCGCACTTGGGACACATCAGCGAAGTCGAGTAACCGCGCCGGTTCAGAAATAAAATCGTCTGCTCGCCGCGCTCCAGCCGCTGCTTGATAGCCTCCTTGAGCTGCGGCGAAAAGAGCGGTGGACCTTTTTCTTTGAACATCGCCTGCCGCATATCCACGACGCGGACCTGCGGCATTTTCTGGTCGTCCACGCGTTCCGGCAAATTCAGCAAAGTGAATTTCCCCTTTTTACAATTGGCGTAACTCTCCATCGAAGGCGTAGCTGAACCGAGCACGACGACGGCGTTTTCCATCTGACCACGCATGACGGCGACATCGCGTGCGTGATAGCGCGGCGCTTCTTCCTGCTTGTAAGTTTGCTCGTGCTCCTCATCCACAATGATGAGTCCGAGCGGTTCGACCGGTGCAAAAATTGCCGAACGTGCGCCGATTACGATGCGCGCACGACCTTGCCGGATCTTGTGCCATTCATCGTGCCGTTCGCCTGCGCTCAAGTGCGAATGCAAAACCGCGACGAGCGTTTGCAATTTGCCGGAACTGAATCGCGCCTTGAATCTTTCAACGGTTTGTGGCGTCAGCGAAATTTCCGGCACGAGCACCATTGCGCCTTTGCCCTGCTCCAGCGCATGCGCAAGCGCTTGCAGATAAATTTCTGTTTTTCCTGAACCGGTCACGCCGTGGAGCAGAAATGTGCGCGAAGAATTCTCCGTGTCCATCGCCTTCGTGATTTCGCCCAGCGCTTGCGCCTGTGCCGGATTCAATATGATATTTTGCGTGGGCAAAATCGTTTCGCGCGCATACGGATCGCGCTCCGAAACTTCGGATGTGATGGAGACAAGGCCGCGATCTTCCAGTTTACGGACGGTGGCGGCGGTGGTTTTGGTGAGTTCCAATAATTCTGCCAGCGGCAGTTCACGACGTTCCTCGACGATATTCCAAACTTCCTGCTGACGCTTTGGAAGCTTCGGAAATTCGCCGGTCACGGCCAGCGCGCGAACAAATAATCTTTCGCGCCAGCCCGCATCTTCCTTGCGCACGGCTTCGGGCAAAACCGACTTCAGCGCAATCTCCGGAGCACAGCAGTAATACTCGCCAATCCACCGCGCAAGCTTCAAAACCTTTGGCGTTACTAGCGTTTGTGCACCGATGACTTTGAGAATCGGCTTGAGATTCGCGTGTCCAGATTCTTCCGCGACTGCGGTGACGACACCGAGAATTTTGCGCGACCCGAACGGAACTTGCACACGGCTACCGACATCAATTTGCCCGGCCAGCTCCGCCGGAATCGAATAATCAAATTCCTTCCGCAGCGCAATTTCCAGACTGACGCGGGCAATCATTTTTCAATCGCGCTTCAGTCGCGCGTGATGGAACGCAAATCGGCTTCGAGTTGCAGGCGTAGTTTTTCGCG
Organism: uncultured Verrucomicrobia subdivision 3 bacterium; assembly: GCA_903878805.1. Taxonomy (GTDB): domain Bacteria; phylum Verrucomicrobiota; class Verrucomicrobiia; order Limisphaerales; family UBA11358; genus UBA11358. The sequence goes on from CAIRJF010000028.1 coordinate 58,330, forward strand.
ACCGGCTTCGTTCGTGTCACGCGGCACGCGTAGCGCTTTACCCATCGTCACCGTGCAGACCGCGAATGGTAGCGGAATTTGAAAACGGTCCCAGCTTTTCACGCGAATTTTCCAGCTAAGATGATACGTCACCGGCACGATGGGCATGCCGGTCATTTGCGCCGTGGAAATCACGCCTTCCTGCACGGTGTAGCACGGACCGCGCGGACCATCCGGCGTGAGCGCGAGGTCGTGACCGCGGCGTCCCCACGCGACCAACTCGCGAAACGCCTGCGCGCCGCGCCGCGATGATGAGCCGCGCACCGGCTGCACTTTGAACATTTCCAAAACTCCCGTCAGCAAGCCGCCGTCTTTGCTGGCGCTGACGAGCGCGACGAGTCGACGTTTGCGATCGCGCCGCGCAACATATTTGCGATATAAAATCAACGCCAGCGCGAGACGATTGTGCCAAATGGCGAAAATAATTTTTTCCTGCGGCACGTCAGAAAAATAGCCGGACAAATCTTCCAACCGGAAACGCAGCGTTGCCGTGATGCATTGCGCCACGGTGTAAATCAACGCGGCCAGCAACCGTTGATGCCATTTCGGCGGATGCGGAATCACCACGCCACCGACGACTCGCGCGTGGCGATGCGCGGCGGGTGGTTGTGGTTGCGGATTGGCTTCGGTCATCAGGCTCCCTTTTTCAGACACGCGCGCACAAGTTGTTCGACCGTTGCCGCTGCACCCAGCATCGCCTGCGCGGCGCGAACGGAGTCGTGAGCATCTACTTGTTTGAAGCCAAGCGCCATGAGCGCGAGCACGGCGTCATTGGTTTTTTGATCGTCAGATGAAAGCGAGTGTTTCGCGCTAGCGGCTTCCAGCGCACCTGCCGCACCGATTTTATCGCGCAATTCAACCACGATTCGTTCCGCCGTTTTTTTACCGACGCCGGAAATTTGCGAGAGCGATTTCACGTCGCCGTTCGCCACTGCGCCGCGAAACGCCACGGCGTTCATGCCGCTCAAAATATTCAGCGCGGTTTTCGGGCCGATGCCGCTGACGTTGTTGATGAGCATCCGAAACAAATCACGTTCCACCGCCGTCGCGAAGCCGTAAAGAATGTGCGCGTCTTCACGGACGATGAGTTGCGTGAGCAATTTTATTTCGCCACCGGGCTGGGGCAATTTGTCGAATGACGACAAGGGAATTAGCACTTCGTAACCGATGCCGTTCACGTCCACGATGACTTGCGTGGGCAATGACTCAACCAGTTTTCCGTGTAAAAAAGTAATCATATCAAAAGCCAGCCATGCCGCCAACGCCACCGTGACCGTCGTGCGAACCAATATCATTTATTTGCCGCCCAAAATCTTCAGCTTCTTTTTCTTCCTTATCCATTTGTTTTTTCCAAAACGCGATTTCCGCATCGTTCATCAAGAGCTCTTTCGGCAATGGCTTTTCACACACGCCGCAAATTTTAAGTTTACGGCTGTAAATTGGCGCATGGCAATTTGGACAGCGGAATTCCATTTCTAAATTTTCTTCGGCGCGTTCAAACCGTGCCGCGAATTTTCCTGCGTGTGCGTCAGCGCAAGCGCGAGCGCGTCCGCCGCGTCGGGCGCGGGCAACTCGGCGAGGTTCAACATCCGCTGCACCATTTTGGCGACGGCAATTTTTTGCGCCGCGCCGTAGCCGACAATCGCTTGCTTCACTTTGCGCGTGGCAATTTCGTAAATATCCAAACCAGCTTCGGCAATCGCCGCCATCGCGGCGCCGCGCGCTTCGCCCATGATGATGGCCGTCTTCAGATTTTGCGCGAAGAAAAGTCCTTCTACCACACAAACTGTCGGCTGATGTTCGCGCACGAGGTCACGCAGCGTTTGCGTAATTTTGGCGAGGCAACGCGAACGTTCCCAATCTTTCGGACAGGTGATCGTGCCTTGCGCAAGCGCGGACAAATTATTTCTTTCCACGCGGATGACGCCGTAGCCCGTGCCGCGCACTGACGGATCAACGCCCAAAATTATTTGAGTGGCGCGTGGCGCGTGGCGAGTGACGGGCAAGGTCATTGCGGTCGCGCGCGATTTTTTTCCGCCGAGACGCTGCTGCATCTGCTCAAATTGTTGCCGGGAAATGCCCACACGAAAAGGTTGCCAGCGCGCGTGGGCGGGCAAAAGGAAAAACGCCGTGACGGGTTTCGTCGCGGCGTTGAGGAAGCGGGCTATTCAGCGGTTTTGGACAAACCAGTTCTGGTATCGTCCGCCGCCATTCGCGGAGCCGTTTTGATTTTGCGGCGACGGCATGGTCTGGCTGAAATTCTGCCGTGGCTCGCTGTGCTGCGGATGATCAACCATCATCGGCGCGGTGAACGCCGGCTGCGGGTTCATTGGCCGCGACGGTTCACGCCAGTCGTTGTGCGCAGATGAATGTTGATTGAACGGCGCGGTCACGGTGTTGTTCACCGGCGCAGTGACTGTCGCCGCGGGCGCGGTGTAAGTCCGCTGCGCCTGATGATTTTCGCCGTTGTTGAGGAATCCGCCGCTGTGGGCGTAGCTGTGGGCGGGCGCAGAATTATTCGCCGGAGCGGTTGGGTTTGACCATGATTGCACGGATGAATTCCCATTTCCCTGTTCGCGGTTGAATTGTCCTGCCTGCGGGCGCGACGGTGTTTGTGTCACTGGCGAATGTTGATTGCCGTTCGCCGGATTGAAGTTGTTGTTTCCGGTCGCAGCGGTGAATTGCCGGTTGGCGGAGCCGTCGGAAACGGCCGCACGGGATGAATCTCGCCCGGCCCGCGCCAACTATGGCGTTCCGACTGCATGACCGTGCCGACGCCGACCGCCTGGATGGGACGATGCGTTGCCGCGCCGATGGTCGTGATGGAAACGCCGTTGTTCACAATGGTGCGGTGGTTGTAGTCGTAGTTGTTGATGATGGTCGTCTGGTTGTAAATCTGCGTGATTTGGGTCGGCGGCACGCAGTAATTGCGCGGGTGCGGTTGGCAGAAATTGCCGATAGATACGAACGTGAAGCAATTTGCCGCGAGGCCGAAACCGAAACTGACGGAAACATTTCCGCCATGATAGGTGAAGCCGACGCCCGGCTGGTAGGCCGTGTAGGGCGGCAGCGGCGCCCAGCCGCAATAATCGCCGCTCGAACGCCACGTCACCCACGACGGCGCCCAGACGGTGTCCGGCCACCAGCACCAGCCGTAGTTCGGCGCGTTGAACCAGCGTCCGTAGTGGAAAGTCACGCCCCACGCGTAATCCGAGTTCCAATACCAGCCGCAGTCCGTGTAAACCCAGCGGCCGCGGTCGCAATAGGGCTGCCACGTCGCGTTATACACCACTTCCGTCGGCCGCCAGCAGCGGCCATAGCCGGCCACCTCGACCCACTGGCCGTAAGGCGACAGCGTGTCGTTAAAATTATTAATCGTCATGTTTTCCGGCGGCGCGGACGCGGCGGGCGGCGGCGAATTATTTTCAGAAACAACCGTGGGCGTGGTCGGCGGACTGGCGGGCGCGGGCGAAGAATTGTTGTTGATGCCGGCCAGAAAATTTTTGTCGTGGGCGAACATCGCGTTCACCATTTCCGACGTAACGCCCGCATCGGTCAGGGCAATGATTTTATCGGCATCGAGATTGAAGGCGGTCGGGCAGTTGGAGATGTAATTCTTAATCACGCCGGCATCCACGCCGGCCTGGGCGAGCTTGGCGACTTGCGCGGCGGAACTGCCGGGGACAAGACTGTCCGGCAGCGTCGTGCCGTTCGCGGGCGGCGGCATCGGTTGCTCGTTGGCGAGGCTATCGTAAGCGGCGGCGGCGGCGATGGCCACCGCGAGCGCAATCAAGGTTTTGGAGGCAATATAATTTTTCATGGATGTTTTTGTTGAATGTTGATTGTGGTGCGTTCCACAAGAGTCAGACGCAGAGGATGCTCCGACCGTTCACGCACAAGTTGTAAACTTATTGAAGTCAACAACTTATTTTATGAAACCAATTTGGAAATGCGTTGAAAAACGAGGCGAATGAAAAGCTCAATTCCGCGTCAGTAGATAGCTTTTGAACTTCGCGTAATCCGCGCCCATGTGCTCAAAATCTTCCGGCAATTTTATCGCGGCCGTCATCGCGGGCGGCACGTCGGGCGCGAAGCCAATGGTCTTCTCGATCTCCTCCGGAAATTTCGCCGGGTTTGCTGTTTCCAAAATTACGGCGGGCAAACCATTTAACGATTCCGTTTCGAGCCAGTCTTCAAAACCGCGCCACGCCACCGCGCCGTGCGCTTCGAGCAACAATTCGTATTTGTTCCATACTTCGCGGATGGTCGCGCGCGTGCGGTCATCCGAAACCGAACTGGAAAATAAATCCCTGCGCATCGCGTCCAGATTTGGCTGCCGCAAAATTTTCCCCGTCTCGTCCATTTGCCCGCCATACAACGCCACCAGCCGCGCGAGATTGCTCGGATGCCCGACGTTCATCGCGTTGGAAACGGAATTGCGCGACGGCGAAATTTTTTCGTAATGACCGCTCGCCAGAAATTTCGGGAACGCGTCGTTGTCATTCACCGACGCGATGATTTTTCTCACCGGCAAACCCATTTGTTTCGCCACCATCGCGCCCATCATGTCGCCGAAATTTCCACTCGGCACGGAGAAGACAATTTCCTCGCCGGGTTTCGCCAAACGTGACGCGGCGTAAAAATAATAAACGCTCTGCGGCAACAGCCGGCCGATATTTATGGAATTCGCGGACGACAACGGCAGATGTTTTAATGACGCGTCAGCAAAGGCCTGCTTTACCATCGCCTGACAGTCGTCAAATTTTCCGTCAATCGCCACCGTGCGGACGTTGCCCGTCAGCGTGGTCATCAGCTTGCGCTGGCTCAGGCTGACTTCATCAATCGGAAACAAAACAATGACGCGGATGCCGGGGACATTGTGGAACGCGTGCGCCACCGCCGCGCCCGTGTCGCCGCTCGTCGCGGTGAGAATCGTCAACTGCTTGCCATCTTCCGCCAAAAAACGGCCCATCAAGCGTGCCATCATGCGTGCGGCAAAATCCTTAAACGACGCCGTCGGCCCTTGATCCAGCCGCATCACGACCACGCGGTCATAAACTTTTTCGAGCGGAATTTCAAAATTGTAGGCGTCGGCACAAATCGCGGCGAGCGCAGCGGCGGGAATGATTCCGTCCGTGTATTTCGACAAGACGCGAAACGCGATTTCGTGATACGGCAATTTCGCGAAGGCCGCGATTTCTTCCGGCGTGAGCTGCGGAAATTTTTCGGGGAAATAAAGTCCGCGATCCGGCGCTTGGCCACGCAAAAACGCCTCGCGCAAATTGACGGCGGGCGATTGGCCATTGGTGCTGCGAAAAAGAAGCGCGCTCATTGCTCAAAACTTTCCACGCGGATCATCACCGGCTTGCCTTTGACGGTCGGCAGCTTCGAGATCTTGGCGAGCGCTTTGGCGGCGACGCCGTTGGTCGCGTAGTGGAGCATGAAAATTAAAGGAACACTTTCGCCTTCGTGACCTTCCGGCTGGATGACAGACGAAATGCCGATGTTCGACTGGCCGAAAATTGTGGCGATGCGCGCGAGCACGCCGGGTTTGTCCACGACGTTCAAGCGCACAAAATATTGCGAAACCACTTCACTAATTGGCGCAACGGCGCCAGCGCATTCGTGCGGGACAAACGCGGGCAAACGATTTTTGATGCCGGTTTTCAAGTCGAGCATCGCGTCGCCGATGTCGCTCAAAACGGAACTGGCCGTGGCATCCTTGCCCGCGCCGCGTCCGTAAAAAAGTGCGTCACCGACGATGTCGCCTTGCACGAAAACCGCGTTGAACACGCCGTTAACACTGGCGAGAACGTGCGCGTTCGGAACGAGCGTCGGATAAACTGATGCCTGCACGCGGCAACTGCCTTCCAGTTTTTTCACCGTGCCGAGGAGCTTGATGGTGTAGCCGAGTTCGCCGGCATATTTGATGTCGAGCGCGCTGATGTGGCGGATGCCTTCGACGTAAACTTTTTTCGGATTTACCCAAAAGCCGTGCGCGAGTGAGGCGAGAATTCCCGTCTTGTGCGCGGCATCGTGGCCGTCAATGTCGAGGTCAGGCGGCGTTTCGGCGTAACCCAATTTTTGCGCGTCGGCCAGCACCGCGCCGAAGTCCGCGCCTTCCAATTTCATGCGCGTGAGAATGTAATTGCACGTGCCATTCACGATGCCGTAAAGCGCCGTGATGCGGTTGCCGACAAAACCTTCGCGCAAAGATTTGATAATGGGAATGCCGCCCGCGACGCTCGCTTCGTAATAAAGATTCGTGCCGTATTTTTTTGCCGCCGCAAAAAGTTCTTCACCATGCGCGGACAACAAAGCCTTGTTCGCCGTGACGACGGGCTTACCGAGTTTGAGCGAAGTCAAAACGACTTCGCGCGCCACCGTCGTGCCGCCGATGAGTTCGGCGACGAGATTCACTTCGGGATCGCACACGACTTCGCGCCAATCGGTCGTCAGCAGGTTTTTTGGGATGGCCGTGGCGCGTTTTTTGTGCAAGTCGCGCACGGCGACGCGGTGAACTTTTATGTTTGCGCCGACGCGTGAGCTGAGGAGCGAGCCGTTGCGCGCGAGCGCTTCAAACACGCCGCTGCCTACGGTTCCGCCACCGATGATTCCGAGTTTGACCTGCTGCATAATCAAGCGCACAGCTTGCCGCGAAACGGAGCAGGGGACAACTTCAAAGAATGCTGAAGGCTGAATTATGAATGATGAAACAAACTACGCCGCGTTGAACTGTGCGCTGATTTCTCCGGCGATTTTTTCCAGCGCACGCGTTTCGTCCGGCGTGTAGGCGTGTTCGCGGCGTGTGCCGATGCCGAGCGTGCCGAGAATTTTTTCGCCGTCGCGAATGGGCACGCACAATGCGCCGCCGACGCCGGTTTGTTTCGCGCCGGGCTTGGCCACGCCGCTGGTGTCGGTCTGCAAGTTGCAAATCGTCACCGGTTGGTTTTGCGCGACGGTCTGGCCGGCGATGCCTTTGCCGACGGGAATGGTTTTAACCACGTCGAGCAACTGCGGTGGCAGGCCGACCTGCGCGACGAGGTGAAGCAATTGCATCGGCGCATCGAGCCGGTGAATCGTGCTGGTCTCGGAATTGAATTGAGCGAGCGCATCGCGCAGGATTTTTTCCAGTTCAGCGAGGTTCATAAATCACACTCGTTGCAAATGCGTGTCTTTGAAAGCCGTTTCATATTTTAATCCGTAGCCAAGGAGCCGATCCCAGCCAATGTGTGCCAGCCAGATTAACGTCAGCCAAAAGTATGAGGTCTGTCCAGAAAACCACAGAATTGAAAATGCCAAGACCGGAGCGGTATAAGTGTGGGCCAGATTGTAAACCAACGCGCCGACCTTTTTGTTTGCGAGATAACCCAGCATGAAAAAATCTGGCGCAAGGAATAGCACGGCAAACCAGAGCCAACTGCCATGGACTTGATGGTAAAAAATGCAGGCGGCGAGCAAAACGACCGCGCCCTCAATTTGAAGCAACAATCTGGGTTTCATAACCGCAATGTGTTTGGTTTATGGTTTTAAATCGCCAGCGCGGTAGTGCAGCACTTTTACTTTTTCCAAAGTCACGAGTCCGCCGCCGAGCATTTTTTCCAGTTCGGGCAGGAAGGAATTTATTTTCTCCTCGCTGTCCACGATTTCGATGACGAGCGGCAGGTCGTCGGAGAGCCGCAGGATTTTCGCGGTGTGCAGGCGGCTGGCTTGGCCAAAACCCATCGGCCCGCGCAGCACGGTCGCGCCGGCGAGATGCTGTTCGCGCGCCTTGAGCACGATGGCTTCGTAAAGCGGCAGGTGTTCCCAGCGGTCGCTTTCGCCAAGAAAAATGCGGAGCAGGACGGCGTCAGTTGGAATTTGCATATTCAGTTTGTCGGCAAGTAAAACGGTTTATTTTTGAAACTGTTTACGAGCAACTGATAAATTTTATCACAAGGTCGAACGAAACTGAACTCACATTCCTCAACCGGCAGGCAAAATTTGATTAAACATTCAGGCCGCTAACGAGACTACCAAATCAGCTTGCCGCAAACTCGGATTGGCACCGTCACGAATTGATGGCCGGTGGATTTAAGGGAATGTTCACCTCGATTTGAGTGCTCTCGCCCGGTTTGCTGCGGATTTTTATGGTGCCACCCATGGCGCGCAACCGTTCCCGCATTCCCAGCAGACCAAAGTGTCCTTGTTTCGGGCCGGGCAATGTTTGAGGATCAAAACCTCTGCCGTTATCGGCTACTGTAAAAAAGATTTTTTTGGATTCAATCTTGCCTGTGATGGAGATGGATTTTGCGCCGGCATGTTTTATGGCATTGGTGATGGCCTCCTGCGCGACCATGAGCAGGTGGTTCGCTTCGAACTCCGGCACACGGGTTCCGTCCGTTTCAATCTGACACGAGCAGGCGACGCCCGAGGTTTGCCCGGTGCGTTGCGCCAGTTCACGAAGCGCATCCTCAAAGGCCCGGCCGTCCAGTATGCCGGCGCGCAAAGCCCACAGTGACCGGCGCAGGTCATCGCGGCTGCGATTGAGCAGTTCGTGGGCGAATTCGTTGCATTTCGCCGCCTCGGTATGTTTATCGCCAAGAAAAACGCGCACGGCTTCTAGCTGATAAGTGGCGCCGGTCAGGTCTTGTTCGAGGGTATCGTGGAGGTCAGCTGCCAGACGGTTGCGTTCGCGGAGTGTGGCTTTGAATTCTACTTCGGCGTCGTGTTTGGATTGTTGTTCAGCCACCAGCCGGGCGGCTTGCTTGGCCACGGTCCGATGCAGCAGCCCCACCCAGGCGAGAGCCAGCGACAACACTAGCACCATGCCCGCCAGCGCTCCAAGCAGGCGAGTGGCGGTCCACCAGGAAGCGGCGTGGATGACGGTGATATCCGCCGGTGAACGTAGCAATATGCGAAAGCCCGTGGGCGAACCCACGGTTAAAGCCGGCCAGGTCGTGGCCAGCGACATCACGCAAATCCCGGTCACCACCAGATCCGACCCTAGTCGAAGATTTTCTGTGTCGCCTGCGGGCACTCCATTCCCAAACGATGCGACGATGGTATGCCCTTCATGATCCAAATAGAGTCGCGTTGGTTGTCCGGGAATGGCTTCAATGTTTTTAAGCCGGCCGGCGAGACTTACCAGCCGTCCGTCAAAATCAGGCGTTTCTAATTCATGGGATGGCTTCGGGGCCTGAGTGGCAAGTTCCCAGTTCAAGGGCACGGGTGTCGGGGGAATGGCGGTGCCGGTCTTGCGGAATACCGCCTCGTGCAATTCCGCGTAGTGCTGGACAATTTCAACAAAACCGACGGTGTCCACCTGATCTCCGACGACCAGCGGTTCTGATTGCTTGGTCGTCACGCGCACCGCGCGATCGCCGGATTGCACATAAAAAAATTCACCCGGCTGGCTCAAGGTGACCACGCCTTGAACGCGTTGACGCAGCAAACGCGGCGATGTGGCTGAGAAGGGATTCAAATCTTCCAACTTCACAATTGGAGTGGAAAAGGCATCGGCCGGCGGCGATCGTAGAACATCCAGATCACTCCGATCCGTCATAAAAACATGCACCCCTAACAATTCTCCCCGACGGTTGTAAAAGGGCAGAGCGCAACCGCGGAGCTTTACCAGCGCACCCACCAACTGATCAATTTCAAAACCTGCCGAATCCAGCGCAACGGCGGAGAAATGTCCGCCCCCCTCAGTGGCGACCAGCAACTCAGCTTGGTATCCGGGATTGTTTTTGCCAAGTTTTTCCACCCGTTGCACCACGCCTTGCAAGGCAATCATCTGGCAGTCAAATATCTCACTGGATTGCCGGCGGCACCAGCCGGTAAGAAGTTTGCGATTGATGCAAAACAAATGCAGGTCGTATTGCAATGAACGCGTTTTGAAATTAAATCTTTGAAAGACATGAATATTAACTCATCCAACAAAAATGCTATCCGGCGTGTTGGTTTTACGCTGATTGAATTGCTGGTCGTAATCGCCATCATTGGGATTTTGGCGGCGATGTTGTTACCCGCGCTTGCCGCTGCCAAGGCGAAAGCTCAGCGCATTCAATGCACGTCGCAGATGAAGCAGCTAGGGCTTGGCTTCACGATGTTTACGGGCGATCACAGTGATATGTTCCCGCCAGCGTATGATGCCACGGGGGATTATGCCTACCAGCTTACTTGGGATAATTACCTAAATAAATATATTGGCGGCTCAGCTCCAGATTCAGCTTTAATCGTCAGTATCATGGACGGAACACTCGCTCCCAAGATTTTGAAATGCCCCGCCGATCAACAGCCCAACACCGTTGCCTACGCGGCCCAAGGAGCGCGCCGGTCTTATGCCATGAATTCGACCCATGCGAACGACATTGCGCCCGGTCAGGCATTGCCGCCAGCCAGCTATGGCGTTGGATTGGGCTATTATCATTACGACGGCTCAATCCCCAACTGGGACGCAATCGGCTATAAAAACTCTGTGGTGCAGGACAACAGCGGAACCATCCTGCTGGCGGAGTTGCCCAACGGACGCAATCTTTGCGGTAATGATTCGCCTTCGACGTGTGACGGACCGGGGCCAAATCCAGCCGGAGCGCAAGACCGGCTTCAGTTAGGCACAAGCGCGAATAGTCAGGGGACTGCTGCCTATGGTTTGCATTCCAAACGGTTTAATTATCTCTTTCACGACGGTCATGTGGAGGCGCTCAAGACGACGGATACCATTGGCACCGGCACGCTGGTCAGTCCTCTGGGCATGTGGACGATGACCAGCGGCGATTAGTTCGGATTCGTGCTGGTCTTGTCTCGATTTGGCGGACAGGGAGTGAAGGCATGAGGCATGGGTATTTTTAGTTGAGGTTGGTTTCAAAGTCCACAGATGATTTGAAGCCAAGGGCGCTGTGGAACCGCTCGCGGTCGTAAAAGAGTTCAATCAATTCAACGATGGCGGTGCTGGCTTCGGCTCGCGTGGCGAATTGGCATCGGTGCACCAGCTCCCGTTTGAATCTGCTCCAGAAGCTTGTCGTTCTTCCCGGTGAAAATCATAAGTATGATCAACGCGCATTGCGCCGGGTTGCCGCTCCTCTTTGTGGAAATCACCAAGACTCGGCTTGGCTACGGTGACGCGGTCGGTTTTGAGCGATCTCCAAATCAGCTTGCCGCAAACGTGGATTCGCGTATAATGTTTGCCTAATTCAGGGTGGTGAACCAAATTTGCCACGGGAATATTTGCCAGCACGAGTCTGCATTATCCAACAATCTGATTTTCGTGCGCGCGCAGTGTGAAAATTGAGAAATGTGGAAACCAGCATTTCAACCAATAAAATCAACAAACGGAAGGGTGGCTGAGTGGTTAAAGGCATCTGACTCGAAATTGAAAAAGCCACTTTTTGCTGCGTTTAGCTTTAGCATAATACCATTGATTATATTAGCGATTATTGCGATTTCGTATTTAAAGACTTTTGCTCTAATTGCGTCTTTTTTGCCCTAAAAACAGCAACCAGTATCAAATTGCAGTATCAGATTTGAACTTGTCAAAAAATACCACGGCGCAGAAATTTTCCAAGCTCTCCACCTTGGTCAGTCGCGCGGTTGAGATCGTGCGTGACACCACCAACTCGACAACACAACGAAAATTCACAGTCCAGCAGTCTTTCCAAGGTGGCCTTTAGAAAAAGCCGCATTATGCAAAACCTGTCCTTTACAAAAGGACACATTTAGGGAATCGTTTCGCCATGAGTTTGCATCCGGTCCTGGCCGAAAAATTGAGCGCCGCCCTTGAGCCGGCGGCAAAAATGCCATTGACCGTCCGTGACGCGCGCCTGCCAGCGGTGCCGGGCAAGGTTCATGCCGTGATCGGCCTGCGACGGGCAGGCAAAACAATTTTTTTGCGGCAACTGTTGGCCGAGCAGCGGGCCAAGCTGTCGTCCGAGCGGGCTATTTACTTGAGTTTTGACGACGACCGTTTGGTTGGCATCGGCGTGGAGCAACTTGGCTTTTTGCTGGAAGAGTATTACCGGCAGTTTCCCGCGTTGCGCGGCAAGCAAATGGTGCATTGGTTTCTGGATGAAATCCAGTTGGTGCCGAATTGGGAGCGGTTTGTGCGCCGGGTGCTGGACTCCGAAAAAATGGAACTGGTGGTTTCGGGTTCGTCGGCCAAGATGCTGTCGCGGGAAGTCCACACTTCGTTGCGTGGTCGCGGACTGGCGACGGTGATCCGCCCATTCAGCTTCCGGGAATTTCTCCGGCATCGCGGTGAGGAGCCGGACAAGGAGCCGCGCCGTTGGACGGCGGCGGCGCGTTCACTGGTCGAGAAGCGTTTTCGGGAATACCTCGCGCAAGGTGGTTTTCCCGAAGCCCAAGAATTGCCGGCGGCCTTGCAGGTCGAGCTGTTGCAAGGTTACGTGGACACGGTGCTGTTTCGTGACGTGGTGGAGCGGTATGAACTGACGCAGGTAGCCGCTCTGCGCTGGCTGGTGCGTCACTGCCTCCGCAATCCGGCGTCCAGCTTTAGTGTCCACCGTTTGCATCAGGACATGAAATCACAAGGACATGGAGTGGCCAAGGACGCTGTGCATACGATGTTGGCACATTTGCTGGACGCTTTTCTTTTATCCGCCGTTCCACTGGCTACAGATTCCGAACGGCAGCGAAATTCAAATCCCCGGAAAATATATCCAGCCGATTCCGGCTTAATCCGGGCATTTGACAACAGCGGGCGGAGCAATACCGGCCACGCGCTCGAAACCGTGGTGATGGCCGCGTTGGAACGGCGCGGCTTCGACGTGAGTTACGTCAAAACCGACGAGGGTTTTGAAGTGGATTTTCTGGCGCAGCATACGACGAAAGGTTCGGAGTTAATCCAAGTTTGTGCCGACCTGCGAAATCAGGAGACGCGCGAACGCGAATTGCGCGCCCTTCAGGCAGCAGCCAAAACCTATCCGCGCGCCACCTGCCGGTTGCTGGTTCTCGACCGGGATGCAGCATCAAGTGTGAGCGGGCCAGGAGTGGAAGTGCAGCCGGCTTATGAGTGGCTGCTGGGCAGCACGGCGGTGGAGTGAAGCAATTCCCCGCACTGCTTACGGAACAGGCTGACAATCCGCGCGGTCACAAAAACTTTCGATCATATTAAAGCACTTTGGTTTTAAGCGGCTAAAAGCAAAGTATGGTTTCCGGAGGTGGCTGGAATTGCTAAAATTTTTTGTGCGGTTTAGATTTTACTGCGTATCGCTTTGCAATAGTTTCAGCAGTTCAGTTTTTGGAACGAGGAATTTGCCGCGCAGGGCGCGGCAAGCTTTGAGTTTTCCGCGTTGGATCAGGCGATAAACGCTGAAATAGTTCACGCCAAGCATATCGGCGGATTCCTGGATGGAATACGCCAGTCGTTCGGTCGGCGGTGAAACGGTCACTGGTTTGGTGTCGGGTTGGTTTTGCATAGGGATTCCTTTTGAGTTGGTTCAGGGTCAGGTGAGAAGTCATGGAGTTCGTCCGGGATGTGTTCGTGAATGGTTTCATCCATTGGCCGTTGCCAATCAATTGGGGGAAACAAGTCGGTGTGGCGCACCTTCAACGCCGCCGCGACAATTAGCACGTCAAAGTCCGCGATGTGAATCGAGCCGCCTTCGATTTTGGAAACGGTGCTGCGCGTCGCGTTGTGCCAGCCGGCGTGGTTCAACTCGACAGCAAACTTCTCCTGCGTCCAGTCGCGATCTCGGCGCAGTTTGACAACTTGTTTCCAAATTAGATTCAGCTTCTTCATCGGCAACCGGAGCATTATCTCAGGTGGTCGGCTTTGGGTTGTGTGATTTTCGCACAAGATGCCACCGCCAGTTTTAGCGCAAATCGGGCAGGCAGGTTGTAATGATTTCCTTACAACTTTTGCCGGGACGATTTGGCCAAAACCGATGCTTCCGCCAACGCGGAATCATTCCGCGCTGGGGAAGTATTTTTGTGGGGTCATCAAGCCGACGCGCCGAACGACGGTCGAACTCTCGCCAATAGAAGCCTCAATTGAGGGTCGCTTTCGCTTTGCAGGCAATAGCCTGACCTATGATAGGTGAAGATTTGACCGGGCAGATGAATCAGCGTTCAAATGAAAAAAGAAGCGGAGAAAAAAAGCACGGCAACCAACCCAGGCACGCACCCGGAACGAGCAGGTGATGCGCGGAGCATCGCCACGCTGCCCGGCACGGCAGCCAGAGTGCCTACGAAGCCAGACCGCGACGACCATCGCGCGGCGAAGCAGGAAAGGTTCAGACACCGTTCCGACATGCCAACAATCCAACCCTAAAAGCCGTCTGATTTTTCGACGAACCGACCAACGACGGGCTACGCGGCAACGCACGAGCAAACCACCGACACGCTACCGACGCGGATTCGTTCTGCTGTCCGGTTGGTGACGACGAACGGCCCGGCGTTCGGTGCGGACACTCAAACAAACTTAATTGCGTCCGCTCCGGGCGGCGGGACGGGCGGCGATCACGAACCGGCTCAAACTTCTTTCAGCGCTGGCAGCGGGTTGCCTTTCGGGCGCGGAGCCGCTGGGCAAAGCGTGCGAAAGGCAACCGGCGCCGAGCGTTCCACGGTGATGTTCGGCTCACGATTCACGCAATCGAAAGTTTGTCGAAACTTCACTGGTCGGTGATTTATTTCGTCCCACTTGATTCGCCGCTGGCGTGGCGGTTCCGTTTTTATTACGTCTGCCTACGTGCGCTTTGACGTTCCGCGTCCCGCCGAGTGACCAGCGGTTCAAACAATCACGGAGCCTCGCCACGGTGACGGGCACACCAGCCGTTTTCAGTTCCGCCGCCAGTTGTTGACTGCTCCAGCCGTTGCGCTGTAAAGCAAGTAACTTTTCCCGGAGTGGTTCGAGCATGGCCAGCGCGGTGTTCCGGCTGCCGGGCGGCTCGGTCTGCGACAGCAGTTCCAGTTTTTGATTGAGTGCCGCGTAGTTAAGTTGGGCGGCGGTTTCAGCGTAATTGATCCGTTGGCTCATAGGTTTATTTCAGTTGTGGTTCGATTGGCGTTTTAGTTTTTATCCGATTCTGGTTCGATTTACATCCGATCTTCATACGATTTACGTTCGATTCGTATTTGATTTTTGTTCGATCTTCGTTCGATCCGCATCCGATTTTTCGGCGGTTCTTTTTTCAATCCGCCCCTTTCACCCAGAAAGGCGGGGTTAGTGTCATGGCTACTTTTCCCCATTTACCCACCAAACCTGATCCGTTCACTCCCGCCATTACTTGCATCCTCACCGTAGCATGAACCGGTTTAACGAATGCACCTGGTTGAGCGCATTCCGTCGTAAATTCCATGCTACCGTGGACAGCATGAATCGAATCTTAACTGAAACGAATTGGTCAGGTTGTGACGATAGCATCACAACCCCTGGATCAAGGTTCTGCTAACGTGGTGAATTATGTTTACCGGCATACCCCAAAAGAATCGGGCGGGTGCAGAGTCATACTTTGATGAGCATCTGTCGCAGAATGATTATTACACCCAAGGCCAAACGGAATGTGGTCACTGGCTGGGGATTGGAGCGGCAGAGTTGGGGTTGAAACCAGGTGGCATTGTCACCCGTGACGCCTTCCTGAAATTATGCGACAACCAACATCCGATCACCGGGGAACAACTCACACCGCAACAGTTCAAGGAGCGACGGATTTATTTCGACTTCGTTTGTTCACCGCCAAAATCCGTTTCCATTCTGGCAGTGACAATGAATGACCAGCGCATCATCGAAGCGCATAAGGAAGCCTCGCACTTGGCGATGCGTGAACTCGAATCCTTCGCCGCTGCCAGAGTTCGCAAGGGTGGTATTCAGGAGCAGGACCGCGTCACTGGCAGTTTGGTCGGCGCGGCATTCCTGCATACCACATCACGTTTACTCGATCCACAGTTGCATACGCATTTCGTCTTGTTCAACGCGACCTGGGATAAAACGGAGCAACGTTGGAAGGCATTGCAGACGGGCGATATGTTTGGTGCCATCAACTACGGCACGGCGGTGTATCGCAACGAACTCGCCAAGCGGCTGCACCAAATTGGCTACGCGATCAAGCGCACCGGGACGGCGTTTGAAATCGAGGGGGTTGACCCAAAATTTATCGAACGGTTCTCGAAACGCTCTCAACAACGCGACGTGGCGGTGAAACGGCAGGAAACAAAACTCGGTCGCAAACTGACCAACCAAGAAATTGCCCATGTGGTCCATCAATCGCGCCCGAAAAAAATCAAGGGCGCATCCGATGACGACGTGCGTCACCAGCAACTCGGCGAGATTGGTTTTTTTGAAAAGCGGGCACTGCGAAAAGTGGTTGCAGCGGCCAATGGCGTTCCGAGAAATTTCACGGAGAAAGTGGTGACGGATGATGCCCTCGCCCACAGCCTCGGCCATATTTTTGAACGGCGTTCCGTTGCGCCCAAACACAAGATTTTGGAAACTGCGTTGGTGCATGGCTTCGGGCAACTGGATTTGGCGCGACTGAAAGCCGAACTGGACGGAAGACCGAGTTTGGTGCGGGTGGGTTCCGAGTTTTCGACGCGCTCGATTTTGAACAACGAACTACGGTTGATTCACTCGGTCAACGAAGGAATTGGAGCGGTCGTGCCATTCGTGCATCAGTGTGAACCATCGGCCCATCTCGGCTCCGATCAGCGCAAGGCGCTGGCGCACGTCCTCACCAGCCCAGATCGCATCACCGGCTTTCGCGGCCTCGCCGGTTCCGGCAAAAGCACATTGCTCAAGGAACTCGCCCGCAGTTTGTATCGCGAAGGTTTCGACGCCGTGGTTTTTGCGCCGACGGCTTCGGCGGCGGACACGCTCCGCAAAGACGGCATCGAAGCCAACACACTGGCACAACTGCATACCAACTTGAGTGTTCGTAGTCGGCTCGGCCCCCGCTCGGTGATTATTCTTGATGAGGCCGGTGCGGTCGGCCTCGACGATATGGTGAATCTGTTCGAGGTAGCCCTGCGCAAGGAGTGTCGCATCGTCCTCTCAGGTGATACCGGGCAACACGCCAGCGTCGCGCGCGGCGATGCGCTTCGCATCATCGAACAGTATTCCAGCTATCGCTTCAGTGAGCTGACGACGATCCGCCGCCAGAAGCCCGCCGAGTTCCGGCAAGTGGTTGAACTCGCCGCTGCCAAACAAACCGACAAGGCGTTTGCAAAACTGGTCGAACTTGGCGCGGTCAATGAGTTACCCAATGACAATAGCCAACTTTACCAGCGTGCCGCCGACGCGTATGTCTCGGCCACGAAACAAGGCAAGTCTGCACTGCTCGTCTCGCCAACGTGGGCGGAAATTGAGGCGGTGACGGAAAAAGTGCGCGAGACTCTGCGGGTCGGCCACCAAATCGGGCAAGACGAACAGATGTTTCACGTCTTTGACTCACTCTCATGGACGGAAGCGCAAAAGAAAAATGCCCGTCAGTTTGAACCCGGTCAACGTCTCCGATTCCTCCGCCAGATCAAAAAATTTGAACGTGGTGAAACGGTGGAAGTGGTAGCCACGATTGAAACTGGTGTGCGCGTCCGGCGTGCCGATGGCACGGAAGTGGATTTTATACCGGCAAGTGCCGCCGCATCGTTTGATGTGGGCGAGTCGCGTGAATTAAAAGTTGCCGCTGGTGATTGGCTTTTATTGCAGGCGAATCACGGCAGAGAATTTATCAACGGCGAGCGCGTTCAAGTGAAGGCGATTCAAGCTGGCCACATCGCGCTCACCGATGGCCGCACACTTCCCGCTGCCTACAACACGTTCACGCACGGCTACGCCGTCACGTCCCATTCGTCGCAAGGTAAAACCGTGGATGAAGTTTTACTGGTCGCGTCTTCAAAATCTTTTCCCGCCGTCAACCGCGAGCAGTTTTACGTTTCGATCTCGCGCGGTCGCGAACGCGTCCAGATTTTTACTGACGATGCCGAATTGCTCGCCCGCCGCGTCACGGACACCCACGAACGCACTGCCGCCGTGGAACTGTTGGCGCTCCACCAAGAACTCGCCAAGCTAGGCTATACGCCAAAAGAAAAGTTGGAAAAACTCATAGCGCCGCCAACGGTGGCCGTCTGCAAGGATGACTTTCGCACGGTGCGCCCGATGCGTGACTTGATGCCGCGTCTGCGCCGCCTCACCCGCCTTTCACCAGTGCAAAGAGTCATACAACTGGTCGAAAATGCCCGTCGCTGGCTTGGACTCGGTCAGTTGGAAGCAGTCGCAAACGAGGCGGCGCTGAAAATTCAACCAACCGAAATAGTGAACGAAGCCGAGAAATTTTTACCCACAAAAGTCGAGGCCGAGAAAATTCAAACACCAAAAATCGAAACTGAAAAAATCCGCCCCGAACCGCCGGTGAAAAAACGCGTTGCCATCAAATTCCCCGAACCGCCGCCGCGCCAGTCGCGTGGCATCCGACACTAAACCCTCAACCTAAAATAACATCATGTCCTTGTTCACCAAAAATGAGTGCTATCAAACCGCAAGCACCTACGCCGGCTATATCACGTTCCACCTCGACGAACATCGCCGCCGCGCGTTTAACACCAATCAGTTGATTGCATACGCGCTCGACCCCAATCCTGCAGCCGATGCCGGCCGGAATGATCCACCACAAATGCTTTCCTTCCAGTTCGCCAACGCCGATGTCGTGGCCCTCGGTTGGCGACTCGACTTCCTCATGGATCGCCTTGCCGAAACCAAACTTTCAAGCCTCTGCATTCTCCCCAAACGTTACGCCGATCTCGACCGCGCCAAAGTTTTCGTCGCTGCTATTACCATTTCCCCGATTGGAAACGAAAAATAAGTTTTTCGACGCGATCGGCACTCCGACGATTTTGAGTTCTGCGGCTTGGCGTAATTTTACGCAGTCCGTATGCCATTCGCCGCCGCATAAAATTCCATCGCCAGACACCCCGACAGGAATTGGCCTACGACCGGGCGTTGCAGGCGGCTCAGAAACGGCTGCGGTTGCGGGCCGAGATTAAGAAGCACAACAAAAATCTGGCGGGCGCCGCGAAGCAGGCGGGTGTCGTGCAGCCGCTGCATTACGCCATTTTCATGGATCACGGGTAGTCGCAGATGCCCGTCCAGCAAAAGTAAGCGCCCACCACTTTTTTGCGGATAGACCATCAGCGGCTCAATCAGCCCGACTTCGGCTAGCAGATCCAAAGAACGTCGTTCTTAACTTTTCGCAAAAACCCGGTTTTAACCATGAAAAAATTCGTTCTTTTTTGGCTTTGGATTTTTAACCAAAAATTATCATCGCTACGAAATACGAAAAAATTCTGTCCAAAAAACAATTCGCGTTTCGCTCTGACTCACAAAATATTTTTTGCCAAGTTGTCGTGAAAAAGTTCACTGCGAGCAAATCCACTCTTGAAACACACTTTCCAATCGACAACAGTTCGGTGATGTTTTGTTCTGGCCGCAATGTCATCTGGTGTTGGTTTGCCTTGATTTTTTTGGGCGCGATGTCGGATCCAAAAATGGTTTGGGCGTCGCCGGCCACAAACAATTCCGTCGCGGAGTCGCCATTTGTTTGCCGCACTTGGCGGGCGGTGGACGGGCTGCCGCAGGAGTCCGTGTGGGCCGTGACGCAGACGCGGGACGGCTATCTTTGGATCGGCACGGGCGGCGGGTTGGCGCGATTTGACGGCGTGCGGTTTGAGGTTTTTGGAATTCAAGACGGCTTGCCGAGTATGCAGGTCAGAACTTTGCTGGAGGATCGCAGCGGCGCGTTGTGGATTGGCACGGCGAACGGTGTCTGTCGTTTTTGGCACGGAAAATTTGAGAGCTGGACGCGTCGCGACGGTTTGGCCGGTGAGTCGGTCACGCAGATGGCGGAGGATGGCGAAGGAAGTATTTGGATCGGCTCCAACCAGGGCTTGAGCCGATGGCACAACGGGAAGTTTGAAGACATAGGCGCGGCGACAGGTTTTGCGGAAGCGGATGTCCGCGCGGTGATCACAGACAGTGCGGGTAAAATCTGGGTGTCGCTGGTTAAGGATGGAATGTTGCGCTACGAGGGTGGAAAATTTGTGCCGGCAAAATCAGATGCGGAGTTACGGCAACTGCGTCCGTATCGCTTGCTGCGCGATCATGTTGGGAACATCTGGGCGACTACTGTGGGAAAAATGTATTGCATCGGTGAAACGAACTGGACGGCGTATGGCGCAGCGGAAGGTTTGCCGAACATCCTCATCAGTTGCTTGGGGGAGAGCAAAGACGGACTGCTCTGGCTGGGGACAAGCGATCAGGGACTGTTGTTTCTGCGCGACGGAATTTTTCATGCACTGTGCAGCGCCGACGGTCTTTCGGACGACGCGGTGCGGTGCATTGCGCAGGACGCCGAGGGTAATTTCTGGGCCGGCACGCGCGGCGCGGGGTTGAACCGGCTGCAACCGCGAAAATTATCCACGACCAAACTATTCGACGGCACGACGGAGGTGCAGCCGATTTCGTTGGCGGAAACGGGCGACGGCAGTTTGTGGGCGGGAACCATCGGCCACGGCCTGCATCATTTCCGTGGGGATAAACATGAGGTGTTGTTGCGGGATGCATTGCTGCCGGGCAATTTGCAGGTGAGCGCGTTGTTGGCGGCGCGCGATGGCAGCCTGTGGGTGGTGGGCGGCTCGACTTTGTTTCACTGGACGGACGGAGCACTGCGTTCCGTGTGTCAGGTTTCCGGCGTGCAATGTCTGTGCGAAGACGCGGATGGGGTGGTGCTGTTGGGAAGTGAGAAGGGCGTTTTGCAGAAATTTGTTCACGACCATCTGGAAACCATCATGAGCGAGATCAACGGCTTTGCGATTTCGTCACTCGTGTCGGCGGCGGACGGAGCGCTTTGGATTGCGACTTACAGCCACGGTCTTGGTTATTTGCGCGGCGGCAGTTGCAAACTGTTCGGGCGCGCGGACGGCTTGCAAAGCGAACTATTACGCGTGCTATATCTTGACAAAAAAAATGTGCTGTGGATCGGCACGGAAGGCGGCGGTTTGAGCCGGATGGAAAACGGAAAAATCACCAGCTTCGGCAAGGCCCAAGGAATTCCCGACCAGACCATCTTGCAGATTTTGGAAGACGACGCGGGAATGCTCTGGTTGGGCACAGAGCACGGCATTCTCGGCATCTCGCGTGACGCTTTGGAAAATGTGGCCTCGGGAAAATCCGACCGTGTCTATCCGCAGGTCTTCGGCCGCTTCGATGGAATGTTGACGGAGCAATGTTCGGGCAATCCTGGTGCCAGCCTGAAAACGCGCGCCGGACTGATCAGTTTTTCGACCGGGCGCGGCATCGTGACGATTGATCCACGGCTGCCGCAAAACAGGATCGCCACGCCGGAAGTCCGGCTCGAACGTGTGATGGTGAATGGCCGCCCGGCGGAGATGGCACCGGTTTCCGACGACGGAAAAAAAGCTGGCGGCGAAAGGTTGCTGAACATTTCACCAGACAACCAGCGCGTGGATTTTTATTTCACGGGATTATATTTCTCGGCTCCGGAGCGGGTGAGTTTTCGCTACCGCCTCGAGGGATTGGACACTGGTTGGACCGAAGCCGGCGCGCAGCGCAATGCCTATTACACCCACCTGCCGCACGGCCAATATCAATTTATCGTCGAAGCTCAAAACGGCAACGGCCAGTGGAGTGAACCAGCGGCGTCCATTCGATTGACGGTGCCGCCTTATTTCTGGCAGCGGAAAATTTTTATCGCGTTGCTGGCGTTGCTGGTGGCCGGAGGGGTTGCCGAAATTGTCCGGCGGCTGGAAAAACGCAAGTCCCAGGTGCGATTAAAAAAATTGGCACTGGCGCACGCAATGGAGGCCGAGCGTTCGCGCATCGCGCAAGACATTCACGATGACATCGGCGCAGGGTTGACGGAGATCGGGCTGACGAGTGAGTTGGTGGAAGACCCTTCGCTGCCGCCGTCCGAGGCTCGGCAGTTTGCACGCGAAATCAGCGTGCGTTCTCGCGAATTGGTAGCAAGCATGGATGCAATCGTGTGGGCCATCAATCCGCGCTACGACTCGGTGAAATCCTCGGTAGCCTATTTCAGCCAGTATGCGGATCGGATTTTTAAGCCGACAGGGATTAGTTGCCGGATGGAAGTGCAGCCGGACCTGGCCGAACTGCCATTGACCTCGGAGCAGCGCCACAATTTATTTCTTGGCTTCAAGGAGTCCCTGAACAATATTCTCAAACACGCGCACGCGCGCGAGGTGCGAATCGGGGCAAAGCTGGATGAAAATATTTTTGTATTCAGGGTGGCCGATGATGGCGTCGGTTTTGAAACCAACCCGAGCGGCGAGGCGCAGGATGGCTTGATCAACTTGCACGCACGTATGGAAAAAATTGGAGGCAGTTGTGAAATCAAAAGCGCCACCGGACAGGGAACAAAAATTGTTTTCCGGTTGCCTATCCAGCAAAAATTTTAACCAAAAACTTGATGCACAAAGCCGAAAAAAAAACATTCGGTGTAGATGCGGCTTCTGCCGCCGTCGAAATTGTGGATGAGTTATCCAGTCTGCCCGTCGCTGCTAAGTTCGCCACGGTGGCCATTGTTGAAGATAATTCCGGTCTGCGCCGCAGCCTCATGCGCCTCATCAGCCGCGCACCGGATCTGAAACTCGTCGGCAACTGGCCGGATGGCAAATCCGCGCTGCCCGCGCTGGAAAAATTGCGTCCACAAATTGTCTTGATGGACATCAACCTGCCCGGAATGTCCGGTATCGAATGCACGGCAGCTTTGAAACGGTTCAGCCCGGATACGCAAGTCATCATCGTCACCGTCTATGAAGACACCGACAGTATCTTCCGCGCGCTGCGTGCCGGAGCTTGTGGCTACGTTTTGAAACGCGCCTTCTCGGCGGAGATTCTGGAGGCCATCGCCGAAGTCCGTCAGGGTGGCGCGCCGATGACCAGTGAGATCGCGCGCAGGCTCGTGGACGCCTTCCGTGAACCGCAGTCGGAAGCGCCCGCGCGTTCGGAACTTTCCGTGCGCGAAAAAGAAATTTTGAACTTGGTCGCGCAGGGCTTTGCCAACAAGGAAATCGGCGGCAAGCTGGACATTTCCTATCTCACCGTGCGCGTGCATCTGCGGCGGATCTACGAAAAACTTCACGTCCGCTCCCGCACCGAGGCGCTGCTCAAATATTTGAAGGAACAGGGATCGCCGCTGCCGGGCGGGGCTTTGCCCGCGACCGGGAAAAAATCTTCGGGGCAATGAGCGGCGGTGACGGCGTATAATCGGCCGGTAGAGCATTACTCCAATTGAGGTATATCTTTGTTTATTTCCGGTGCTACATTATTAACCATTAACAACCCAAAAACAAAACAAACCCGTCCATGAAAAATCCCATCCTTAAAAAGAACCTGACGGCCTTTGCAGCCGCCTGGTTAGCCGCGCATACCGGTTTCGCCGCAAATTTGCTGCTGACCAATTCCGACCTCTTAACCCCTGGATCGGGCGGTTACTGGCCGAACGGTGCCAACTGGGTTGGCGGCGTGGCTCCCGGCCCAAACGATGTGGTCGTTTTGTCTAATTCAGTTCCTTCCATGGCAAGTTATACTGGCCCTGCCGGCGGCGATTACAGCGGCGTTCCTTTCCCCTTTCAATACATAAAAGGTCTGGCCACTGATCCTGGCTGGACCAATTCGTATGATGGATTGGTGCCGCCGACGTCCATTGTGGATTCCATGACCATTGCCGGGCTATGGGTGCCGCAGACGAATGCGTATAATAATTGGGCGATGGGCAATCAGTTCACCAACGGCTGCCATAATCTTTATATCACCAACCAGCTGAACATTGTCAGCAGCACTCCAAAAGATATCTTCCATATCTTTTCCAACACGGTGGCTATCGGCACCGGCTTTGATGGTAATGGCACAGCTTCATCAGGTGCAACCGTGCTTGCTTATGCCACCATTCGCGGCCCAGGAAGCTTGAATGTGACGAATCCCAATGGTTGCATGTGGGTGGGGCAGGGTTCGCAGGGTGCCGGCGTTGCTGCGGGAACGCATGCGGCCATTTTGGATATGAGCGGGCTGAATACGTTCAACTGTGTTCTAAACGGACTTTATACCGCTTGTGATTTTAACACCGTGAATTCCGGAACCGATCCGACCTTGACCGGCTATGCCCGTCCGCAAGGTGCAATCTTTTTTGCGTTAACCAACAACATCACGCTGCTGGATACAAACTTTCCGGCATTGATTGTGGGTTATGAGAATAACAACAATGGCAGTTCCTTTTGCATCTCCAACTGTTTGGGCAAGCTAAACTATTTGAATTTCGACCAAATGTTGGTTGGCGGGCCAAAAATGTCCTCTTCGGTGGGCGGTATGTATTTTATGCCGGTTAACTACTACGCAGCCACGCTAGGAACCAACAGCGGGGTGCCGGCCCTGACCGATTGTTATGCGAAGTTTCGAAACATTGACGGTGTGAGCCGTCAAACTGCCTGGATTCTGGGCGATGACTTATTTTCGTTGGGAACGACCACGTCCACCTACGGTAACGTCAATTTTGCACGCGGTGGCGTGGATGCGTTGGTAGATACCATTTACTGCGGTCGCGGTGCATCCCCGCTGACAAATACGGCGCTGAACTCTACTGGCACTGCGGTCGGTGCGCTGACTTTTGGTTCGGGAACCACTAATTTGAGCGTTATTGACGTCAACCAGTTGGAACTTGGAGACATGTTAAACTTTACCGCGCCGTGCCAGGGATCCGTCACGGTTTATAGCAATGGCACGCTCAATGTTAACAATTACATCCGTTTGATCAACACGCCGCCCGGTGCCAGCAGTTCGTTGGCTTCACGGGGTTTCTTGTTTGTTTACGGTGGACTGGTAAATGTATCGGGCAACATTTTGAACAACGGAAGTCCGGGCGGCGGTGCCGCTTGGTTGTATGTTCAATATGGCGGCACCTTGGATATGCAGCCCAACCTCTCTAAGCCGCCGGGCAACATTTCTTGCTCTCTACTCCAATTTGCCAAAGGCACCATCAAGAATTTTGCAACTTTGAGCGTCAGCAATCTTGTCGTCCTGCCCCCAAATACTAACTTCGCCCTGTTAAGCGGTCAGGCGTTGTCTCCCGGTGGCTTGGGCTACAGCGATGTATTGACGATTGGTGTTACCAACACGGTTCCCGGTGCCACCACGTTGCAATTGGACGGCACCTACGTCACCAACAACGGCAATGGTTTGGTGGGTCTCTCTCTCAACAACAGCGCGCTCGTGATGGACATCGGCACCGGCAGCGATAAGATCAATGTGAACGGCAACATCACGCTGGCTGGCGTCAACCAGATTTATGTCAATCCGGTAGCGGGATTTGGACCGGGCACCTATCCGATTCTAACTTACAACACGAACACCGCCTGGCTAGATGCCAATGGAAGCAGCAATTTTGGACTTACCGGAAACGTGGCCACGCAGTTGGTCGCCGGCGGACCGGTTACCAACAGCTCCTATGTTGTTACATTTGATGCCAGCAACCCCGGCGTGATTAACATGATTGTTTCCATCGCCACGCCAACGGCCTTGACCTGGGTCGGCGACGGAACCGCCAATGCCTGGGATGTCGTCGGGGCCAACAATTGGAGCAACGGCGGCGGCGCGTCCAAGTTCTATCAATTTGACTCGGTGACCTTCAGCGACAGCGGCTCAGCGAGCCCGTCGGTGAATTTGACCGCTGCGGTGTATCCTACTTCCGTGACTACCACCGCCAACCAGAATTATACGATTACTGGATCCGGACAGATCGCGGGCGGCGCTTCGCTCACCAAGGGCGGCAATGGCGATTTGAACCTGCTGACCACTAATACCTACATCGGCGGAACAGCGATTAACGCCGGCACCTTGCGGCTGGGTAACGGTGTTTCTACTTCCGGGTTTCCTGGCAGCGGTGCGGTGAACATTGGTGCCAGCGGCAACTTGGCAATCGACGTTCCCCTAAATCAAATCCAATACCTGACGAATGCTTTGACGGGGGCAGGCATGATGACCGTGGAAGGCCCCGGAACGGTGTTCCTCATCAGCACAAACCAAACCTACTCCGGCTCCTATAAAGTTACAAACGGCATCCTATCTTCCGCCTATTGGTTTTCGATTAGCTCCAATGCGACGCCTACAACCAAGCTGATTTACGCCACGAATTCCGGCACTTTCGACATTAACGGCCTCAACTTGGCGAATTACATAACTATTTCAGGCAGCGGTTACAATGGCATTGGTGCTTTGGTGAACAATGGGGTGGCACAAGCGAACGCAACGATGCAGGTGTTTATGGCGGGTGACGCTGCTGTCGGCGGAAATTTCCGCATGGACTTGAACGGAATTAGCGCCACCCCGAGCGGCTTGACCGGCAACGGCTTTAACCTAACCAAGGTGGGCAGCAACTGCGTGTCTTTATACAATAACTCCACTAACGTGTTCACCAATAACATCGGTAACATCACAGTGAGTGCCGGCGTCTTGCGCGTGCAAAACGGCAGCTTGCTGACAACGAACGCGGCCAAAACCATCACTGTGGCTGGCGGGGCAACTTTGGAGATGAACAACGTGTGGGTCCGGGCCGCAGTCACAAATTCCGCCATCTTGCAGAATGGTTCATGCATTTATGGAACCGGCGGAACGGGGACCAATATCACGAGCGGATTTACCAACGTCCAAGGTAACATCTATGGTGGAAACATCAGCTTGAATGGTTCTGACGTATTTGACGTCTCGCCCAATTCCATATTGAACATTTCTGGCCTCATTTCCGGCAGCGGAAGCCTGGTGAAAGGCATCGGCACTCATTCGGCCAGCGCCACGACTCCGGTCAGCACGGGAACGGGAACCCTCATTTTGGCGGGCGCAAACACCTTCAATGGCAGCCTAGTGGTGCAAACCGGGACTGTGGTGCTCACTAACAGTGGTTCTGTGGCTCTCGCAACCAACATCGCTCTGGTCGGCGGCGTGCTGAACGCCGCCGCGCGGACGGATGGATCGTTGACCGTGGCCGCAAGTCAGACGTTGAGCGGTGTGGGCATGGTTGTGGGCACGCTGGTGGTGTTGACCAATGCCATCATTGCTCCCGGCAGCCCGTTCGGCACCATATCGAACGTTGGCAATGCGTTCTTGGCCGGCACCGCGAACATGAGCATCAACAAAACCAACGGTGTGCTATCCAACTCGCAATTAGGCGTTTCCGGCGGACTGCAACTAGGCGGCACGGTGAACGTGGTATTCTCCGGCAGCGGACTAACCAACGGCGACAAGTTCCAACTGTTTTCGTCAGCGGTCATTTCCAGCAATTTCACCACTGTCAATTTGCCATCGGGCTACATTTGGACAAATAACTTGAGCGTGGATGGAAGCCTCATTTCGGGTGGCGCGGTGTCCGAGCCGACCAACCTACCTTCCCTGACCGCCAGTTCGACCGGCGGCAGCCTGACTTTGTCATGGCCGTTGGCTTACTACAGCTATGTGTTGCAGTCGCAGACAAACACATTGAATGTGGGATTAAGTTCAAACTGGGTGACGGTGCCGACCGTTAACAACACAATTACTGTTCCCATCAACCCGGCGAACGGCAGTGTGTTTTACCGGTTGAAACATTAATGTGTCTTTGCATTTATTGGTGCAGCACCCAGGTTCAACCTTGGGTGCTGCCTCGGGCTGGTAGGAGTATTTGATTATGAAGAATAAACGCGCGTTCACTTTGATAGAACTGCTGGTAGTGATTGCCATCATCGCCATTTTGGCGGCGATGCTGCTGCCCGCCTTGTCCAAGGCCAAGGCCAAGGCACAGGGTGTGAAGTGCATGAGCAATATGAAAAACTGGGGCATGGCCTTGGTTATGTATCAGGGCGACAGCCAGGATTTGATCCCCTACTTTGCGGTCTGCGAGTATCCCTCCGACCCGACAACTAAGAATGTGATTTTTGATTTTTTATATCCATATATTAATCCAAGCAAAGTTAACAGCGCTGTCCAAGGAACAACTCTTTGGCTGGATGATCCGGTGCGCACTTGCCCGGGTGGATCTTACGGTGCTCCGCCATTTTATTCGGTTGGAGGACGCGGAGCGGTATCGGCCTGGGGGCCTACCAATTGGAACTGTCATATCGGGGTCAACTTTGGGCTCTGGAATCCCGCCAAATACCCGAAACTAAACGCCCCGTTTTATTATGGCAAAATTAATGAGACGGATCCTATGAATCCGGCGGTGAAAGCCAGCATGATTTCTCAGCCTTCGGCTGCGCTGATGTTCATGGATGTGGAGGCGTATTATGTCTATTCGCCTCTGTATATTCCGTGGAATGGCGATGCGAATGGGGACGGAATTCCTGACAGCAACACGAGTTATTCCCCATTTAACAACGGTCGTCCAACGGTTCATAATAATGCGGCGAATGTCAGCTGTCTGGATGGCCATGTGGAGCGGATGCCCTATAAAACGCTCTGGGCGGCCGATACCAGCGGCAATCCGCTTTGCAACTACTGGGTCATGCAGCCGTAACGGCAGTTGGTTTGTTCGCGGATAATAAAATAATTTACCGTTGCGGAATCTGCTATGAATCCGGGGTCACTATGAAAATACAAGTTTACCAGGAAAGAAATGAATTGGGCGTAGCCGCTGCGGCGACTGCGGCCGGGGTTTTAAAATCTTGCATCACGCAGCAAAGTCACGTGCGCATCATCGCTGCGACGGGGGCTTCGCAATTCAAATTTTTGGAATCGCTGACGTCCACGCCGGACATTGACTGGTCGAAGGTGGAGATGTTCCACCTGGATGAATACGTAGGCCTTCCGGTCACACATCCGGCGAGCTTCCGGAAATATCTTTTGGAGCGACTCATTCACCGCGCCGGCATTGAAAATTATCATCTACTCGATGGCGAGCGCGATGTGGTCGGCGTCTGCGAACGCACCGGCACGCTCATCTCCCAAGCACCGATTGACGTGGCGTTCGTGGGCATCGGCGAGAACGGGCATCTGGCGTTCAATGATCCGCCGGCAGATTTTCAGACGGAAAAACCTTATTTGGTGGTCAACCTTGACGAAGCGTGTCGCTGTCAGCAGGTCGGCGAAGGCTGGTTCAAAAACATGGACGAGGTTCCGAAACAGGCGATTTCGATGTCCATCCGCCAGATCATGAAGACGAAAAAAATCCTCTGCATCGTTCCGGATTTACGCAAGGCGCTGGCAGTGAAAAATTGTTTGGAAGGTTCTGTGGTGCCAGATGCGCCAGCTTCGATTTTGCAACAGCATCCCGACGTGACGGTGTTCTTGGACACCGCCTCCGCATCGTTGTTGAACAACCGTCCGCCGATTACCCATGCGGATTGACCTGCCAGGATTTTTTGATCTGCAGGTCAACGGCTTTGCGGGCGTTGATTTCAATGATCCTGACGCCGGGGATGACGAGATTTTGCGCGCCGCCAAAAAACTGCGCGACACTGGTGTCACTGTTTTTTTACCAGCATTGATTACCTCCTCGATCGAACGGTTCAGCCGATGTGCAAAAAAAATGTTGCGTGTAAAACCGGCAGGCTTCGCGGGTTTTCACATGGAAGGCCCTTATATTTCCCCCGAAGACGGGCCGCGCGGTGCGCATCCGCGTCCGTTTGTTTCCAACGCAAGCATCGAAGATTTTTCCCGGCGGCAGGAAGCGGCCGAGGGAAAAATTCTTTTGGTGACACTTGCTCCGGAAGTTCCTGGTGCATTGCCGCTCATTGAACATCTCGTCCAACTCGGTGTCAGCGTTGCCATCGGTCACACCGCCGCCACGCCAGATCAGATTGCCACTGCGGTGAAAGCCGGAGCCACGCTCTCAACGCATCTCGGCAACGGTTGCCATTTGGAGATGCCGCGGCATCCAAATCTGATTTGGGAACAACTCGCGGATGATTGCTTGTTTGCGTCGCTGATCGTGGATGGCCATCATCTACCGCCAGCGACTGTGAAGGCGTTTGTGCGCGCAAAAGGTGTCGAGCGAATCATTCTTACCACGGACGCGATGGCGGCGGCGGGCTGTGGGCCGGGAAGTTTTCAATTGAACGGAACGACGGTGACGGTCAGTGCCGACGGACGCGTTTCGCCGCCGGGAAAACCGTGGCTGGCGGGATCATCGTTGACGATGAATTGCGCCGTCGCCAACACGGTGAAGTTCACCGGCCTGCCTTTGGAAACCGTCTGGCAAATGGCCTCTTCCCGGCCGGCGAATTTTTTCGGTATGAAACCAGCAGGGCACGTGACCGGCGAATGGGATGAAATAAATTTCCAGCTCACAATCCGAGAGGTGGTCACATGATTGTCGCGACGATAAAAAATTTGCGTTGGTATATCGTGAGTCTGCTGTGCCTCGCGTCCGCGCTGAATTATCTCGACCGTCAGACGCTCTCGGTTCTGATCGGAACCATCAAAGAGGAACTACATTTGAACAACGCCAGCTATGGCAAAATCAATGCGTGGTTCTTGGCAAGCTACGGCGTGATGTATGCGGTGAGCGGACGTGTCATCGACGTGATCGGCACGCGGCGCGGGTTTGTGGTGTTTGTGACTGGCTGGTCGCTGGCGAACATGATGCATATGTTCGCGACTACGGTCGGACAATTTTCTTTTTTTCGTTTGCTGCTCGGTGTGTTCGAACCGGGTAGTTTTACCGGTGGCGTGCGCGCGGTGAGCGAATGGTTTCCGATGCAGGATCGCGCATTGGCGATTGGCATTTTCAATTCCGGCACAGCCATCGGCTCGATGATTTCCGCGCCGGTGGTGTCGTTGATCGCGATGCATTACGGCTGGCGTGCGGCGTTTCTCACCACGGGTTTGCTGGGTTTGGTGTGGGTGACGGCCTGGTGGTTTCTCTACAAACTTCCCAGCCAACATCCGCGTCTCGGAGCGGACGAACGGAAATTAATCGAGGATGGCCGGCCGGCTTCGGCTCAAACTAAATCACCGCCACTGTCCCGCCTACTCAAGATGAAAGAAACCTGGGGCTGCGTGCTCGTCCGTGCATTAACCGATCCCATCAGTTATTTTTTGCTGTTCTGGATTCCGCTTTATTTTCAGAAGCGTCACGGCTTTGATCTTACGAAAATTGGATTGTTTGTCTGGATTCCGTTTGCCGCCGCCGCTTTGGGCAGCTTGATGAGCGGGGTGATTCCGCGTTATCTAATTTCGCTCGGTTGGTCGTTGGACAAGGCGCGCAAGACGACGATGTCTGTGATGACCGCCGGAATTTTTTTTGGCGCAATCTGCGCCACGCAAGTGGCGCAGGCAGGACTGGCCTTGGCGCTCGTGGCCACGATGACTTTTTGCCACGCCGGCTGGAGCAACATCACGCTGCCGGCAGAAATTTTTCCGACCTGCGCCGTCGCAACGGTGACGGGCTTGGGCGGAATGCTCGGCTCGTGGATGGGGGCGCTGTCGCAACTTTACATTGGTCGCGTGGTGGATGCCTGGGGATTCACGCCAATTTTTATGGCGTGCGCCGGGCTTTATCCGCTCGCGCTGTTGCTGGTGTTTGTGCTCGTCGGACGATTGGGCGTGGTGCGCTCGGTTGCTTAAAAAATTATGAAAAGTGAACATTGGTTGAGAATTGGGAAACTCGTTTTGGTTGCCGGACTGTGGTTGACGCAATCTGCTGTTGGGGCTGAACTACGCATTGGCATCATCGGCTGCGACACGTCGCATTGCGTGGCATTCACCGAGACGTTCAACAATCCGCAGGGCAAGTCGTATGTGCCGGGCGGCAAAGTTGTCGCCGCTTACAAAGGCGGCAGCGCGGATTTGCCGCAGAGCATTTCGCGCGTCGAAAATATTGCTACGAATCTTCAATCGAAATACGGCGTGAAGATTTATGATACGATCGAGGAATTGTGCTCAAACGTGGACGTGATTTTGTTGGAAAGCGTGGATGGCCGGCCGCACCTCGCGCAAGTGAGGCCGGTGATCGCCGCGCGCAAGCCGGTGTTTGTGGACAAGCCGTGCACGGCGTCGTTGGAAGATGCGCTCGAAATGTTCCGACTGTCGAAGGCGGCGAACGTGCCGATTTTCAGTTCCTCAAGTCTGCGATTTGCGAAAGACACGCAGGCCGTGCATAGCGGCTCGATTGGCAAAGTTTTTTGCGCCGAGACTACCAGCCCGCTCGAATTGGAACCGCACCATCCCGAACTCTTCTGGTATGGCGTGCATGGCGTGGAATCACTATTTACGGTGATGGGCACGGGCTGCGAAACCGTCCAACGTCGGATCGGCACAAACGGTTTGGTGGAAGTGGTTGGCACCTGGCATGGCGGGCGCACGGGAATTTATCGTGAGGAAAAACAAAAAAATTACAACGCAAACTACCACGGCATCGCCAAGGGCGAGAAAGGCGAGGCGAAGATCGGTTCATTCGACGGCTACGCGCCCTTGGACGAGGCGATCATGAAATTTTTCCAAAATGGCGTCGCGCCGGTGCCGCCGGAGGAGACGATTGAAATCATGGCCTTCATGCAGGCCGCGCAGGAGAGCAAGGACAGAGACGGCGCGATAATTCGATTGGAAGATGTGATCACAAAAGTTCATCAACAGGTCAGGGCGGATTCCGGAAAAACACTAGCGCATGAGAATTGACTGCCTCAAACCGATTTTTTTCCTCACGGTCTGCGCGCTGTTTTTGACGGCGTCCCCGGCGCGTGCGAAGGAGACGTGGAAAGCCGGCACCGCAAAAGCCGTCATCACGCCGACGGAAAAAATGTGGCTCGCCGGATTTGCGAACCGCACCAATCCGGCGACCGGCAGTAAGCTGATGGATCTGTGGGTCAAGGCGATGGCGCTCGAAGATGCGTCAGGACATCGCGCGGTCATACTCACGGCCGACCTGCTTGGCATTCCGCAAAGTGTTTATCAGCACGTCAGCGCCGCCATCGAAAAAAAATACGCGCTGCAACCGGATCAAATTTTGCTCTGCGCGTCGCACACGCATTGCGGACCGGTGTTGCGCGATGCGCTCTACGACATTTATCCGCTCGACCAGACGCAGCGTGATTTGATTGAAAAATACACGACCCAGCTCGAATCACAGATGATTGATGTCGCGGGCGCGGCCATTGCCAATCTGGAACCGGTGCGAATCACTGCCGGTCAAGGCACGACCGCGTTTGCGGTGAATCGTAGAAATAATCCAGAACCAAAAGTTTCCGACCTGATCGAGACTGGCGAACTTAAAGGGCCGGTGGATCATTCCGTGCCGGTGCTGGCGGTGTATTCGCCTGACGGAAAATTAAAGTCGGTTTTGTTCGGCTACGCGTGCCACAACACCACGTTGCAACTCAATGAATGGAGCGGTGATTACGCGGGCTTCGCGCAAAGCGCGCTCGAAAAAAATCATCCCGGCGCGCAGGCGATGTTTTTCATGGGCTGTGGCGGCGATCAAAATCCGTTGCCGCGTCATGAGATTTATTTGAGCCAGCGTTACGGCCACATGCTGGCGTCCGCAGTCGAAGAAGTTTTGCTCGCGCCACCGCACAATCTGCCGCCGGAACTCATCACCAAAATGAAAACAATCACGCTGCCGTTCGGTGCGCCACTGATGATTGATGAATTGCAGACTCTGAAAAATGATTCACAGCCACCGACGCGCCGTTGGGCCGCACGCTGGCTGGGTTTTTTGCAGTCGGGTAAAACGCCAGCGCACGATTATCCATTTCCCATTCAGGCTTGGCAGTTCGGCGGACAACAACTGCTGCTCACGCTGGGCGGCGAACCGGTGGTGGATTATGCGAATAAATTCAAGCAGTCATTCGGCGCACAGACATGGGTCGCTGGCTATTGCAACGACGTCATGACTTACATCCCGTCGCTGCGCGTGTTGCGCGAGGATGCAGTGACGAAACCCGGCGCGCGCTGGGGTTACGAGGGCAGCTATTGTTTTGTCGTCTATGGCTTGCCTGCCAAACGCTGGGGCGAAAACGTGGAAGACTTGATCACTGGCGGCGCAAAAGAACTCGTGGGGGAAATTCAAAAATGAGAATACGCCGCGTGCCAAATTTGGTTTTGAATTTCGGCGTAATAGCCGCGTGCGCACTTTGTTATTGCGGTTGCGCGACACAGCACTCGAAAAATAAATCGGCGCAACGGAAGCGGATCGAACTATTGTCCGGCACGTTCGGCACTTACGCCGCGGAACCGCGTTTAGCCGATCGACGCGTGGACACCGACCGTCTCGTCGCAGAACTCGTCAAGGTCAAGGCTAACACCTACAACTTTCTGATTCACCACGCGTTGACCGACTGGGATGATTTGCAAATTTTTCTGCCATTAGCACGAGCGAATCACATCAAAGTTTGGGTGACGCTCGTGCCCCCGAGCGAACCGCCGTTCGCCGAACCTTTTCAGTTGGATTTTCATCGCTGGGCCATCGAGTTGGCAAAGCTGAGTTTGAAAGAACCTAATTTGGTTGCATGGAGCATTGATGATTTTTCCTATGACTCGAAAATTTTCACGAGCGAATACATCAAGGCGATGGTGGAAGTTTCGCACGCGATAAATTCCAAGCTAGCGTTCGTGCCGTGCCTTTACTTCAAGCAGATGAAGCCCGCGCTTGTGGAGAAATACCGGCCTTATGTTGACGGTATTTTGTTTCCTTATCGGCACGAAATGGGGCAGAGGAATTTGACCGACTGGGACACGCTGGAAAAAGAAATCGCCGTCTTCCGTCAGGATTTCGGCCCGTCCGTGCCAGTGTTTGTGGATGTGTATGCCACGAAACATTCCCAGTTAAACGACTCGTCGCCCGAATATGTGCGGCAGGTAATGACGATTTCGCGGCGCTGTGCGGACGGTGTCTTAATCTTCTGCCATCAATACGAGGACAAAAGTCCTGAAAAATATCACGTCATCAAATCACTCTTTGAGCAATGGTCAGCGGAGAAAAAATCAAAGTGAAATGACCGCAACATTTTCACCCATGAAAAAAAATCTTAACCGAAGAAACTTTCTCAAATCCGCGACCCAAGCTGGCGCGGGCGCGGTGGCACTGCGTTACGCCGCCGTCGCAGGAATGTTCAGTGCTAACGTGCCGAATATTTTCGCCGCCGAAACCGACTTGCCCGTGAAGCTCGGCGGTAAGCCGGTTCGCACCACGCTTTTTCCGACTTGGCCGGTTTACGATGAGACCGAGGAGAAGGCGTTACTCGACGTGTTACATAGCAAAAAATGGTTTCGCGGCGAGGGCCAGCACGTCAATCAGTTTGAGGACGCTTTCATGAAGCTTACCGGCGCGAAACATTGCGTCGCCACCGCCAACGGCACGAGCGCGGTGCTAGCCTCGCTCGGCGCGCTCGATGTTGGGCCGGGCGACGAGGTGATCCTGCCACCTTATACCTTTGTCGCGACCATTAACGCTGTGCTGATGCACCACGCATTGCCGGTGTTCGTGGACACCGACCCGGAGACGTTTCAGATTGACGCCAAAAAAGTCGAAGCCGCCATCACCGACCGCACCGTGGCAATCATGCCCGTTCACGTCGGCGGTTCGCCCGCAGACCTCGACACGATTTTGGAAATTGGCGCACGCCGTAAAATTCCGGTGGTCGAGGACGCGTGTCAGGCGCATCTCGCCGAGTGGCGCGGAAAGAAAGTCGGGACTTACGGCGTGACCGGTTGCTTCAGTTTTCAGGCGAGCAAAAACCTCACATCGGGCGAAGGTGGCGCGGTGATCACGAATGACGACGAACTGGCCGAGCGCCTTTACTCGTTCCACAACAACTGCCGCGCGCGCAAAACGGCGAGCTACAATTTCACCTATCGCGGCACGCGCGGCGCGAACTTGCGGCTCGCGGAATTTCAAGGTGCGTTGCTGCTCGCACAGATGGCGCGGCTGGAAACGCAGTCGCAGACGCGCGAAGCCAACGCGGCATATCTCGCGAAACAACTCGCGGGAATTCCCGGCCTCGTGCCCGCGAAAAATTACGACGGCTGCACGCGCAGTGCACATCACCTGTTCATGTTCCGTTACGACCCGGAAAAATTCTCCGGCCTGACGCGCGCGAGGTTTTTGGCCGCACTTACGGCGGAAGGCATTCCGTGTTCTGGCGGTTACTCTCCGTTGAACACGGAATCATTCATTCAAAACGCCTTCAAAACCCGGTCTTATCAGCGGGTATATGCGGCGGACGTTTTGGTGGGCTGGGCCGACCGCACGCGCTGTCCCGCGAATGACCAGCTATGCGACGAGGCGGTGTGGTTCACGCAAAATATGTTGCTCGGTTCGCGCGCGGACATGGACGATATCGTGGCGGCGTTAAAGAAAATCCAAACGCACGCAGCTGAACTCGCGAAGGCTTGAAGACCATTGACTCATGCGCTTCATCGTCACCGCCATTTTTGCCATGAGCTTCGGAGCATCCGCTGAGACGAACGCGCCTGTCCGTCTGATGACGTTTGAGCCGGCGCACTTTCACGCGGCGCTCATCCAGAAGGAGATGCAGCCGGACGTTGCAGAGCGCGTAGATGTTTATGCCAAGGCTGGTGGCGCTCTGGACGCGCACCTCAAGCGGATTGAGCAGTTTAACACGCGCAAAGTAAATCCCACAGACTGGCAGGAAGTGGTCCACACGAATGATAATCCGCTCGCGCAAATGCTCACGGAAAAACCTGGCAACGTCGTGATAGTGTCGGGAAAAAATCGCGGCAAGATTGATGCGCTAGAAAGAATGGTCGGTGCGAAGCTCAACGTGCTGGCGGATAAACCATGGATCATTGAGGCGGAAGATTTTCCAAAACTCGCGACGACGCTCGACTCCGCAGATGAAAATGGCGTGATCGCTTATGACGGCATGACGCAGCGGTTTGAAGTGTCGTGCCAATTGCCGCGCGAACTGGTGAATGACGAAGCTGTGTTTGGTCAATTGGAGGTGGGCTCGGCGACGAAGCCCGCCGTGGAAATGGAGAGCGTTCACTATCTGCTGAAGGAAGTCGCAGGCGTGCCTTTGTTGCGACCTGCGTGGTATTTCGACATCACACAACAGGGCGAAGCGCTTGCGGACATTGGCACGCATCTCGTGGACCTTGTGCAATGGACTTTATTTCCGGAGCAGGCGATTGATTTCAAAAAGGACATCCAACTGACGAGCGCGAGTCGCTGGCCGACGAAGATTTCGCTGGCACAATTTCAACGTGTCACCGGTGAGCCGAATTTCCCCTACTATTTGAAGCCATCTATCCCTAGCGGTTATTTGGAATATTTCGCCAATGACACGCTGACGTATCAGCTGCGCGGCGTTTTTGTGAAGCTCACAGTGAAGTGGGGCTACGAAGCACCTGCTGGCAGCAAGGATTCGGAACTCGCCATTTTTCGCGGCTCGAAATCGCGCGTCGAGTTTCGTCAGGGCAAAGAGGAAAACTATCTACCGATGGTTTATGTCATCCCGACCGCGCCAGAGTTTAAGGCGGAAGTTGGTGCCGCGTTAAAAAATAAAATTGCTGCGCTCCAAAAGAATTATCCCGGCGTGTCGCTACAATCGCACGGCGATGAATTCCAACTCATGATTCCTGACGCGCTGCGCATCGGCCACGAAGCGCATTTCGCCTTGTTGACGCGCCGTTTTCTCGATTACGTGCATCATCCCAAGTCGCTGCCCGCCTGGGAAAAACCGAACATGATCGCAAAATATTTCACCACCACCGAGGGCGTGAAACTCGCCCGTAAATCTTCAACCCAAAAATAATTTATGAAACGAACTGCCAAACTCATCTGCACCCTCGCACTCACGGCTGCGTGTGCCGCGTTCGCCGCTGATCCGTTTCAGCCAGCGCACAAGCTCAGCGGCATCCCGCACGATTCCGGTTTTCCCGACGGTCACGATCCCTACAACAGCATGGGCTGCGCGAGCGACGGAAAAATTTATTACGTCCTAAGCGCGGATAAATATGACGTCGGCGCGCGGATGTTCTGTTACGACCCGGCTACGGACAAAGTGAAATTCATCTCCGACCTCACCGAGACGTGCGGCGAGAAGGACAAGAAATCCATCGTGCAGGGCAAGAGCCACGTCAATTTTGTTGAATCGGATGGTAAATTATTCTTCGCGTCGCATCTCGGATTCTACGGCAGCATAAACGGTAAAGAAGCGATGGGCACTCCGCCGGAGGGTTGGACCGCGTATCCCGGCGGCCATCTGCTCGCGTATGATCTGAAGAGTGGCAAATTTGAGGATTACGCTATTGCTCCGAATAAGGAAGGCATTCTGGCCTTCAATATAGACACAAAACGCGGACGCGGTTTCGGGCTGACGTGGCCGAGCGGAATTTTCTTCCGCTACGATTACGCAAAGCACGACCTGAAAAGTTTTGGTAAGATGTGCGCGCTCGGCGAAGACGGCGTGGGGGCGGACTATCGCACGATTTGTCGCTCCATTTGCGTGAACCCCGAAGATGGTTCGGCATATTTTACCACCTCAGAAGGCGACATTTTTCGATACCGCGCTGATAGTGATACGGTGGAAAAAGTAAAGGGCGACAATCTCAAGAAAGATTATTTCGGCATCTACGATTACACCTCGCCTGGTCACATGGGTTACAATTGGCGGCAGACATTTTATCGTCAAGCCGATGGCATGATCTACGGCGTGCACGGCAATTCCGGCTATCTCTTTCGCTTCAATCCCAAGACGGAACAGGTGCAGGTGCTCGACCGCATCACTTCGGATCCTTCCAAAGCAAGTGGTATGTTCGATCAATTCAGTTACGGCTACCTCGGCTTCGGTCTCGCGCACGATGGCAAAACGATTTATTACCTGACCGGCGGCCCGATTTACGAAAACGGCAAGCGCCTCACAGGTAAATCCAAAACTGCGATGGGTGAAGCGAAGGGATTAGAAGA
This sequence comes from uncultured Verrucomicrobia subdivision 3 bacterium, assembly GCA_903878805.1. Taxonomy (GTDB): domain Bacteria; phylum Verrucomicrobiota; class Verrucomicrobiia; order Limisphaerales; family UBA11358; genus UBA11358. The sequence goes on from CAIRJF010000028.1 coordinate 97,218, forward strand.
TTTACATCTGGTCACCTACGACATTGAAGCCGGTGTGAGCAAAGATCGCGGCGCAATTTATTATCCGAATGGCCAGCGTCCGCTCTATGTGAATTCTCTCTGCATCGGCCTCGATGGCACGGCGTATTTCCTGGCACGTATTACCGAGAATGGCCAGACGCATTCCGATTTGATCAGCGTCAAGCCGTGAGCCTGTGTTCGTAGCTGCAAAATCATGAACTTCGTTGATTGGCTCGTCGTGGCGGCATCGTGCGGACTTGTCTTCACTGTCGGCCTGCTGTTTGCTCGGCGATCTTCGAAGAAAGGCGCGGCGGGTTACTTCGCTGGCGACCGCGACGTGCCTTGGTGGGCCATCGGACTCTCGAACACGGCGACTTACAGCTCTGGCACGGGCGCGTTCGTGATGCTCGTGCTCGTGTTCGGTCTGTCCGGCAACTGGCTGTGGTGGGCGAGCTGGATTGTGTGGATGCCGCTCGTTGCTATCGTTTGGGCGCGGCTGTGGCGGCGAATGCAAATCGTCACAACCGCGGAACTCATCTCGCTTCGTTACGGTGGAAAACCCGCTGTGGTTGCGCGGAAAATTTACGCGTTCGTTTGCTGCTTCGGGTTTGCGGTTCTCATCATCGCCTACATCACCGGATTTTTCGCAAAGACGATTGCGCCTCTCTGCCCGCTCACGACCTGGCAAGTCCTACTGATTTTTGGCGGCATCACAGTTTGTTACACGATGTTCGGGGGATTGCTGGGCGTCGTGTATGCGGATGTGGTGCAGTTTTGCATCATGATCACTGGCTGCACGGTGTTTCTCGTGCTGGCGATCTCGCACAATGGCGGTTGGCAAAACATATTATCGCACGTCCAACAGATTCGCCCGTCAGGTCTTGTGCAAACACCTCCGACACCCTCGATTGACGTGCTGACGTTGGTCGCGCTGTTTGTGCAGGGCTGGTTCTTCGCTGGTTCGCCAACTGCGGGCGAAGGCATGACCGCACAACGTTTCATGGCCGCGCGCGACGAACGTCATGCAGTTGGTGGACAATTATTCAATTCGTTTCTTGCGCTGTCGGTTCGGACGTTGCCACTGATTGGCTTGGGAATAGTGGCCATGTCGATGTTCTGGACTTCTGATTTGGAGAAGAATCTCGGCTCGATGCCGGCTGGCTCGACCATGTTGAAAGACCCGGCGCACGCTTGGGGTGAACTCATCAAGGCGTCCAATCTCCCGCACGGTTTCATTGGCCTGCTCGTCGCGGCAGAAGTCGCAGCATTCATGGGCTCGTTGAGTTCGCTCATCAACTGGGGCGGAAGTTTTGTGGTGAATGACTTGCTCCCAGCACGCTTCGCCAAAGAAGAAGGCAAAGTCTGGATTAGCCGGCTCACGACACTGGCCTTATTCCTCTTCGCCGCGACCGTCACGATTCTCTTTGTGGACAACATGGTGAGCTGGTTTCTCTTCATCAATTCGGCGATGGTCGTTTTCCTTTTGCCGCTGTCATGGTTCCGTTTTTTTTGGTGGCGCTTTAACGTCTGGGGCGAACTTGCCGCCGTCGTCCTCGGTCTGCCGCTCGCCATCATCGTCTGGTTCACGCTAGATTTTCAAAGCAAACCAATGTGGCAGGGTCTTGGACTGTTGTTTGGTTTAAGCATAATGGTGCTCATCACGGTCACGCTGCTCACGCCGCCGGAATCGAAGGAAACTTTGAAAGTATTTTATGCACGTTGCCGTCCACCGGGATTTTGGAAACCAATCAGCGACGAAGTGCCTTTGCCTGATATCGGCGAACCGACCACCGCTGAGATGTTTTGGGACTCGCTACTCGGCATCATCGCGTCGCTCGGTTTGGTGCTGGCGACGAACGCCATTTTTGTTGGCGATTGGCCGCGATTTTTTATGAGCATTACCGGTTGTGTTGTGACCGGGGCCTGGCTGCTGCGGCGAATTCTGCTGAAGTCCCGCGCGGCCAAGTTGATTGAAACCATCGAACCCGAGGCCGCGCGATGAAACGCTTAGCCATCCTGCTACCGCTAATCGCTACCGCTGCGTTGCGCGTGTCGGCACTCGAACCGACTGCCGACATTCACACGAATTTTTCATTCACACTTCCCTCGGCCAAACGCGAGTTTCCCGAGCCACTGCCTGCTGGCGCGCAGCCCGGATTCAAAATTCGCGGCACGAAAGGCTGGGCGTGGACGCCGGAGCAATATCTCGCCGAGATTCCGTTCATCGCGAAATACAAAATGAATTTCCTGATGAACTGCTATCTTTCGATGTTTGACATCGAGCATTACGCGAAGTGGAACGATCCCGACGCAAATCGCTGGTGGGAAGATTTACCGCCCGCGAAAAAGGCCGCTTACGAAAAAGTCGTGCACTCCGCGCAGGCACACGGTTTGCAATTTTGTTTCAGCATGAATCCCAATTTGTTCAGCAAGCGCACGGTGAACGAGGAATCCTCGGAAAGCATTGATCTGCTATTCAAGCATTACGCGTGGATGCAAAGTCTAGGCGTGAAGTGGTTCAACCTTGCGCTCGACGACGCGACGAATGGCATTAACGCTGCCACGCAAGCCAAGGTCTGTAACGAGATTTTTCATCGCCTGCGCGCCAAAGACCCGGAGGCGCAGATGATTTTTTGCCCGACGTATTATTGGGGTGACGGCACGCGGCCCCATCAGCAAGCATATCTCGAAGAACTCGCGCGTGGACTCGACAAAGCCATTTACGTTTTTTGGACCGGCGATGAGGTCGTCGGTAAAGTCACACGCGCGGCGGCGGAAAAATTTCACAGCTTCGTGCAGCACCGGATTTTTCTGTGGGACAATTATCCGGTGAACGATGGGCATCCCACGGCGCACCTCGGCCCGGTGACGGATCGCGACGCGGACGTATGCGAAGTCGTTGACGGCTACGTGAGCAATCCGCTACGAGAGCAGAATGAAATCAACCGCATCCCGCTGGCGACGTGCGCGGACTACGCCTACAACCCGCGTGCCTACGATGCGCAGCGCTCCATCGGTCAGGCAATTTTGTTGCAAGCCGATAAACCGTCGCAACGTGAAGTGTTGCGCGATCTCGTCGAGGTTTATCCGGGAATGTTGCTGACGCCCGGCGGCGGCAAAAAGAAAACCGCCTACAACCCCGTGCGCGCGCAGATGGACAGCATCCTCGCGCTGACGCAACCACGTTTCGCGGCGCAGGCGTATCTCGATTCACTGGAAAATCTGGCCGCGCGTTTGCAAAAGGAATTTCCGCATCGCTATGACGCCGAAAAAAAGACGCTTGCCGCTGACATTGCGGAAGTGAAAAAGAAGTTCAACGCGAAATATCCTTAAGATTTTATGACTGAAACTTTGGCTATCTTTGGCGGAAGTAAAACGCGCACCAAGCCATTTACGAGCTGGCCGGTTTTTGACGAGACCGATGAACAGCGGTTGCTTGGCGCGTTGCGTTCCGGCAAATGGGGCAAGCTCAACGGCGAAGAAGTGTCGGAGTTCGAGCGCCGCTTTGCGGCGATGCATGATTGTAAACACGCCATCGGCGTGGTGAACGGCACGGTTTCGCTCCGCATTGCCTTGATGGCAGCGGGAATCAAAGCCGAGGAGGAAGTGATTGTTCCGCCTTACACATTTCTCGCAACGGCGACGGCGGTGGTCGAGGCAAATGCCGTCCCAGTGTTTGCCGACGTCAATCTGGAGACGTTCAACCTTGATCCCCAATCTGTCGAGGCAGCGATCACGCCGAAGACACGTGCGATCATTCCGGTTCACATGGCTGGCCAACCAGCGGATATGGATGCCATCCTGGCGATTGCAAAAAAACACAACCTTCTGGTCATTGAAGACGCGGCGCACGCACACGGTGCGTCCTACAAAAATCGCGGACTCGGTTCCATCGGACACATGGGCTCGTTCTCGTTTCAATCGTCAAAAAATCTCACGAGCGGCGAGGGCGGTATTATCACGACAAACGACGACCAGCTTGCCGAGGCTTGTCGCTCCATCCATAACTGCGGCCGCATCACGGGTGGTTTGTGGTATGAGCATCACGTCATATCAGCGAACTATCGGCTTGGTGAATTTCAGGGTGCGATCCTGAACACGCAATTGAATCGTCTCGAAGCACAAACCGCGACCCGCGATCGCAATGGGCAATATCTGGCTGAGAAACTGAGCAAGATTCCCGGCATTTACCCGCAACGCCGAACCGCTGAAACCACGCGCCACGCGTATCATCTGTTTTTGTTCCGGATTGTGGCGGAAGAATTTGGTTCATCGCGCGCGGTCATTCTTCAGGCGCTTGCGGCGGAAGGCGTTCCCGTTTCCGGCGGCTACGCTATTCCGTTATATCGCCAGCCGTTGTTCCTCAATAATGCCTTTGGACCATATCTACCGGATGCCAAGACCAGACTCGACTACGGCAAAGTCAGCTGCCCGAATTGTGAGAAAATTTGCGGCGAACAGGGCGCGTGGCTGGAGCAAAGTATTTTTCTCGGAGGTTTGTCCGACATGGATGACATCGCCTGCGCCTTTGAAAAAATCCACCAAAACCGCCACCTACTTGTCGAATTGAAATGATGAAACTCGGCACAGCCCAGATTGACATCACGCCCCAACCGGGCGTGGAGCTTTCTGGTTTTGCTGCCCGGGTTCAGCCTTCGACCGGCGTGCTAGATAAGCTTTTTGCGAAGGTGCTTTTCATCGAAACCGAGCAAACCAAACTGCTGTGGATTCATTGCGATTTGATTGGATTCGATCGTGCGATCGTTTTGGAATTCCGTCGCTGGGCGCATGAAAAACTCGGACTCGGCACGCATCAGGTGATGCTCTCCGCAACGCACACGCACTCGGGTCCGGCGACGATTCACCTGCGCGAGTGCGGCGAATACGACTCGGTCTACGTTGAGTTTTTGCAGAAAAGTTTTCGCCGGGCGGCGGAAATAGCGGTGGCACAAGGTGAAGTTGTCGACCTGACGTGTGTGGAAGGTCAGCTTCCACTCGCCGTGGATCGCCGCCAAACGGTAACACCGCATACGGATCCGCGCGTTGCCGCGATTGGATTTCGTCGCAGCAACGGCAGCTTTGTTGCGGTGCTGGTGAATTACGCCCTGCATCCGGTCGCGCTCGGGTCCAAGAACCGATACATCAGCGCGGACATTTTCGGCGAAGCGGCTAAACAACTTTCGCGCGAATTGCTCGGCCGTCCGCTGGTTTTGCTGACCAACGGTGCGTGTGGCAATTTAAATCCACCGGCAGAAAATGTTTCGTTTGAGCAGGTGAAGTTGTGGGGCCGGCAAATTGCCGAGGCGGTGCAACCGCTGTTGCTAGCTGGGAAAATAAATTTTCAGCCCACGCTCCAACTGCTGAACCGAAACCTTAAATTGCCTTTGGAAACATTGGATGCGAATGGGATCAATCATTTCGCGGATGAAGCTCTACGCAACGCCGCAGCGCTCGCGGAATGGGGCGACAGATACCGACGTGTCGTCGGGCATTGGCGCACGACACTGTTAGAACAAATCGGAAAAAACGACGCGAGTCAGCACGAAGCCGAGTTGTTCGGCGTGCTTTTGGATGAAGTGATTTTCGTCGGCGCGAATGCCGAGATGTTCTCGGAATTCACCGATTGGCTGCGCGAAAAATCCCGACGACAGATTTATCTCGTCGGCTATGCCAACGGCGATGTGGGCTACCTACCGACGCGCGCAGCTTATGCCGAGGGCGGCTACGAAGTGGATGTGGCGCATCTTTTTTACGGCGGCTTCCGTCTGCGCGCGGGCGGACTCGAACAACTTGCCGCCGCTGCGCAGGACTTGGTGCGCGAACTGGAGGCGAAATTTTCGAACGATATGGTGCAGAACAAATGAATTTCAATAACTCTTCGCCGAAGCAAAATATTTTGCCGCTACTGCAGTCAACTAGCGACGGTTGGACGAGGCGTTCATTCGTGCAAACGCTCGGCGGCGCGGCGCTGAGTGCGGGTTTACTTTCCAATTTTCCGGTCGCGGTGTCTGCGATTGAAAATTCCGCTGCAAAAAGCTCCTCAGAAAAAAATGACCGTCCGCATTATCGCGCCATCGGCTGGTGGCTGACGTTTGACGATCTCACCTGGCCGAATCCAGAGTTGATGGACAAGATTCGCCGTCGCGCGGATCAGTGCGCCGCAAGCGGCGTGAATTGTTGCATCGTTTTCGGCGCGCACTTGCGCTGGGATTTCATGCCGTTGTGGGAGCGATTTCATGATGAGTTGCGGTTTGTCGCGGATGAATTGCATCAGCGCAAAATATTTTTGTTCGATCATCACTCTGCCACCATCGTGCATCGTCCGCGCAATCGCGACGAAGCGCTCGACATCTGGCGGCGCAACCGTCATCACGTTCCCTTTTATCCATCGCGCGACATCGCGGCGACGTGGGAATTTGCCGGCTCGCATCTCAATGACTGGCGGATGCTCGACGTGGAAACCGGCGCACCGGTTTTTGTGCCGGCCTACACCGCCGAGCAATTTTGCATGAACCACCCCGGTTTCCGTAAAGGCTATGCCGCCTACGTCAAAAAACTGCTCGCGGACACGGGCATGGACGGGTTGATGAGCGATGACATGATTTTTTACGCGGACTGGCGAGCGTGCGGTTGCAAGTTTTGTCGCGACCGATTCAAGTGCGAATACGGCCACGACCTGCCGCCGGTGAGTGACACTAGTTTCTGGGGCAACCGTCGCAGCCAGGCGTTTCGCGACTGGATCAAAATGCGTTTTCAAACGCCGGCAGATTTTCTCGCGGAAGTAAAAAACGCGCTGCCGAGAAATTTCCCACTGCTGACCTGCTGCTCCAGCAGCGACAATTTTTATCTGCCGAGCTTCGGCATGAGCTATCAGGATTTCATCCAAAGCTGCAATCACGTCATGCTCGAAATGGTCGGCCAGACGCCGGCCATCGAAGGCACTTGGGACGAGCGCGTGCCGAGCCAGTTGCTGCATCTGGACATCGCGGGCAAACACAACGCGCCGTGCTTTGGTCTCGGCTACGGATTTTTTCCCGACACGGCATTTTTCATCTGGGCAGTGAACAAATTTCTCGGTTCCGATTGCTGGTTCAGCACCGTGAAAGGCCGGCTGGACGCATCGCCAACAGAACTCGCCGCGCTTGCGGATGATTCTGAACTGGTCGGTGAAGGTTTCAATTGGGAGAAGACTAACTCGGAATTATTTCGTGGTGAGGCTGAAACCGATACCGCCATTTTTTTCTCTCGGGCCACGCGCGATTTTTACAGCGAAGTCATAGGTGATTATTGCGGCGACTACAATGCCAGCTGCTTAAATTTATCCCGTGAGAATCTTCCGTGCGAAGTGGTCACCGAAATTCCATCATTAGGAAAAACGCGTTGTCTGATCCTGAGCAGTGTCATGTGTCTCTCAATCGTCCAGCGGAAGCAACTGGCAGATTTTCTATACGTCGGCGGCATGGTCATTGCCACCGGTCCAAACGGTTATTACGACGAGCAGGGCAATCCCGCAGCGAAACCGTGGCTGGAGGAATTTGGCGCGACGGTTGAATTGATCGAGCCGGATCGCCCTGGAAATTTTCCGCCGTATAAAAATTTCAAAACGCCGGTCGAGTTGACGAAGTGCCGCGTGCCGGAATCGTTTCAGAAAACATTTCAGAACGGCTGGTTTGATTTGCCCGTGAGCAAAGGACGTTTGCTGTGGCGACCGGAACGAATCTCCAACAAAAATACGCGCGCGGCCGTCGCGGCGCTGTTGCAGTCGCGCTATCAAAGCGGTGTCAAGATCAGCGGACTGCCCGATGGCTGGATGCTGCGGCAATACCGCGACGGCAATCGTCTGTTGATCCATGCGCTACCGGGCAAAGTCGTCACCTCGTTGCATCCGACTTTGAAGAATCAAATGACCAAGCAGCGCATTGTTGAGAAATTAGTTTTCACGCCGCTGGTTGGGACGGTGGCTCTGAACTCGCAGCTAAAATTCAAGAGCGTGAGATTGCACAGTCCTGATTTGATTCAGCCCCATGTTGGGAGCACGCGTTCTGCCAATGAGTGGATCGTCGAAACGGCCAATGTCAGCCGGTATTTTATCGTCGAGTGCGAAGCTTGACTGCGTTTCTACCTTGGATGTTTTAAACGAAATAAAATGAAGCGCACCATGACAAATAGTTCCAGCCGGCGGCCCGTCAGCGTGGCGGTCGTCGGTCTTGGCTTGATGGGTGTGACGCATCTCAAAGCTTATCAACAAATCAAAGGCGTGAGGATTATCGCCCTGGCAGATCACCGACGCGTGCCGATTCGAGGTTTGCTGGTAGGAGCAAGCGGCAACACGGGCGGCGCGGATGCGATCTGGCTGGGACCGGAGGTCAAAGTATATCGCACCATTGAGGAATTGCTCGCGAACCCACAAGTTGAACTCGTCAGTTTATGCACCCCGACGGCGACTCATTCTTCCCACGCGCTGGCGGCATTGCGAGCGGGGAAACATGTTGTCTGTGAAAAACCGCTGGCACGAACCTCGGCGTTGGGGCGAAAAATTGTCGCCGCGGCCCGGAAGTCGCCGGGCTATTTTATGCCGGCCATGTGCATGAGATTTTGGCCGGGTTGGGCTGGCCTCAAGACACTGGTGACGGGACAGAAATACGGAAAAGTTTTGACGGCAAGGTTTCGCCGTGTGTCTGCCCCGCCGACCTGGGGGCAAAAGCATTATTTCAATGGCGCGGAATCCGGTGGCGCTCTGCTCGACTTGCATATCCATGACACCGACTTCGTTCAATTTCTGTTTGGCCGCCCTGTAAGTGTTTTTTCGACAGGGCGCAGCGTATTCAGCGGCGCGATTGACCATGTGGTGACGCAGTATCGCGTGAACGGCGGCGCGGTGGTTCATGCGGAGGGCAGTTGGCTGAACGCGGGCGGTTTTTCGATGGCTTACACCATCCATTTTGAAAAGATGACTTTAGACTATGACAGCCGACGCGGTGTCGGTGCCATGGTTAAAACTGCACCAGGAAAATCGACTAAGGTCATGAAGCTCGGCTCCGCTGATGGCTATGTTTGGGAACTGCAGCACATGATCCGCTCCATTCAAGCCGGGACACCGCCAACCATTGTGACCGCCGAGGATGCGTTACAGGCGGTCAAAATCTGCGAGGCCGAAGAGCAGTCTATCCGAACCGGCAAAGCGGTTGCCATAACCTGAAACAAGCCAAAAAATTATCCATGAAAACAAAACTTCATAATTTTCTGTTGATCGCTGCGTTCGCGACCAGCGGCATATCACAACCGGCCAGCGCGCAAAATCTCGGCATCATTCCCGCACCGACCGAAGTGGAATGGTTAGCCGGCAAGTTTTCTTTGAATGACGGACAACAAATCTTTTCCCAGAACGGCGACGAAAAAAACGCGGCGAGTTTTTTACAGTCCGGGCTGAAGGCGCGAAAAGGACTAACCCTCAAACTGGTTCACGGTGGCAGAGCGGCGGATAGCGGAATTGTTTTTATGCAGGACTTGCGTGAAACATTTCCGAACGAAGGTTACTCGCTGACGGTTTCATCGAATCGCGTAACACTGCGGGCAGCCACCGATGCTGGATTCTTTTATGCGGCGCAATCGCTGTTGCAGATGGCTGCCGCGCAGTCATCGGCGACCACAAATTCCATCGCGTTGCCAGCGGTGAGTATCACGGATGCGCCGCGATTCGAGTGGCGCGGATTTCTCCTCGATGAATCGGATCATTTTTACGGCAAGCAGTCGGTGGAGGAAATTCTCGACCTGATGGCCGGCTTGAAGTTGAACCGCTTTCATTGGCATCTCACCGACGACTATGGCTGGCGCATTGAGATCAAACGTTATCCGAAGCTCACGCAGATTGGTGCGAGCCGCAACTTCGAGCACACCAACACCGCGCCGCAATTTTATTCGCAGAAAGATGTCCGCGAAATCGTGGACTACGCGCGGCAGCGGCACATCGTCATCGTTCCCGAAATTGATATGCCCGGCCACGCGACGGCGGCGACGATGGCCTATCCAGAAATCGGCGAAGGCGGCATGGGCCACTGGACCGGCTACACGTTCCATCCCGCGAAGCCTGAGACGTATGAATTTTTGAAAAACATTCTGCGCGAAGTGCGTGATCTGTTTCCCGGTCAATACATCCATCTCGGCGGCGACGAAGTCTGGTTCGGCAACCGGCAGTGGACGAACGATCCGGCGATTGTGAAATTCACGCGTGATCTCGGCTATACGAACTCGGTGCAGCTTGAAGGTTATTTTAACCGTCGCATGGCCGCGATCGTTCATGAACTTGGTCGCACGCCGCTCGGCTGGGACGAACTGGTGGCCGCCGATGCTGATCCGAAATACACTGGCGTTTTCTGGTGGCGGCAGGACAAGACGAATATTTTGACGAAAGCGGCGGCGCGCGATTACCGTGTGGTGCTCTGCCCGCGCCTGCCGACTTATTTGAACTACGTCCAGGATGATTTCCAAAAAGTTGGCCGCCGCTGGAAGAAAATTTTCAACTCCATTGACCGGGTCTATGATTTTCCCGACAAGGTCATCACCGACAATGTGCCGCCGGGGAAAGAGAAAAACATCATCGGCATCGAGGGCTGCCTGTGGACGGAATTTGTGCCGGATCGCAGCCGCGCCGACTACATGATCTTCCCGCGCCTCGCCGCTATCGCCGAGGATGCGTGGACTCCGGCGGCGCGGAAGAACGAGGCAGATTTTATGAACCGCTTGCCAGCGTTTTTGAGCGAATTGGAGCGTCGCCAGATGCCGCATTACGATCCTTTCAATCCGCTGCCCGCGCCGGAACCCCCTGGCTGCACGAATCAGGATTACAAACTGCCGCCGACCGAGTGAGCGGAAGTGAGTTGTTTTGATGAAATCTAGCAGGAAAAATTTATCGGCCGAACTGTTTCGCGCGGCGTTTGCGGCAATAAATATTTTTCTGTTTTCCGTCATCATCGGCACTGTCTCGCAGCCGGTAATGGCGGTGGTTCCGGCCCGGCTGACCGGCCCGATTTACGCCGATTACGCCGCGCCGTTGCGCGAGGCCACGACTCGCGCGGACGGTTACGATCACGTGGATACGCCCGCGCTCATCCAAAAGTTGCAGGCGGGCAACATCAAGACCTACGCGTTTCTCGTGCACAGCGTGCCGTCGGATTGGGATGATTTTCGCCTCGAATTTCTCCCGGCGGCACAGGCGGCAAATCTGAATGTCTGGTTGTATCTCACGCCGCCGAGTGAGACGAGTCCCGTGCCATACAGCAGCAATTATGTCGCGTGGGCGACCGCTGCCGCGCAACTCGGGAGGACTTATCCGGTGCTGAAAGGCCTCGCGATGGATGACTTCAATGGCAACGAAAGTTTTTTCACGCCGACCTATGTCAGCAACATGGTGGCCGCCGCCTATGCCATCAACACGAACATGGTTTTCCTGCCGGTGAATTATGACTTCACGCACAACGGCATCACATCATTTCTCACCCAGGATATTTGCCCAGCCTTTGCCAGTGCCTACGGCCCATTTTGCGGCGGCGTCATTTTTCCCTACCTGAACTGGACGAATAAAAACGACTACAGCGATGAACTGTTTCAGATTTCGAACAACGCCGCCATCATGAACGGCCAAATCTGCCAGTTCGTGGTGAACCTTCCGTCAAACACCCGCTCGCTTGTCGGAGATTTTTCTGCGTTGAGCCAGACCATTAGCAATGCGTCGGGGTTTCCGAATGTGCCATACCCGTTTCCCGTCCGCGTGTTCGATGACTACAACGGTGCCACGACCGGATACCACCAGTTGCAGCTCCTCGTGGATGGCGTGGCCGTGTGGAGTCGGGACGTCAGCGGCACAAATGGCGTGCAGGATTTCACTCTCGATCTCGGATCACAGCTCGCGGGCAAAACCTCGGCCACACTGACCGCGCGGGTCTATGATGCGAAAGCGGTTTCCAATTTTCATGTGCTCGCCGCGCTGAATTTGCCTGCTGGCACTTGGACAAAAGTTGAGAGCGGTAGTTTTGTCGGCACTGGCACTTATTATCCCGGCACACCCGGCCTGAATGTTCCGCTGATCACCATGATCTACGATGGCGGCTACGGCAGCGGCACGAATTATTGGGGGCCGACTACCAACTATGTCCGGGACTCGAACATTCTCGCCCAAACTGCGGTGTTGAACCATGTCACTCGCGGCATCATCCAATACAAAATGGATAAGTCCGCCGGCAGCGGACAATTTCCGATTGTGCAAAAATTGTATGGGCAGTGGGCCTACTGCCCGCAGTTCAATTCCATCAAGCGGCAATCAGATGGCAGCGTTTCTGTCAGCGGCACCGGCGGCGGCCCGGATATCAGCTACTCACTCCAATCGGCGGACACGATTACCGCGCCGCTTGCTTCGTGGTTCTTGGCGGCTACGAATCGTTTTGATGCAAGTGGAAATTTCACCAACGCCGGTTTTCCAACTTTGGGAAAGCCAAGCCAGTTTTACCGGATTTCCGTTCCTTAACGCAGGTGCGTTTGGACAAGGTTTCAAAGTCAGTTTGAAATAGTTTTTGAAATGGCAAGGTTGCCGATTGCCGTGATTGTCACCCGCGATAATTTCCAAACGAGACAGCAGACTCCGAGCGTGCTTCCTAAGCGCAATCCGTTTTGGCGAAGCGAGGGCAGTCAATGTGGAGGCGGCGGGCGACAGGGCGCACGACATTGACGGCGCGAGCGAGCCATAAAATTAAAGCGCGAGGCACGCTCGGTTTGGCTCAATTTCACAAATCACGTTGCAACTGTTGGAAGCTACGCAAAGTTCATGGATTTCGGCATGAGCAGCGTCTCAAACGAATCAATGAAGTGGCAACGCGGAATGGCAAAAAAACCGGTGGGCGAAAATTTGCCGCGAGGTTTCCCCCGCTGATGAGCCAATCGCCATGTCGTTGCATCGGAAGGCCATTCAGCAAATTAGTTTTCTTGAAAAATTTTCGACTTTAATTTTTCGACGATTGCCTCTCCCACGCGCTCCTGAAATTCTTCAAGCAACGTCTGTGGCTCGGCCAGTTCGTCTTCAAACACTTCGCGCCCCATTGCCTGCTTGGCCGATTCAAGATGCTTCGGCGGCGGCACGATTTGCACCGGCTCATTGGCCTGCCCCCAAAATATTTCCGCTGCATCCTTCGACGCCCACCATGGATAGGAATAGGCAGCTTTCGCTTGGGCTGCAGTTTTTTCAGTCTTTGGCGTTAATTTTAGATCGTTATTTTGCACCGGCGAAGCCTGGGCGGAGATTTGTGATGCTTGCGTAAACACAACTTTTTGCGCCATGTTTGCCGAATGTTGATTGCGTAAATGGCCATATACTTTCATTGCCAGCGCGCCGCCGTCTTTGTGTCCGAGCCAACGGCTGACGGTCGGGATGTCCACGCCCGATTCTATGCAACTTGTGGCAAATAAATGGCGCAGGTCGTGATGGGTAAATCGGACTACCCCAAGCACCTTGCAAGCGCGTGTGATTCCGCCCTGACATTCGCTGACGCGCATAACCACTGCGGACGGGTTTTCATTCGCGCGCTTGGCACGGAGCCGCTCCAAAAGCAGTCTGCAATCAGGAATCATAGGGACGCGGCGGGATTCGCTGTTCTTGGTTCCCGTGTCTGGATTTCCCCGCACAACGATCTCGCCGCGTTCAAAATCGCAGTCACCCCAGGTCACATACGCCGCCTCACTTTTCACTCGCAAGCCAGTGTAGGCGAGAAATTCGACTAAATCCGCGCTGGCGAGCCCCGGACCAAAAGGAACACGGCGAATTTCTTGAACCAGCTCTTGAAATTGTTTTTGAGAGGGCAACGTCAATTCTTTCTTGTTCACCCGCACCCGTTTTAGATTTTGCGCCGGATTTCCGTAGCGAATACCATGTTCCACAGCGATGGCGAGAATGGCGCGCAAGACGATCAATGTATTGTTGTAATTGGTCGGACTGGCGTGCTTTGAGTATTTGGCGGCCCATTGACGACAATCGTTCTCACTTAATTTCCGGACATCCGTGGCATTGAGTTCCGGCCAGCTTTTCTGCATCGCGGTCAGCCGCTCCTTGTAATACGCTTTGGTTCGTGGTTTGAGGTTTGGCATTCCATCCAGACGTTCCACATATTCTTTGGCCACATCACGAAAAAATGCCGTTCCTTCAACCAAACTTTGCTGTCCCTCCAGTTTTGATCGTTCCTGCTTTTCCAAATCCGCCAATTTCAGCTTGGCAACGCTCAACACTTTTGTCTTTAAGCTTTGACGAATTAGCTTGCCGCCAACCCTGATTCGAGCAAAGTATTTGCCTGATGGTGCATATCGGATCAAGTTCGCGTAGGACGTTTTCTGCCACGACAATTCGTTTTTGTCAGGCGGAGGTGATTTTTCGCTTTTCACGCAGGCAGTATCAGATTGCAGTATCAAAAAGTCAAATTGCGAAATGCAAACACGGTGTAAGTTGTTGATAATAAGCGGTTGGAAGGGTGGCTGAGTGGTTAAAGGCATCTGACTCGAAATCAGAAGTAGTCGCAAGGCTACCGTGGGTTCGAATCCCACCCCTTCCGCCATGGTTTGTTTTATCTGCGAAAAATTTTATGCCCGAAACGCGCCGCATTATTCCCGAAGAAGAGTCTGTCACGTTTCGGACTTACGCGAGCATGGTGCGGCAGGCCACCTGCGCCGTGAAAAATCTCATCCTCGCGATGAACGGCGAAAAACCCATCGCGCAGGTGAATTCCGAAGTGCCGGTGAAGAAAGTGGTTTGAGTAGAACCAATGACTGTCATGCGTTGCATTTTTTGCAAACAAAATTCAGATTCATGTGTTTCTGTTGAACACATCGTTCCTGAATCGCTTGGCAATACGGAACACATTTTGCCGAAAGGCTGGGTTTGTGATTCATGTAACAACTATCTTGCAAGCAAAGTTGAGCAGCCGTTTATGGAGTCACTTTTTGGGCGTAATTCACGCTTTTGGATGCAAGTGCCAAATAAAAAAGGCCGCGTCCCATCTGTGATTGGTTTATATCCCAAATTAAGAACAAAAGTAGAATTGTTCCAAGCTGGTGCTGGCAAATTGCTAGTAGGTGCTACGAGCGTGGAAGACAGAACAAAATTGGATGATTCATTAGAGAAAAATCCGAATGGAAATTTTTATGTGCCAGTGACTGATCTTCCAGATAGCGATTATGTGACTTCCCGTTTCATCGCAAAAATCGGTTTAGAAATTTTAGCTCACCGTTGCCTCATAAATCCTGATTGGAATAAAGATCTTGTTGAAATGCCTGAACTGGATGAGCTGAGAGCGTATGTTCGTCGAGGAAACCCCAATCTTATTTGGCCAATAAATATCCGCCGAATTTACAAACAAGACTTTCTTTTTGCAGATGCAGAATGCAGTGGCTATGAGGTGCTACACGAATTTGATATTTTGGTTACTGAAAGAAATGAGTTTTACGCGGTTATAGCTATTTTTGGCGTTGAGTTTGTAATCAATTTAGGTGGGCCTGAACTTGACGGTTATCATAGTTGGTTCAAAAACAACAAAGGCCAAAGTCCGCTCTATAAAACAAATTAATTTATGCCCGAAACCTACTACATCATTCCCAAAGAAAAACACGATTCACTCGTCACGAAGGCTTATTTGAAACGCGGTTACGATGCCGCCGAGGCCGCCGCCGGCGCGCGGTTCTGCGCCAGCGCTGCGTATTACGGCATCCGCACGCACAACGCCATCAAGGCGCTGCACCTCGACGAATTGTTCGGCAGCAAGGTCGGCCGCTGGACGCCCGGCGCCAAGATCGAGAAGCTGCCGTCGCGCTTCGCCGCCGCCGAAATCTGGAACGGCCACAACAAGCTCGGTCAGGCCGTCGCCTACGAGGCGATGGACACCTGCATGAAGCTCGCCGACAAATTCGGCGTGGGCATGGTCAGCGTGGACAACGCGACGCATTATCTCTGGGGCGGCGGTTACGTCATGGACGCCGCGCTCAAGGGCTATCTCGCCTACACGAACTGCACGTCGGCCACGTCCGAAGTCGTGCCGTTCGGCGGCAAGACGCCGACGATGGGCACGAACCCGCATTCGTGGGCGTTCCCGACGCAGGACGCGATCGGTTTTCCCATTGTGATTGATTGGGCGACCTCGACCATCGCGATGGGCCGCGTGCAAGTGATGAAACGCGAGGGCAAACAACTCGCGCCCGGTTGCGCCGTGGATGCCGAGGGCAATCCAACGACCGATCCGAACAAAGCCGTCGCGTTGCTGCCGTTCGGCGCGCACAAAGGCTACGGACTTGGTTTGATTGACGAACTTTACGCGGGTTACATCGGCGGTTCGCTGCCGGAAATCCGCGGCACATCGCGCGGCGGCGACGGCGAAAAGCGCGGCTCGACGTTTTATTTTCAAGTCATCCATCCCGACGCGATGCGCGGCAACGACTACGTCAAAGGCCGTTCGCAAATCCAGAACGTGAAGGCGATCATCGAAGACGTGCTGGGTCACGGCAACGAGAAGTGCATGTTGCCCGGCCAGCCAGAAGCGCGCTGGGGCGCGTTGTCGAAACAGCACAACGGTTTGCTTTTCACCAAAGCTGAGATTGAAGAACTGAATCACCTCGCGCACGAAGTCGGTGAAGCCGCGTGGAATTTGAGTGAATTCAAATCAGTGCAGGTTTGAATCTTGCCGATATTTTTTCTGAACTGAAATGCCAAGCGGCCTTCGGAAACGAAGGCCGCTTTTATGTTTGCCGCCACAGCTGCGAGCTGCGGTCAGTTCAACATTTCCCATCTTGACGTTTGAATGGAATGCAAACAAGGCCGGACCCAAAATCTGACCAAGCACGCCGCGGGCTTTCAAGAAGCTGACCAAAGTTTTTTCGGATAATCGCCCTTGGCAATCAGCTTGCGGATGCTCTCGACGACTTGCGGGCGGTCTTCGCGGTAGGTGACGCCGAACCACGAGTCGGCCGAGCGCAGCACTTTGCACTTGGCGCGGCCGCTGGTCACGAGGTCGCCCACGGTGGCAGGGATGTAGCACTCGGATTTCTGTTCGCCGCCAGCCTTCGCCAAAAACTTCTCGAACTCCACGCGAAGCTGCGGGAACAGCGCGGGCGTGAAACCCCAAAAATTCATGGAGACCGCCTCGTCGCCGGTGAGCTTGGTAATCTTGCCGTCGGCCTCGGTGTTCTTTGCGCCGCTGCCATCCGGCTCGATCTTCATCATCTCGACGATGTTTGTGAGATAATTGTTGGCGTCCACGCGGGAGACGCCGCGTGCCACGCTGCCGTGGGCGGACAGCGTGTTTTTCAAAATGAAACCAACCATCGCGTAGTCCGGCGTGCCGCTCGTGAGATGTTGCGTGAGAACTTTGTAGGCCTGCTGGCCGTAAAAATCGTCGGCGTTGATGGCGGCAAAATTTTCTTTGACCACGTTTTCAGCCATTAAAATCGCGTGCGTCGTGCCCCACGGCTTGGTGCGACCGGCGGGCAGCGTGTAGGGCGCGGGCAACTTGTCGAGTTCTTGAAAAACGTATTCGACGGCGATGCGCTGCTCGAAGCGCGCGCCGACGATTTCGCGGAACTGCTGTTCAATGTCCTTGCGGATGACGAACACGAGCTTGCCGAAACCGGCGCGCATGGCGTCAAAAATGGAGTAGTCAATAATGGTCTCGCCGTTCGGGCCAACGGGATCAATTTGTTTGAGTCCGCCATAGCGGCTGCCCATGCCGGCGGCGAGAACGAGCAAAGTCGGTTTAGTCATACACCCGCATTTTAATTTTTCGCGCGCGGCTGTCGAGGAAATGTGCGCGGTGATTGGCGGCGGAATGGTGTCTTGAAATAAAGTCAGCAATGGATATGCTTTGATCAAAAGTGGACATTCCCCTTTTTTGGAAATCAGTTAAACATATCTTTGAACATTCAAGCCATCACGGGCGGCCCGTGCGGGTGAGTCGAGCCAAACAAAAATAATTTTATGGAACATACCAAACGCGTCGTTGAAAAAGACGCTCCTCTGAAAAAGGACGACCTGATCGTCATCACCGGTGCCGGTGGCTTCATCGGCGGCAACCTCGCCCTTTACTTCAAGAAAAAGGGCTTTACCAACATCCGCGCGGTGGACAAGAAGCCGCTGTATGAATGGTATCTGCATGTTCCCGGCGTTGAGAATTTGTGCCTCGACGTGAGCAACGAGGCGAATTGCCATCGCGTGTGCGAAGGCGCGGTGGAAGTTTACAACCTCGCCGCCGACATGGGCGGTATGGGTTTCATCGAACGTTTTCGCGTCGAATGCCTGCGCTCGATTCTCATCAACACGAACATGGTTGAGGCCGCCTACAAGGCGGGCGCGCGCCGTTATTTCTTTTCATCGTCGGCCTGCGCTTACAACACGCTGCTGCAAAAAGATCCGAAGGTTCGCGCGCTCAAGGAGTCCGACGCGTATCCCGCGATGGCCGAACGCGGCTACGGCTGGGAGAAGCTGGTTTCCGAAATGTTCTGCGAGGAATATTGGCACGAGCGCGGCATGAAAACTTTCATTGCGCGTTTCCACAACGTCTATGGTCCGAACGGAACGTGGGACGGTGGCCGCGAAAAAGCGCCCGCCGCGATGTGCCGCAAAATGATCGAGGCCATTGATAAGAAAGATTTGAGCATCAACATCTGGGGTAACGGCGAACAGACGCGCAGCTTCATGTATATTGACGATTGTGTGAAGGGCATCGACATGATTACGCATTGCGATGAACTCGTGGCGACGCCGATTAACCTTGGTTCGAGCGAACTCGTTTCCATCAACACGCTCGTGAGCAAGGTGGAAAAAATCGCGGGCAAGAAATTGAAACGCTCCTACAACTTGAACGCGCCGCAAGGCGTCGCCGGGCGCAACTCGGACAACACGTTCATCAAAAAAGTTCTCAAGTGGGAACCCAGCACGCCCTTGGACAAAGGTCTGGCGATTACCTACAAGTGGATCAACGGCCAGTATCAGGCGCGCAAACAGGGCAAGCGCGTGGGCATCGGCTGATAAACTTCCTGATTCCCCGGTCGGAACTTCCGGCCGGGGAATTTTCTTTTGCGCAACGTTGTTTCTAGGTGGCGCGCTTTTCATGAAACTTTCTCCGGTCCAAAAACTTCTCGGCTTCATTCCCAACCGCCTGCAACTCGCGGGCGGCTGGATTGACCAGCCGTTCGTCTCGCGCCACAACCCCAAGCCGCCCGGTTCGATGGTCGTGGTGCAGATCGAACCGGATTTTCGCCCGATGGATCGCAGTGGCATCGCCAGCGGCACGCGCCACATCGCGATGAAATTGTGGAAAGGTAAATTACCCAATCGTCCCCTTGATGAATTGGTGCGCGAACTTTACGACGCGGAAAATCGCGGCAAAAAAAATCCCAGTGGCTCGCAGGACATGATTGGCCTGGTTTATCCGGGCGTGAATCGGCTGGATTACGATTTCAAAATTCACGGCGGCGTTTTTACTTCGCATATCGAATCTTGCAATTCGCCGCGCGTGGCCAAATGGTTGAGCTACGTCTTGCATTTGATTCCAGTTGAGCCTCGGCCGAACGGCTATTCGCCGCTCGGCGTAAAAAATCTATCACCCGCTTGGGTTGCCAAACTTGGCCAATCTGGTCAGGACTGCTACCAAGCGATTGTGAAAATGGACGCTAAAAAACTGGGTGCGTCATTAAATCTCACGATGCAATGTTGGGAAAAATTGCTGCCGCACGTCGTCCGCCATCCGGCGTTGCGCGTGGATTTGCTGCCGATTTTACAGGCGTATCAAAAACAATATCTCGGCGCGATGTATTCCGGATGCGGCGGCGGTTACTTGATTGTAGTTTCTGAAAAACCAGTGCCGGGAGCTTTCCAAGTCAATGTCCGTGTCGCCCAAAAATAAATATGAAACTGAATCAAATCAAATTCGCTGCACTACTGCTCGGTCTGTCACTCGGCACGGTCACGGCACAAACTAATTCGTTGCAACTACCGCCGATTGCGAGTGGGCCGTTCAAGGCGGATTGGAATTCGCTGACGAATTATCAGACGCCAGAATGGTTTCGCGATGCAAAGTTCGGCATCTGGGCGCACTGGGGTCCGCAATGTGAACCAGAGCATGGCGATTGGTATGCGCGCAGTATGTATCAGCAGGGCAGCGCCGATTACAAATCGCACCTCGCAGAATACGGCCATCCGTCCACGAACGGTTTTAAGGATGTAATTCACGAATGGAAGGCGGCAAATTTTAATCCCGACAAGCTGCTGAAATTTTACAAGGAAAACGGCGCGAAATATTTCATGGCGCTCGCGAACCACCACGACAATTTCGATTTGTTCGATTCTAAATACCAGCCGTGGAATTCCGTGGCGCTCGGCCCGCAAAAAGATTTGATCGGCGGCTGGGCGGCGGCGGCGCGGAAAAACGGACTACGCTTTGGCGTGAGCGTCCACGCCTCGCATGCGTGGTCATGGTATGAACCGGCGCAGGGCGCGGATACCAACGGTCCGCTCGCTGGCGTGCCTTACGATGGCAAATTGACGAAGGCCGCCGGCAAGGGACTTTGGTGGGACGGGCTCGATCCGCAGGAACTTTACGCGCAGAGCCACCAGCCCGGCACCAAGCTGGAATTTCGCTGGGATCCCGCCAAGGGCAGCAGCACGCCGGACGCCGCCTATATGGAAAAATTTTTCAAGCGCACAAAGCAGCTTTGGGAGGATTATCATCCCGACCAGATTTATTTTGATGACAGCGTGCTGCCGTTTCACGGCGTCTCGGATGAAGTGGGGTTGAACCTCGCCGCGCATTTTTACAACTCCAGCATCAAGCTGCACGGCCAAAACGAAGCCGTGATGAACAACAAAGGGCTGAACGAAACGCAGCGCGAGGCGATGGTCTATGACATCGAACGCGGCAAGGCCGAAAGCATTTTGCCGCAGCCGTGGCAGACGGACACCTGCATCGGCTCGTGGCATTATGATCAGGCGATTTTCCAGCGGCACGGTTACAAATCCGCCGCGTCCGTTGTGCGGATGCTCGCGGACATCGTCAGCAAAAATGGCAATCTCATGTTGAGCGTGCCGCTGCAACGCGACGGCCAGCCGGACGCGGATGAAATCAAAATCGTCAGTGAAATCGGCGCGTGGTTGCGCGTGAATGGCGAGGCGATTTACGCGACGCGCCCGTGGAAAACTTTTGGCGAAGGGCCGTCCACGGTCGTCGCGGAAAAAGGTCATTTCGGCGGCCAGACCGACGTGCAAAAAAAACCGTTCACGCCGGAAGATATTCGTTTTACGCAATCGAAAGACGGCAAAACTCTTTACGCCATCGTGCTGGAAATTCCGAAAGATGGCAAAGTCACCATCAAATCGCTCGCGAGCAATTCCGCGAACTGGCCGGGCCAAATCGGCAGCGTGCGTTTAGTAGGCGGCAGTTGGTGGAGCAAATTGAAATTCACGCGCGATGAAAATGGACTCCACGTTTCGCTGCCGGAGAAATTCAGCGGCAAAATTGCCTTCGCTTTGAAAATTAAATCTTAAAATGTCCGCGCCAAAACAAGTCATCGTCAGCGGCGGGTTTGACGACATCAAGTCGCGCGACCTGCGGTTTCTCGAAGAGGCCGCGAAGCTCGGCGAGTTGACCGTGCTGCTCTGGCCGGATGAAATTTTGCGGGAACAAACCGGCAAAGCGCCGAAGTTTCCGCTGGTAGAGCGGCTCTATTTTCTTGAAGCCGTTCGTTATGTCCGCCGCGTGACTCCCATCGGTGAAACGGCTAATCCAAACGAACTGCCGAAAGATTTGTGCGCGGACATTTGGGCGGATTACGAAATGACAACGAACGCCGCACGTAAAAATTTTGCCGAAGAAAATAAAATTACCTACCGCGTTTTCACAGCGGACGACTTGAAAGATTTCCCCGAGCCCCCTCCGATGCCATCCGCGCTCGGTAAAAAAAAGGTTATCGCCACCGGCTGCTACGACTGGTTTCACTCCGGCCATGTGCGTTTTACCGAGGAAGCTTCTGCTCACGGCGATCTTTATGTTTGCATTGGCAGCGACGCGAATGTGCGCTTATTGAAAGGCGAAGGTCATCCGCTGTTGTCCGAGCAGGAACGGCGTTACGTTCTTGGCTCAATCAAATTTGTGAAGCAGGCACTCGTCACCACTGGCTCCGGCTGGGTGGACGCCGATCCAGAAATTCGCCGGCTGAAACCGGACATTTACGTTGTCAACGAAGATGGCGACAAGGGCGGCAAGCGCGAATACTGCGCAGAACTTGGCATCGAATATCTCGTGCTCAAGCGCACACCCGCGCCGGGGTTGCCCAAGCGCAGCAGCACGGATTTGCGTGGGTTCTGATTCAATTGGCGAATTTATTTTCCTTGAGCCAGAACAGGCAGTCGCCCGCCCACGGATGCGGATTTGCAAACGGAAATTTATCTTTCAGCCCCATGCCGTGTCCGCCCTTCTGATAAACGTGCAAATCAAACGGCACCTGATTTTTCCGCAGCGCTTCGGCAAACAGCATCGTGTTTTCCATCGGCACCGACTTGTCCTCAAACGTCGTCCACAAAAAACACGGCGGCGTGTTCGAGGTGACCTGCAGTTCGTTAGAAAGCAGTTTCACCAAATCCGGCGGAGGATTTTTGCCGAGCAGATTTTCTTTTGAGCCTTTGTGCGTGAACTCGCCCATTGAAATCACGGCGTAACAGAGAATTCCTAAATCCGGCCGTGAACTTTGCTGTTCAATTTTGTCGGCGGAATTCGTATCGCCCAAATCAAAATGCGTCAGCAGCGTTGCCGCCAGATGTCCGCCCGCCGATGAGCCCATGATGCCGACGCGCTTCGTGTCAATCTGATAATCGTTCGCGTGCGCCCGCACCCAGCGCACCGCTCGCGCGGCGTCGTTGAGCATCGACGGATGATGATAACCGCCGGAGCCGAGGCGATATTTCAAGACGAAACAGGTGACACCATGTTGGTTCAGCCAGAGCGCATAGTCGTTGCCCTCGTGCGGCGCGAGATGCGCGTAGCCGCCGCCAGGACAAATCACCATTGCCGCGCCCGTGGCGTTGGATTTGCACAAATACGGCGTCAGCGTCGGAATGTCATTGGATGAAGTGCCCAGCGCGCCGGGCGCGCCGTTTGGCCAGAGTGGAATGGCAGTTTGCATTTGCGCGCGGCACAGAATGAGTGACGCGCAGAAAATTACCGAGGCGAAAAATATTTTCATATTGGGAGCAGCCAGATGCTTGCGGAAATCGAAGCCGGTTTCAACTTCTCTTTTGCCGCGTTTGACACGCGAGAATTCACGTCTATTTTCAAACCGTGTTTGAACTTGTTTCCGATTACGCGCCCGCCGGCGACCAACCGCAGGCCATCGAAAAGCTGACCGCCGGAATTATTTCCGGCGCGAAGCATCAGACTTTACTCGGCGTCACTGGCTCGGGCAAGACGTTCACCATCGCGAACGTCATTAAGAACATCAACCGACCCACGCTCGTCATCTCGCACAACAAAACTCTGGCTGCGCAGCTTTACGCCGAGTTCAAAAGTTTTTTTCCGAACAACGCCGTCGAATACTTCGTCAGCTACTTTGATTTTTACCAGCCGGAAGCCTACATCCCGCGCACTGACACGTTCATCGAAAAAGATTCCAGCGTGAATGACGACATCGAGCGGATGCGCCTTTCAACGATGGCGTCGCTGTTCACACGGCGCGATGTCATCGTCGTCGCCAGCGTCTCGTGTATTTACGGCATCGGTAGCAGGGAAGATTACGCGGCGATGGTGATTCCGATCCGCGTCGGACTAGAATTGTCGCGCGAACAATTTTTATCGCGCATGGTGGATATGCAGTATTCGCGCAACGACATAGCGTTCGAGCGCGGCAATTTTCGCGTGCGCGGCGACACCGTGGAAGTCTGGCCGGCTGGCCGCGAAGACGGTTTGCGCGTGGAATTTTTCGGCGACACGATTGAGAAACTGACGCGCTTCGAGCCGTTGACGGGAAACAAAATTGAATCGTTGCAGGCCAACATGATTTTTCCGGCGAAGCAATTCGTAACGACCGGCGAGAAAATGAAAAGCGCTTTGCTCGCCATTCGCGAGGAACTCGGCACGCGCATCGCGGAGTTCGAACGCGATGGGAAATTGCTTGAAGCGCAGCGCATCAAAATGCGGACGGAGTTTGATTTGGAAATGATGGAGGAAATGGGCTTCTGCTCTGGCATCGAAAATTATTCGCGGCACATAGCCAATCGTCCGCCCGGTTCGCGTCCGACGACGTTGTTTGATTTTTTCCCGAACGATTATCTGCTCGTGCTGGATGAGTCGCACGTCACCGTGCCGCAGATCGGCGGGATGTATGAAGGCGACCGCTCGCGCAAAACCGTTTTGGTGGATCATGGTTTTCGTCTGCCGAGCGCGCTGGACAACCGGCCGGTGAATTTTCTGGAATTTCAAGCGATGCAGAACCAGACGATTTACGTCAGCGCCACGCCCGCGCCGCGCGAAATTGGCTGGTCGCAAGGCCGAGTCACCGAATTGGTCGTGCGCCCGACGGGCTTGATTGATCCGAAAGTCACCATCAAGCCGCTCAAAGGCCAGATTGACGATTTGATGGAAGAAGTCCGCAAGCGCGGCGACAAAAAAGAACGCACGCTCGTCACGACCTTGACCAAACGCACGGCGGAGGAACTCACGGATTATCTGCGCGAGATCGGCATCCGCGTTCAATATTTGCACAGCGACATTGACGCGATTGAGCGCGTAGAAATTTTGCGCTCGCTCCGCAAGGGCGAATTTGACGTGCTTGTCGGAATAAATCTTTTGCGCGAAGGTTTGGATTTGCCGGAAGTTTCGCTCGTGGCGATTCTCGACGCGGACAAGGAAGGTTTTCTCCGCAGCGAAACCAGTTTGATTCAGACCGCCGGTCGCGCCGCGCGGCATTTGAACGGCGAAGTTATTTTGTATGCCGACGTGATGACGCAGAGCATCCAGAAATTTCTCGCGGTGGCCGAAAAACGGCGCGCGCGGCAAATCGCTTACAACACGGAACACAACATCACGCCGCGCAGCGTCGTGCGCGCGGTGGAAGAAAGTCTGGCGGTGCAGGAAGACCAACACGCGGCGGCCACCGGCCTGTTGCGCGAGACCACGACCGATTTGGATGTGACCGAAACCATCCGCGAACTCGAAGGCGAGATGTTAAAAGCTGCCGAGGATTTACAGTTCGAGAAAGCCGCGCTGCTCCGCGACCAAATCAAAGAACTCAAACACATGATTGACGGCACGAAATCCGAAGCGAAGCCGGTGAGTTATCGGAAATCAAAACGGGCGAGGAGGTAATTTAATTGTGATTGGCAAATCAGGCATCTCTTGCAAAGATTGCAAATATGCTGACACGGCGAATTCCAATTCGAAATCGAATTTTTACGACCAGTGATTTGGCCGTTTTGCTTAAGCAGTTGGCGGGATATTATCAAAAATCAAAGCGCGAATATCGTGAAAACACTTTTCGTTTGAGTATTTCAGAGGATGCGCATACCACCACATCGGTTGATTCTCCTCCGAAATCATTTGAGCCGTTATTAAATTCTTCGATTCACCATTTGCGGCTTCGGATAAGTTGTGACGTTCCTGATCGCGACGTGGAATTTACAATTAGTCCAGGCGCGAATTCTTGGACAAATTGTATTGAGCTTCAAAGCGAAGATGAAGATTGGGTAAATCTCGCCTACAATAATATTTCAAAACTGCTAACTAAAGTGAGACAGCAATCTACTTTTATTAAAAGGCATGGCATTTGGTTATCTCCTTTGCTAGCCGTTTTAATTGGATGGCCAATAGCACAACTTTTCTATTTTTTATTGTTAAAATTCGGAGAGGCACATGAAGTTCATTGGAATTGGGCGACATTCGGTCAACACATTTTCTTTTCTGAAATTTTTGGTATCTTGCCGGCAAATATGCTGTTTTCATACGCGACTGAAAGAGGTTTTCCGGGAATTGAATTTCAAACCGGGCCGAGCCATACATGGAAAGAATTTGAACTGCGTCGCAAACTTAATTTTCTTTTTGGAGTGCTTATTTTAGGTCCGCTTGGCAGCTTGATTTACGAAATTTATAAAGGATTAGCAGACCATTGATTTGCCGTCGGTGTGACATCTTTGTAGAACCAAACCCAAAGCAAATCAAGCTTCGTAGGAGCGCCATATTCTGACGATTTCGCTCTTAACGGAGCTTTGGATTTTTTAATTCTGATTTCTACAAATATGCCAGCCCTGACGTGCTTTCGCGCAAAAACTACTTCGCCGCGTTCGCGCCTTTGACCCGAAGCTGAATTGAATAAAGCGATTCCGTCGCGGTGATAAAAAGCGTTTTGTGGTCAGCGCCACCGAAGCAGACGTTGGCCGACCATTTTTCCGGCACATCAATGTGGTCAATCTGTTTTCCCATTTTATCGAAGACCGTCACGCCGTGGCCGGTGAGATACAGGTTTCCCTCCACATCAATCGTCATGCCGTCCGAGCCGAGCGCGCAGAAAAAAGTTTTATTCGTGAGCGAACCGTCCGGCTGGATGTCGTAGCGCCACGTCTGTCCGGCACGAATGTCCGAGACGAAAAGATTTTTGCCATCCGGCGTGCCGGTGATGCCGTTGGGCTTTTTCAAATCGCCCGTCACTTGCGCTAAAGTTTTTTTGTCGGGCGAAAGATAAAAAACTTCTTCATTCGTCAGCGCCATCAGCGTGTGATCCCACCATTTGCGGCGGTAAAACGGATCGCTCAAATACATCGCGCCATTGGGCGCAATCCACACGTCGTTCGGGCCATTCAGATATTTGCCGTTAAAATTCGTGACGAGCACGGTCACGGTTTTGTCCGGCGCGATGGACCAAAGTTGGTTGTGTTCGTCCGCGCAGGCGATGAGATTTCCCTGCGCGTCGAACATCATGCCGTTCGCGCGTCCGGACGGCTGGAGAAAAGTGGAGAGTTTTCCGTCCGCGCTCCATTCCATGATGCGGTTGTTCGGCTGATCCACAAAAAACAAATTGTCGTGCGCGTCGAGCGTCGGGCCTTCGGTGAACTGAAAGCCGCTAGAAAGTTTTTGTAGTTTTGCATCGGGCGCCACGACGCCTTCCGCAAACACGGTCACCGCCGAACCTAAAATAATTGCCAAAAAGATTGTTTTCATACCCGCCAAAAATCTGGCGGGAATCGGCGCGGGACGCCAACAAAATCGTTCCTTGTTTTTACGCCTCCCGTGCCGCATCTTGCGGGCGTATTTGACGATGAATCCCCAAACGCAAAAGGCGCTGCGGTTTTTGCAGAGCTGGGTCATCAACACCCTCGCGGTCGCGCTGGCGGTGATGATTCTGTCGCCCCACATCCGCTATCAGGAGCCAAAAGACCTCGTGTTCGCGGCATTATTGCTGGGCATCCTCAACGCTTTTGTCCGTCCCATCCTGATGCTCGTCGCGTTGCCGCTGCTGATTTTCACGCTGGGACTGTTCACGCTCGTCATCAACGCGCTGCTGCTGTATTTCGTCGGCCAGTTGCTGCAGCCGAGCTTTCAGGTGGACAGCTTTCGTTACGCTTTTATCGGCGCGCTGATTGTCAGCATCATCTCCATCGCGCTGAACGTGCTGACGGGCAACGCGCGCGTCTCCGTCCAGCGCCGCCCGCCGCCCGGCCCGCCGAAAAATCCCGGCGGCGACGGTCCGGTGATTGACGTTTGAATGGAGAATGCAGAAAGAAGCCCGGCGGCGCGCAAACGTAAATTTCTTTATTCTGCATTCTCAATTTTGCCTTCGAGCTGATAGGCCGCGCGCAACGTCGGGATTCCCTGCGCATTGAAACTCCGCTCGAAGTCGGTGGTGATTTCCGCCAGTCCCAACGGCGTTTCCGCCTGTTTAAATTCTTTCGCGGCGTCGAAAACTTCTCGCATCTGCGCAAAATAATCCGGGTCGTCCGTGCGCAAATAAACCATGCCGCCTAGCGACAGCGTGCGGCGCGCGAGCGCGGGAAATTCTTCGTTGATGAGACGATGCCGACGGTGTTTCTTCTTCGGCCACGGGTCGGGAAAATAAATATGCAGCGCGACGGCGATATGCGGCGGCAGCAGGTATTGGAGAAAATACGCGGACTCAATCCGCACTCCGCGCAGATTCGGCAGTCCAAGCTGGCTGCCTTTGCGATGCAATTTCTGGATGCGCCCCAGCAGCCGCTCGACACCAAGGAAATTTATCGCCGGATTACGCCGCGCGTATTCGACGAGAAACGAGGCGTCGCCGCAGCCGAGTTCGATTTCCAACGGTTGCGGTTGCGGAAAAAGCGACGGCAAGTTCAGCGGCTCAACGATGGATGCCAGTTGAACCAGAAGATTCTTTGAATCAGCCATCGCGAAAAATTTTTTCTGGAAATTGTGCGGCCAGATCAAATGCTCATCGCGTCGAAGCCGCCGTCCACCACGATTTCCGTGCCGGTAATGAAGCTGCCCGCGTCCGACGCCAGCAACAACGTCGCGCCCACGAGTTCATGCGCCTCGCCAAAACGTTTCATTGGCGTCTTGCCCATGATTTGCGCCACGCGCTCGGGATTGAGCACCTTGCGGTTTTGTTCCGCCGGAAAAAATCCGGGCACCAAAATGTTCACGCGCACGCCGCTCGTCGCCCACTCGCGCGCGAGATTTTTGGAAAGATTGTGAACCGCCGCCTTCGACGCCGAGTAAGTGAACACGCGCGACAACGGCGTGAGGCCGGAGGCCGAACCGAGATTAATGATGCTGCCTGATTTTTGTTCGACCAGATGCTTGCCAAAAACCTGGCACGCCAGCATGACGCCCTTCAAATTCACCGTGATAATGCGGTCAAACTCATCTTCGGGAATGTCGAAAAACGGCGTCGGCGAATTGATGCCCGCGCCGTTCACCAAGATGTCCACGCGACCAAATTTCTTCAAAACATCCGCGAGCAATTGCTGCAACGCGGTTTTGGAAGTCGCTTCGCACGGGAAAAATTCCGCCGTGCCACCGCCCTTGGTGATTTTGTCGAGGCGATCTTTGGCTTTCGCTGCGTCGCGTCCAACAAGCGCGACCATTGCGCCCGCGATGGCGATGCCTTCCGCCATCTCGCCACACAATACTCCCGTGCCGCCAATGACAACCGCCACTTTGCCTTTGAGTGAAAAAAGTTCCGCTGGTGTTTTCATAAATTTATTTTGGTGGTAGGGTTGACCTGCGGGTCAGCCAAGGCGTCGCGGTAGCGCCGTCTTGCTGAGCGATTTTGATTTACCGCACCACACGGGCGCCGCCGCCGCCGAAGGTTTTTTCCACTTCCTTGCGCGTGGCCATGCTCGTGTCGCCGGGCGTGGTCGAGGCCAGCGCGCCGTGCGCTGCGCCGTATTCTACGGCTTTTTGCGCGTCGTTGAATTCGAGGAAACCGAATTGCAGGCCGCTTGCGAAACTGTCGCCACCGCCGACGCGATCGAGAATTTCAAGGCCGGGATACTGGCGGCTCTCGTGAAATTTTCCTTCGTGCCAGAGAATCGCGCTCCAGTCGTTCTTCGTCGCGGTGATGACGTGACGCAGCGTGGTTGCAGCGACTTTGAAATTCGGGAATTCTTTCACCGCAGTCTCAATCATCGCCTTGAACGCATCCGTTTCGATGTGTTTGAGATCTTCCGCGCCTTTGACGGCGAAACCGAGCGACGCGGTGAAGTCTTCTTCGTTGCCGATCATTACGTCCACATACTTAGCGATCTCGCGATTCACTTCCTGCGCCTTCTTGAGACCGCCAATCGTTTTCCAGAGCGACGGACGATAATTCAAATCGTAGCTCACAACGACGCCATGCTTCTTCGCAGCCTTCACGGCTTCAATCGTGAGTTCAGCCGTTGTCGCGGAAAGCGCGGCGAAAATGCCACCGGTGTGCAGCCAGCGCGTGCCAACTTTTCCAAAAATATGATCCCAATCGAAATCGCCCGGCTTGAGTTGCGACGCCGCGGAATTGCCGCGATCCGGCACGCCGACCGCGCCGCGAATGCCGAAGCCACGTTCGGTGAAATTCAAACCGTTGCGCACGCTGCGTCCGATGCCGTCGTCTTCGCGCCACTTGATGAAGTCCGTGTCCACGCCGCCCTGCATGATGAAGTCTTCGATGAGATGTCCGACCTCGTTGTCCACGAACGCGGTGGCCACGGCGGTTTTGTAGCCGAAACATTTGCGGAGACCGCGCGAGGTGTTGTATTCGCCGCCGCCCTCCCACGCGGTGAAATGCCGCGCGGTGCGGATGCGGCCTTCGCCAGGGTCAAGGCGGAGCATGACTTCGCCAAGCGAGATTTGGTCGTATTTGCAGGTGGATTGTTCGCGAAGCTTGATGGCCATAAAGTGTTTCTGATTTTAGCGAAAAATCGCGAACAAACTCAAATACAATTCCTTGGTTGACGCCGGGCATTTGGCAATCTGATTGCCGTGCCAAAGCTCGTGCAAAAACATTTCGGCACAGCGTGATTTCGGTGGGATTGAATTTCCAACGGCGTTTCAATTTCCCCGCCGCACCACGCTGTCGCGCTGCGACCATTCGGGATTCAAATCGGGAAAATCCAAATTGTAATTCAGCCCGCGGCTCTCCGGCCGCAAGAGCGCGCAGCGCACAATCAATTCCGCCACGGTGGCGATGTTGCGTAGTTCC
Source organism: uncultured Verrucomicrobia subdivision 3 bacterium (assembly GCA_903878805.1). Taxonomy (GTDB): domain Bacteria; phylum Verrucomicrobiota; class Verrucomicrobiia; order Limisphaerales; family UBA11358; genus UBA11358. The sequence continues at coordinate 127,929 of CAIRJF010000028.1, forward strand.
AGCAAATCGGCGGTCACATTGAAATTCCAGTAGTAGTCGTGAATCTCCTCCTGCAAATTCGCGATGCGCTTTTGCGCGCGTTGCAGCCGCTTGTTCGTGCGCACGATGCCGACATAATCCCACATCAAGCGACGGATTTCATCCCAGTTGTGCGACACCACGACCAGTTCATCCGCATTCGTCGCGTTGCCGGATTGCCAGAACGGGATTTTCAAATCCGATTTCTGGCGCGGATTTGAAATGATTTTTTCCGCCGCGCGATGCGCACACACCAGTGCTTCCAAAAGCGAATTGCTCGCCAGCCGGTTCGCGCCATGCAAGCCCGTGCAAGCCGCCTCGCCGACCGCAAAAAGTCCCGCGATGTCCGTCTCGCCGTCCACGTTCGTCACCACGCCGCCGCATTGATAATGCGCCGCCGGCACAACCGGAATCGCCTCCTTCGTGATGTCAATGCCGTAGCGCAGGCACGTTTCGTAAATGTTCGGAAAACGTTCGATGATGAATTTCGCGGGCTTGCTCGTGATGTCCAGCAGCACGCAATCCGCGCCGGATTTTTTCATCTCGCTGTCAATCGCGCGCGCCACGATGTCGCGCGGCGCCAGCGATTTCATTGGGTGAACGCCATCCATGAATTCTTTTCCATCGAGTGATTTTAGAATTCCACCTTCACCGCGCACCGCTTCGGAAATCAAAAACGATTTCGCCTTCGGATGATACAGACACGTCGGATGAAACTGCACGAACTCCATGTTCGCGATGCTCGCGCCCGCGCGATACGCCATCGCCACGCCGTCGCCCGTCGCGATGTCGGGATTCGTCGTGTAGAGATAAACCTTGCCGCAACCGCCCGTCGCCAGCACCGTCACCGGCGCGGAAAAAGTGGCGACGTGATTATTTTTTTTATCAAAAACGTAAGCGCCGAGACAACGATTCTCGCCGACATAACCCAACTTCTGGCTCGTGATCAAATCAATCGCGATGTGGTTCTCGAAAATTTCGATGTTCGGCTGGCGCGAAACCGCGTCCAGCAACGCGCGTTCAATCTCGCGCCCCGTCACATCTTTCGCGTGCAGAATCCGGCGTTTGGAATGCCCGCCTTCCTTGCCCAAATCGAGTTCGTGCGCGCCGTGCGAAGCCGGAATTTCGCGCTCGGAAAATTTCATGCCGAGTTCGATCAATTCCTGAATCCGCGCCGGCCCTTCCTCGACAATTGTGCGCACAACATTTTCCTTGCACAAGCCCGCGCCCGCCACGAGCGTGTCGCGGACGTGCGACTCGAAGGAATCTTCTTGGCTCGTCACCGACGCGATGCCGCCCTGCGCGTAATTCGTGTTCGACTCCGCGCGATTTTTTTTCGTGACGATGGCCACGCGCCCGCGCGGCGCGACTTGCAACGCGAACGTTAAACCGGCGATGCCGCTGCCGAGAACAAGAAAATCAAATTGTTTCATTTTATTCTTTCGCCAACCCAGAGATTGCCTTTGTTCACGAAATAAATTGTATCTCCATCTTTTTGTTCGGTCAAAACCGAACGAGTTTTACAAAACTCAACGCTCTTCTTATCCAGTTCATCCTCTTTTTCGGCTAACGTTTCAGTGTCAAAGCAACTTTGCCATTGAAACATTCCCGTTTTGAAATAGTTTGAATTGTATTCACTCGGCGGCTTGTTCTGTAATTTTTCATTTACCAGAAACAAATTTTCGTAGTAGCTGATTCTTTCTCCAATGGCCGCCACAATTTGGGTTCGATGAAATCTTGGGTCGAAAACCCAAATCTTCAAATAGTATTTAGAACCTATTTCTTTTAACTGCCTGTCCCAATTTTCATAAATTTCGACGAGCGCATCCAAAAATAATCGGCGATACCAGAATGGTGGATTTCTTGGTGTCAAATTGCTCCACGGTGAAATTGCGAGTTTAACGTAATCTCGGCCGTATTTTCCTAAAAGTTCTCGATTGATTTCGAGGTGAGCATTTTTCAAATAGTTGATTTTGTCTGCCAGCCTTATCCAGCCGCGAATTCTTTTTCGATTTGAAAATGGATAAGGCATATCGGATCAATTCAAAGCCGTGCATTATCAATCAACCGCGTCTTGCCGACGAAAACCGCCAGCGCCATCTGCGTGCCGCGTTTGACCTGCGCCACGGGCTGCAAAGTTTCAGGATTAAAAAATTCAACGTAATCCAGTTTTGCGTCCGGCTCGATTTCAATCAACTTTTTCAAATCCGATTTCAAGTCCGCCGCCAAAACTGATTTTGATTTTTGGACGGCAAACTTGGCGATTTGAATCGCGCACCAAAGCACCGTCGCCTGCCGCCGCAAATCGCCCACGAGATATTTGTTCCGCGAACTCATCGCCAGTCCGTCGCGTTCCCGCAAGGTCGGTGCGACGATTATTTTTACCGGAAAATTCAAATCGCGCGTCATGCGCTGGATGATGGCCGCCTGCTGAAAATCTTTTTGACCGAACACGGAAATATCCGGTAACACGATATTAAAAAGTTTGGCGACAATCGTCGTCACGCCGCGAAAATGCGTGGGCCGCGACGCGCCTTCCATCGCGCGCCCCAAATTTTCCTCGATGACGTATGTGCTATAATTTCCTTCCGCTTTGCGCGGATACATTTCCGCGTCGTTCGGCGTGAATACCACGTCCGCGCCGGCTTCACGGCACAATTTCAAATCACGTTTCAAGTCGCGCGGGTATTTGGATAAATCTTCCGTCGGCGCAAACTGCGTCGGGTTGACATAAATGCTCACGACCACTTTTCCTTTTTTGCCGACGCGTTTGCGCGCCGCGCGCACGAGGCTCAAATGGCCGGCGTGCAGATAACCCATCGTCGGCACAAAGCCGATTTTGACGCCGGCGCGTTTCCACTGCAGCGCAAGTTTCTGCATGGCGGTGACGCGGGAGACGATTCGCATGGAAAAGGTTTAACTTAATTTTGAAGTGATTTCACGAAAGAAAAAGCCGCACCGGGGTTTCCGATGCGGCGTTTGTTCCCCACCCTAAAATTTTAAGCCTGCGCGTAAAGGTGTTTGTGCTTGGCGCACGCTTCATTGGTCGGCGCGTCCGGCACGATTTCATTCGGCGTCACGATTTTGTTCGCGAGCATCCACGCTTCAACTTCGTCGCCGCTGATGTCGGGCAACATGTGGCCGTTGATTTCGACGCACGGGCTGAGCATCTGGCCGCTGCGCTCAACCATTTCCGCGCGCTGCGCGGGGTCATTGATGATGTCGCGGTCTTCAAACGGCAAATCATATTTCTTGAGAATGGCGCGAACGCCAGCACTCCAACCACAGGACGGTTTCAAATAGGCGATGATTTTTGGTTTGCTCATAGTTTTACAAAAATTGTTGTTTCGACGACAAAATAGTGCCACATCCAAGGCAGACCTGCAAATTTTCTTTAGACACAGATTGCACGGATGAACACGGATTTAATCTGTGATAATCCGTGTGATCCGTATCAAACCGCCTGCTTATCTTTTTCCTTTTTCCGGTGTGCCAGAATTTTTTCTGACGGTTTGAAGTTTGTGATGAATTCCCGGTAAAACTCCGCAAACGTGCCGGCGGCGAGATGCGCACGCGCGTCCGCCATCACTTTCAGATACATGTGCGTGTTGTGGACGCTCAACATCCGCAGGCCGAGAATTTCATTCGCCTTGAGCAGATGCCGCAGGTAGGCGCGCGTAAAATGTTTGCACGCGAAGCAGTCGCAATCTTCTTCAATCGGGCGAAAATCCATTTTGTAGCTGCCGCCTTTGATGCCGAGTGCGCCGCGCCGAGTGTAAGCCGTGCCGTTGCGCGCGACGCGCGTGGGCAACACGCAGTCGAACATATCCACACCGCGCGCGATGAGCTCAAGCATCTGCGCGGGTGTGCCAAGGCCCATCGCGTAACGTGCTTTGTTTTCAGGCAGATGTGGCACGGAAAATTCGATGGCTTGCAACATTTCCGGCTCCGGTTCGCCGACGCTCACGCCGCCGATGGCGTAACCGTCAAAATCCATTTCGACCAACGCCTTCGCACATTGCTCGCGCAACGCGGGATTGTTGCCGCCTTGCACGATGCCGAAAACTTTTTGTCCATCCGCGCGCGGCTGCGTGCGACATTCGCGCGCCCAGCGGATGGTGCGCTCGACGGCAAGGCGCTGTTCCTTCGCGGGCGCGTCGTGCGGCGGACATTCGTCAAAAACCATCGCGATGTCGGAACCAAGCACGCGCTGGATTTCCATGGATTCTTTCGGACCGATAAATAAAAGCGAGCCGTCAAGGTGCGAACGAAATTCCACGCCGTGTTCTTTTACCTTCCGAATTTTTGCGAGACTGAAAACTTGAAAGCCGCCGCTGTCGGTGAGAATCGGCAGATTCCAATTCATGAACTTGTGCAAGCCGCCGGCGGCCGTGATGACTTCCAAGCCGGGGCGAATGTTCAGGTGATAGGTGTTGCCGAGAATGATTTGCGTGCCGCATTCCAAAAGTTCACGCGGATCCATCGCCTTGACGCTGGCTTGCGTGCCGACGGGCATGTAGACCGGTGTATCCACGACGCCGTGCGCGGTAGTCAATTTGCCGAGTCGCGCTTTCGTGGTCGTATCGGTTTTAAGAAGTTCAAACATCGCGCGGAGGATAAATTAAAATTTAGAAAATTGCCACCGAGACACAGAGGCGCAGAGAAATGCTAAAAATAAAAACTCGGTATCTCTGTGCCTCGGTGGCGAAAAATTACTTGCCGGACAATTCAACGAACGAAACATCCACTAATAAATCGGCGGCGATTTTTTCCAAATCTTTTTTCAGCGCGGCGAGGTCGCAATGTTCCGGCAACCGCAAACGTGCGCTGGCTTTAAACAAGGTTTCGCCGGACATCGGCGCGCTGACGAGTTCGCTAAAAAATTCCTCGACGTTCACATTCGCCCGCGCAAGCGCAGCAGTGATTTCACGGACGATGCCCGGACGGTCGCTGCCGACGATTTCTAGTTTGGTCTGACGGCCGGAAGATGCGGCCACCGCCGATTGCGTTGGCTGAATGACAACGTTCAGGCCGGAAATTTTTTGCAGCGCAGCAAGCAGCGCAGATTTTTTCTCCGCTGGAATTTCCACGCGTAAAATACCCGCGAACTCGCCGCCGAGCCGGCACATACGACTTTCCAGCCAGTTACCTTCGTGTTCCGCCACGACGCGCGCGACGGATTCCACGAGGCCAGTGCGATCCGCGCCGACAAGGGTGATGACCAATGGAATCGGCATGATGATGAAATGGAATCAAGCTTGGCTGGTGATTTTGCGCCAGTCCACGCCTTGTTTGCCCGCGTAAATGGCAAAAGCTTTTTCGTTCTGAATCAGCACGGCGCGCACGACGCTGGAATCGTCCGCGCGACCGAGATTCAAAACGCCGGCGGGAATGATACCGTCTTTTTTATGCGCGTAGATGAGCGCGAAAACCGCTTGCGCTACGGCCACAAACGGAAGTTCCTTGTAAGCGCCTTCCATGACGTCTTCGACGGCGTCAGCGAGAAATTCAAGTTGATCCACAAGGTGCGGAAATTTCGGCGCGTTGATTTGCGTGAACTCCAGTTTCCACTGGGGCAGGTGGCGCAAAACTTTTTCCGCGAGGGCGGGCGTGATGGCGGCGGCGCCGTTATTAACGAAGTTGGCAATCTCTGGCATGGCGGCAATCTAGTGAATGCCGCGCCTGCGTAAAGGGAAAATTGTCAGGCGATGCCCGCGCGTTTCAGCACGAGTTCAAAATCGTATTCCGATTTGCGCGCTTTGCGACTACGCAATGCATTGGCTGCGGCGTCGCCGACGAAAGATTCTGTCGCAACATCCCACGTCAATTTGCGTTTCAATTTCATGCTAATCCACGCGGCGGCGCAGGCTTCCAGACTGCGTGCAGATTGCTGTATCGGCGCAATCGGTTGGCGGTTGGCGACAATACTTGCCAGCCAGTTGCCGTGATGCGATTTACTGGGTTGCCAGCGGACGGCATCTGTGCCGAGCGGAGAAAGAATTTTTTTATCACTCGCGCGCAAGGGCGGCAGCGCTTCGTCGCCATCTTCGCTGCGGGTGCAGAACACCCAGCCGTCATCGCCTTCGAATCGGATGCCGTTCGGAAATTTGTTGTCGATGATCACCTTCACGTTTTGGGGATACGACATCTCCACATGATACGCACCGTGCACCGTCACTAAATCATCCGGATAAAATTTGGCGTGCGCTTCGACGGTCTTAGGTCCGCCGAGTTCCTGCGCCATCGCCCATTGCGCGATATCCACATGATGTGCGCCCCAATTTGTGATCATGCCCAAACCAAAATCTTCCGTGGTGATCCAGCCTGGGCGGTCGTCCAAACTATCCTGTGGATGCACGCGGCCCTCCATGTAAGGTTGCTCCGGCGCGCAGCCAAGCCAATGTTCGTAATCCAGATTTTCCGGGACAGGCATGGCTGCCGGGGATTTTCCGCTGGGCTTGTCGAGGCCGATGCCAATTTTAATTGTCCGTAACTGGCCGATGCGACCGTTGCGAACGGCTTCGCTCGCTTTGCGGAAACTTCCCCACGGCCGTTCGGAACGCTGTTGCGATCCGGTCTGCAAAATAATTTTCTTTGCCTCAACTGTTTTACGCAACGCGATGGCCTCGGCGATGGAATACGTCACCGGCTTCTGGACGTAAACGTGTTTGCCGGCGATTGCGGCCTCGATGGCGACGAGCGCGTGCGAATGATCGGGCACGCTGATGATAACCGCGTCAATCTCCGGCGACGCCAGCACGTCGTGGTAATCGTGAAACGTCTTCACGGTCGCGCTAGTTTCGCCGCGTTCGGAATAATATTCCTCCGCCATCTGCTTCGCAGCGGCCAGCCGTTTGGCGTCAAGATCGCAAACGGCCACGATGCGTGCCAGCGGCTCGGACAAGATGTTCCCCATGTCGCTGCGCCCCATGCGACCACAACCGATCTGGGCGACCTGAATTTTTTTGGATGGCGCGTCCGCCCCGAAAAGTCGGGCGGGAACAATGCTCGGCAAGACCATTAAGCCGAAACCGCCGCCGACAGCGGATCTCAAAAAACTGCGGCGCGACCAAGGCTTCACTTGAACATTTGGGTTCAATTATTTTTCGCCGTGCAATTCACAAATTATAATACTGCTCCCAATCCTTGCGCGGCGGCACGCCGGCGAGCAAACCGTTGGCAATCTTGTGATTCGTGATTTGCTTGGTCACCGGATCAAATTCCAGCTTGGCGTTCACGCGCTGCGCGATGACGCCGATGGCCATCACTTGGCATAGCGGGCCAGCCACGGCGAAGTTGGAACGTGTCTTTTCTTCGCCTTTGACGGCGCGGAGAAAATTGACGTAATGATTCGATGGGCTTTTCGGCACCGTCGGCAGCTTGGGCGCCATTTCCTTGGCCTTCTCTGACGGAATAATTTGCAGCGTCGCGCCGTGCGAGCCGCCTTTGAAGGTCAAACCTTCGCCGTAAATTACCTTGCCCGGCGGGCGTTTTGTGTTGTCAATGCTGCCGACCGACGGCGGCGGAATGTTCGGATCCACTACGGCAGCGCCGATGTTGTCGGGCAATGGCGGCAGATTTTCTTGGCCGTCATACCAGTCGAGTTCACACGGCGGCTGCGCGCCGCGCGCCGGGAAACGGAACGCCAGCGTCGAGGCCTGCGGAAAAATGAACGGGCTGTAGCCTTCGAGCTTCACGGCCTCGACTTCGGTCGGCAAACCGAGTTGTAAAAATTCGTGCGCCGTGTCGAAGATATGCGCGCCCCAATCGCCGAGCGCACCATTGCCGAAGTCGAACCACGAGCGCCAGTCGCCGTTGACATAACCGTGGTTGTAAGCGTGTTGCTGCGCGGTCGTCAGCCAGACATCCCAATCGAGGCTCGCAGGAATCGGTTCTTCCGGCAGCAGTCCATTCACTTTCATGCCGTGCCAGCGGCGTTTGCTGATCATGTAAGCGGTGATTTTGGTGACGTTCTTGATGATGCCTGCCTCGGTCCACGCCTTGAATTGAAAATAATTCGCCTCGGAATGGCCCTGATTGCCCATCTGCGCGGCGACGTTATATTTTTTCTCCGCTGCCATCATCAACTCGATTTGCCGGAAGCTGTGGCCCATCGGTTTTTCGCAGTAGACGTGCTTGCCGAGCGACATCGCCAACATCGCGATGGGAAAATGCGAGAAGTCAGGCGTGCCGATGCACACGGCATCTATGTCCTTGCCCATTTTGTCAAACATCTGCCGAAAATCCTGAAAGCGCGGTGCCTTCGGGATGAGCTTCAAAGTTTTTTGCGTGTGCGGCGCGCCCATGTCCGTGTCGCACAGCGCAACAAAATTCACCATGCCGGTCTTGTGAAAAGCGGCAATGTCCTCGCCGCCGCGATTGCCGATGCCAATGCAGGCAAGGTTGACCTTGTTCGTCGTCGAAGCGCCGAACACCAGTCTTGGCGCGAACATCGAAGCTGCACCCGTCACGAGAACACCTTTGAGGAACGAACGGCGACGCATCTGCCCCACGGCCGCTTTTTTAATCTGATTTGATTTCATGTCGTTGGAATTTTTGAAGGTTCAGTTGGCCGGTAGTTCGCGGATTTTCACGTTGCGGAAGGAAACTTCGCTGCCATGTTCCTGCAACAAAATGTGGCCGTCCACCCATTCACCGAAATTCGGAATGTCGTGATATTTGCTGGCGGCAACGGCCGCGCGGAATTCCGGCGAGCCGCGCTCAAATTCCACCGTCTTCTCGCCGTTCAGCCAGAACTCGACATGTTTGCCCTGTGACAAAATGCGCGCGTGGTTCCACTCGCCGATGGGCAGGACTTTTTTTCCTTTCGGTGCGGGAATCAAATCGTAAAGCGAACCGATGGTGCGGTCGCCGTTCACGCCACGTTTAGCATCGGGGTGTTTGGCATCGTCCAGGATCTGAAATTCCATGCCGATGGCCGAGCCTTTGGCGGTCGGTTTGCCGGTGACTTTGTCAATCGGTGAAATGTCCGGCTGCACAAAAATTTTGATACCGCTGTTGCAGCCCGGCGAGCATTTGAAATCGGCGACTAGTTCAAAATTGGCGTGGCGTTTTTTTGTGATAATGTCGCCGCCGGATTGCGCTTCAGCTTCGCCGTTGGTCCAGCCGGCGTCCACCGTCAGCACGCCGTCGTGAATCGTCCAGCCATCCTTAGGAAACTGCTCCGACTTGGCGCTGCGCCAGCCGTCCGTGTTTTTACCGTTCCACAAGAGTATCCAGCCGTCGGCTTTTTCCTGCGCGCTCAAGGTGTTGACCGCGGCACCGGCTTTTTTCTCGTCTGCGACAATTTTTTTCAACGGAACATAGCACGGATTCGTGTAGGCACCGGGCGCGGCAGTCGCGAGATTGGGCGTCACATCCGCCGAAACTTCACCGAGCGCCCATTTGATGCCGCCGACGAGGATTTGCTGGAAGGTCGGATTCGTCCAAACGTCTTCGCGATGGCCCAGCGCGGTATACCAGACGCGGCCTTTGCCTTCGGCGCGTGCCCAAGTGTTTGGATATGCTGGGCGGTCATACATCGGACCTTTCATGTGCGGCGCATCTATCACCGTCAACACATGATCATCTGGTGCGAAATCTTTGAGCGAATACCATTCTTCTTGAAACGCAAAAGTGTCGCCGAGATTTTCAAAGCCGGGAAATTTAGAATCGATCACTCTATTCGTCGCGACCTGCTGCGCACCGTGGATGATGAATTCACCGCCGAGAAAACACGCATACGGATCGGCATTCGTGCCGTGGTTGACGTAGCGGTCCGGACCTTTTTGCGATTCGTTGCCAGTATGAAAAGTGTCTGCTGCCGCGTGCGTCCCGATAAAACCTTTGCCGCTGCGGACGTAATCAAACAACGCCTGCTTACCCGCCGGCGTCATCGGCGGATTTTTATCCGTGCCTTCGCTGCACAAATCGCCGGTCGTATAAAAAAACACCGCGTCAAACTGATTCAAATAATCCGGACTAAATTTCGAGCCATCCTTGGAGAAGGTGAACTCCCAGCCGTTTTTCGCGCCAAGTTCAAGTAGAACTTTTTCCGCAAAACTCGGCTGGCCGTTCTTCCACGAGATGACCGGATGCTCAAAGCTACTGGATTTGGTAAAGAATAAAATTTTCTTCGGTGCGGCAGCGGCGCTAAACGCGACGGTGATAAAAAGGATGGCAAAGGCGAAAACGAAATGGCGGAATTCGTGGGCTTTCATTGGTTGCGCAGTTGGACGCATTATCGCCGGAATTGGTTACGACTCAAATCTTTCTTTGATTTTCGAAAAACGGTGTTTCATCTGCGTTCCATCTGTGGCTAAATCTTTGGCGAACATGCAAGACCTGATTACCAAAGCCGCTACGTTGCTCGAAGCACTGCCCTACATCCAGAAATTCAGCGGCGAAACCTTCGTCGTGAAATACGGCGGCAGTTTCATGGACTCGCCCGACGCCAGCATCCGCAACGGCGTCGCGCGCGACATCGTTTTTCTCGAAGCGGTGGAAATCAATCCCGTCGTCGTCCACGGCGGCGGCAAGGCCATCACCCGCGCAATGGAAAAAGCCGGGCTGAAGGCGAATTTCATCCAAGGCCAGCGTGTCACCGACGAAGCCACAGTGAAAATTGTGGACGACGTTTTGTCCCGCGAAATCAATCCTGAAGTCGTCGCCACGATCAATTCATTGGGCGGACAAGCCGTTGGTTTTTCCGGCGCGGACATTTTTAAATGCAAAAAAATGTTCCTCGACGACAAAGAAAATCCCGGCCAGAAAATTGACATCGGCTACGTCGGCGAAGTGATTGAGGTGAACGTCGCACCGCTCAAGGAATCCATCTGGTGCGGCCACACGCCGGTCATCAGCCCGACCGCGCGCGGCGAAGATGGGAAAATTTATAACTGCAACGCCGACGTCGCCGCTGCCATGTGCGCAATCGCGCTCAACGCCAAGCGGCTCGTCTTCATGTCGGACGTGCCCGGCTTGATGCGCGATTTCAAAGACCCGTCCACGCTCATCACGCATCTGCAAATCAGCGAAGTGCCCGCGCTCAAAGCTGCGGGCATCGTGGACAAAGGCATGATTCCGAAAGTAGATAGCGCCGTTGCCGCCATCAAATCCGGCGTGGAAAAAGTTTCCTTCGTGGACGGCCGGTTGCCGCATTCCGTGCTGCTGGAAATTTTCACCGACAAAGGCAACGGCACGGAAATCGTTTTGTGATTGTGTCCTGACGTGATTGCGATTTAATCCGCACCGATGAAAGAAATTGTTCCAGCGCCGCCAGCGATTGTGCGCAACGACTACGAAAGCATCCGCGAGCTGTTCACGAAAAATGTCGTGCCCAGCTACGGCCGTTTTGAACTCGTGTTGAGCCATGGTGCGGGCAGCTACGTGTTTGATGTCGGCGGCAAACGCTACCTCGATCTGGGCAGCGGCATCGCCGTGTGCTGTCTCGGCCACGCGCATCCGGCCATCACCGAAGCGCTTGTCGAGCAGTCCCAAAAACTCATTCACGTTTCCAATCTCTATTTCACTGAACCGCAGGGCCGACTTGCCGCTGAACTCGTCAAGCGTATCGGCGATGGCAAAGTGTTTTTCTGCAACAGCGGCGCGGAGGCTAACGAAGGTTTGTTTAAACTCACACGGAAATTCGGCCACGACGAAGGCCGGTTTGAAATTCTGACCGCGACAAATTCTTTTCACGGACGGACGCTCGCCGGCATTGCTGCAACTGGTCAAGACAAGGTCAAAAAAGGTTTTGAACCGATGACGCCGGGCTTCCGGCATATTCCATTCAACGACCTCGAAGCCGCGCGGAATGCGATTTCACCGGCGACGATTGCTATAATGATTGAAGGTGTGCAGGGCGAAGGCGGCGTCACGCCGGCCACGCCGAAATATCTGCTCGGCCTGCGCGCGTTGTGCGACGAGAAGAAAATGCTTTTGCTCATGGACGGCGTCCAGTGCGGTCATTACCGGACGGGAAAATTCCAGAGCTTTCAGAAAATTCTCGAAGGTGTTCCGGGCGGCGAAAAGTTTCTGCCCGACGGCCTTTCGATGGCAAAGTCGCTCGGCGGCGGCTTTCCCGTCGGCGCCTTCTGGGTGCGCGCACCGTATGCAGATTTGCTCAGCGCTGGCACGCACGGCACGACTTACGGCGGCACGCCGCTCGCCTGCGCCGTGGCGTTGGCAATTCTCGAGGTAATCGAAAAAGAAAATCTCGCCGAGCAAGCCCGGAAACTAGGTGCGTGGCTGAAATCAGAAATTGAACGGCTGGCGAAAACTTATCCGACGGTCGTGAAAACCGCGCGCGGCATGGGATTTATTCTCGGCATTGAACTCGCGGAAAAAATTCCCGCGTTCGCCGCCAGCGACAAGACGGAGGCGTTGCAATTCGTCAACCGTCTGCACGCGGCGGGCGTGCTGACCGTGCCGGCGGGAACTCAAATCGTCCGGTTGCTGCCGCCGCTGAATCTCAAGTCGCAGGAAGCTGGCGAGGGCATTCACATAATCGAGGAAGTTGTCCAATCGCTCGTGTGAACGTCGCCGCTCAGAAACATCTTGCCGCGGTTGATCCGGTGATGAAGAAACTCATCGCGGAAATTGGCGCGTGCAAGCTGGAGCATGAGCCGTGGCGTTCGCCGTTTCAATCGCTCGTGCAGGCGGTGGCACACCAGCAACTCAACGGCACAGCGGCGAACACGATTCTCACGCGGTTCGAAAAACTGTTTCCAAAACGCCGTTTTCCCAAGCCGGAAGATTTGGCAAATGTCACCGACGAACAAATCCGCGCCTGCGGATTTTCATTTTCCAAAATCGCCGCCATCCGCGATATCGCGGCAAAAACTTTGGACGGGACGATTCCTTCATCGCAGCAGATTGAAAAGTTGACCGACGAGGAAATTATTCAACGGCTCACCAAGGCACGCGGCGTCGGGCGCTGGACGGTGGAGATGCTGTTGATTTTCCAGCTTGGACGCACGGATGTTTTGCCGGTGGATGATTTTGGCGTGCGCAACGGCTTCCGCATCGCCTACAAAAAACGTGAAATGCCGAAGCCGAAAGCGCTGCTGGCATTTGGCAAAAAGTGGCGTCCGCACGCGACGACTGCAGCGTGGTATCTCTGGCGCGCGGCGGACGCGGCGAAGGATGCGAAGAAAAAGAAGTGACGCGGCGATTCCGTTCGGTTATAAAATTTTCTTTGGACGTAAATTCCCAAATCGGAAATGAAACACTTATTGTCATTGGAAAAATTGCCGCTCGTGGATTTTGAAACGATTTTGCGCGACGCAAAAGTTTTCAAAAAGGAACGCGGCGCGCACAAAACGCAGCCGTTAAAAGGCCAGACGTGGGCGATGATGTTCTCGAAATCGTCAACGCGGACGCGGGTTTCGTTTGAGGTAGGAATTTCCGAACTTGGCGGCAACGCGATGTTTCTCAACGCGAACGATATTCAGCTCGGACGCGGCGAACCGATTCAGGACACGGCGCGCGTCATCGGGCGGATGGCACACGGCGCAGTCATCCGCACCTATGCACAGAGCGATGTGGAGACGTTCGCGGAGTATTCAAAAATCCCGACAATCAACGCGTTGACGGACGACGAGCATCCGTGTCAGGTGCTGACGGATATTTTTACGTTTGAAGAAATGCGCGGTTCCATCGCGGGAAAAGTTGTGACATTCATTGGCGACGGCGCGTGTAACATGCCGGTGTCGTGGATTTTTGCGGCGGCTAAATTAGGTTTTGAGTTGCGAATTGCCGCGCCGAAAGAATTTCAACCGAGCGCGGAAATTTTGAAACGCGCCAGCCTTTGTGCTGATGCTTCGGCTCGGCAAGCGGGTGGAAAAATTATTGTCACGGAAGATTTGAAATCCGCCGCCAGCGGCGCGGACATGCTTTACACGGATGTCTGGGTTTCGATGGGCAAGGAAGCGGAAGCGGCGGAGCGAATCAGAATTTTCAACGGTTATCAAATCAACGCGCCGCTCGTGAATCTCGCGAAACCGGGCGCGCTGGTGATGCATTGTCTGCCGGCATATCGCGGCAAGGAGATTGATGCGGAAACGTTCGAGGCGAATGCGGACACGATTTTTACGCAGGCGGAAAATCGGCTCCATGTGCAGAAATCGATTTTGAACTGGGCAGTTTCTTAAATCTGCCACAGAGGCATAGAGCGGAAATTATTCCTGCTCCAATTCCGGTTCGTCATCTTGCTGGCCGCGACGGCTGGGGCCGGTCGCGTATTGGCGGAGATACTTCACGGCGACTTTCAAATCTTTCGGCCATTCGCTCACGATGGTGATTGGCTCGTTCGTGACGGGATGCGGCAAACTTAATTCCTCGGCGTGGAGCGCGGCGCGCGAAATCAGCGGGCGTTCTTCGCGACCCGGTTTTAGGCGAAAATCTCTTTTCAAACGCGAGAGCCAAAGTTTTTTGCCGCCGTAAAGTTCATCGGCAACCACAGGGAAACCAGCGTGTTTCAAGTGAACACGGATCTGGTGGGTGCGGTCGGTGAACGGCGCGGCGCGCAGCAGCGTCCAGTCGGAAAATTGTTCGAGCACTTCAAATTCCGTCCGCGATTTTTTACCTTCGAAGGAATTCACGCACATCTGGCCAGGCTTGACGGGATGCGGCGCAAGTTTAGCGTCGACTTCAAATTTGGCATCCAGCGGATGGCCCCACGCGAGCACGATGTATTTACGCAACGGTTTTTCCGCGCCAAAAAAATCGGCCAGCGTTATGAGCGCTGGCTTGTTTTTCGCTAACAAAATCACGCCGCTGGATTCGTAGTCGAGGCGGTGGGCATTGCTGAGGAAAGTGAGATTACGTTCACGCGCCCACGGTTTGCTGGCGGCGAGACCGTCGAGCAAGAGCTTCATCAGGCTCGGACGATTCTCGTCGTGCGCGTCGGGCAAAGTGAGCAGGCCAGCGGGCTTGTCGAGCGCGAGTAGATGTTCGTCCTCAAAAAGGACGGGGATTTCCCAAAATTCTTTCGTGGCGGGCGACGAGAGTTTGATGGTGGCGCTCACGGCTATTTCGCCGCGCCCGCCGCCATTTTTTGATAGAACGGTGTGTCGCGCAGCTCGCGGTTGGCCTCGGCTTGCAGCCAGAGATTAAACGCTTCGTTCTGCCGCGCACGGCGGACTTGTGAAAGGAATTGCGGCAACTCCTGGTTCTTTCTGGCTTCATCCACGGGCAGCATCTGCTGAACGAAGAGGACGAAGCCGCCGTCGCGGGTCGGCTGAAAACTGCTGATGTGGCCGGGCTGCGTGGTGAATGCGGCCTGCTTGAACTGGCCTACGGGCGCGCGTTCGCTGAAGCCGGGCAGCTCGCTGGTGCTCAATGAAAATTCGGGCAATACCTGTGGCGCGAGGCCGGCCGCCACGGCGGCTTTGCCAAACGAACCGCCGGCCGCCAACTGCACCATCGCGGTAAAATAAAAATTCGTCCCGGCGCGTTGGGCGAATTCCACGGCCTCGCTGTTTTGGAAATCCTGCGTCACGCGACTGCGGATTTCGGCGAGCGGTGGAATGGAACTGGGCAACTGGTTCGCGAGCGCGATGACGTAGAGGCCATCCGCAGCGAGAATCGGGCCAGCGAAGGGCTGGTCGGCGCCGAGTTCAAATGCGGATTTCACGAACGCGGGCGACGCATCAAATTCCTGCGGTCCGAGTTTGGCCGAGAATGGCGCGGTGATGCCATACGGCAGATTTTTTTGCTTGGCGGCGGCAACGAGGTTGTCTCGGCTGGCCGGCTGCATCGCGAAAACGGAGTTGGCAAAATCATTGGCCACCGCGCGGGCGTCGCTGGTGGCGCGCTGGCGGATGAGGAGGTCGCGGATTTTGGCCTTGGCGTCGTCCGGCGTCTTGGCGTCGGGGAACTGGCTCTGGCCGTATTGCTGGTAAACGGCGTTGACGTATTCGGTAAAATTCGTCTTGGCCCATTCCGCCTGCGCTTGCGCGAAGAAGTTGGTGACGTTGAAGAAAACGTAGCTGACCTGCACGCGGTCGGGCTGGCGATAGACGGCGAGGTTGTTCGTGTAAAACTGCGCGACGGCGTCCGGCGCGACGGAAACTTGCGCGAGATAATTCGTAGCGTCAAAAAACACTGCCTGCGCGGAAACTTCCTGATGTTCGCGGTCATAAAGCTGACCGGCTTCCTGCGGCGTGACGAGCGCGCCGGACAGGCCGAGCGTCTGGATCATTTGCTGGACGACGAGTTCATCGCGCAGAAAATTTTGCAGGTCGGCCACGCCGAGACCTTCCGGCGTCAAAACCTGTTGGATGAATTTGTCCATCGCGACGGGCTGGCCATTGCGACCGAGGGAGCGCAGAAATTCGCTCGCGGCGGTGACCAGCGCGGGTTCACTGACTTGGATTCCAAGCTGCCGGGCTTTCTCCGTGATCAGTAGGCGCACATAGACTTCACGTTCCGCCTCGTCGCGGCTGAAGCTCGCGGACTTGTCCGGCCACTGGCCGTAGTGCATCCAGTAATAGATGTAAAATTCCGCCTGCGCTTTTTGAAAATCCTGCGCCGTGATTTGGCGGCCGTAAATGCGGCCGAAATCGCCGGCGTCGCGCGGGCCGCCGCCGTTGCGCGCCGGGCCGGAGCCCATGAAAACCACGAAGGAAACACAAACTATCGCCATGGATAGAGTCAGTATCCAACGATGTTTTCGAAATAAGTTAAACATAAATTTGAGAACGCGAAGGCTAACTTGCTTGCAGGAACAAGGCAAACGCAAACTAAATCAATTGGTTCACAGTTCAGGGTTCAGGATTTGTTGTTCACGATGGTTGGCGCGCAAAAACGTGAACCCTGAATTTTTTCAACGAAGCCACTTCGCCACATCCATCGCGGCGTAAGTAATTAAAATGTCCGCGCCCGCGCGGCGCATCGCCAGCAGACTTTCGAGCGTGACCGCGCGCTCATCAATCCAGCCATTCGCCGCCGCGGCCTTGATCATCGCGTGTTCGCCGCTCACGGCATAAACCGCCGTGGGCAGACCAAATTCCCGTTTCACGCGATGCACGATGTCGAGATACGCGATGCCCGGCTTGACCATCACCATGTCCGCGCCTTCCTGCACGTCCAGCGCCACTTCGCGCAACGCCTCGTTGCCGTTCGCCGCGTCCATTTGATAACTGCGGCGGTCGCCAAAGCTCGGTGCGGATTCGGCGACTTCGCGGAACGGGCCGTAAAACGCCGACGCAAATTTCGCCGCGTAACTCATGATCGGTGTGTCAAAAAATCCTTCGTTATCCAGCTCCGCGCGAATGGCGCGCACACGACCATCCATCATGTCGCTCGGCGCCACGATGTCCGCGCCCGCCTCTGCGTGACTCGCCGCCGTGCGCGCGAGTAATTTCAAAGTCGGGTCGTTTAGGATTTTTCCGCCGTGCACGATGCCGCAATGACCGTGGCTCATGTATTCGCACAGGCACACATCCGTGATGACCAGCAGCGACGGCAATTCCTTTTTCAACAGCCGCACGGTTTGCTGGACAATGCCGTTTTTTGCGTAAGCGCCGCTCGCCTTCGCATCTTTTTTATCGGGAATGCCGAACAGCAAAATGGCGGGAACGCCGAGCGCGTGCGCCGCCGTGGCCTCGCGCAAAATTTCATCCGGCGACAATTGAAACACGCCCGGCATGGCCGCGATCGGACGACGCAGTTTCTTGCCGCTGCGCGCGAACAGCGGCAGGACGAGCTGCGAAACAGTCAATGACGTTTCCGCGACCAGCGCGCGCAACGCGGGCGACGTGCGCAACCGGCGCGGGCGAACCACAGGAAATCCGGGCGAATTCATGCAGTCAGTCTAGGTTTTGCCGGGCGCGGGCAAAAGCGGAAAGTTTTTGGCCACCGGTAGACGCAGTGAAACACAGATTAGTAAACCGCAACTTTGGACTGGCGATGGGCGATAATCACTGCGTGTATCCAAGCGACTCCAAATAGGCAGTCATTTTGGCGATGGCGGCATCATAAGTTTCCCCGGATTGATTACTGCTGAGAGTAGAGCGCTGGTCGAAATTGAGTTGGTATAATCCTTCATCGAGAATAGGCTGGCCATTTGAAGTAGAATAAGAAAGTCCGCCGCCACGCGAGGTGAATGTCTTTGGAAAAGAAATGGTTGTTTTGACATCAAGTGTCAGATTGGCGTTTATTCCGAAACAATAGACCCCTTCAGATGTCTGCCCGCTGTCTAGTTCGCATTGGCTGGGCATGTGCGCAATCACGGTGGAACTGCTGCTTTTGCCCGTCACTGTCACAAAATGTGCATTGGTAAAAGTCGAGGAGAAATAATGTTTGTTGTTATTGATGACGGCATAGGAAATCTCCGCGACCTGAGCGTTATTGTAATCCACCAGAAGAATCATTTTCCATTTCACCGTCGTGCCATGGTTTTCACCGGTGTAGGCGTCGGTTCGTGTGCCTCCATAGAAAACCAACTCTGCTTCGGCGGTTGATATTGCACACATCACCAAAAGAAACGTCGTCGCGATAAATTTGCACATAACCAAAAACTCCTTCGGTTTGATTGTCCCAATTAATTCAGCAGCCGTTTAAAGTTGAATCTACTACCAGATTTTATTACCCAAGCTTGTTTTAACTCAACTCAAATTATAGACGGTTTGATGACATAAATCATGGGATTTCTATACCCTTCATTTCTGAAACAGGTAAACGCGGGCGAACCATGGGAAATGCGGGCGAATTCATTTCAGCGTTCTAGGTTTATGCGCGGCGCGGGCAAAAGCGGAAAGTTCGTTATTCTAGTCATGCGCACACCGCCTTTTGATTTCAGTAAAAGAAGATTTGAACTGTCCGCGATACTGGCTAAAGTGGGTTCACCGTCATTAAAACCGACCCGACCATGAGCGCGCCCATTCCCAAGAACGAAAAAAAACGCATCGCCGTTCTGTGGCAATACGACGTGCTGGATACCGTGCCCGAGGCGATGTTCGATGACCTCACCGAACTCGCCGCCAGCATTTGCGAAGCGCCCATCGCCCTCATCTCGCTCGTGGACGAAGACCGGCAATGGTTCAAGTCCAAGCGCGGCATCACCGTGCGAGAAACCTCGCGCGACATCTCATTCTGCGCCCACGCCATTTTGCAAAAAAGCTGTTCATCGTGCCAGACACCAGCAAAGACGTGCGTTTCAAAAATAATCCGCTCGTTACCGGCGCGCCGAAAATCCGTTTTTATGCCGGCGTGCCGCTGATCGCGCTCGGTGGTCAGCCGCTTGGCACGCTCTGCGTGCTGGACCGCAAACCGCGCCAACTCCGCGCCGAACAAAAGCGCGCCCTGCAAATTCTCGCCCGCCACGTCATGTCCCAGCTCGAAATGCGCCGCCGCATCCGCGAACTTTCCGGTGCGAAAAAATAATATTACTCGTCACAAGCCCGTCTTGACACAAGGCCGGTCGCTGCTATTCTCCCACGCTCCGGTTTTTGCGCCGGTCACCATTGATTTAATTTTATGAAACGCCAGTATCAACCGTCGAAAATCCGCCGGAAACGCCAGCACGGGTTCCTCAACCGCAACTCCACCAAGAGCGGCAAAGCCACCCTCGCCAACCGCCGTCGCAACGGCCGCAAGCGCCTGACGCCCGTTTGATTTTGTGAATCCCGCGCCGAAACGCTTGCGCTTTGGCCGTTCGTCGCGGCTCGCGCAAAACCGCGATTTTGCGCGCGTGCGCCAGCGCGGAGAGCGTCTCGTCGTCGGCTGCCTCATCGCGAATTGGAACAAGCTACCCGAAGGTTCCGCGCCCAAGCTAGGCGTGGTCACCAGCAAAAAAATTGGCGATGCGCCCGCCCGCAGCCGCGCACGGCGTTTGCTCCGCGAAAGTTTCCGGCTGCACCAGCACGATTTTGCGTCGCCGGTGGAACTGGTTTTGGTCGCGCGCAATTCAATTGCGCAAAAGGATTTTGCCGGGGTGGAAAAGGATTTTCTCGCCGCACTGCACCGCGCGAGGCTGCTCAAGAACTGAAACCGTGAACTTGTTCCAGCACATTTTAATTTTTGCGGTGCGCGTTTATCGCCTGACGGTTTCGCCGGCGCAAATGTTTTTATTTGGCGGCGGTTCCGGCTGCCGTTTCACACCGACTTGCTCGCAATACGCAATGGATTCAGTGCGGGAACACGGTGCAATTACGGGAACCATTTTGTCGGCCAAACGGATTTGCCGCTGTCAGCCGTGGGGCGGCTGCGGCCACGATCCGGTGCCGAAAAACGAATTCAGAATTCAGAATTCAGAATTCAGAATTTAATTTCATGGATAAAACAGGAATCATTGTTGTTTCAGTCTGTGTGCTGCTGCTCGGCTGGTGGTTTATGGAGCAGAAAAAATTCAACGAGCAGCAGGCGCAGGCACAGGCGCAATACGCCGCCACGCATCCGGCTTTAGCAACGCAGCCGACGGCTTCCGCGGCGACCACTACGACCAGCAGCGTTGCGTCCGCGCCTGTGACCGCAACGGTTTTTGGCACGAATGCGCCGGAGCAGTTGCTCGTGCTGACGAACGGGCGCGCGCGCTACACCTTCACGTCGCGCGGCGGCGGTTTGAAGCAAATTGAGCTGCTCGATTTTCCTGAAACGGTTTCGGCGCGCTGGAAAGAGCAGGTGACCAACACCACGGCGGGCGTGGCCGTCTTGAACGGGCGCGCGGCGGTTCCGGCGCTGGCGATTCTCGGTGGCGAAGCGCTGGTGGGCGACGGCAATTTTTCTTTGACGCAGACTGCGACCGGCGTGCGGCTGGAAAAATCTTTTGCCAACGGGCTGCGGCTGGAGAAAAATTTCCAGTTCACTTCCAATTTTCTCGTCAACGTGGATGTGCGCATTGCGAACACTTCGGACAAGCCACTGAATTTGCCGGCGCAGGAATTTGTGGTCGGCACGGCGACGCCGATGGACGTGGACGACAACGGCCAGGTGGAAGGCGCGATGTGGTTTGACGGGATTTCGGCGGTGGACCAACCGCTGGCGTGGTTTGCGGGCGGCGGCCTAGGCTGCACGCGCGGCGCACCGCGCACGGAATTTCGCGCGGGCAGCGGCAACGTGGTCTGGGCAGCGGCGCACAACCAGTTTTTTGCGATGGTGGCGATGCCGCCGACCAACGCGCCGGCGCAGGAGATGATTGCGCGTTCGGTCACGTTGCCGTTGTTTCAGAATGCCGGCGTGGTGACCAACATCGTCGCGCCGAAAGGCATCCAGACGGCATTGGTTTATCCGGCGCTGACGTTGTCGGCGAATTCAAGTTTCGACCGGCAGATCACCTTCTTCGCCGGGCCGAAGGAATATCGCACGCTGGTGGCCGTCGGCGCGCAGCTCAACAACCGCGCGGATCAGGTGATGAATTTCGGCAGCGGGTTCAGCAGCTTTTGGGGCATCGGCACGTTCTTCGCGAAACTGCTGCTGGCGGCGATGAACGCGGTTCATGATTTGCTTGGCGTCGGCTATGGCTGGACGATTGTTTTGATCACGGTGTTGATAAAAGTTTTGTTCTGGCCGCTGACGGCGGCGAGCACGCGTTCGATGAAACGGATGCAGGCGCTTGCGCCCGAACTCGCGGAGCTGAAGGAAAAATACAAGGACGACGTGCAAAAACTCACGGCCAAGCAGTGGGAGCTTTACAAGAAAAACAAAGTGAACCCAATGAGCGGCTGTTTGCCGATGGTCATCCAGATGCCGGTCTTCCTCGGATTTTTCACGATGATCCGCAGTGCGATTGAGCTGCGTGGCGCGCATTTTCTGTGGGTCGCGGATTTGTCCAAGCCGGACACGCTGTTCATGATTCACGGCCTGACATTCCTGCCGTTCATCAGCACGCCGGAAGGTTTGCCGTTCAATTTGCTGCCGCTGCTGATGGGCGGTTCGATGCTGTGGCAATCGCACCTCACGCCGCCGTCGCCGGGCATGGACCCGGCGCAGCAGAAAATGATGCGCTGGCTGCCGGCGATGTTCATTTTGTTCCTCTACAATTATTCATCCGGCCTTGCGCTCTACTGGACGGTGAACAATCTGCTCACGGTGACGCAGACGAAATTGACGAAGGCGAACGTCCCGGTGGTGCTGCCGCCTGCGACGAATCCGGCCTTGACGCCCGCGCCGAAAAAGAAAAAATAATTCCATGCACGCGCAACCCAAGATCATTGCGGAAAAAATCCTCGGCGCGCTCGGTTTCGCCGCGACCGTGACGGAACAGAAAATTGGCGACGACTTGATGCTCGACGTGCAGACGGAAGAGTCCGGTCGGCTCATTGGCCGCCAGGGACAGACGCTGGCGGATTTGCAATACTTGGTGAACCGCATTTTATTCCAACAAGATCAAAGTGCGCCGAAGGTGATGATTGATGTGGGCGGCTATCGTGCGCAGGCGCGCGAGGCGCTCTTGAAAATAGCCCTAGAAGCCGCTGAAAAAGTGAAGCGCTGGGGTGACGCCGTAGAATTGGAACCGCTCAACGCCTACGACCGCCGCCTCGTGCATCACGCGTTGCGCGACAATCCGGATGTGGAGACGCAGAGCGTGGAAGTGGACGGCACTGACAAAAAAGTTTTGATTCTGCGCCCGAAGCGGCACTGAACTTATATAATTTTGGAAAACAAAAAAGCGCGGACAGCGATGTCCGCGCTTTTGTTTTTTTGTCTGAAATTTATTGGTCGAGAATCTTCAGGCTATAAGTCGGCGACCATGCGCTGTCCGGCTGCGGATTGTCGCCAAAAGTGTTGTAGAGATAGTCAAATTTGAAGCGGTAGGTGATGTTGCTGGCCGTCGGCGGCACGGGCACGAGGCCTTCCCAGCGGTTCTGCACGATGGGAACCGGGCGCAGCGGAAACGGCTGGCCATTGACCACCACATACGGCTGGACGGTCTCCCAGCGCAGCGACTGCTGGCCGGAGTTGAAGGCGATTTCCACCGGGTAAAGGTTGTTCGCATTGCGCGGCTGCTCGCTTGGTGTCATGCGCGTGAACGTGGCGTTAGTGCTGCAGCCCGCGAGCAGCAGCACCGGCAGGAACGGAAGAAATTTTTTCAAATTCATATCGGGAACGTGCCGAAAAACCGCTGGTTTGTAAAGGCGATTCCACGCTTGAACGCCCGCGCCGTTTGCGCAATCCTCGCGCGATGAATTCCACCAGCACCCACCGTCCGGCCACGAGCAGTTTTCGTTGGATCATCTGCGCGCTGCTGTTTTTCTCGACGACGGTCAACTACATGGACCGCCAGGTCATCAGCTATTTGAAGGAATTTTTCTGCACGCCGACGGCCACGGGCGGCTTCGGCTGGAGCAATTCCGATTTTGCAAATGTCACCTCCGCCTTCACGGGTTTCTACGCCGGCATGACGATTCTCGCCGGCTACGTCATTGACAAAATTGGCACCAAACTCGGCCTCGCGCTGTCGCTCATCGTCTGGTCGGTGTTCGGCATTCTTAACGCCTTCGTCGGCAGCCTGACGTGGATGCACATGATTATCCGCAGTTTGTTCGGCATCGGCGAAGCGGGAAATTTTCCAGCCAGCATCAAGACCGTCGCCGAATGGTTTCCCAAACGTGAACGCGCCCTGGCGACGGGCATTTTCAACAGCGGCTCGAACGTCGGTGCGATGATCAGCGCTCTGTTTGTGCCGTGGTGCATGATTCATTTCGGCGACCAGAGCGGCTGGAAAATGGCCTACATCCTCACCGGCACCATCGGTTTTCTGTGGCTGATTTTCTGGTTCTGGCTTTACGATTCGCCCGCCAAAAGCCAACGGCTCTCGCAAGCGGAATATGATTTAATCCATAGTGACAAAGACGAAGCCCGGCCAACCCAAGTCGACGATAAATCGGGCAAAAAACCTTCCGCCAGTTTTTTCACCTTCACCGGTCGCATACCGCGCGCGGCATTTATCGGCATGACCATCATGACCAGCATCCTGTGCCTGTTCATTTATTTCATCACTGTGAAAATTGTGCCGGATGCAATTCATAATCAGCCCACGCAAATTTTCTTCGCCGTCGTTGGCGTCTTCGCGTTGTGGACGACCTTGGCGCTGCAAGCCAAACGCTGGCACGACCTCGGTCAATCCGGTTGGCTCGTGCTGCTCAACTTGATTCCCGGCCTCGGCACATTGATTTCAATTTTGATTCTCGGCTCACGCTCCAGCGTTGCCGGAAAAAATAAATTTGGCGAAGAAGCTGGCTGCGGTCTGCTCGGCCATCGCCAGACGTGGTCGTTCTTCGCCGGCAAATTCCTGACCGACGGCGTGTGGTGGTTTTATCTTTTCTGGCTGCCCGATTATTTGCACAAACAATTCGGCATGGACAAGCACCAGATCATGCTGCCGACCTTCGTCGTCTATGGCATCGCCATCATCGGCAGCGTTTATGGCGGCAGCATTCCGATGACTTTGATGAAACGCGGCCTGCAAGTTTACCAAGCGCGCATGACGGCGATGTTCATTATCGCCTTATTTCCATTGGTCGTTCTGGCCACGCAATATTTTGGCAATGTCGCGCACTTTGGTTCGCTGGCCTCGACTTATGCCGTTGCGCTCATCTGCATCGGCGCCGCCGCGCATCAGGCGTGGTCGGCAAATTTGTTCACGACCGTCTCCGACATGTTCCCGAAAAAGACGGTCGGCTCCGTCACCGGCATCGGTGCAATGGCCGGCGGCCTCGGCGGCGTCATCATCCAAAAAGTCGCCGGCGGCCTGACCGACGCCTTCAAGGACACTCCGCAGCACGCGTATCTGATCATGTTCGTCATCTGTGCGTTGAGCTATCTTACAGCGTGGGGAGTGATGAAAGCGCTCGTGCCGCGCCACAAACCGATTGCTGATTTGTGAATGCTTGCCCGGCCGGGGAACTGCGTTTGAAAATAAGCCGCGTTCGTCTGCGATTATTGGAAAATTTGGAATTTGAAAAAACCTGGCCGCATCGGGTATGATGTCCCCGTCAAAGAATTGAATTGAGCCATGACCAATCCTACCGCCGCCATGCGGATGCTGATCACTTATGCGGTCTGCATACCGGTGGCGCTTGTGGTGGGCTATCTGCTTACTAATCCTCTGGATTACGGCATGCTCGGCTTCCTAGGTCTGCTCATCGCCGTATTGGTTTCGCCGATTTTTATTCGCTGGTATTACCCCTTGTTGGTGTTTGCCCTGAACGCTCCAATCATTTGTTTTTTTCTGCCCGGCAAGCCGACGTTCACGCAGGTCGTGATAATCATAACCTTGGTGATCATCGTCACAGAAAGGATTTTGAGCGGGG
Source organism: uncultured Verrucomicrobia subdivision 3 bacterium (assembly GCA_903878805.1). Classification (GTDB taxonomy): domain Bacteria; phylum Verrucomicrobiota; class Verrucomicrobiia; order Limisphaerales; family UBA11358; genus UBA11358. The sequence continues at coordinate 153,203 of CAIRJF010000028.1, forward strand.
AGAAACGATCCGTCAGTGTGCCGGTGATGACTTGGCCGCTCATGTTCATCATGGCCGTGACCTACATGACGGCGGAATTGAACGGCGGCATCAGTTTGCACGCCTTGAGCGGCGACACCGGCGGTGGCCGGAAATATATTGATATCTTCATCGGTTGCGGCGTCTTTTTTGCGCTTTCCAGCCAGACCATTCCCCGGAACAAGCGCACTTTGTATCTGATACTGTATATGCTGCCGGGATTGCTTGGCATGATCGGAAATTTGTTCCCGTTCCTGCCCAGTCCTTTGAACAAGATTAATCTTTTGATTCCACCAACGTCCCTCTATGAAGATGGCATTAGCATTGGCACCACCCGACTTACTGAGTTCTCCTTTGCCATTGGAACCGTCATGTATTATATGCTGGCCAGATATGGCTTGGGCGGCATTCTTTCTGGGCGTCATCCGTTTCGCGGACTAATATTTGGCTCCGCATTTTTCATGAGCATGTTGGGCGGCTTCCGCAGTTCGCTGGGCGGCATGGCCATGTTGCTGGTGTTGATGTTTTTTTTCGAGGGCCTGCATCGGACGCGGTTGTTGCCGGCCATTTTGCTGTGCGGGGTGTTAGCGGTCACCGTCCTGGCCACCTGTTCCGATAAACTGCCTTATACCTTCCAGCGTTCCATGTCCTTCCTGCCGCTGAAATGGGATTCGGAAGTGCTGGTTGATGCCAATGGAACCGCCGAATGGCGTTTTGCCATGTGGCGTGTCCTCTGGCCACAAGTGCCAAATTACTTGTTGCTCGGCAAAGGTTATACCATCACCAAGGAAGATTATGAGATGATGGGCCAAGGCCAGTTTGCCAATCTGGGAGGCGCGAACATTGACCCCAGTCAACAAGGACTGGCACTTTCCGGAGATTATCACAGCGGCCCGCTCTCTGCACTACTGACTTTTGGCCTCTGGGGGGGCATTGCCATTCTTTGGTTGATGGGTGCCACCTTCTATGTCCTTTATTGCAATTACAAATATGGCGACCCCGAACTGCGCATCCTCAACATCTACCTGTTTGCCAGTTGCATCGGCTCCATCATCGGCTACATGTTTATCTTCGGCAGCTACAAGGATAGCATGGCCGGCTACGGTGGCATGGCCGCCTTCAGCCTTGCCATGAATGGCGGACTCGGCAAACGTCCAGCGCGGGCAGCCTCCAATCCGCGCATCAAGCCGCTCCCCCAGCGCGTGCCGCAACCCGCCTGATGCCGTGAAACCCCGGCTGCTCGTTCTCGAACTTTGGGGTCTCGGCGATCTGGTCATCGCCACGCCGTTTCTCCGCGCCGCCGCCGAAAAATTCGCCGTCACCCTGCTGGCCAAACCGTTTGCCACGGAACTGCGTCCGCGACTGTGGCCGGCGGTGGAGGTGGTTCCCTTCACCGCACCGTGGACCGCCTTTCATTCCAAATACGAACTCTGGCGCTGGCCGTGGCCGGAACTTTTTGAATTGCGTCGCCGGCTGGCCGCCGCTGATTTTGATGTCGGCGTGTCGGCACGCTGGGATCCGCGCGATCATCTGACATTGAAACTTTCCGGCGCCCGCCAGCGCCTGGGCTTTTCCCGGCTCAAAAGCCGCCGCTATCTGACCCAGGAACTAACACGTCCCAATCCGCTGGCTCACCGCCACGAATACTGGCGCGTGGCTGGCACGGCTCTCGGGCTTGAACTGCCGCTGCGCTCCGAAATTTTTGCCGCCGCCCGCCCGCTGCCGCCGGCGGTTTTTATCCACACCGGCGCCCGGCTGCCGCTGCGCGTCTGGCCGCTGGAAAATTTTCAAGCACTGGTCACGCGTCTGCGGCAAAAAAATGTCGCGGTGCAAATCGCCTGCGACGCCGACCAAATCGCCTGGTGGCGGGCGCATGGCGAGAATCCCGCCTGCCCGCGCAACGTCACCGAGTTGCTGGCGCACCTAGATCGGGCGGGCGTTTTCATCGGCAACGACTCGGGCCCTGGGCATCTCGCGGCGGCCTGCGGTCTGCCGACTTTCACCCTTTTCGGCCCGCAGTTGCCTGAATGGTTCATGCCGCTGCATCCGGCGGCCGAAACGGTCGAAGGCCGCGCCTGTCCCTACAAGCCCTGTTCCGACTACTGCCGCTTCGCCGAACCATTTTGTTTGCGCGACGTTCTGTTGGCTGAAGTGTGGCCGCGCGTCGAATTGTTTGTTGGCCGCCATCTTGGCTTGATGGCGTGACCGTTTGATTTGCCCCGGATGCCGCCGCTTTCCCGCTTGCCGCCGTTGCCAGCCGAAGGCATCCTGATTTTCAAGGCCAGTCACGATTTAAACTAATATGAGCATCGCCCTAGTCACCGGTTCCGCCGGACTGATCGGTTCCGAAACCTGCAAACGCTTTCACGCCGAGGGCTACGACATTGTCGGCGTGGACAACGACATGCGCGCGAAATTTTTCGGCGCGGAAGCCTCCACGGCGCAGACCCGCACGAAGCTGGAAAACTCGCTGAAAAATTACCGCCACGAAAGCGTGGACATCCGCGACAACGACGCGGTGAATAAGCTTTTCGCCAAGCTCGGCGCGTCCGTGAAAGTCGTCGTCCACACCGCCGCGCAACCGTCGCACGACTGGGCCGCGCGCGAACCGCACACGGATTTCGGCGTCAACGCCGTTGGCACTTTGAATTTGCTCGAAGCCACGCGCCAGCATTGTCCCGAAGCCGTTTTTATTTTCACCAGCACGAACAAGGTTTACGGCGACACGCCGAATCTTTTGCCGCTGCGCGAACTGGAATTGCGCTGGGAAATTGATCCCGCGCATCCGTATCACAAAGGCATTGATGAGACGATGTCCATTGACCAGACCAAACATTCGCTCTTCGGCGCAAGCAAAGTGGCGGCGGATATTTTGGTGCAGGAATACGGACGTTATTTCGGCATGAAGACGGCGATTTTTCGCGGCGGCTGTCTGACCGGCCCCGCGCACGCGGGCACGGAGTTGCATGGCTTCCTCGCCTACTTGATGAAATGCACCGCGACCGGTCGGCCGTATCGCGTGTTCGGCTACAAAGGCAAACAAGTCCGCGACAACATTCACAGCCACGACCTCGTGGAAGCGTTCTGGCAATTCACCAAAGCGCCGCGCTCCGGCGAAGTTTACAACATGGGCGGCAGCCGCCACTCTAACTGCTCGATGCTAGAAGCGATTGGCATGTGCGAAAAAATCAGCGGCAAAAAACTCAACTACACCTACGTCGAAGACAACCGCATCGGCGACCACATCTGGTATATCAGCGACGTGCGGAAATTTCAGAAACATTATCCGAATTGGAAATACCAGTTCGACTTGAAAGCGATTCTGGAACAAATTCACGCTGCCGTGATTGCGAGTTAAATCAGTTTTTCATCTGTGTTTATCTGTGTCCATCTGTGGTTAAAATAAAATGAAGGTCTTAATCACCGGCATCTGTGGCTTCGTGGGCAGCACGCTCGTGCGGGCACTGCTGGAGTCAACGCCCGGTTTGCAGATTGTCGGTGTGGATAATTTCATCCGCCCCGGCAGCGAATTGAACCGCCGCGAACTCGCTGCGCTAGGCGTAAAAATTTTCCATGCCGATGTCCGCAGCGCGACGGATTTTGAAACGCTGCCCGCCGCCGAATTTGTGATTGATGCCGCCGCGAATCCCAGCGTGCTCGCGGGCGTGGATAGCAAAACGAGTTCGCGCCAACTGTTGGAACATAATTTGGGCGGCACGATTAACATTCTCGAATATTGCAAAACGCACCGCGCGGGATTGATTTTGTTGAGCACCAGCCGCGTTTATTCCGTGCCGCTGCTCGCGTCGCTGCCGGTTGAGGTTTATCAAAAAGCATTTCGCCCGAAGCAAAATGACAAATTGCCGGAAGGAATTTCGGCGGCGGGTGTCAGCGAAAATTTTTCCACCGAACCGCCCATTTCACTTTACGGCTCCAGCAAACTCGCGAGCGAAGTGATTGCCCTCGAATACGCGGAGACGTTTCATTTTCCGGTCTGGATTAACCGCTGCGGCGTGCTCGCGGGCGCGGGACAGTTTGGCAAATCGGATCAGGGAATTTTTTCGTTCTGGCTCAACGCGCATCTGCGCCGTCGCCCGTTGAAATACATCGGCTTTGACGGCGGCGGCCATCAGGTGCGCGACTGTCTGCATCCGCGCGATCTTGTGCCGGTCTTGCTCGCGCAGATGAAAAGCGACGGCAAAAACAAACCACGCATCGCGAACTTCAGTGGCGGCGCAAAAAATTCCCTGTCGCTTGCGCAACTCACGGACTGGTGCGACGCGCGTTTCGGCAAACACGCGGTCGCAAGTGAGGCTGCACCGCGTCCGTTCGACATTCCGTGGATGGTTTTGGATTCCACCCTCGCGGAAAAATTCTGGCACTGGTCGCCGAAAATTTTATTGCCGCAAGTTTTGGACGAGATTGCGAAACACGCGGAACAAAATCCAAACTGGCTGGAGATTTCCAGTTCTTGATGCAATCGTTCCGGCCGGCATGAACCCGCAATAACTGGAAAATCATGAACGCTCCGAGTTCGGCCCCGCCCGACACTGAAACGAATTTCACGCCGGCAGCCCCCGCCGTCCGCGAGTGGTTTGGTGTTTTGGTGCTGCTGGCGCTGTTGTTCGGGCTTGATCTGCTGACTTACAACATCTCGCCAACGGTCTGGTGTGACGATATCAGCTTCACCGAGCCGGCCATCAATTTTGTATTGCGTGGCTCCTACACTTCCGCCGTCTGGCCGTTCCAGCCGCTGAACACTTTCCCGGCGGTGAATTGTCCGCTTTATACGCAGTCCATCGCCGGCTGGCTGGCCTTGTTTGGCACGGATCTTTTCGCGGTGCGATCATATAATTATTTTCTCATGACCGTTTCCTGCCTATTGTTTTGGCTGCTGCTGCACCGGTTGAAGCTGCTTCCGTCCGCCCGGTGGCGGCTGGCCTTTGTGACCGTCTTTCATCTCGGCTACGGAATCAGTTTTGCGTATCGCTGCTCGCGTCCCGATACTTTGGGGCTGTGCCTGACGCTTGTGCTTGGATTATTGTTCGCGGCCCGGCCTGCGCCCGCGCGTAATTTCTGGCTGCTGGCCGTGAGCGTGGTGCTGCCTTGGGTCAGCTTGACCGGTGGCCTCTATGCGGGGCTGGCGTGTTTTTGTGCCGTGCTGGTTTTGGGTCGCTCCCGATTTTTTGAGGCCGTGGTCGTCTGGGCTGGCTTGGCGGTCGGTGTCCTGTCGCTGGTCTGGTTTCTGGTTTCGCAGAATGCCCTGCAAAATTTTATCGCCGGTGCCAATTCGGCGGTCGGCGACCATTATTTTCTGGCCAGCAAGGCGTCCATCTTGACGCGCATCGGGTGGCTCAGCGCAATTACATTGCCAGAGTATTTCAAGGAGTATAGCTCCACAATATTATGGATGGGTTCGCTCGTGCTGCTGGTCTTGTGCCGCCGCGAGCTGAAAGCCAATGCAAACTGGCGAGTCATCATCGGTTCCGCCTTGCTTCTTGTCGCCACGCCCCTGGTGTTTAATTTGACCGGACACTACGCATTCTATTATTCCTACACCATCTTCACCCCGGCGTTGATTCTATTTGCGGCCGCCGCTTTTCCAGCTTCTCGACCGGAGTTGAGGCCGCAAACGGCCGGCATTCTGCCCACCATGGTCATCTTCACAACGATTGTCGCCACCGCGCTCGTTGGTCTGCCCTTGCGAACGGCCATCAACTTGGCCCTGACCAAAATTGTGCCGCGCGCTGAAATCCAACGTCATGTGGCCATGGTTGTAACAACCAACGACGTTGTCTTTACCGACGACACGGCGTTTTTTGAGGTAAAGCCACTCGCCAAAGTGGTTTATAACCGCTGGTCGTTCATAGATTTCATCTGCACCCCATTTCCCGGACGCCACATGACCCAGGCCGACAAGGATAGCCTCAACAAAATCGTCGTCCGCGCCGACCAATCGAATTTTTTTATCAAATTTTTCGGCGGGCAATGGCGGGCGGTCACCGAGCCGTTTGGTGACATCACCCGGTGGGATTTAATCGAACGCCTGCCGCTGGTCCAAAAAAAAGTGAAAACATACCTGGAGCAGCCGCAAACATTCCGCTACCGCCTGCAGGTTTTTGAGCGCGTGTCCCCGGCAGCCTCCGGCTCCAGCCGTGAAGCGTCGCAAGCCCGTTCGACTCAAAACCAGTCCAAACCTTCCGGTTCCTGAGTGAGACCAATCCAATGAATACACCCAACCCCTCAGCGCCGCCGCTGAAATTATTTTCCGTGGTCATCCCGGCGCGCGACGAAGAAGAGTCGCTGCCGGCGACGCTGGAACATTTGCATCTGGAATTTTCACTGAACAACGTGCCGCACGAAATCGTGGTCGTGGACGACGGCAGCAAAGACAAAACTTGGGAAGTCTTGCAGAAACTGAAGGAAAAAATTCCCACGCTGCGCCCGGTTCAAAACACCGGCGAGCACGGATTTGGCCGGGCCATTACGTTCGGCCTGCGCAACTGCACCGGCGACGCCGTAGCCATCATGATGGCCGACGAATCGGACGACGCACGCGACGCGGTGCGTTACTGGAAATTGTTGAACGAGGGCTGGGACTGTGTTTTCGGCAGCCGGTTTGTCAAGGGCGGCGGCACGATTGATTATCCGAAGTTCAAATTGTTCGTGAACCGGCTCGCAAATTTTTTCATCCGCGTCCTTTTTAGCATTCCGTTGAACGACACGACGAACGCGTTCAAGGCGTATCGCCGCGCGGTCATCCAAGGTTGCGAGCCGCTCATCGCGCCGCATTTTAATCTCACGGTGGAAATTCCGCTCAAGGCGATTGTGCGCGGCTATTCGTGGACGGTCGTGCCGATCACCTGGCGCAACCGGCGCTTCGGCGAGGCGAAATTAAAAATTAAGGAAATGGGCAGCCGCTATCTTTTCATCTGCGCGTATGTGTGGCTGGAAAAATATTTCAGCCGGGGCGACTACAAAAAACGCTGAACGCGCGGCATGAAACCATTTTCCTCGCCCCGATTTTTTCTGCTGGCCGCTCTGCTGTTGCTGCCGTTCATGGTGAGCAACGACAGTCTCTGGCTGGATGAAGGAGACACGGCGATGTATGTGTTGCAGCCGAATTTTCATGCGTGGTGCGACCGGCTGCTGCACGACGGCCAGGCCGACTGCCAGATGCCGCTGGCACTGTTTTGCTCATGGGTTGCTGGAAAAATTTGGGGCGCGGCGGAATGGCAGATGCGTGGCATCAATCTCATCTGGGGCGCGCTGGCCTTGATCGGCATGTATCGCGTCGGCCAGCGGCTGAAAATTCCGTGGCTACCGCTGCTGCTGGCCATCCAGCCGTATTTTTGGTTTTACATCAATGAAGCCCGGCCCTACGCGCTGCAACTCGCCGGCGGTGCGTGGTTGCTCGCGGCGCTAGTGGAATTTTATTTTGCGCGCGCCGCCGGAACCAAATGGGCATGGCTGCTCGCGTCCGCCGGATTTTTGCTTTTCTGCGCCACGCTGCTCGCGCCGTTGCCCGTGGCCATGACCGTTTTTGCCGCCGCTGTCATCGCGCGGCAACACGGCTGGAAGCCGGAACGCAAGGCGGTCATGATTTTGCTCGGCGGCCTCGTCGCGTGCGTGCCGGTCGGAATTTACTATCTCACTACGCTGTTGCGCGGCGCCAAGGGCGCGCAGGTCTGGCACGTTGACTTGAAATTTTTCGCCTACGTCGTCTATGAACTCACCGGCATGGGCGGCATCGGTTTGAACGACGAACAAATTCGCGGGCTGGCGCGCTCGCCGCATCTGCTGGCGGATTTGTCTGCCCGCGCCCCGCAACTGCTGCTGCCGTTGCTGGCGCTGGGTCTGCTCGCCGCCATTTTTTTTCTGGGCTGGCGCCGGCGTTCGGCCACGCAAGTTCCCGGCCCGCTGATCTTGGCGTTCGCGCTGACGCTCGGTTTGACGGCGGGTGTGTTTTTCACCGGCAGCCTGATTTTGCAAAAGGCATTTTGGGCGCGGCATTTTGCGCCGGTTTTTCCACTTTATGTTGCGCTGCTTGCCATCGCCATCGCCGGCGTCTGGACGTCGTCGCGCTGGCGCTGGTTGCCCGTGATTTTGTTCGGGCTGCTCATTTTTTCCGCGCTGAATTTCCGTTTCGCTGCCGCGCTGCGCAAGGAGGATTATCGCTCCGCCTCAAACTTCGTGCGCCCGTTCGTGGCGCAAAAAAAATCCGTCTGGTGGCTGGCGGGCGGCTTTGCCCCGCAATACTACGGTCTGCACGATAATGAAAGGGATCCCGAACCGGGCAAAATTTTTGTCAGTTTTCGTTCGCCTCACGATCTCCGAACCCTGCCGTTACCCGATGTCGTCGTCTTGAACCGACCGGACATTCACGACCCCGGCGGCACGGTGGAAAAAATTGTCGCTGAAAATAATTATCGCGTCGCCGCCCGCTTCAAGGCGTTCGTCATCTGGACGAACGCCGCGAGCCGGTAAAAATTGCGCTTTGCCTTTGCGGTCATTTCCTCCATAAGAAACGGGTCATGAGCAAAATTTCCGTCATCGTGCCGTGCTTCAATGAGGAGGCGGTGCTGCCAAAATTATTTGCGCGGGTTGATGCCGCCGCCGCAACGTGGAAGACCGATTACGAAATCATCTGCGTGGACGACGGCTCGCGCGACCGCACTTGGGCAATCCTCAAGGCGCAAAACGAGAAGGATTCCCGCTGGCGCTGCCTGTGTTTTGCGCGCAACTTCGGCCACCAGACCGCCGTTAGCGCCGGTCTGCATTTCGCGACTGGCGATGCGGTGGTGATCATTGACGCCGATTTACAAGACCCGCCCGAGGAAATTTCCCGCCTGCTGGAAAAATGGCGCGAAGGTTTTGAAGTTGTCTTTGCCACCCGCAAAAATCGCAAAGACCCGCTGTTGAAACAATTTCTCGCGTGGGGCTTTTACCGGCTGCTGGAAAACCTGACGCCGCTGCCGATGGCGCGGGACGCTGGCGATTTCTGCCTGCTCGACAAAAAAGTTGTGGCCGTGATGAACGCGCTGCCGGAGCGCAACCGCTACCTGCGCGGGCTGCGGACGTGGTGCGGCTTCCGCCAGACCTCCGTGGAATTTGACCGCGCCCAGCGCGCCGCCGGCGTGCCGCAATACACCTTCAAAAAATCTTTCCGGCTGGCGATGGACGGGATGTTTTCCTTTTCCACCGTGCCGCTGCGGCTGGCCACCTATCTCGGTCTGGCGGTTTCGGTGTGCGCGTTCTTGGGTGCGGTCTTCACTTTTTGCGAGAAGGTGTTTGCGGAGCAGTTTGCAAAATTTGGTTTCACGCCCGGCCCACATGGCATCCCGACATTGGTTATTTCCATTTTGTTTCTGGGCGGCGTGCAGTTGATTTGTCTCGGCATCCTCGGGGAATACATCGGACGCATTTACGAGGAGGTAAAAGGTCGTCCGCTCTGGGTCATCCGCGAGAGCGCGGGCATTGTTCCGCCGGAAAACTAATTTGTCCGCAAACGCCGGCAACGGATGTAAAAATTATTTGAGTTGAAAATCGTGTTCGCCCTTGAAACTTCCGGCGGTCACGAAAATCCGGTAGGTGACGCCATTCGTCAGGGGCTGCGCGCGGTCGCCGGGCACGAGCGGCTTGAGACCGCGGATGCGCTGGCCGTAGAAAAAAACTTTCACCGGCACGGAATTGGAGTCGGAAACCAGATGCCAGAGCGGGAGGATGCCGGGGTTGGCCTGAAATTCCACGAGCGGCACGACCTTGATTTCCGTGAGCTTGAGCGGGCGGTTGGCGCCAAACATCAATGACGGCATCATGCCGTCGCGCTGCATCCGAATATGGACATTGCGCTCGGTGTGGAAAATCTGGATGGTTTTCGGCGCGAACCAGTCGGTGAAATAAATGACATAGACGGCGGCCAGCGCAACCGCGATGATGATTAACAGCCAGTTTTTTTTCATGACAAATCTTGTAACGTAGCGCGCTTGGGTGGCGTCGAACTGTTTGTCCAGACGCAGTTGAGGTAGCAATGGTTATGAAAATATCAAAAAAACGCCCGGCCATAAACCGCAAAGATTTTTTTCGCGCGGGCGCGGCCTTCACGTTGATTGAATTGCTGGTGGTCATTGCCATCATCGCCATTCTCGCGGCGATGCTGCTGCCGGCGTTGAGCCGCGCGAAGGAGACGGCGCGGCGCATCTCGTGCATGAACAATCTTCGGCAGTTGGGGCTGGCCTCGCGCCTGTATGTGGATGACAGTCAGGGAATTTATCCGGTGCGCGACAGCGCTGATCGCTGGCCGGATAAATTCTATGACAATTACGGCAAGAATATCAAAATGCTGCTCTGCCCCAGCGACGGGATTTTGGGACAAACGCCCAAAACCGGCGGCGTTTCCAACAACGTGGCCGATGCCGCGCCGCGCAGCTATTTGATCAACGGTTGGAACGACTGGTATTCGGAACAAATGGGCGGCGACACCGCCTTTGCCGACATTGAAACCAACGCGGCGCAAAATGGATTGAAGGAAAATGTCATCCACTATCCGAGCGACACCGTCGTGCTGGGCGAAAAATTGACGGACGCGGGTGATTATTACATGGATCTTTTTGAGAATCCGGCGCTCGGCGGCAATGATGCGAGCGTGGCCGAACAATGCCGCCACGACAATCGCAACGCCAGTTCGCTGAATGGCCAGAGCGGTTCCGGCGGTTCAAACTATGCGATGACCGACGGCAGTGCCCGTTTCATCAAATACCCGCAGGCGGTCTCGCCGCAGCATCTCTGGTGCATCTCCGACGCTAGCCGTGCCAAGAACGCATGGACATTTCAGTGATGCGGTGAGTTTCCGATTGCTTTCCATTGCGTGCGTGGCATGATTTTCAACTCAAACGTCGGGGCGTAGCGTAGTCTGGCTAGCGCGCTTGCTTCGGGTGCAAGAGGTCGTGAGTTCGAATCTCACCGCCCCGACCATTATTATAAGGGAAATTTGAATATTTTCCCGAACAAAACATTCCATTTGTCCGCTTGAAGGTGCAACAGAGTGCATCTAAATACATTCTCAAATCATTTGAGTGCTTTAGATGCAGAGGGTGATTCTGTTACTTGAGGCGATTTCGGTTTCTCCATTCTTCGGGTGACTGTTGGAAGGCATTCCAGAAAATGACGACTTTTTTGAAACCACATTTCAGAGCAATAACGCTCAATTTTTCATACGAGGGCAGCATCCGAGTTTTGGCGGCCTTCAGTCGTTGCCAGCGGACCATTTCATCAGGGTTGCGGCCGAGATTTTTTTGCAAGTGTTGAACAGTGCGGCGGAAGACATTCTGGAGACGATACAAAAATCTTCGTGGTCCAAATCTTCGTGATAATGCGCGCGAATGAAATCCACAAATCGTTTTACGCCGGGATGCACGGCTACGAGTGTGTCGGTGCTACCGCGGGCGACCAGACTTTTTGGCGGCACGACGACGACGGTTTCCATTGGCGATTTGCCGTCCATGAGGGATTGCAGCAGCACGGCGGACTTGCGGATCAATTTTGCGTCTACGCTTTAAGTAAACTCATGTATTTTCTTTGCTAATCCTTCTAAAAACTGGTCGCAAATCCAAACTTCGTCATGCATCATGCTTCAAAGTGACTCGGAAGCTGAGGTTAAAATACCTTGTCATAACAAGAGCTCTCACAAATAGTGGCAGCAAACATGAACACATCTCCCCTCAACCAAATCAAACTAGTGAGGTGGAGTGTTACTAGGTTATTTCTTTTCTTTGCGATACTGACCATCGCGCGTATGACTTATGGGGAGCCGCTGCTACTTGAACATTTTGACGAAAATGTGCCGGATCAAAGTCCAGTGGGTAGTGCGCCCGGTTGGCATGCGTGGGCGGTGCGAGACGGGGTAGCCGTGGATTTCTCAGCTTCTATTCCGGACATGGACAATTATCCTGCGCTGGCCCATACGGACGGCGGCGCAAAAAGCGGTCCGTGGCAATGGAGCATCGGTTATCATCCTAAACGCATTTTGGTGCACTTTGCTGCATCTTAACGAAAATGTATTAAACCATTGGAGCCATTGATTCTATTGATTGCCCTGTGTTTTCAAGGCATTCGTGATTTTAGCCTGAATGAGTTCGGATCTCACCGCCCCGACTATTATCACTAAGGGTTTTGAGGGTTTCGCTTGAAATTCTGGCAAAATGGCGGCATGAAGCCCGCCCCTGCAAAAGCTCTAGAGCGGCTGAAAATCATTCGCAACGGATTGGTCAGCCTCAAAATCTGCCGGGTTGAAAACAAAGGCCGGGAAATTTCCATATACTCCTGTCACGCCGCCAACGGTGATGTGGACGTAAGTAGGAATTCATTAGTGCGAGCAGGCTTTTGACCCGCAAATTTCATTTCCATAAACAAAAAACGGTGAGCCATTGCCAAATCGGGTAAAGACATCCGCCCTTTTCACTGACAGCGTGGGATGGTGATGATTGAAAATTTATGAGTGCCACGACAACTTCGGTTTTTTCCGGCCAGTTGGAATCCGCGCATGACATTTTGCAACAGACCCGGCGGCTCACCGGCCAGATGCTCGCCGAAAACCACGCGTTGCCATGCCTCTGCAAAAACTTGGATTTAAAATCGTTGCTGACCACGACAAGTGCACCTGCACCACGCCATTTATTTATTGAATTCATGTTTTGGATTTCTGTTCTCTTTCCTAATCCGGCCAAGCCTGTTAATCCTGTATGAAAATGCCTGTTGAACGCCCCATCATCATCGCCACGCGCGGCAGCGCGCTGGCGCTCGCACAGGCCAACCTCATTGCCGCGCAATGCCGCGCCGCCTTCCCCCGGCTGCGCTTCGAGCTGAAGATTGTCAAAACCACCGGCGA
>CAIRJF010000029.1 GCA_903878805.1 uncultured Verrucomicrobia subdivision 3 bacterium
AGCCGTTCCAGAAATTCGTTGGTCGGTGTGGCAATCATCAGGCTGTCCAGCAATCCCATCTGTGCGTTGGTCGTCGTTTGCATGGTTCTCTGACGCATCATCAAATCATCCGTTCAAAAACGTTTTGCAGAGGTCTCATAATAAGTATAGAGCCCGATATGCTTCGCCATGTCCTCCGGCATCCGGCGCACTTTATATCCAGCCTCCTTCAAAACTTGAACGAGCGAATACTCGACCAAACCACTGAGAACTTTTGCCGATGCTCCATATTGGTCAACTTCCAAGAAATCATTTTGAGAAAGCACCGCCAGCACTTTCTCAAGCTCTGCCTTCTTTGAAGCCGAGCCGGTGTAGATTTCTCCTTCGGCAACGCCTGCTGCCCGATCCACCGAAAGAATCCGGCCTTTGGCAATCTCCCGCCAGACGCCGCCATCCTTGTAAGCCTTCGACACAAACTTTCCGGTGCGTCCCGGCGCAACCAAATCCTCGCAGTCGGTGTCAATCTTGATGGTGAAATTCGCCCGGTAGTGACTCTGCTTCGCAACCTTGTGAATCGTTTTGTCCAACGTGTGAATTGGAATGAGAACCGGACAGAGAATGCTTTCAAGCGCCTTGGGCGTCACGTTGCCATAGCGTTTCGTCAGGCGCTCGAAAAGGACTTTGTAGTCAACGTCCATAATTCAATTCTTCGCCCCCGCCAGTTCTTCCTCGAAATCCACAATCTCTTTGATTTGAACCAAGAACCAGCGGTCTATCTTGGTCAGGCCAAAGATTTCCTCAATCGTGAATTCAGCCCGCAACGCATGACGGATGAAAAAAATTCGCTCGGCGTTGGGGACGGAGAGTTTTCTGGAAATGACATCACGAGGAAGAATGTCTCTGTCTCCATAAACTTCTGTTCCAATCCGCCACGGCTTGCCGTCGCCACCCAGGCCGCTGCGGCCAATCTCCAGCGAGCGCAGGCATTTTTGCAGGCTTTCCTTGAACGTGCGACCAATGGCCATCGCTTCGCCCACGCTTTTCATCTGCGTGGTGAGCGTGGGGTCGGCCTGCGGAAATTTCTCGAAGGCAAAGCGCGGAATCTTGGTGACGACGTAATCAATGCTCGGCTCGAAACTCGCGGGGGTTTCGCGCGTGATGTCGTTCTTGAGTTCGTCGAGCAGATAACCGACGGCGAGTTTGGCGGCGATTTTTGCGATGGGAAAGCCGGTGGCCTTAGACGCGAGCGCGGAGCTGCGGCTGACGCGCGGATTCATCTCGATGATGACCATGCGGCCGTTCTCCGGGCTGACGCCGAACTGGATGTTAGAGCCGCCGGTCTCCACGCCCACGGCGCGGATCACGGCGAAGCTCTGGTCGCGCATGATCTGAAATTCCTTGTCGGTCAGCGTCTGGATGGGCGCGACGGTGATGCTGTCGCCGGTGTGGACGCCCATGGGGTCGAAGTTTTCGATGGAGCAGATGATGACGCAGTTGTCGGCCTTGTCGCGCATGACTTCCATCTCGTATTCCTTCCAGCCGAGGAGGGATTCTTCGATGAGGATTTCGTTCACGGGCGAAAGCTCGATGCCGTTCTTGGCGATGGCTTCAAACTCTTCCTGATTGTAACCGATGCCGCCGCCCGTGCCGCCGAGCGTGAACGCCGGGCGGATGATGAGCGGGAACTTGCCAATCTTTTTCGCGACGTCGCGGGCTTCGTCCAGGTTGTGCGCGACGCCGGAGATGGGAACGTCGAGGCCGATCTGGAGCATCAATTCCTTGAACGCAAAACGGTCTTCGCCTTTGTGGATGGCCTCGGGTTTCGCGCCGATCATTTCGATGCCGTATTTTTCCAGGACGCCGCTCTTGTGCAAAGCCATGGCGGTGTTCAAGGCCGTTTGCCCGCCGAGCGTGGGGAGGAGGACGAGCTTGTGCGGTAGGACAGGCGTCGCGCCTGTCTCTGACTTTTGATTTTTTTCAGATGGAGACAGGCGCGCCGCCTGTCCTACGATGGGCACGCCCAGGCGTTTCATTTCCTCCAGTTCACGCACGATAATTTTCTCCACGCACTCGGGCGTGATGGGTTCGATGTAAGTGCGGTCGGCGAACTCCGGGTCGGTCATGATGGTGGCCGGGTTGGAGTTGATGAGGACGACGCGGTAGCCTTCCTCGCGCAGGGCTTTGCAGGCCTGCGTGCCGGAATAATCGAACTCGCACGCCTGGCCGATGATGATCGGGCCGGCGCCGATGATGAGAACGCTGTGGATGTCGGTGCGTTTGGGCATAAATCGAAACGGCAGAATGAAACACGAATTGAACGCAGATTAAAAGGCAAAAGCCTCTCCGTGTTTCATCCGTGTTCAATCCGTTGCTAAAAAAGTTTCGACTGGTTTCCCGTCGCCGGTTTCAATCCCAATTTTTTGTAGCTCAATTCCGTCGCGATGCGGCCTTGCGGCGTGCGATTGAGGTAGCCTTCCATGATGAGATATGGTTCATAGACTTCCTCAATCGTGTCCGGTTCCTCGCCGACGGCGACGGCGAGCGAGTTCACGCCGACGGGGCCGCCACCAAATTTCACGATGATGGCTTCGAGGATGCGTTTGTCCATTTCGTCGAGACCATTCTCGTCAATCTCCAGCATCGCCAGCGCCTTGTCGGCGACGGCAGCGGTGATGCGGCCGTCGTGCCGGACTTGCGCGTAATCGCGCACGCGGCGGAGCAGGTTGTTCACGATGCGCGGCGTGCCGCGGCTGCGCCGGGCGATCTCATGCGCGCCGGACGGATCAATCTCCACGTTGAGCAGATTCGCCGAGCGGATAACGATTTTGTCCAAGTCCGCCGCGCAATAATAATCCAGCCGCTCGCGCATCCCGAAGCGCGTGAGCAACGGCGCGCTCAACAAACCGCTGCGGGTCGTCGCGCCGATGAGCGTGAAGCGCGGCAAATTCAAACGCACGCTGCGGGCGTTCGGGCCTTGGTCGATGATGATATCCAATTTGAAATCCTCCATCGCCGGATAAAGATATTCCTCAATGGTCTTTTGCAAGCGATGGATTTCATCAATGAAAAGCACATCACCTTCTTCGAGATTCGTCAGCAAGCCGGCAAGATCGCTAGCCTTCTCAATGGTCGGGCCGCTGGTGGCTTTGACATTTGCGCCCATCGCCTTCGCCAAAATATTTGCAATGGTCGTTTTGCCCAAACCGGGCGGGCCGGAAAGCAGGATGTGATCGAGTGCCTCGCCGCGTTGCTTCGCCGCTTCGACGGCAATTTCCAAACGCTCCTTCACCTTGGGCTGGCCGGTGAAATCGGAAAAGAGCGACGGACGCAGCGTCATTTCGAGCGCTACGTCAGGTTTGTTCAAAGTGGAAGCGGTATGTTCAGCCATCGCGTCCAGCATGGGAAATGCGCCGCGCAGCAGCAAGCGCGTTTGTCGTCTAACGTGAACTCGTGATGCCAATGTGGAAATTTATCCTCGTCAAACAGCCGTTGTTTCGGCACGTTCTCAAGACTGCCTATGTCAAAGTTAAAACTGTTAGTAGGATTAATTTTCATGTCCGCAACCAGCATGTTTGCTGGTGATGCCGACATCCAATTGCCTTCGCTCGATCAGGTTTCGTTTTACAGCGGTGCTTTGAGCAGCCATGCCATTTTGTATCTTGGCCTCGTTATCTGCGCTGTCGGCGTGCTATTTGGATTGATGGAATACTCAAACACTCGCGCACTGCCCGTCCACAAATCCATGCGCGACGTCTCGCACATCATTTGGGAAACGTGCAAAACGTATCTCTTCCAGCAGGGAAAATTTCTCGCCGCCCTGTGGATTCTCATTGCCGTGTGCATGATTTATTATTTCGGACATCTGCAAGGCAAGGCGCTTATTCCCGTGCTCGTCATCCTCGCCAGTTCGGTTTTGGGAATTCTCGGCAGCTACGGCGTCGCGTGGTTCGGCATCCGCATCAACACCATCGCCAACAGTCGCGCGGCGTTTTCGTCATTGCGCGGCAATCCGCTGCAAACCCTTTTCATCCCGCTGCAAGCCGGCATGAGCATCGGGCTGCTGCTCGTTTGCGTGGAACTCACCTGCATGATTTCCATTTTGCTCTTCATCCCGCGCGAACTCGCCGGGCCGTGCTTCATCGGTTTCGCCATCGGCGAATCGCTCGGCGCGAGCGTGCTCCGCATCGGTGGCGGCATCTTCACGAAGATCGCGGACATCGGATCCGACCTGATGAAAATTGTTTTCAACCTGCCCGAAGATGATCCGAAAAATCCCGGCGTCATCGCCGACTGCACCGGCGACAACGCGGGCGATTCCGTCGGCCCGACGGCGGACGGTTTTGAAACTTACGGCGTCACCGGCGTCGCGCTCATCACGTTTCTCGCGCTGTCGCTCGTCGCGTCGCCGATTCTTTGCGGCAAACTTATTTTGTGGTTGTTCGCGATTCAAAGCCTGATGGTCGTCGCGTCGCTCGTGTCATTTTATTTGAACAAGGTCATCGCGAACATTCGTTACGGCGGCAAAAAAGATTTCAACTGGGAAGCGCCGCTCACGGATTTAGTCTGGATCACTTCAATTGTTTCCATCGTCGCCTGTTTTATAGCGAGCAAATGTTTGCTTGGCGATTTTACAATTACACAAACGATAATTCCTGATCCACACACAACTAACTACATTATTCAGCCGTTGCACAACCTCTGGTGGATTCTCTCCGCCATCATCGCTTGCGGCACTTTGGCCGGTGCGCTCATCATGGAGTTCACGAAAATTTTCGTCAGCACCAAGTCGCGCCACGTCCAGGAAGTGACCAACGCCTCCGACCACGGCGGCGCGTCGCTCAACGTCCTTGCCGGTCTCGTCGCGGGAAATTTCTCGGCTTTCTGGATGGGCCTCGTCATCCTCACGTTGATGTTCGTCGCGTTTTTATTTTCGCAGCAAGCCGACTTCATGGCGCTCATGCCGGACCAGTTCAAATTCGCCGCGCCCATCTTCGCCTTCGGCCTCGTCGCCTTCGGTTTTCTCGCGATGGCACCCGTCACGATTGCCGTGGACAGCTTCGGCCCCGTCACCGACAACGCGCAATCCGTTTATGAATTGAGCCGCATCGAAGCGCAGCCCGACATCAGCGCGGAAATCGAAAAAGAATTCGGCTTCAAACCCAACTTCGCCGACGCCAAACACGAATTGGAAAAAGGCGACGGCGCGGGAAATACGTTCAAAGCCACAGCCAAACCTGTGCTCATCGGCACCGCCGTTGTCGGCGCGACCACGATGATTTTCGGCATCATCATGCTACTGGAACAGGCGTTCGGCGGCGCGATCGCGCACTTGAGCCTCGTGAATCCACAGGTGATTTTCGGCCTGCTCATGGGCGGCGCGGTGATTTACTGGTTCACCGGCGCAAGCACGCAAGCCGTCGTCGCCGGCGCTTACAGCGCCGTTGTCTTCATCAAGAAAAACATCAAGTTTGACGCGGACACCGCTTCGATTGAAGACAGCAAGAAAGTCGTGGAGATATGCACCCGCTATGCGCAACGTGGCATGATAAATATTTTCATCGTCGTTTTTTCCTTCGCGCTGGGCCTGCCGTTTTTTAATCCATATTTTTTCATCGGCTACCTCATCGGCATCGCCTTCTTCGGATTGTTCCAGGCGATTTTCATGGCGAACGCCGGCGGCGCGTGGGACAACGCCAAAAAAATTGTCGAAGTAGATTTGAAAATGAAAGGCACGCCGCTCCACGCCGCCACCGTCGTCGGCGACACCGTCGGCGATCCGTTCAAGGACACGAGTTCCGTCGCCATGAATCCGATCATCAAATTCACGACGCTCTTCGGCCTGCTCGCCGTCGAGATCGCCGTCGAACTGAAAAAGAAAAATCCCGGTTCTAGCCTATCCTACGTCATTGGCTCGGTCTGTTTTCTCGTCGCGCTGATTTTTGTCTATCGCTCTTTCTACTGCATGCGAATTCCCGCCGAGCCGACTAGCGCGCATTGAACAAATAATTTCTCGCTTAAATCCGGCGCGCGTTTCAGATTAGTCGCGTGTCCGTCATCGAACGCCAGATTCACGTCACTTGGCCGCTGCGTGTCTTCTTCACCGAAGATATTTTTGCGCCGGCAAATTTGACTTTAAGCGATGCCCTCGCCGACGTCGCCCCGCGCAAAGCCATTGTCATTCTTGAGGAATCTCTTGCTCAAGCGCTGCCGGAAATGGAACCGCGCATCGAAAAATATTTTTCCACGCACGCTGCCAGCCTGAAACTTGTCCGTCCGCCGCTGCCGGTCTGCGGCGGTGAGCGCGCCAAAAATTCCATTAGCATTGTCACCGAAATTTTGTCGCACCTTGACCGCCATCACCTCGACCGCCACTCGTATCTCATCGCCATCGGTGGCGGCGCGCTGCTGGATGTCGCCGGATTTGCCGCCGCGACCGCGCATCGCGGCCTGCGCCATGTCCGCATTCCCACGACAACACTTTCGCAAGCCGATTCCGGCGTCGGCGTAAAAAACGGCATCAACGCCTTCGGCAAAAAAAATTTCATCGGCACGTTTGCGCCGCCGTTCGCCGTCATCAACGATTTTAATTTGCTCGCCACGCTGCCGCCGGATGACAAACGCGCTGGCTACGTCGAGGCCGTGAAAGTTGCCTGCATCCGCGACGCACAATTTTTCAACGAGCTCGAACGCGACGCGGAAAAACTGATTTCGTTCGAGCCCGCCGCGATGAAGCATCTCATTCGTCGCTGCGCTGAATTGCACCTCGACCACATCGCCGGCGGCAGCGACCCGTTCGAGATGGGTTCCGCGCGTCCGCTGGATTTTGGCCACTGGGCCGCGCATAAACTGGAGCAGCTTTCGCACTTCCAGATTTCCCACGGCGACGCCGTCGCCATCGGCATCGCGCTTGATGTGATTTATTCCCGCGACACCGGACTGCTCGCCGCGCCCGCATGCGAACGGATTTTGCAGTTACTCGAACGGCTCGGCTTCAAACTCTTCGCCGACGAACTGCTCAATACCGACCACGCCGATCAGCTGACCATTTTGTCCGGCCTCGAAGAATTTCGCGAACACCTCGGCGGCGAATTAACCATCACGTTGCTCAATGAAATCGGGTACGGCATTGAGGTTCACGAAATGAATCCGCAGAAAATTATCGAAACCATCCACGAATTGCGCGAACGCAAAAAATGAAACGCCTCGCCGTCATCAACGTCGTCGGCCTCACCGAAGCGCTCATCGGCGAACATACGCCGCGCATCGCGGAATTTCGCAGGCGCGGCGCGCTCGCGCATATCGCGCCGGCGTTTCCAGCCGTCACCTGCACGGCGCAATCGAATTATTTCACCGGCAAAACTCCGTCAGAACACGGCGTCGTCGGCAATGGCTGGTTCAATCGTGAATTTGCCGAAGTGCAATTTTGGAAACAATCCAACCACATCGTTCACGGCAAAAAAATTTGGGATGCGCTGCGCACCCGATTCAACGATTCAACGATTCAACAATTCACGACTGCAAATTGCTTCTGGTGGTTTAATATGTATTCGAGCGTGGATTATTCCATCACGCCGCGCCCGATTTACCGCGCCGATGGCGGAAAGATTTTCGACGTTTATTCCTGGCCGTATTCCATCCGCGAAGAAATCAAAAAGGATTTGGGCGAATTTCCGTTCTTCAGTTTTTGGGGGCCGGCGGCGGGAATTGATTCGCCGCAAGGCAACGCCGATGCCGCGTCGCGCTGGATTGCGGAATCTGCGAAGTGGATTGAAAATAAATATTCACCGACGCTGAACCTGATTTACCTGCCGCATCTGGATTATAATTTGCAACGGCATGGAACTCACGACGCTTCAGGAAATCTAAATCCAAAAATCACCCGTGACGTGCGTGAGATTGATACCATCGTCGGTGACTTGCTGGATTTTTTTGCCAAGCGCGGCGTGCAAGTCGTTTTGCTTTCCGAATACGGCATCACGAACGTGGACACGCCGGTTCATCTCAACCGGATTTTTCGCGAGCGCGGCTGGCTGACGGTGAAGGACGAACTGGGTCTGGAAATTCTCGACGCGGGTGCGAGCAAGGTTTTAGCCGTCGCAGATCATCAAGTCGCGCACATTTATTTGAACGATACGTCGCTGGAAAAATCCGTGCGCGACGTTCTGGAAAAAACTTCCGGCGTGGAAAAAATTCTCGGCGGCGCGGAGAAAATCGCGGTGTGCATTGACCATCCGCGCGCGGGCGATTTGATTGCGGTGGCGCGGGAAAACGCGTGGTTCACTTATTATTACTGGCTCGACGATGCGCGCGCGCCGGATTTTGCGCGGACGGTGGACATCCATCGCAAGCCGGGCTATGACCCGGTGGAATTGTTTCTTGATCCGAAAATTCCGGCGGTGAAATTAAAAATCGCGTGGCGGCTGCTGCAAAAAAAACTCGGCCTGCGGATGTTGATGGACGTGATTCCGCTCGACGCGACGCTGGTGAAAGGTTCGCACGGGCGGCGTCCGGCGGATAAAAAAGACTGGCCGGTATTCATCACCAGCCAGCCGGAATTTTTAAGCGCGAAGGAAGTGGAATCAACGGACGTTTTTCAAATTTTGATTAAGCATTTATCAAAAAACTAAAATATGACTAATCGTCCATTTGGTGCGACTGTCCGTGATTTTTCAAAAACCACAGCAGCGCGCGAATTTCTAAAATCAAAATTTAGGTTTGACGCAATACCTCGCCGAATCTTTCGCCAATAGAGACTGATGTAAATATTCCACCAAATCTTTTGGGTGCGACGTTTGATTATCTCTTGTTGCTTTTGATTGAGCGTTGCAATCCCGACTTTGTTTTTCAAGTGTCATTCAGTGACAAGTTTAAGGATGGCCGTTCTAAATTAGGACGGGCACTGAAAGATTATTTTCAAACTGGAACATTGAGCGATTTGCTTGTTGATGAACTGATTTCGTATGGCGAAGCACACCAAAAGTCATTTCAAAAACCTCTTCAGCGGAATAAGCTTATAATTTCTGATTCTTTGCGAAGTGAACTTCGGCGAATGCATCAACTAGCTGCAAAAATTGACTGGCATGTCAAAGGGTCGTTTCACCAAGTGTGGTTGACAGGCGGTCACTTTATGAATGCAAGGCCAGATCTGATTTTGGATAACAGGTTACTTGAAGTAAAAGCGGTAAAAGACGCAAAGCATCACGATGAATATTTAGCTCAACTTTTTAGTTACTATTTGATGTCTCCGTCTTCGCTAGAGCGGCATTTAATGTCTATTGATAATCTCGATGAGGTTGGACTTTATTATGCGAGGCACGGAGCGCTGATAAACTGCAAGATTACAGACGCTGTTCGCTTTCCATTGGCACATCTGAAAAGAATCGACTTTGATTTTCAGGTGGAATTCCAATATTGGCGAGGTGGAGTTCATCCCTTACAAACAAATCTTCAATTGTCGACCAAGGAACTTGAACAGAGGCGCTGGATGTTATTTAACGAAGCTCTTTCAAACGTCCGCCCGAAACCAGATTGGCTTAAAAAGGCGCTAGAGAAGCGTTTTAGAGTAACCAAACAAGGATTCGTTCCACGGCAAATTAAAATACCAATGGATTTTTTAATCGGCTGATTTTATTTCTTGCGAGAAATTTGATTTTACCCGCCCATCTGGCCGCGCGTGACGCCGAGTTGATTGAATAATTTCAGTTCGCGCCAGAGCTGCGTGCCGGAAATTTCGCCGCGCAGCAACTGCCTATATTTCGTGATGGTGCGGACGACTTCATCGGGATTTTCATTCAGAAATTCCACGCGAAAATTACGGACGCCGAGCGCGAGGAGCCGTTCCACAAATTCCGCGCCGGTCTGCGCCTGCGAATTGAAGACGGTGTTGCGGCAGCCGGCATCGGCCTTGAGCGGATGCTCCGCGCCCACGCGGTCGCGCAGGCGCACGTCATGCGTGTCGCACGGGCGGCCGCAGTCGCGATAATCCTTGCCGCTGGAAAGAAACGCGCAGAACACGCAATGCTCCATGTGAAACATCGGCATGTGCTGATGGATCGTGACCTCAAACCAGTCCGGCGGCGCGGCGGACAACAAGGCGTCGAGCTGCACTACATTCAAATCGTAGCTGGCGGTGACGCGTTCGAGGCCGAAATGATTTTTTAAATAATCCGCCGTGATGCGGTTGGCCACGTTGAGCGAAAAATCCCCGACGCGACGCGTGTCCGCAAAAAATTTCAGGTGGTCGTAATTGCGGACGAGATAGCCGTCGGCATTGCAGGAACGAACCTGATTCAAAATCCATTCTTCGCCCATCTTGGTGATGCGCGGCGGCGCGGCGAAAATGCTCGGACGCGCAGAACCCGGCGCACCAACTGCGCAACCGTAAGCCGTGTGAAATGTGGTCACAGCTTCGCGATATTTTTTGGGATCTTCAAACTCGCAATAAACCGTCTGCACGCCGCATTTCAGCGCGGCTTCCAGTTGCGCGAGGTTGCGGACAAGGACAATCAATTGCGGATCAGCTTTGCCACCGAGACGCAGAGACGCAGAGGATTCAGAAATTGAAATAGCCGAGCTCTGTGCCTCTGTGCCTCTGTGGCTATTGATTTGCCAGCGCTTCGGCTGTGCGCGAAGATTTTCCAACTCGCTGACGAACTCGCGGCGCAGGCGGTTCAGTTCGCTGACGGCAACCATCACTTCGCCGGACAAATTATTTTTTAATTCGCCAAGTTTGAACGGCGTGCCGCCGAGGCGACCGAGTTGTTCCCGCAATTTTTCTTCGGTGAGCGGAACTTTTTCCGCCTTCGCCAGCGGCATCGTGGATTCCACTTTCGCGACGTGACCTTTTTCGTCGCGCGCGATGAGCGTCAGCGGTTTGCCGACGAGACCGTGAACTTCAATTTGAATTGGGCGCTGAAATTTTGGCGCGTCGCCGGCGAAACTTTGGCGCAGCCGCTTGTCGAGTTCGGGATCGTTGGTTTTCCAAATTTTATCACCAACGTGGACGCGCAAAAAATCAATGCTGCCATAGCCGAAACGCAGTTCGGTCAATTTCTCGCCGGGAATTTTGAAACGTGGTTCCTGAATTTCGTAAATGCGACCGCCTTCTTCTTTTTCATCCGGCTTGCCCGCGTCAAAAACAATTCCGTCGCCGAGTTTGACCGGCGCGGCGAGATTTACAATCACGCCGTCGCGAACGATTTTTTTTACTTCGCCAAGAAAGACACCACGCTTTTTACCGAAACGGGCGTGAACAAGTTTTTGATTGTCGTTGCCGCCGAACCAGCCGGTGAACAAGCCGCGCGAGAAGGACATTTCCAAGTCGTAACGGTCGCTTGGTGGAACCGCAGCGGCCTGTCCTTCGGCAATCTTGTTCAACGCCGCGCGATAGACGCGCGTGATGCTGGCGACGTATTCCGGCGATTTGAGACGACCTTCGATTTTTAGCGAAGCAACACCAGCGCGCACGAGTTCCGGCAAAACTTCGAGGCCGGACAAATCTTGCGGGCTTAACAAATACCGTTTGTCGCCGAGAGGAACTTGCGCGCCGTCGGAAATTAGATCGTAAGGCATCCGGCACGCCTGCGCACACTCACCACGATTCGCCGAGCGGCCACCAAGCGATTCGCTCGTCAAACATTGGCCGGAATACGCGACGCACAACGCGCCGTGGACAAAAACTTCCAAGGGAAGTTGCCGGTTGAAAGTTGAAGGTTGAAGGTTCGTCGCAGTTTGTGCCGCGTTTATTTTTTCAATCTCCGCAATCGAACATTCGCGCGCGAGGACGGCGAGATTGCAGCCGAGGTCGCGCGCGAACTCCACGCCGGCGGCGCTGGAAATCGTCATTTGCGTCGAGGCGTGGATGGGAAAATCGGGCGAGAGTTCGCGAATCAATTTACAAATGCCGACATCTTGAACGATGGCTGCATCCACGCCGGCGGCGATGATCGCGCGCAGATAATTTTCCGCGTCCGCTATTTCATTCTGAAAAACGAGTGTGTTGAAAGTAACGTAACCTTTGACGCCGCGCCGGTGGAGAAATTCCATCAGCTTTGGCAAATCGGCTTCAGTGAAATTATGCGCCCGCATCCGCGCATTAAATTTATCAAGACCGAAATAAATCGAGTCCGCACCATTTTCCACGGCGGCCTTGGCGCATTCCCAATCGCCGGCGGGCGCAAGAAGCTCGGGCAATTTCAAATCTGATTTTTCAGATTTGAAATTGCTGGCGGCGGAGTTGGCGGGTGCGGCAACGGTCATTGCAATTTGAATTTAACCATTAACATGCGAGGGCACAAAGCATCTTCGCGCGTCGGCCATTTCAAAAAACCATTTTCATCCGCAGACTTCTATGTTTAGCTGTGGCTGAAAATGATTCATCCCACGGCCAGCATTCATCCGTTAGCGAAGCTCGGCGCGAACATCCGCGTCGGCGCGTTTGCAGTGATTGACGCGGGCGTGGAACTTGGCGCAGATTGCGTGGTCGGGCCGCACGTCTATTTGACGGGCGCGACAAAAATCGGCAGCGGAAATAAATTTCACGCGGGCTGCGTCATCGGCGACGCACCGCAGGATCTAAAATACAAAGATGAGCCAACGTCTGTAAACATTGGTGATAATAATGTTTTCCGCGAACACGTCACGGTGCATCGTTCCAATAAAATGGCCGAGGCGACGGTAATTGGTTCAAATAATTTGTTCATGGCGAGCGCGCATGTCGCGCATAATTGCGTGGTTGGAAATCATGTCATTCTCGCGAATGGCGCGCTGCTTGGTGGGCACGCGACGGTGCAAGATCGTGCGTTTATCTCGGGCAACTGTCTTGTGCATCAATTCACGCGTGTCGGCACATTGGCTATCATGCAAGGGGGTTCGGCGGTCAGCAAAGACCTGCCGCCTTTCACTGTGGCGCGCGGGGACAACCGAATTTGCGGCCTGAATTCGATCGGATTGCGCCGCGCTGGATTTTCGGCCGCGGAGAGACTGGAGTTGAAAAAGCTGTATCTTGCGATTTTTCGCAGTGGAAAATTATTTCGTTCCGCCATAACGGATGCGGAGAAAAATTTTAACAGTGCTGGTGCAAAAATAATGCTAGACTTTATTGTCGCCGCCAAGCGTGGCGTGTGTGCCGATACGAATGCGGGCGGCGGCTTCGAACACGAATGATCGCTTTGCCGGAATATAAAGTAATGGGCGAAGACGGACACGAATACGGTCCCGTCTCGGCCAACCAAATCCGCTTGTGGATTGCTGAACAGCGATTAGAAAAAAAATCGCCCGTAAAGACGAGCGAATCGAGCGATTGGGTGTTTCTTGGATCATTGCCAGAGTTCACGAATGAATTTCAAACTTCTTCCACACCGCAAGAAGTAAGACAAAAATCACAGACGACCGTATTCGTGATGATTGTTTTGTTAATTGCAGCAATAATTATTATATCGTTAAATAAATTTAAATTACCCTAAAAATGTATAAAATCATTGGCAATGATGGCAAATCATACGGTCCGGCTACCGCAGCACAAATCATGGAGTGGATTGCAGAGGGTCGCGTCGAAAGTCGGACAGCAGTCCTCTATGAAGGCTCGACTGAATGGACATTTCTGGGCCTGCTACCGGAATTTGCATCAAAATTTTCCGGTGGACCCCCAATAATTGCACCAAACAAAATTGGGGCAATGTCTGCCCGCAGCACCAACAGCTTTGCAAATGCTGGTTTAATTTGCGGAATCGTTTCTTGCATATGTTGTTGTGGTTGTCCGTTCAACATTCTCGGTTTGATTTTCTCAATTATTGCTCTAGCCCAAATAAATACTCAAGTGGAAAAGCAAGATGGCTGGGGGATAGCGACGATTGGCTTAATTTGCTCTGCAGCCAGTTTAGTTTTTAGCTTTGGCCTGTGGTTTTTTGAAATTTTAAATTCACCTGCTAACATAATTTTACACTTAAGTTCATTTTGAATGAATGTTATACCTCCAAAAATAAAACACACAAAATCTAGATTACCAAGCGCTTTTTTAATTGGAGTAATTTTAGTCATTGCAGGTCTGATTTATCTTTTTGATCCGACGAAGAACAGCTTTTACCCAGAGTGTCAATTTCACCGACTTACAGGTTTGAATTGCCCAAGTTGTGGTGCGACGCGCGCAATCTTTGCCCTTCTCCATTGGAAAATTATTGCTGCACTACATGACAATGCTTTATTTGTAATAACTATAATTTTAATGATATTTCGTGCCATTTATTTGTTTTGTGTGGCTAACCGAATCGAAATAATGCAGAAATTTGTTTCAGTGAATGCTTTTCGATGGTTTGCAATCGTTGCAGTAATTTTTACAGTTTTAAGAAATTTGCCGGCATTAAGTTTTTTGTCACCCTAATCGTCTTTAGTCCAAATTTTATTTCAAGATAAATCAAATGTTCACTTATCCTAAAAAATATGACGTGATTGTAATTGGTGCAGGTCATGCTGGAGTTGAAGCAGCACTGGCTGCCGCTAGGATGGGATGTGAAACATTATTATTAACTATAAATGTAGATACAATAGGCCAAATGTCATGCAATCCAGCAATTGGAGGCTTAGCCAAAGGGCATCTAGTAAGAGAAATTGACGCGCTTGGCGGTGAAATGGGCAAAGTTACGGATATGTGTGGGATTCAGTATCGAATGTTAAACCGGAAAAGAGGCCCTTCGGTTTGGGCTCCAAGAGCACAATGCGACAAAAAAGCATACCAAAATAGGCTAAAATGGATTTGCGAGTCTCAATTTAACTTGGATGTAAAACAAGGCCAGTCTGTAAAAATAATTGAAAAAAACAACATCGCCTGCGGTGTTGAAACAATTTTAGGTGTAAAATATCTCGGCACAGCGATTATTATTACGACTGGAACATTTTTGCGAGGGTTAATGCATATCGGCTCTAATCAGCAGTCTGGTGGCAGAGCTGGAGACGCTGCATCGATGAGTTTATCATCTTCATTACAAGAGATAGGGATTAAATTGGGCCGATTGAAAACCGGAACACCGCCAAGGCTGTTAAAAAAATCAATCGATTTTAAAAAAACGCAAATCCAATCAGGAGAAGAACCGGTTCCATATTTCACATATTGGAAAGATGATTTGTTCCACATGGAACAACCCATATCAAGCATAGTCAATAAGAAAAATAGGCAAAAATCTGAATCAAAATATCCGCCCAGTTCTACACTTGCTAGAATAAATGGCCAATTGGAATGCCATATTACGTTTACAACTGGCAAAACAGCGGAAATAATCAAGAAAAATTTGCACAAGTCACCGATGTATTCTGGTATAATTGAAGGTATTGGTCCAAGATATTGTCCTTCGATAGAAGATAAAATCGTCAAATTTTCTGACAAAGAGCGTCATCAGATTTTTCTTGAGCCTGAGGGAATTGAAACGGATGAAATTTACGTAAATGGATTTTCAACCAGTTTGCCTTATGAAGTGCAAATCGAAATGGTGCAATCTATTATCGGCTGTGAAAACGCTGAAATAATGCGTCCTGCTTATGCCGTTGAGTATGATTTTGCGTTTCCAACCCAGTTATACCCTTCTCTTGAAACGAAGGTATGCAAAAACTTATACCTTGCAGGTCAAATAAATGGAACGTCTGGATATGAGGAGGCTGGGGCGCAAGGTATAATGGCTGGCATAAACGCCGCTAGACGTGTTCAAAATAAAAATCCAATAATTTTAGGTAGAGACCAAGCTTACATCGGTGTTTTGATTGACGATCTTGTTACAAAAGGAACTACAGAACCATATCGGATGTTTACGTCACGGGCAGAATATAGGCTATTGTTGCGACAGGATAACGCAGATTTAAGATTGTCTAAAATAGGCTATGAAGTCGGACTTCTTCCAAGTCGCAACTTTCTGAATTTTTCCCAAAAAGAATTATTGATAAATCAGGAGATTAAGCGTTTGTGCTCAAATTATACAAATGGAAATTCACTCGCAAAAATTTTGTCCAGACCTGAATTTTCATATGATGATTTGCCCAATAAAGACACCTCATTAAGCGAAGAGGTGGTCAGGCAGGTAGAGGTTCTTATTAAATATAACGGCTATATAAATCGGCAGGAGATTGAAGTAAACCGGGTAAAAAATTTAGATGACAAGATTATACCAGAAAAATTTAATTTTGAAACTGTCCCAAGCCTGCGAATCGAGGCCCGTCAAAAATTGGCGAAAATTCGCCCTCGAACAATCGGACAAGCTAGCCGCATTTCAGGCGTTTCACCTGCCGACATTAGCATTTTACTTATTTGGCTCAAACGCGGTGCAGAAAAACACGCTGAAAATTCCTGCGATGGTTAAGAAGAAAAAATATTAATTGATTAAAATTTAAGCAATT
Source organism: uncultured Verrucomicrobia subdivision 3 bacterium (assembly GCA_903878805.1). Lineage (GTDB taxonomy): Bacteria > Verrucomicrobiota > Verrucomicrobiia > Limisphaerales > UBA11358 > UBA11358. Next base: position 16,357 of record CAIRJF010000029.1, read on the forward strand.
CTAATAATTGGTCTTATAGTTTATTTTCTAAATTTGATTTAAGGGTGGTTCTCCTGCGTAATTATATGGGCTTTGAGCAACCAAGCACATTGTCCGCATTTCTATGTAGTTAGCCGATTATAAAAGCAACACGTCCCAATTATTGGGATAAGCCCCTGTTTTTTGCCAATTGCTTGGCTAGGCGTATCGCGGCAATCATGCTACTGGGATTTGCAATTCCTTTTCCGGCAATATCGTAGGCTGTGCCATGATCAGGCGAGGTGCGTATGAAAGGCATACCTAGCGTCCAATTCACGCCGTTGTCAAACGCGACGGCTTTTAGCGGCGCGAGACCCTGGTCATGATACATCGCGACGACGGCGTCGAAATCTCCCTTGAGCGCGTAGTGAAAAACCGTATCACCGCTCAGCGGGCCGATCGCGTCAAAACCATTTTTCTGTGCGGCCAAAACGGTGGGTGTAATCGTCGTAATTTCCTCGTCACCAAATTCTCCGCCTTCGCCTGCGTGCGGATTCAGGCCGGCGACGGCGATTCTGGCTCGCTTCAGGCCTAGATCACGGCAGGATTGCGCTGCGAGTTCGATGGCGAGCATGATTTTTTCCGCCGTCAATTTTTCCGGGACGGTCTTGATGGCAATATGGACGGTGGCGAGCGCGACGCGCAGCCAGCGTCCGCGCTCATCGGTGCCGAGCAGCATCATCGCGGTGCGTTTGGTTTGCGCGAGTTCAGATAGAAATTCCGTCTGTCCAATAAACTTGTGGCCGGCGCGAATGATGGCTTCCTTGTTGACCGGCGCGGTGACGAGTGCATCAAGTTCGCCGCGCATACAGCGTTTGCCACCGTCATGCAGCGCGGCAATGGCGGCGTGGGCGGCGAGCGGTGAACCGGCGGGCAGTTGGTCTGGCAGCGCTGTGGCCAATGGATTGATGATGAAAAACCGGTCGTCGTCGGCGTAATCGGAAAATTTTTTCAGCGGCAAATTGAGGCCCAGCCAGCTATTCAGCCTGCGGATATAATTTTCGTCCCCGACCAAAAAGTATTTGCTGGCATCCATCGGCGCTTCGGCGGCGAGCGCCTTGAGCGTGACTTCGGGGCCGACGCCAGTGGCGTCACCGAGGGCGATGCCGATGAAATTACGGACTGGAAACAACGAGTTGCGAATTGGCTTTTCCACAGGATTCAACTCATTCGCCCACGCAATTTTCAGAAGTAGCGGATGAAAGTTTTTTTCTTGAGGCCTTCAATCCAGTCTTTCTGCAACTTGGCCTGTTCTTTGAGGCGGAGAGTTTTTTCGATGTCAATGGCGACTTCGGTCAGCGGGCGGATATGGCTGGCGTGTTTGTCCTCCACAAGCATGAGGTAGCAGGTGTCGGGCGTGTCCACGATGTCGCTGACTGTGCCGATGGGCAGCGCGAAGGCGACCTCGGCTAGTTCTTTGCGCAGAACGGAGCGTTCCACCCAGCCCCAATCGCCGCCCTGATGCTGTTGCGAGCCTTGCGAATACACGCTGGCCATCTCGGCGAACGGCGTGCCTTCCTTGAGCTTGGACTGGATTTCGCGCGCAAGTTTGATGGCATTCGTGTCGTCCGGAGAATTTTTTGGGATGACAATCATACGCAGCTTAATCTGGTCTTCGAGCCGGAATTCATTCTGATTAGCGAGATAATATTTTTGAACCTTGTAGGGCGAGATGAAAATTTCGCGCTGGACGTTCTGGTTGCGCAGGGCGGATTCGATGTATTGCTCGCGCACCTGTTTGCGAAATTGCTCCACCGTCATGCCCTGCGCCTGCAAAGTTTTCATGAAGGTCACGCGATCGCCGAAACGCTCGCGGATACGTTCCTGCACCAGTTCATCCACGACCGCATCGGGCAATTTGTAACCGTCCGTGTCGAAGCTTTTGAGAATCAGCGCGCGCTCGACGAGCTGCTCCATACTATCGCTCAAGGTATCATTGAGCTTCTGCTGAAAAACATCCGGCTCTGCCGAGTATTGGCGGCGAAGCGCATCCACCGCCGGGCGCGAATAATCTTCCACCTCAGCAAAAGTAACGACACGCGCGCTGACCACGCCCTTCACGCCGTCCACGACCGCCGGTTGTGCGCCAGCCGACAGCGCCACTGCAATCAAAAGACCGAAGATAAAATAAAACGCCTTCATCAAATTTTTTGCATGGTAACAACCACGTCCGCCCGGTCAAGCGCCACTCACAAATGTGGCTGCGCCTGCCACCACATCACCGCCGCGATAATCAGCCCAAAAATCACCGCCACCGAAATCGCCCAGCGCATGAAACGCTGCTGCTTGCGGTAATAATTTTTCCCGCCCTGGCCCGGCAACAGATAAAAACGTTCGCGCGGTTTATTGGATTTGAAGCCGAACACAACTCCGTTTTACCATGCGCCGCGCCGCGCCACAAGCCGCGTGCTTGCGATTGGAAAAATTTTCGCTACCGTTCGCGCGTGCAACTCGAAGACCATCCCGGCGACATTGTCCGCAAAGCCTGCGCGGAAAAAAACATTTCCCATTCCGCCGCCGCCGCCGGACTTTCCGAAACCGAATTTACCAACTTCGGTCAGACCGGCCAGTGTGCAAAAAAAATAAATTTTTCCGCGCTCACCCAGCTCACCGGCCTCAATGCCACCAAGCTCGAAGCCGTTGCGAACGGCTGGCTGCCCTCGCCGAAAGATTTGTCCGGCTGGCGCGAACTCCGCGTCATCACCACCAAACAAGACGACCTCACCGTCAACTGCTACCTAGTCTGGGACGAAGTCCAGCGCGACGCCGCGCTCTTCGACACCGGCGTGGATGCCCAGCCGATTTTGGAACTCATCGCGGCAGAAGGTTTGACGCTGCGGCACATTTTCATCACGCACTCGCATTGGGATCACGTCGAGGCGCTGCCGGAAATCCGCGCCGCGTGGCCGAAAGCGCGCGTTCACACCGGCTCCAAAAACGCGCCCGTGGATCAGCGCAATAAAAATTCCGAGATCATCCACCTCGGCGGATTGCGCGTGACGCACCGCGAAACGCCCGGCCACGCGGACGACGGCGTGACCTATCTCATCGGCAACTGGCAGGAAGACGCCCCGCACGTCGCCATCGTGGGTGACACGATTTTTGCCGGCTCCATGGGCAATGGCAACGGCCAATGGGCGCTGGCGAAACAAAAAATCCGCGAACAAATTTTAACGTTGCCGGCTGAAACCTTGCTTTGCCCCGGCCATGGCCCGCTGACAACCGTTGCGGAAGAGAAAGAACATAATCCGTTTTTTTGAAATGAATACCTACATCGCAATTTTAAGTGCTGTCGCCGCTCTTCTTGGAACAATTGTTGGTGGTGTAATAAGTTATTTCACGACTCGCTACACGCTTACACAGCAACACAGACATGACCAAGGAATGCGGGAAATTGAGAGCGTGAATCTTTATATTCTGATTTTGTAGCAGAAGCAACACGCTTGCTGTTGTTGTCTGTTGAAGAAAACCAACCCTACGCGAGCCAATTCGAAAAAATAAATAGCCTCCACGCACGGATTAAAATTATTGGGTCAAATGAGGTTGAGGCAGCGGCTAAAGATTTTGCAAAACAAACGATGCGAGAATTTGCCAAACAGAATAAAAAACCTAAAACAGGAGATGAACCTGATAATGATGCAGGAAAATTAAGAATTCGATTTACTGACGTTGATAAAAAGGGATTGGATGAATTAAAGAAAAATGTTTAAGCGAGTTTGTAATTCACAAACCCGCCGGTTGCCGAATGTAATCAGCGGTAAATTTCCCGTCGATGGCCGATGGTGATGACGATGATTTGCAAAGTGCGGTCGTGGATTTCGTAGATCACCCGATAGTCGCCCACGCGAATCCGCCACGCATCGCGGCCTTTGAGTTTTTTCATGTCCGCCGGACGCGGGTTGGTTTCCAGTCCGGCCAGTCGCGTCAGAATCCGTCGGGCAATTTCATCCGGCAAACGATCCAGTTCTTTCTGAACCGACTTGGGTAGGACGATTTGAAATCTCATTTCGCCTTCGGCTTGCGTGCGGCGCGGTAAGATGTCAAGGTGGCAAACTGGCCAGCGGCGATTTCCGTGTGCGCCCGCTCGTGCAGCGCGTCGTAATCGCGGATGTCAGCCAGTTCTTCCTCGGCCTCGCGGAGATGCTCGTAAGTCTGTAAGTCGAGCAAGACGCCGGTGCGTTTGCCTTTCGCATCAGTTAGGAACTGTTCTTCCTTAACCATCAAAGTTTTCATCGGGAGAATCTAGCCGTTCCAAAATCTTTCGCAACTCGTTACTGATTCCGTTGCGTATGGGAATTTGCGTAGCCATTGCCCGCCTGCTCGACATTAGTTCCTTTTGTCACGGCCAACGGCTTATCCCTTCACACCTTTTTCTTTTTCACGCAGGCAATGTGTGAGATACGGCAGCAGTTGTTTTTTGCGCGACACGACATCGCGCAGTTCGTAGATGCCCGGTTCGAGGCGCGGATGGTCAATGCGCTTGATGAATTTCTCATCGCCCACAACGAGCAGCAGTGAACTTTGCGTGGCGACATCGGTGACGAGCAGCGTGGAAAAAAGATACGCGCGTTTGGCGCGGTAATCTTCCAGTGCGGCGAGCAGTTCGTCTTTGCGCTTCCAAAATTGTTCAAAGCCGATTTCTTCAATCTGCGCGACGCTGAATTTGACGCCGTTCTCGGCGTATTCCTTGCAGTCGGTCGCGACGGCCTGCGGCGCGGGCTTGAGCGTGAGCAGCGAGCCGCTGGCAAAAAGTTTTTCCGTGAACGTGCGCGCGTTGACTTGCGCAATTTCTTCGAGCTTCTTCAAAATTTCTGCATCGCGCGTGGTCGTCGTCGGCGAAGTCAGGTTCAGCGTATCGGAAACGACGCCGGCCAAAAGCAGTCCGGCAATTTGTCGCGGCAATTCCACGCTGCTGCGGAAAAAACAGTCGGCGACGATGGTGCTGGTGGAGCCGACGGGTTCGTTGCGAAATAAAATCGGTTGCTGCGTGGCCATCGAGCCGAGGCGATGATGATCAATGATTTCAATGATTTCCACTTCGTCCGCGCCTTGCACGGCCTGGGAAAGTTCGTTGTGATCCACCAAAATTAATTTGCGCGTGACGGTTTTCAAAAAATCCGTTTTCGACAAGATGCCAATCATCTGGCCTTCGCCGTCGAGCACGGGAAAAACGAGGTAGCCGGACGCGGTAGCCTCTTCGCGCACGGCGGCGAGCGGCGCATTTTCGCGGAAGCAGAGAAATTCCTCGTTGAGCACATGGCGCACGGCGACGGCGGCGCGGCAGAGCGACGCGGTGGTGGCACTGTCGTGCGGCGAGCTGATGACGCTGACGTTTTTTTTCTGCGCGGCCTCGATGGTCTTCGGGTCAACGGACAGTCCGCCGGTGACGACGAGCACGCGGACGCCTTCGCGGATGGCGATGTTCTGGATGTCCCAGCGGTCGCCGACAATGACGCAGCATTTTTCCGGCGGAAATTTGTCAAGCCGCGACGCAAACGATTCCAAGCCCATCGCACCGATCATCAAAATCAATTCTTCCTCGCGCTCCGCCTCGATGCCCACCAGCAACTGGCCGTTGAGCGTCTGCGCGAGGCTGTTCAACGACGAAAGGATTTCCCGCGAACCGTGGGCGTGGCTGGGATTGCGGTTGACCGCCGGAAAAAGAAACTTGCTCAGCTTGAACAGCGAAAGCAGGCCGAGACATTTCTGCGCGTCGTCCATCACGGGCAGGATGCGGAGATTTTTTTCATCCATCAGCCGCAGCGCGTCCGCCGCCGTCGAGTCGGGGCGCACGCTCAAAATCCGCCGCTGCATCACATCGGAAATTTTCGGCGAAACGTCGGCAACGAATTTTGGCGCGGGCACGCCAAACGTGTTCAGGACGAAATCAATGCGGTCATTGAGGTCGCCACAGCGCGCGGCGATGGCTTCGGTCATGCCGGTGCGGCGCTTGAATTCTGCGTAGCCGATGGCGGAGCAGATGGCGTCAGTGTCCGGGTTGCGATGGCCGATGACGAGGATTTCACTCATTCGAATGGCCGCGAGCCTAACCCGTTTTGACAATGGCGGCAAGCGGAACGGTCTGGTGGCAGCAGCAGGAACAGCGGCGGTGAACCGTGCGAAGCATCTGGACTGCGGTGCTGCAACACCGTTTTTGGGCGTATGTTCTCACGGAACCACCACGCGCAACTTTTGTCGTTCAACAGAAAAAGTCGCGGGCAGGTTCCCGATCCACTCGCCGTCCAATTCAAACGCGGCGGGAATGTCGCTGACCATTTCAAATTTTTCCGCGCGCAGGCGGCGGACGCGGTGTTCGGACAATTTTTGGCGCAGCAAAAATCCCGGCGCGAGCTGCATCAACGCCGGCATGTTCACGCGCGGAAAAACGCAAACGTCCAAGCGGCCATTGCTCAAATGCGCTTCGGGAAAAATGTGGAACGAGCCACCGTAAAATTTGCCGTTGCCGAAGAGCGCGAGTTCGCCAGTGATTTTTTCGCCGCCGCCGTTGACGGTGATTTGCGGCTGCTTTTCCGCGAGCGCTTGAAAGCCGGCGACCACATACGCGAACGGTCCGGCGGTTTTTTTCAATTTCCAACTGACGAGTTCAATCGCGCGCGCGTCGAGGCCCGCGCCGCCAAGCTGCATGAAGTAACGCGACTGTGGTTTGCCGGCGTCGAGAAAATCCGCGCGGCCCAAATCAATTTTCGTTTCGCGCGCGCGCTTCAAAACTTGCCACGCGTTTTCCAGCTTCAACGGAATTTTCAGTTCGCGCGCAAAGACGTTGACCGTGCCGAGCGGCAGCACGCCGAGCCGCGTTTTCGCAAAACCGTCCGGCTCGTCGCCGATGCCGTTGAGGACTTCGTTGACCGTGCCGTCGCCGCCCGCCGCCGCGATGACATCGTAGCCGGTGGCGACCGCCGCGTGCGCGAACCGGCGCGCGTCGCCGGGCGCGTTGGTGGCCTTGAGCGCGCATTGCTGCGACAGTTCGTTCAAAAATTTGCGGAAGCGCCGCGCCTTGTTGCCGCGCGCGGCGGGATTGAAAATGACGCAGATGCGCATGGCCAAATGATTTTCGTTTCGCGCGGATAGTCGAGCCGAATCGCGCCGGTGGCTTGCGCTTCGACGACATTTTTCGGACACTGGCGGCATGAACGAATTCTCCGAATGGAAAATTTCCAAGACGCCATTTTACATCGCCAACGCCGCGCTGCTCCTCATCGCCGTCATCGTGGTTGAGAAGGCCGCGCATCCGATTTCATTTATGGAAATGGTCGCCGTCATTGCCTGCGTCGCGCTTGGCGCGCTGTTTGGTTGTCTGCCGTTCATTTTGGAATACCGCGCGACGAGCAAAATTCTTGAGGTCAACGCCGTCACGAGTGTTTCGGAGCAGTTGCTGAATTTGAAAACGTATTCATCGCAAATCGCCGTCGCGACCGACCAGTGGGCGCTGGTGCAGGACGCAACGAAGGGCAGCGCGGAAAAAACCGCCGCCGCCGCGCGCGAAATCGCCGACCGCATGGCGAAGGAGGTCAGCGCGTTCAATGAATTTCAGGCCAAGATGAACGACAGCGAGAAGGCCGCGCTACGGCTGGAAACGGAAAAATTACGCCGCACCGAGGGCGAATGGCTGCAGGTCGTCGTGCGCATTCTCGACCATATTTATTCGCTGCACAACGCCGCCGTGCGTTCGGGCCAGCCGGAAGTCGCGGAGCAGATCGGCCAGTTTCAAACCGCCTGCCGCGATGCCGCGCGGCGCGTGGGGCTGACGCCGTTCGCGGCAGAGCCAGCGGAAAAATTCGACGCACAAAAACACCGCGTGCATGGCGTGGAAAATCCGCCCGCCGATGGCATCATCGCCGAGTTGCTCGCGCCGGGACTGACGTTTCAAGGCCGGCTAATCCGTCCGGCGCTGGTGCGGTTGCGCGCGGCGGCGGAGTAATTTAATTTTATGGCGGACAGTTTTCGGCTCAAAGACCAGCCGGCGAGCGAGCGACCGCGCGAGCGGCTGGCGGCGCTCGGCGCGGACGCGTTGAGCCACGCGGAGTTGATCGCGATTCTTTTGCGCACAGGTTTGCAAGGCGCGAACGCGGTGGAGGTTGGCAGACAACTTTTGCAAAAATTCGGCACGCTGCAGGCGCTCGCGCAGGCGTCCATCCAGGATTTGCAAAAGGTGCGTGGCATCGGCCGGGACAAGGCGGTGACGCTGGTGGCGGCGTTCGCTCTGGCGCGAAAAATGGCTGGCGAGTTGCAATATGAATCACCGGTGCTGGATAATCCACAAAACGTGGTGCGGCTGCTGCGGGAACAAAATTTATTGAAGAGCGTGGAGACGCTGTCGGTGCTGCTACTGAACGCGCGGCACAAACTCATTCGCATCGAGGAAATTTCCGACGGGACGCTGGACACGGTTCTGGTGCATCCGCGCGAGGTTTTCAAATGCGCGATCGCGGCGAACGCCCACGCCATCGTGCTGGCGCACAATCATCCGAGTGGCGACCCGACGCCGAGCGCGGCGGACATTCAGGTGACGCGCGATTTGATTCGCGCCGGGCAACTTCTAAAAATTGAAGTTGTTGACCACGTCATCATCGGCCGCGCGACGGCCACGCGAGCGAAGGATTATTCGTCGTTGCGCGAGCTCGGTTATTTTTACGCGTGAAGCCGCTTGCTTTTGCGGGGCGATTTACGCGATAATTTGCCAATGTCTGGCGAATACAAATCCAGCGGGTCGGTGACGCTGACCGAAGAGCAAATTCTCGTGTTGCATCAAAAGCTCCGCGATATGCGCCACGACGTGAACGGCCGGCTGGCCAACATCGTGGCGGCGGCGGAGCTGATGCGGCTGCGCCCGGATCAATCGCCGGAAGACCGTTTGCGCCTGTTGCTGGAGCAGCCGCACAAGGCCTCGGAGACCATCTCAGAATTTTCCCGCGTATTTGAGGGTGCGCTGGGAGTGCAGCGCCGATGAAGCGCGCGAAGGGTTGTGCGCATGGAAGAACGGTCCGAAGCTGAACTCATCGCCGCCGTCTTGAAGGGCGACGCGGCGAGCTTCGAGCCGCTGGTGGCGAAATACTCGCCGCGCGTTTTCGCCACTGCCCGCCGGTATGCGCGCCGGGAAAGTGAAATCGAGGACATCTGCCAGGAGGTCTGGCTCAAGGCTTTCGACAAGCTGAAAACCTTTCGCGGCGAGGCGCCGTTCGAGCATTGGCTGATGCGGATGGCGGTGCGGACGTGCTATGATTTTTTGCGCGGCCACCAGCGCAACCGCATTTCGAGCTTCAGCGAAATTTCCGAGCCGGAAGAAGACTGGCTGGAACGTTTCGTGGCCGAGCCGGGCAACGCCGCCGAGGATGCGGACGCGGCAAAACTGTTGATTGACCGCGTGCTGGAAAAACTTTCGCCGGAGGCGCGGCTGGTCATCCAGTTGCTTGAGATCGAGGATCGCTCGGTCAAGGACATTGCGGCACTTACCGGGTGGTCCGTGCCGCTCGTGAAAGTCCGGGCATTTCGGGCGCGCGGCGAGATGAAAAAAATCTTGGCGCGCATCACGCAGGAAAAATATTTGTAACTCTGCGCAATTTTTGCGCGTCAAACCTGATGAAGTATTTATGAACCTTGCTGAACTCCAAAAAAAATTGATTGCCGCCGCCCGGCTCCAAACCCCGGACGAGCGCGTGCCCTATGCCTTTGAGAAGCGTATCACGGCCCTCATCGCAGCGCGCAAGGCTGCCGATCAATGGTTGTTTTGGACGCGTGGCCTGTGGCGCGCGGCGGCGGCGTGCGTGGCCGTGGCATGCTTCTTCGGCGCGGTTTCGTTATTCACCCCGAAAACTGTGGAAAACACGAACGACCTGTCGCAGGATTTTGAAAACACGCTGCTTGCCTCGGCGGATTTGCCGGACACTTCCCCGACGCCGTGAACAATTGGAGAGTCATTTTTGCGACTGCGGTCATTTTCGGCGCGGGTGTGATTACTGGCGGGCTGCTGGTAAATTATGTCCAGAACTCGCGGCCAAAATCCGCGCATAAAGCGGCGGCGGAAATCCGGGTGGCCACTAATCAGGTCGCCCATCCTGCGCCCGAAGTTGCCTCCTTGCGTGCGCCGCAAATCTTGAGCAAACAATTTTTGCAGCGGCTGCAGGAAAAATTAAGCCTTACCAAAGACCAGAACGAGGCGATCCAAAAAATCATTGATGACGGCCAGAACCAGATGCGCAAGGTGATTTTTGATTCGTGCTTGGAAATCCGCGATGTCCTCACGCTCGAGCAGCAAAAGCAGTTTGATGATTTGATGAAGCGCCAATTTCGCAAAGTGCTTTACAACACCAACTCGGTTCCGGCGCTCCCGCCCGCCACCAATTCGCCGGCGACCAACGCGCCGGCGACCAACGCGCCGGCGACCAACGCGCCGGCGATTTAAATTTATTCCGTGTCCAGCACCGAACTGATCTTCTTGCGCAACTCCTTGTTCACTGCGTTGGCTGAACGGTTCGCATCCACGATGTCGAAGCCGTAAGTTTTCTGCATCGCCTTGAAGGCGCTCTGCATCGAGGCTTGGTATTTCAAGAAGCTGTCAAAAACTTCGCGCGACAGGCCGAGGTCCATGCCGCTTTCCCAGTAATCCAAGGTGGCGTTTTTGGAAAGATTGCGTTGCACAAGTTCTTCGGGTTCCACCGACAGATAAAACACCGCGTCCGGCACCGGCGCGATGCCGTAAAGATTTTTCAGCCATTTTTCATCCATGCCGCGCACCATGTCGCGCGCCATCAGCGTGTAAATATAGCGATCCGACAACACGATGAAACCTGCTTTGAGCGCGGGTAGAATGATGTTTTCCAACTGGTCGGCAAAATCTGTCGCGTAAAAAAGGCTCAAGGTCGTCCGGCTCAAAACATTCCCGTCCTGCGCCTTTTCGAGTTCCTCACTGACAAGCGTGGAACGTTTCAAACCGACTTGCACCGTCGGGCGGCCGCTCGTTTCCAGCCAGTTGACCAGTTCGGCGATTTGCGTGGAACGACCAGAACCATCCGCGCCCTCGACGACAATTAATTTTCCGCCGAGGTCTTCGGGCTTCACGCGCGGAATGCCGTGGCCATAAAATTTATGCGATTTTTTTGCGCTCATGCGGCTTTGTCCTCCAATTCCTCTTTTTCATCGCGGTCCGTCACAAGCGACGGCGGCAACGGTAGCGGGCTTTTCCGTTTGAATTTTTTCAAATCAATTTTCTCACTCACCAGTTTGCGGACGATGACCTGCTGTTTTTCCACGTTCACATTTGCGTCCATCGTCACAAAATTGAACTCTTTGCTCATCGCCATGTATTGCTCCAAAATGCGACCTTGGAAAATTTTGAAACTTTCATAAGGGTCTTTGGACAACCCCAAATCCATGCCCGCTTCAAAAAATTTCAACTTCGGACGGCCTTCCAAAATGCGGTTCAACGACACTTCCAAATCCGCCTTGAAAAACATCGTCAAATCCGGCGCGCAAGCAAAACTGTAATTGCCGCGCACCCATTCTGCCGGACAACCACGCGTCACGTCGCGCGCGAAAGCCGTGAAAACATAACGGTCGCACAACACAATATATCCCGCGCGCAAAAGCGGCACGAGATGCCGTTCGTAGCGGTCGGCAAAATCCGTTGCATGAATCAAACTGAAAGTGGTTGGCGTGAGCAGTTCGCGTTTTTTACCTTTGCTTGTGGCAGATTTGACCAGCTCGGAAGAATTCCATTCGCTGAAATAAACTTTGATGCCCTCGGCTTCAAGCCAGCGTTTGAGCAGATAAATCTGCGTGGACTTGCCCGAACCGTCGAGACCTTCGACGGCAATCAGACGGCCCGGAAAATTGGATTCGGCAAAAGTTTTCATGCGTTGCGCAAAGCGCGTTTTTCTAAAATAGCGAAACTGGCGACGGTCACAAGCCCAACTTAATAACACAAATTTATCCACGCCGTGTTAAAATCAGGTGACAAAACCGGTGGGTTCAGTTCGCTTGTGAAAAAAATCACAAATTGGACTTGCCCGTTTTTGCGACGGCAGCTAGGCTCTCGCTTGCGCTTTTTTCGCGCAAAATTTTTTAGCAAATGCAGACTCAAACCGAATACGGCTACAATTCAAAGGTGGAAGGCGACGTCGTCCTCACGACCGTGGACGCCGCGCTCGCGTGGTTCCGCAAAAATTCCGTCTGGCCGATGCCCATGGGTCTCGCGTGTTGCGCGATTGAGCTCATGGCCGTTGGCGCGAGCCGCTTTGACATTTCCCGTTTTGGTTCCGAAGTGATGCGTTTTTCGCCGCGTCAGGCTGACTGCATGATTGTCGCCGGCACGGTTACTTACAAATCCGCCGGTTTTCTCAAACGCATTTACGACCAGATGCCCGAGCCGAAATGGGTCATCGCGATGGGCGCGTGCGCCTCGACCGGCGGGATGTATCGCAGCTACGCCGTATTGCAAGGCGTGGACAAAGTTGTGCCCGTGGATGTTTATATCGCCGGCTGCCCGCCGCGCCCCGAAGCCGTGCTGGACGCGCTGATGAAAATCCAAAAGAAAATCGGCACCCAACCCATTTTGCAGGGAACCGTCGCGGCAAAATTGCTGCACCTCGAAGAAAAATAAATCCGTGTCCGCCCTCGAATCTGCCAATAAAATCAAGGCCAAGTTCGGCGCGCTCGTCGCCGAGCCGACGGAATTTCGTGGTGAGATCACGCTGAAAATTGCCGACGCCGAACAGATTTTTGACGTCTGCCTTTTTGCCAAAAAACAGCTTGGCTTCGATTATCTCGTGGATATTTCCAGCGTGGACAATTACGGCGAAGACCCGCGCTGGACGGTGGTTTATCATTTGCGCGGCGTCGCGAGCGGCGAGGAATTGCGCCTGAAAACGGACGTCAGCGAGGAAAAATCCGAGCTGCCGAGCGTGCTGCCTGTCTGGCGCACGGCCAACTGGCACGAACGCGAAATTTACGACATGATGGGCATCCGTTTCAGCGGCCATCCCGATTTGCGCCGCATTTTGATGTGGGAAGGTTATCCGTATCATCCGTTGCGGAAAGATTTCCCGCTCGCCGGCAAGCCGTCGGATTTGCCCGGCGTGGCGTTCACCCAAGTGACGCCGATGGAAGGCGGACCGTTCGTGACGTTGCCGAGCAGCAGCGATTCGATTGCGCGCGAGCCGCGCGTTCGCGTGCCAGAAAGTGCCGAGCCCGCGATCAGCGACAAGCGACTTGTTGATGGGAAGCTTAAATAATTTTCATGGCCTTTTGGAATTCAAAAAAATCGCCGAAGCTTCAAGACCAAAGTTTTGAAGAGTTGGCGCAAATGTTTTTTGCATTGCCCGACGATCCAACGCCGGGTTCTGAATTTCTTGATGCAAGCCAGCTCAATTTTAGCGTTGAAAGTCTTGCCTCGGTTGACAAACACCTTGAGGTAATGCGTAAAAAGAATTTGGAAGGCCAATCGTTGATTAAATTTGTCCTTCGTTGCGGTGCTTATGTTGGTGAAGTTATTCGCCGCAACATCAAAGGCAAAGAATATCATTGGCTGGATTACGACGATGCTGCAAAGCTCGATAAAAATGTTGCGGGATTTGGAAAAAGTATCGGAACTGTTGGAATTCTGTGGGATGGCAAAACAGGATTCACTTTCCCGCTGAATAAAGTAGTTAAATTTTTGCAAAATGGATCGGAAGACAGTGTCAGAGCTTTTGCAAGAGTCATAATTTCTCAACCGAGTGTAGTTTAATTAAATGGCCACCGTTCAAGACATTGAAATTCCCGATTCCGCCGCGCGCGCTGCGGCGATTGAAGAGGCGCAGGATATTCAGGGTGAGCGCATGGTCTTGAACATGGGGCCGTCGCATCCGGCCACGCACGGCGTCTTGCGCATCGTGCTGGAGCTGGACGGCGAAGTCATCACCAAGGCCGATCCCGATGTCGGTTATCTGCATCGCGGCGACGAAAAAATCGCCGAGAACATGACTTACACCCAGTTCATCCCTTACACGGACCGGCTGGATTATTTGTCGCCGCTCGCGAACAACGTCGCCTACGCGCTTGCGGTCGAAAAACTTCTCGGCATTCACGACAAACTGCCACCGCGCTGCCAATACATTCGCGTGATGGTCGCGGAACTCGCGCGCATCTCGTCGCACTTGCTCGGCCTTGGCGCGTTCGCGATGGACACCGGCGCGGTCACGGTTTTTTTGCTGACATTCACCGAGCGCGAAAAAATTTACAACCTCGCCGAAGCCGCGAGCGGCGCGCGTCTTACCACGACTTACACGCGCATCGGCGGTTTGATGCGCGACGTGCCGCCGACGTGGTGCGATCAAGTCCGACAATTTCTCAAAGAATTTGCCGTCGCGCTCGACGAGGCGCACACGCTGCTCACGCGCAATCGCATTTGGGTGGATCGCCTGCGCGACCTCGGCCACATCTCCAAAGAGATGGCGATTGACTACGGTTTGAGCGGCCCGAATTTGCGCGGCAGCGGCGTGGAATGGGACTTGCGCAAAAATCAGCCGTATCTTTGCTACAAGGATTTGGATTTTGACATCGCCGTTGGTTCCGCTGGTGATTGTTACGACCGCTATCTCGTGCGCATGGAAGAAATGAAGCAGAGCATGAGAATTTTGGAGCAATGCTGTAATAAAATTCCCGGCGGCGCGGAAAATAAATCGCACGAGCCGGTCAACGTGGCTGACGGAAAAATCACGTTGCCCACGAAGGAAAAAGTTTTGACGAGCATGGAAGAATTGATCCATCAGTTCATGCTCGTGACCGAAGGCGTGAATTGTCCGCCCGGCGAAATTTATTTCGGCCACGAAAACCCGAAGGGCGAACTGGGTTTTTACATCAACAGCAAGGGCGGCGGCACGCCCTATCGCCTGAAAATCCGCGCGCCCTCATTTATTAATTTGAGCATCCTCGGCGAACTGATGCCGGGTGCGATGATCAGCGACGTGCCCGTGATTTTGGGCTCGCTCGATTTCGTGATGGGAGAATCTGACCGATGAGCTTTCAAGCAACAAAAGAATTAGAAGCCGAAGTTGACGAATTGGTCACGCACTATCCGGTCAAGCGCGCCGCGTCGCTGATGGTGCTGCACGCGATCCAGGAAAAGTTCGGCTGGATTTCGCGCGAGGCGGTTTTGTGGACGGCGAAAAAACTGGAGTTGCCGCCGATCAACATCCAGGAAATTTTGACGTTTTATCCGATGCTGCGGCAGGAGCCGATGGGCAAATATCAGATCAAGGTCTGCCGCACGTTGAGCTGCGCGCTCGGCGGCGCGTATGAATTGCGCGAGCATCTGTGCAAAAAATTCGGTCTGGACGCGCACGCGCACGGCGCGCAGACGACGTCGGACGGAAAGTTCACCGTGGAATTTGTCGAGTGCCTCGCCAGTTGCGGCACCGCGCCGGTGATGATGTGCAACGATGATTTTTACGAAGGCGTTTCGCACGCGAAGGCGGATGAAATTGTGGGGAAATGCAAATGAAGACAGAATTAACAAAATTAACCGAATTAGGAATTTCCGGATTTAATTCTGTGAATTTTGTTAATTCTGTCTTTAAGAAAATTGGCGAATGGTTGCCCGACATGGATTTGAACCATGACAAACAGATTCAGAGTCTGCTGTGCTACCGTTACACCATCGGGCAAGACGGGACGAGCAGGCTAGAGAAATTTATTGAAGAGTCAAGTTGCTGATATGGCACAAGAATATAAATTGATTTTGAAATACGCCGATGAACCGGGTTACACGCCGGACATCGAGTGCTATTTGCGTCACGGTGGCTACGCGGATTTGAAAAAGGCGCTCGCGATTGCGCCGAAGGATTTGGCCGATGGCAAAAAACTTTCGCCGCAGGAACAGATTCGCGAAGACGTGAAAATTTCCGGTCTGCGCGGTCGCGGTGGCGCGGGTTTTTCCTGCGGTCTCAAGTGGAGCTTCGTTGACCGCAAGAGCGGCAAGCCGATTTATCTCATCTGCAATGCGGACGAATCCGAGCCGGGCACGTTCAAGGACCGGCAGATCATGTATAAGGATCCGCACCAGTTGATCGAAGGCATGGCCATCTCGTGCTTCGCGAACGACGTGCATCTCGCCTACATTTATATCCGTGGCGAAATGGTTGACGGCGCGAAAATCCTGAACGAAGCGTTGAAAGAAGCGCGTGCGAAAAATTTCCTCGGCAAAAATATTTGCGGCGGCGGCTACGATTTGGAGATGCACGTTCATCGCGGCGCCGGCGCTTACATTTGCGGCGAAGAAACAGGTTTGATCGAATCGCTCGAAGGCAAGCGGCCTTATCCGCGCATCAAACCGCCGTATTTTCCGGCGATCCTCGGTTTGTGGATGTGCCCGACCATCGTCAACAACGTCGAGACGCTTTGCAACGTAAAGCACATCGTCGCCATGGGCGGCGCGGCGTTCGCCAAGCTCGGCACGCCGAACAACACCGGCACGCGCATCGTGAGCTTGAGCGGCCACGTAAAGAAACCCGGCTACTACGAAATCGAAACCGGCAAGGCGACGATCGGCGAACTCATCAACGACCCGAAATTCGGCGGTGGTTTGCGCGATGGACGCAAATTGAAAGCCGTGATTCCCGGCGGATCGTCCGCGAAAGTTTTCAAGGCCGGCGAAAAATTCAAGCTCAAGAAAAAAGACGCCGAGGGCAAAGAAATTTTGGTCGAGACCGACATGCTCGATTTGCCTTACGACTTTGATTCGCTCGCCGCCGCCGGTTCGATGAGCGGTTCCAGCGCGATCATCGTGATGGACGATTCCACCGACATCGTCGAGGCGCTCGCGAACTTGTCCGAATTTTACGCCCACGAAAGTTGCGGTCAATGCACGCCTTGCCGCGAAGGCGCGCTATGGATGAGCAAGACGCTGCATCGCCTGACGCACGGCGAAGGCCGCGCGGCCGACGCGGATTATCTCGTGAAGATCGCCGACAACATCCCCGGCGGCCGCACGATTTGCGCATTCGGCGAAGCCTGTTCCTGGCCGGTGCAAAGTTTCGTTGCGAAATTCAAAGACGAATTCGTCGCGAAAGGCGCGGCGGATGAAGCGCGTCACGCGAAGCAAGTTGCCGCGCCCGTTGAAACAAAAGAATTAGCCGCCGCGCACCATTGATCGCCATGTCAACTGCCGCCACAACTGAAATCAAGCCCGCGCCTCCGGTCGAAAAGATCAAGGTCAAGGTGGATGGTCGCGAAATCGAAGTGCCGAAGACCATGGCCGATCCGATTTCCGGCAAGCCGATTCCGACCACGATGATCCAGGCGTGCGAGCTGGCAAAGCAGGAAGTGCCGCATTATTGCTATCACCCGAAATTGCCGGTCGTCGGCAACTGCCGCATGTGCCTCGTGGAATATGGAATGCCCGCGATGGGGCCGGATCGCAAGCCGGTTTTGAACGCCGACGGTTCGCCAAAAATTTCCAAAATGCCGCGTCCGGCCATTTCCTGCGCGACGCCCGTTTCACCGGGAATGGAAATTTACACGAATACGCCCGGCGTGAAGCAGATGCGCGAAGGCGTGCTCGAGTCCCTGCTCATCAATCATCCGCTCGACTGCCCGATCTGCGACCAGGCCGGCGAATGCAAGCTGCAGGAATACTCGGTGGATTACGGCCAGAGCGCGAGCCGCTTTGTCGAAGCGAAAGTTCACAAACCGAAAGCCGTTGACCTCGGACCGCGCATCATGCTCGACGCGGAACGCTGCATCCTGTGCACGCGCTGCATCCGTTTCACGCGCGACATCGCGGGCGACGACGCGCTGGGCATCGTCAATCGCGGCAGCTACAACACAATTGCGACGTTCCCCGGCTTGCCGTTCGACAATAATTATACGCTGAACACGGTAGACATCTGCCCCGTCGGCGCACTCACGTCGAAAGATTTTCGTTTCAAAATGCGCGTGTGGTTTCTCAAGGAAACGAAAAGTGTCTGCACCAGTTGCGCGACTGGCTGCAATATCATCATCGGTTCGCGCGAAGAAAAAATACAGCGCTACACGCCGCGCGAAAACGACGCCGTCAACGGCCCGTGGATGTGCGACGCCGGCCGTTTGAATTATAAATGGATCGGGCGCGAAGACCGATTGAAAGACGTTTTGGTGCGCGGACAAAAATCTACCTGGACGGCGGCGCTCAACGAAATTTCTGACAAGCTCAAGAAAGCGCCCGCCGGTTCCGTCGCCATCATTGCTTCGGCGCGGCAGACGAACGAAGAGCTCTGGCTGATTTCAAAACTGAAAGCCAAGCTCGGCGCGATCAGCGATTCCATTCCGCGTGATGGCAAGGGCGATAAGATTCTCGTCAGCGCGGACAAAAATCCGAACACCAACGGCGCGCGGCTCACGGGAATTTGCTTCACCGAGATGGGAATCAATTTGGTGAAAATTTCCGACGGCATTGCGAGTGGAAAAATCAAGACACTCATTGTTTTTGGCGAGAACATCGTCAAGCGCGCGGTGGCGAACGAAAAATTGCGCGAACGCGAAACCATCAGCGAAGTCGTGGACGAACACGGCATCACGGCGGAATTGCTCCAGAAGCTCGACACGCTCATCGTCAGCGACATTTTGCCGAACGAGACCACGAAGCTGGCGCACTACGTTTTGCCCGGCGCGGCGCACGCGGAAAAGCGCGGCTCGTTCACGAACACCAAAGGCCGCGTCCAGAAATTCATGAAGGCCGTCGAAGCGCCCGGCGACGCGCGCGCGGAATGGGAATTTTTGCACGACCTCGTCCACAATGTCACCGGCCAGAACGGTTTTGTGACGATCGAAGGTCTGTTCAATCAAATGGCGAAAGAAGTGCCGGCGTTCAACGGCGTGACGTGGCAAGCACTCGGCGACACCGGCTTGACGGTGCAAATTTAATTTTGATTGCCACAGAGGCACAGAGACACAGAGATGAAAAATAAAACGAAAACAGATTTTGCCGAGGCGGGAGAAAATAAATTTTCTCTGTGCCTCCTTGTCTCTGTGGCAAAAGAATAAAAATGGACTGGAATTTCATCATCTTCAGCATCGTCAAGATCGCGATTGTCGTCGGCGTCGTGCAGGGACTCGTCGCGTATTCCGTGCTGGCCGAGCGCAAAATTTCCGCTTGGATCCAGGATCGCGTCGGCCCGAACCGCACCGCGCCGCCGTTCATGAAATTTATTCCCGGCGGACAATTTTTGACGCGGCTCGGACTTTTTCAGCCGCTCGCGGACGGATTAAAATTCATGTTCAAGGAAGATTTTACGCCGGCGGGCGTGAAGAAAATTTATTTCTTCCTCGCGCCGGCGGTGTCCGTGATTCCGGCGATGCTCACGGTCGCGGTGATTCCGTTCGGCTCGAACATCGGCGCGCAGAAAATGGTCATCGCGGACTTGAACGTCGGCATTCTCTACACGTTCGGCATCGTCTCGATGGGCGTTTACGGCATCGTGCTCGCGGGCTATGCGGCAAACTCAAAATATCCCATGTTCGGCGGCATCCGTTCGAGCGCGCAGATGATTTCGTATGAAATTTCCATGGGCATGTCGGTCATTCCCGTTTTGCTGATCGTCGGCAATTTGAATCTCGGCCAAATTATTTCGTGGCAGTCCACGCACGGCTGGATGGTCGCGTATGCGCCGATTTCATTCATCATTTTCATGGTCGCGTCGTTCGCGGAAACGAACCGCACGCCGTTCGATTTGCCGGAAGCGGAAACTGAACTCGTCGGCGGCTACCACACGGAATACGGCTCGATGAAGTTCGCGCTGTTTTTCCTCGCGGAATATTCCAACATGGTTTCCTCGTCCGCGATGATGGTGACGCTGTTTTTCGGCGGCTGGACGCTGCCGTTCTGGGGACTCGATCACGCGGCGACGTCGCTCGGCATGGGCATCGTGCAAATTTTTGTCTTCCTCGCGAAGATGCTGTTTTTCATGGTCGTTTTCATCTGGGTGCGCTGGATGTTCCCGCGTTTTCGTTACGACCAGTTGATGGACTTGGGCTGGCGGCGGTTTTTGCCGCTCGCGTTGGTAAACATTTTAATCACGGCCGTCTGGCTGTGGATGAGGAGTTGATATGGCCGTTGTTGTAAATCGCAAATCGCTCACGTTTTGGGAAAAACTTTATCTGCCGGCCATCGTCGGCGGATTGAAAGTCACGCTCAAGCACGCCTACAACACGCTGTTCAAGGGCAAGGTCGTGACGATGGAATATCCGGAGCAGAAATGGACGCTACCGCCCGGTTATCGCGGCGCGCCGTATCTCGTGAAGGATCAGGAGGGCAACACGAAATGCGTTTCGTGCCAGCTCTGCGAATTTGTCTGTCCGCCGAAAGCCATCCGCATCACGCCGCCCGGCGACACCGGCCTCAAGGCCGACCGCACGAACGCCGAAAAAATGCCGGCGGAATTTGAGATCAACATGCTGCGCTGCATCTTCTGCGGCTTCTGCCAGGAAGTGTGCCCCGAGGAAGCGATTTTTCTGCAGCAGGATTATTCGCTGACCGCGCTGAGCCGCAGCGAATTGATTTACAACAAGGAAAAACTCCTGTCGCTCGGCGGTGAAGTCGGCGGCATCCAGAAATGGAAACACAAGCTGGAAGAAGCGAAGGCGCAGGAAAATTTCCCGGTGAAGCCTTAATCAGCAATGGAACAAATCAACAACCTGGTCAGTGGCGGCGCGGTGGAGGACGTTTTGTTTTACGTCTTCGCGGCGCTGACGCTGCTGTGCGCCGTGCTCGTGGTCGCGAATCCGTTCAGCCGCAACCCAGTCACGAGCGCAATGTTTCTGGTGCTGACCATCATCTCGATGTCCGGCTTGTTTTTGCTGCTGCACGCATTTTTTCTCGCGGCGGTGCAGATTCTAGTTTACGCCGGCGCGGTCATCGTGCTGTTCATTTTCGTCATCATGTTGCTCGACCTGAAAGAAGAGCAGCGCCGTAAAATAAAATTCTTCGGCCTCGCCGCCGGCTTGGTTTCTGTCGGCATCGTGGTCAGCATTTTTGTGAAGTCGCTCGCGTCCATCAAACCCAACGCCGCTCCGCCTACGCTCGAAGGCGAAACCTACGCGCTCGGCAAACTTTTGTTCACGCAATACACGCTCCCGTTTGAAATCGTCTCCGTGCTCCTGCTCGTGGCGATGATCGGCGTGATCCTGTTGAGCAAAAAGAAACTCGAATAACATGCACGTCGGCCTCCATCATTATTTGTTCGTGAGCTTCATGCTGTTCAGCCTGGGGCTGCTCGGCGTCATCATGCGCCGCAACCTGCTGGTGATTTACATGTCTCTGGAGCTGATGCTCAACGCCGCCAACCTGGCGCTCGTCTCCTTTTCGCGGTTCAACAACAAACTCGACGGCCAAGTGCTGGTGTTTTTCATCATCACGGTGGCGGCGGCGGAAGTGGCGGTCGGCCTCGCGCTGATCGTGGCGCTCTACCGCAAACGCCAGTCCGCGCATGTCGAAGATTTGACCTCGATGAAACTCTGACGGATGAAAAACGAACTTTTTCCATGGCTGATCCTGTTCCTGCCGCTGCTCTCAGCGACAGTGATTGCGCTATTCACATTGCGCAGTAAAACCGTCAGCAGCCTCATCTCCATCGGCGCGGTCGCGGCGGGCTTCGTGCTGACCTGCCTGTTCGTAAACGCCAACGGAATTCATTACAGCGGTGAAACGTCCGTCAACTGGCTCACCATCGGCGGTTTGAATGTGGACTTCGGCCTCAAGCTTGATGCGTTGAGCATGATGATGTTGTTCGTCGTCACCGGCGTCGGCGGCTTGATCCATATTTATTCCTACAGCTACATGGACGAAGATGCGGGCAAGGCGCGCTTTTTCGCGTTCTTGAGTTTGTTCACGTTCTCGATGCTCGGCATCGTGCTGGCAAATAATTTTCTGATGACGTTCATTTTCTGGGAACTCGTCGGTGTGTCCAGCTATCTGCTCATCGGTTTCTGGTTTGAAAAACCCAGCGCCGGCGATGCCGCGAAAAAAGCGTTCATCACCAATCGCCTCGGCGACTTTGGCTTTCTCGCAGGCATTTTGATGGTTTGGGGTTTGCTTGGTTCGCTCAATTTTTCTGCGTTACAAAATGCGATGGTCTCAAATCCCGCCGCGCTCGGAGCCAGTGCCACCATCGCGGGTCTGTTAATTTTCTGCGGTGCGGCTGGCAAATCCGCCCAATTCCCGCTGCATGTCTGGTTGCCGGACGCGATGGAAGGCCCGACGCCCGTGTCCGCCTTGATCCACGCCGCGACGATGGTGGCCGCCGGTGTTTACATGCTTTGCCGGACGCTCTTTTTATACAATGCCGACGCGCTCCACGTCATCGCCTACATCGGCGGATTCACCGCGCTGCTCGCGGCGCTGATGGCGGTTCAGCAAAACGACATCAAGCGCATCATCGCCTACTCGACGCTGTCACAACTCGGCTACATGGTCATGGCGGTTGGCTTGAGCGGTCCGACGCCCGCGATGTTTCATTTGACCATGCACGCCTTTTTCAAAGCACTGCTGTTCTTGAGCGCCGGATCCGTCATCATCGGCATGCACCACGAGCAGGACATCTGGCACATGGGCGGACTGAAAAAGAAAATGCCCGTCACATTCTGGACCTTCACCATCGGCGCACTGGCCTTGAGCGGTATCCCGCCGTTTGCCGGTTTTTATTCGAAGGATTCAATTCTCGCGCAATGCCTGGAACAGAAAAATTATTTGCTGTTCGCTGTCGCCGTGTTCGTCGCCGGGCTGACCGCGTTCTACACGTTCCGTTTATTCTTCGTCGTTTTCTTCGGCAAGGAAAAAACCGATCACGCCAAGCATGCGCACGAATCGCCGCTGATAATTACCGCGCCGCTGGTGATTCTGGCCATCTTCGCGACCATCGGCGGTTTCATCGGCATCACCAACAATTACGGTTCGCAATTCGTCGCCGACCACGAAACGCTTTCGCTTGCGCAACAATTTCTCGAACCGCTGAAAACTCCTGTCCCGATGTTTATCGGCATCGGCGTTGCGCTCGCCGGAATTTTCCTCGCGTTCGCGCTTTACAAAATTGGCGACAAAGATCCGTTGCCCGCGAAACTCGGTGGCCTGGCGACGGCGATGAAGAACAAATTTTATTTCGACGAACTTTACGAAGCCACATTCATCCGCGCGCATGATTTTCTCGCGGCGGTGGCCGACTGGATTGACCGCTGGATTCTGGAAGGCGCGATCATCGGCGCGATTCGCGGCGGCACGGATTTGAGCGGACGCGCGCTGCGCCTCGCGCAAACCGGCAACCTCCAGACCTACGCCTTCCTGTTCGTGCTCGGCGTGGCGCTGTTGCTCTATTTCGTTTTGGGAAAATGAAGCAAAGAGACAAAATGAAAGAATTAGTTGCTCGTTACAAAGGTGACGAGAAATCAGTCGTCATTGCGTATGCCGAAGCTGAACAAAAAGGTGAAGTTAGCCGAAAGAGCAATTCACATAATTGGGGTTCGATTTCGTATGCAAAAGCATTGATGCGTGACGGGAAAAGAAGAAATTGGATAAAGTGAAAATGCAGCAACAGCAATTCAAACGGTTTTACAATCTCGCATTCGCGGTGATTGTAATCTGTTCTGTATTCTTTGTCTTCAAAGCCGCCGAGTCTTTAGTTCAATTATGCGTAATTGAAACTCAAAAGGAACAATATAAGAATTTGATGGATCATCAGAGACAGTTTATTTACGACGGTCTTGTAAAGGCTGGCAAACAAGAACAAGCGGATGAATTCATGCGCGACCCTCAACTAAATGACCTTGGTTTATTCGCCACCGATGATGAAAACGGGCAACCGTTTGGCCCGAAAGCGGTCTCGCTTGACCGCAGAATACAATTTTGTGAAGACAATCTTACCGCAATTTCAGTGGTTACTACATTGGTTGCCGTTGTTTTAGCGTATTTCTTATTTTGGTATATTGCATTGTTTTCTGTGCGCTATGTCAGAGGCAAGGCTGACCCAGAACAAGTTATTTCAAGCAAATAAATTTAACGAATGTCCATACTGACTTACATCGCAGGTTGGCCGCTGCTGGCGGCGTTGGCGCTCATCGTCGTGCCGCGCAATTACCGCGTCATCATCCGCGCCATCGCGGTGCTGGCCACGCTTATCTCGGCGGTGCTGGCGGTGAAGATGTTCGCGCAGTTCGTGCCCGGCGCGACCGGCTTCCAGTTCGAGCAACAAATCCCGTGGGTCGAATCGCTCGGCATCAGCTATCATGTCGGCGTGGACGGTCTGAACGTCGGCCTGATCTTGATGGGCGCAATCGTCGCGTTCGCCGCCGCGCTCTGCTCGTGGGAAATCCAGACGCGGGAAAAGGAATTTTACATCCTGCTGCTCGTGATGACCGGCGGCATCCTCGGCGCGTTCGCGTCGCTGGACTTGTTCTTCTTTTATTTCTTGCACGAACTCGCGCTGGTGCCCACGTTCATCATGATTGGCGTCTGGGGCCGTGGAGAAAAGAAGAACTACGCAACGTTCCAGATCACGCTTTACTTGAGCATCGGCGCGCTCATCGCGCTCATCGGCCTCATCGCGCTCTATCTGCAATCCGGCGCGAACACGTTCGACATCCCGAAAATCATCGAGCATGCCAAGACGAATCCGCTCGCGGTCAACGCGCAGAATTTCATCTTCCCGCTGTTGTTATTCGGATTTGGCATCTTGGTTTCACTTTGGCCATTCCACTCTTGGGCACCACTCGGTTACGGAGTTGCGCCCTCGCCGACTGCGATGCTTCACGCTGGTGTGTTGAAGAAATTCGGTCTCTACGGTTTGATTCGCATTGCGCTACCGCTGTTGCCGCAAGCCGCGCAAAGCTGGGCGCACTTCCTCGCGCTGCTCTGCGTTGGAAATATTTTGTATGTCGGCTGGGTCGCAATGCGCCAGAAAGATTTGAACCTGCTCATCGGTAATTCCAGCGTGGCGCACATGGGCTTTATTTTCCTCGGCATCGCCAGCCTGAACCTCATCGGCGTGACTGGCGCGGTGCTCATCATGGTCGCGCACGGTTTCCTCGCCGCGCTGACGTTCGCGCTGACCGGTTACATTTACAAACAGACCGGCACGCTGGAAATCAGCGCGCTCGGCGGACTCTGCCGCAAGCTGCCGTTCATCGGCACGGCGCTGCTCATGGCCGCGATGGCCGGCTGCGGATTGCCCGGCTTCGCGAATTTCGTCGGTGAAGCCACAGTGTTCTTCGGCGCGTGGAAAATGTTCCCGGCCATCACGATCATCGCACTCTGGGGCGCGCTGGTCATCGGCGGCATCTACATGACGCGCGCCATCCGCAACGTTTTGCATGGACCGTTGCCGGAAAAATGGAATTCACTTTCCGACGCGAACCTGTGGCGCAAGCTGCCCTACGCGCTGCTGATCGTGAGCCTGCTGGTGTTCGGCTTCCTGCCGAAACTGCTCACGGAAAAAATCAATCCTGACGCGCAGAAAATTGTCGCCATGGCAACTGGCAACGTGATCGCGGCTAGCGAAACAAGTGCGCCCGCTGTCAATTTTGTTGCGCAAAACAAATGAATTCCTCCCTGATCATGCTGGAAATTTCGGTGATCGGCCTCGGCCTTGTGCTGATGTTGGCTGATCTATTCGTGCCCGCCGAGCGCCGTCGTTTCATCGGTTACGCCGCCATCGCGGCCTTGGGTGTGTTGCTCGTCACGAGCTTGAGCGGCAACGGCAGCTGCGGTCAATTCGGCACCGCCTTCGGTGGCATGTTCGTCAACGACGCATTGTCCCTGTTCTTCAAACAACTATTCATCGTCGCGGCGATCTTGGTGCTGTTCATGGCGGCCGAATTTTCGGACAAACTGGCCGAAGGCAGCGTGGCGGAATATTATTCACTTATTCTTTTTGCGCTCGCGGGAATGCTTTTCGCCGCGTCCTCAAACGACTTCACGATGCTGTTCGTTTCCATCGAACTCATCACGATCACGTTTTACGTCCTCGTCAGTTTTCAACGCAGCAAACTCCAATCGCTCGAAGCGGGCGTAAAATATCTGATTCTCGGTGCGCTGTCGTCATCGTTCATGGTGTTCGGCATCGCGCTGATTTGGGGAACGACCGGTGAACTGAATTTCACCAAGCTCGCCGATTTTCTCGTCAAAAATCCAGACGTTGCCAGCAGCCAAATCTTTTTGCTCGGCGTGCTGCTGGTTTTGGTCGGACTCGGTTTCAAAATCGCCGCGTTTCCGTTTCAGATCTGGGCGCCAGACGTTTATCAAGGCGCACCTACGCCAACGACCGCGTTTCTCGCCATTGGTTCGAAAGCCGCCGGATTTGTTTTGCTCCTGCGCGTGCTGTTCACCGCCGTGCCGAGCGTAACGGCGCATTGGGCGAACCTGCTCATCGTGATCTCCGCCATCACGATTCTCTACGGCAATCTCTGTGCTATTCCGCAGCGCAATTTGAAACGCTTGTTGGGTTATTCTAGCATCGCGCACGCTGGTTACTTGCTGCTTGGTGTCGCGGCGTTAAGCGCGAGCGGACAATCTGCGCTGCTGTATTATCTTGCCGGGTATGTGTTCACGGTAATGGCCGCGCTTTTTGTCATCACGCTTGTGATGCGGCAACTGCCAAACGAAGATATTTCCGGTCTGGCCGGCTTGAACCAGCGCTCACCGCTGCTGGCCGCCACGCTGACCATCGCGATGGTTTCGCTAGCGGGTATTCCGCCGCTCGCGGGATTTTTTGGAAAATTTTTACTGCTCAAAGCGGTGATTGAAACCGCCCACATCACGCATAACCACGGTTACTATTGCCTTGCGTTCACTGTGCTCGCGGGTGTGGTCATCTCGCTTTACTATTATTTCGGCGTCATCCGCGCGATTTATTGGAGCAAGCATCCCGAAGACATGTCGCCGATAACCTTGTCTTCACCGGCAAAATTCGCCATTTGGGCTTGCCTCACGGGAATCTTCTGGATTGGTTTGTTTCCGAACACACTTTTGAACATCACTGACCTTGCGGCGGCTGCCTTGGGAAAATAATTTAAGCTGTAAAATCAAAAACGCGCTGACAGATTTTGCCGGCGCGTTTTGTTTTGGGTGGATTGAACTTACACCGTCCGCATCTGCACGGCGTCCACGATTTCGGTGCCAACGGAAATCGCGCCGATGATGACGACGGTGTCGCCTTTTTGCAGGCGACCTTGCTCGGTCAGCATCTTCAAACCGAGTTCAATCGTGTTCTGCGGATCAATGAAATCAAACTCCATGACGAAGGGCGTGACGCCCCAGCTTAACGTCAGTTCGTTCGCCGATTTTTCGTTGTCACACATCGCATACACCGGCGAGTAGCGCGGGCGCATCCATGATGCGTAACGCGCCATGTGGCCGTGGCGTGTGAAGGACAAAATTGCGGCGGCCTTCAATTCATTCGCCATCACGACCGCGCTCTTGACGAGCTTTTGCCGCGCGTTATTGAGTTCCGCCAGATCATGAAATTGTGCGCTACCGCTGCGCTCGATGCGCGTGGCGATTTTGTCAAACACCTCGATGCACTTGAGCGGATATTTGCCGACCGTCGTTTCGCCGCTCAACATGATGGCGTCTGTCTCTTCAAAAATCGCGTTGGAAACGTCCGTCACTTCCGCGCGCGTCGGCATCGGCGATTGAATCATGCTTTCGAGCATGTGCGTCGCGACGATGACCGGACGGCCGATGCGCAAACACATCTTTACAATGCGCCGCTGCACGATGGGTAATTCGTAATACGGAATTTCAATGCCCAAATCGCCGCGCGCCACCATAATGCCGTCGGCTTCGCGCACGATGGCTTCAAGATTCTTGATCGCTTCTTGATCTTCAATCTTCGCGATGACAAACGGCGCGGGTTTACCTTCCTCAAACATTTCGCGGAGCTGCAACAAGTCGCGCGACTCGCGCACGAATGACAGCGCAATAAAATCCACGCCAAGTTCCAAACCAAGTTTCACATCCTTGATGTCCTTCGCCGTGAGCGCGGGCAAACTGACTTTGACGCCGGGCAGATTGATGTGGCGACGACTGCCAAGTTTGCCGGCGGTGAGAACTTCGCATTCCACCTTGTTCCCGTTCTTCGCTAGCACTTTCATTTCGATCGCGCCATTGTCCATGAGCACCACGTCGCCCACGCTGATGTCATTGATAAAATTTTCGTAGTTCACGTCCACGGAATGTTCTTCTTCAGATTTTTCACCGCGCACCGTCAAAGTGAATTTCTGTCCCGGCTTCAAATCCAGCGGCACGCTCAAGTCGCCCGTGCGGATGGCCGGTCCTTGCGTGTCCATGAGAATGCCGCTGTGGCGACCGCGCTTGGCGGATTCCGCGCGAATATCCGCGAACACGCGGCGCACCCACTCGTGCGGCGCGTGCGACATATTGAGGCGGAAAACATTGACGCCAGCGTCCATGAGCTTGCCGATCATCTCGGCGGAGTCCGTGGCCGGGCCGAGGGTGGAAACGATTTTGGTGTGCCGCAGCAATCCTCTTTGCATGGGCGCAGAATACTTATTCTGAATTTCAAGGGAAGTTTTAATTCCCGCGCCGCTGGAATCTTGCTTGCCATCGCGCCGCCGCCCGGCCATTATTTTAATCTAACTTTTTAAATAAATTTATGGCTGACGCAGCGAACAAATACCCCGAAAACGCCACCGGCAAATACTATGTGGACAACCAGTGCATTGACTGTGACCTGTGCCGCGAAACCGCGCCGGAAAATTTCAAGCGCAACGACGATGGCGGCTATTCCGTCGTCTACAAGCAGCCGGGTTCACCGGACGAGGAAGCCCGTTGCAAAGAAGCCAAGGAGGGCTGCCCGGTTGAGGCCATCGGTGACAACGGTGTCTAGTCTCCGTAATTTCAAACCGCAGCCGGATCGCCTGCGCGGTATGGAAATCGCGCAAAAATTCGGCTGGTAATTTCTGCCGCCCGCCCGCCTAAAATTTCAGCCGCTGGCAACGCGGTTCACGCTTCCAATTTTGCGTCGAGCGAAATCTTGGCGTTGAGCAAACGCGAAATCGGGCAGCCCGCCTTCGCACCGTTCGCGATGGCGGTAAATTTTTCCTGGTCGATGTCAGGAATTTTCGCCGTCATATCCAAGTGCGATTCCGTGACGGTAAAACCCGCGTCGGTTTTTTCCATCGTGATCGTCGCGGTGGTATTGATGGCCGCGGGCGTGAAACCAGCCTTGCCGAGTTCCGCCGAGAACGCCATTGAGAAACAGCCCGCATGCGCTGCGGCGATGAGTTCCTCGGGGTTCGTGCCGACGCCATTCTCGAAGCGGGTGCTGAACGAGTATTGCGTTTCCTTGAGTGTGCCGCTCTCCGTGGAGATTTTGCCTTTACCAGATTTCAGATCGCCCGACCAGACGGCGGATGCTTTGCGTTTCATAATTTAATTTGTCTTTCAATTGCTGAAACGTGAATTCGCTCCAGCGAGCGAAGAAATTAGCTCGAATTGGGAAAATCACAAGTGGGGTGATTCCCTGAGCGATTTCCCGCGTTGAAGCTGCGCGGATCAGCGGCTACTATTCGCGCATGCCATCAATCCTCTGCTTATGGGTCTGACCAAGCTGGGCTGGAACGCGGCGCGCGACGAACAATTTGCGCCGTATCTTGCCAAGGGTTTTATTCCGGCGCGCGTCGCGGTGGAGGATAAACATTTTTATCGCGTCTGGACCGTGGACGCGGAACTCACGGCGCAGATTACTGGCAAACTCATCCACGAAGCGCGCGGCGATCACGCGAAACTGCCCAAGGTCGGCGATTGGGTGGCGATCAAGCTCGTGCCGAATGAGGAGAAGGCCGCGATTCAAGCCGTCCTGCCGCGCTCCACGCAAATCACGCGCAAGACCAGCGGCCGCAATACCGCCGCGCAAATCCTCGCCACCAACATCGAAACTGTTTTTCTCGTCACCGCCGCCGACCCGACGTTCAACGCCGCGCGACTTGAACGAATGCTCGTGATGGGCCGTGAAAGCGGCGCGCGTCCGGTGGTGCTGCTCAACAAAATTGATTTGTGCGATGACCTCGACGCCAAGCTCGCTGAGGCCACGCAGGCGGCAGGCGATGCGCTCGTGCTCGCCGTCTGCGCGCTCACCGGACGCGGCATCAAAAAACTTTCCGCTCAAATCAAGAAGGGCGAAACCGTCGCGTTCATCGGCACTTCTGGCGTCGGCAAGTCGAGTCTCATCAACCAGCTTTACGGCGAAGATTTGATGCCGACGATTGAAGTGCGCACGCAGGATTCCAAAGGCCGCCACACGACTTCGTGGCGTGAAATGATTTTTCTGCCGAACGGCGGCGTGGTCATTGACACGCCCGGCATGCGCGAATTTCATCTCTGGGGCGCAAGCGAAGGTGTGAAGGATTCCTTTCCCGAAATCGAAGCGCTCGCCGCCGGTTGCCGGTTTCGTGATTGCACCCACACGCAGGAAAAAGAGTGCGCCGTGTTGGCTGCCGTCGCCGCCGGCACGTTCCCGCGCGAACGCCACGATAGCTACGTCAAACTCCAGCGCGAGATGAATTACCTCCGCGAATCCGAAAAACAAGCCGGCTGGCAAACCCGCCGCAAGAGCGACCGCGCGGCGCATCGCGTGTTTAACAAGGGCGATTAAACGCTTCTCCACCTTCGCCTTCACGCTTTCATCCGTTTTGCTGCCGCTGGCAAAGTCAATTATTGCCGGACGTTTCTACCGCTGATTTAATCGCAGCGAGTCCTTTTGCAAAATCTTTGCCAATCATGTCGTCGCAGTTCATGAACAGACCGAAGGCCTTGAAGAAAAAATTATTTTTGCCGGACATGGTCCAGGTCACAGCGGTTTGGTTGCCCGCAAACTTGAAAGTAAACTCCGCCGTGTTCGTGGCCTTGAACGGTTTAAGAAATTCGAGTTTGATGCGGATTAAATCATTCGGCGCGCTTTCGGTGATGGTCATGCCGCCGGCGCCGACCTTTTTGTTTCCGTCCCACGCAAAGCCCGCGCCCACACCCGCCGCCGTGCCGCTGTAAGAATATTTGCACGCCGGATCCATTTTCGCCCACGGCGACCACGCCTCCCATTTGTGGAAGTCGTTGACGTGCGGAAATACTTTTTCCGGCGGCGCAGAAATCTGCGTCGAACGCGTGACAATGAATTTATCCGGCCGACCGGCGACGACAACGATGAACAGAATGGCGATGAACGCGAACGCGAGGAAAATCGGCAGCATAATGATTATCCTTCCGTCATTTTAATTCAGCAGACCGGAGAATTTTTTCCGCGCGTCCCAGAGCAGATACAGCGCGCAGACGATGATGATGTCGAGCATCGGATTAACCAGATGTTTCGGGTCATCCACCAAAACGTGGAACGCGATGATATTCACGATCACGGGGCCGAGCAGCAGCAAGCCGAGGTTGCGCACGCGCGGAATCAGCACGAGCAAACCGCCGATGAGCTCGAAGAATTTTACGAACTTGAGGTAGCCCGTCGGGACGAACGCCGCCATGAAATGCGCGGCGGGCGTGCCTTCCGGCAGATTCGGGATGGCGACGAGGTTGAACAGCACCGGGACGCTCGCGGCGAGGAAACAAAGTCCAAGCAGAACACCCGCGATGGTGGGCAGATATTTTTTCATGGCCCGGCAAAATTACATTTTCGCCGAAGATTCGCCAAGTCTTTCCCACATCTCCTGGCCACCCCCGATGCCACCGCGTTCGCGGGCTGGGGTTTTAATTTACTTCCGCAATCTCAAATTGCAGCCACGGTGCGAGCGGCAGCGTGGCGAGATGATTTTCAACTGCGGCAACATCTGCCTCACGGAAGAGCATGAAAGCCCGCCACGGTTCGGCGGTCGGCGACATCATCCGAAAATCCAGCAGGAGCCCGAGACGACGCCATTCCGTCAGATGCGCCTGCTCTGCGGGAATGAGCGATTTGAATTTTTCATCCATCGGCTTCACGCGCGTGACCGTGACCATGAAACGTTTCTTAGTATCTTTGCCCCAGCCGGGAAAATCCGCGAGCGGCGGCAAGACTTGCGGCGGTTCAGTGGCGATATTCTGCAACCGGGCTTCCAGTGCATCCAAATACTTCGCGCGTTCTTCCGGCGTGATGCGTGCCGGACTCCAAGCCACGAATGGCGCGAGTGGCAGAAACCCGTTGAACCAAAACACGCCGTGCTGCACAGGCGCAAGAACTGTGGCGAGGGGCGGATTCACACCGTAGCCGCCATAGACATCCGGCCCGCCGCCCGTCGTCATCAAAACCATTGCGCGTTTCTTCGCCTGACCTAAGCCACCTTCGTAGATTTTTGCGCCGCCGTAAATGCGCCCAGCTGCAAAGACGCGATCCACCCAACCCTTTAGAATCGCGGGCAGACCAAACCACCAGAGCGGGAAGCTGAAGATGAGCATATCGCACGCTTCGAGCCGGCGGATTTCCATTTCCAAATCTGGCGCGAAGCCGCCGACTTCCGTGGCGTGGGCTTCTTCGGTTTGTTGCTTGAGATAATTTGCGTCCGCCACTGTGGAGAAATTCCGGCGGTCGGAAACGGGATTGAATTCCTCCGCATAAAGGTCGGCGAAATCAACCGTGTGGCCTTGCTCCTTGAATGCTTCCTCGGCGCGCCGCGCAAGTGCGCTGGAAAAACTTTTTGGTTCGTGGTGAGCGTGAACGATGAGGATTTTCATGCGAAAATTTATTGGTAAATGATTTCCGTTTCAAATTGTCCCGGCGGTTGGCGGTGCAATTTCAAATACGCCTCGGCAATCTTATCTGGATCAAAATGCGTTCCCGCCGCGACCTGCCCAGCAATCAACACCGTGCCGACATGGATGCCGCTGCCGCCGAGTTCCTGCGCGAGTGTGTAAGCGAGACTACGAATGCCCGCCTTGCCGATACTTGGCGAAGCCGCGCCGTCCCACGGTTGTAACGCCCAGCCGCCGCCGGTGAAGAGAATCGTGCCGTGCCCGCGCGCCTTCATACCGGGTAACACCGCGAGCGTGGCGGCAAGTGCGCCTGCGACATTGACCCGGAAATCCGCGACCAGCTGATCTGCCGTAAGCTGGGTGGGTTTCAGAAACGTCGGCGCAATGGCATTGTAAATCAGGACGCCAGTTTCACCCAACTCCCGCTCGGCCTGCGCGATGGCGAGCGCGAGGGAATCTTCATCGCCCGCATCAACGGCGAAAGATTTGAAGGTAAAATTTTCCTTGGCCAGCATCGCGGTGAGCGCGGCATGCTTGCTCGGATTGCGTGAAAGCAGCGCGAGTTGAAAGCCTTCCTGGCCGAAGGCTTTTGCGAGCGCGAGGCCGTTTCCGGGACCGAAGCCAACGATGATGCAGAGTGCTTTTTTCATAAATTGTTTCTTTGTTATTTGCTGGCCAAAACCTTAAGGCGTAAAATTGTTCCCGCAAGTAGGCACTATTTGGTGACCACCTAAACAAAACATTTTATGCCCATCGAAGATTGCTCTGTTCGTCCAGCCCTCAAGGTGATTGGCGGAAAATGGAAGCCCGTCATCCTCTATCATGTCATGAACGGCAAGAAACGGTTTGGCGAACTACGGCGGTTGCTGCCGGATGCCTCGCAAAAAATGCTGACCCAGCAGCTCCGCGAATTGGAGCGCGATGGAATTATTTCGCGCCAAGTTTATCCCGAAGTTCCGCCCAAAGTTGAATACACGATGACCAAATTTGGCCGGACCTTGCGCCCGGTGATGCGGGAATTGTGCAAATGGGGAGAGGCTGTTCAGTCGAAATCGGTTGGCAAAGCTTGAAGATGGATTATTGCGGGGTTCAGCAGGCTATTCGCGTTAGTGCAAACCAAACAATTTTTCGACCTTCGCCTTCACCGCTACATCCATCTTGATCAACGGCGGCCACGCGCGTTTGAAACCTTCACCGGGAATTTTCTTCGTCGCGTCAAAACCCATTTTGCTGCCGATGGCGATTTCGCTCGTCGCGTGGTCGAGCACGTCGGACGGGCCCTTGGTGAAGATGCTGTCGCGCTGCGGATCGGTGTTGGCCGTGAGATGGAACAGCACTTCGCTGGTGTTGTGGACGTTCACGCCGGCGTCCACCACCACGATGTATTTCGTGAACATCATCTGCCCCATGCCCCAGAGGCCGTGCATGATTTTGTAGGCCTGCATCGGGTAGGTCTTCTTGATGCTCACGAACACGAGGTTGTGGAACACGCCTTCCGCCGGCAGCGCGATGTCCACGATCTCGGGGAAATTCATCTTGAAGATGGGCAGGAACAGTTTCACGCTCGCGCCGCCGATGTAAAAATCTTCCATCGGCGGAATGCCAACGATGGTGCAGGGATACACCGCGTCTTTGCGATGCGTGATGGCGGTGATGTGAAACACCGGATACGGCTCGGGCAACGTGTAATAACCGGTGTGATCGCCGAACGGCCCTTCATCGCGCAGCGGCTCGGTGGGGTCAATGTAACCTTCGATGACGAAATCAGCGTTGGCGGGAACTTCCAGGTCGTTCGTCTCGCACTTGATCATCTCGACGGATTTTTTGCGGAGATAACCGGCGAGCAGAAATTCATCCAATCCATCCGGCATCGGCGCGGTCGCAGCGAAGGGAAACATCGGGTCGCCGCCGATGAAAATGGCGACGGGCATGCGCTCGCCCTTTTCGTAATAACGACGGCCATGGCGCGCGGCGACTTTCTGCAACTGCCAGTGCATGCCGGTGGTTTTGTCGTCGTAAAT
The DNA here is from genome assembly GCA_903878805.1 of uncultured Verrucomicrobia subdivision 3 bacterium. Taxonomy (GTDB): domain Bacteria; phylum Verrucomicrobiota; class Verrucomicrobiia; order Limisphaerales; family UBA11358; genus UBA11358. Next base: position 51,097 of record CAIRJF010000029.1, read on the forward strand.
CTGGATGCGATACATGCCCAGATTGCGCTCGCCCGTGTCCGGATCGCGCGTGACGACGCAGGGCAGCGTGATGAAACGCCCGCCGTCCAAAGGCCAGCAGCGGAGGATGGGAATATTCGCGAGCGTAGGCGGCTGCGTGTTGAATGAAGCGAGATTGTTCACGTCCGGCGCTTTCGGCCAGCTCTTCGATGCCGCGGGTGCATCGTATTTGTGAATCACATCTTTGCACGAGCCGCTCTTCACCGTTTTCGGTTTCGCATGACGCAAATCCAACGCGAGCGAGAGCAGCTTGATGGCTTCCTTGAAGCTCGTCGGCGGCTTGGCTTTCATCAGCGCGCCAAGCTCGTTGGCCACTTCGTCCACGGACTCCGCGCCCATGCTCATGGCCATGCGCTTGTGCGAGCCGAGCGTGTTGATGGCCACGGGAAACGGCGAGACGACGCCGTTGACGGTGGGCTTTTCGAACAGCAGCGCCTTGCCGCCGCCGGGTAATTTCATTTCGCGGTCGGCGATCTCGGTGATCTCCAGTTCGGTCGCAACGGGCTGGGAAATGCGTTTCAGCTCGCCCGCCTTATCGAGGGCGTTGACGAAATCGCGGAAGGAATCAAAAGCCATAAGTGCGCTGAAGCTAACTTAAAATCCTGCGCCGGGCAATGCGGGGATAAACGGTGCGCGGCAATGAATCGTCTGGGGTTTTCACCCCATTTTGTGAACGCCGCATCTTGATAAAATCATTTTGAGACGCGTGCCCGACAAGATTAGCACTCGGCGGACAATTCCATCTGGAGAAATCAACACCATGAACCACAATTCAATCACAGCGCAACCCCTCACACCGATTCCGGCGGACAATCTTCTTCGTAAGCTTACGGTCGCGGACTCCAACAAAGACGGGAGCCTGCGCCACCTCGGCATCGTGGGAGACACCTATACCATTTTGCTCTCTGGTGATGACACTGACGGTCGTTATTGCCTCATTGACATGCACGTTCCGCCGGGCGGCGTCCGACTCCAAAATGCCGAGGGCGCCGCGGTCGTTTGGATTGTTGAACGTCGGAAAACCTGAAGTATGGAAATTGATTGCCTTTCCACCTCGCGCGGACATAATACACGCCCGTCTTTGCACAGCGATGACGCGTCAAGATGGTTGACATCATGGGTTGGTAGCTCAGTCGGTAGAGCAGTGCCCTTTTAAGGCATTGGTCGAGAGTTCGAGTCTCTCCCAACCCACCACTTCTTATTCGGTTGGCAGAAATCTGCGCGCCGTCTAATCTGCACCATGCGGTTGCACGACCGATATTTGTTTCGCGAACTCCTCACGCCGCTGGCTTACTGCCTCGGTGGCTTTCTGGTTTTCTGGATTGCGTATTTTTTCTTCAGCGAAATGGACGTGATGCAGGAGCATCAACTCCGGCTTTTCGACTGCGTGGAATATGCCGTCGCGATGACGCCGGGCTTCCTTGTGCTCGTGCTGCCCATCGCGCTGCTGCTCGCCCTGCTTTATGCGCTCACGCACCATTCGCGCCACCACGAACTCACCGCGCTCCGCGCTGCCGGCGTGAGCCTGTGGCGTCTGTGCGCGCCGTATTTCACCGTCGGTATCGTCGCTGCGGGAATTTATTTTTGGATGAATGAAATCATCGTGCCGCGCTGCGCGAACTGGTCGGAGGAAATTCTTTCGCGTCATGTGCAACTGGAAAACAATCCCAAGGCCAAAACCCATTTCACCAAAATTGGTTTCCGCACCGTGCACGCGAACCGCATCTGGCAAATTGGCGAATATGACGCCGTCACCCGAATCATGCTCAACCCAAACGTGACGTGGACGGCGGCGGACGGCACCTGGCTCGTGTTGCAGGCCAGTCGCGCCGGGCGCACCAACAACGTCTGGATCTTTTCCGACGCCAAGATGTTCGCTCAATCGCCGCGCGGCCAACTACTGCCGACGTTGACGACCAACCTGCTCGCCATGCCGGAGTTTGACGAGACGCCGCGGCAGATTTTGAGCAACATTAAAATGAGCGACTCCCAAAATATCCGTGGCTCGCGCAGCGCGGATATTCCGCTCAAAGATTTGCGCGAGTATCTCAAGCTGCATCCAGACCTGCCGCGCGAAGACCGGCACACGTTGCTCACCAAATATTATGGCCGGCTCGCCGCGCCGTGGACGTGCCTTGTCGTCGTTTTTATCGCCATTCCGTTCGGCGCTCAATCGGGCCGACGCAATCTGTTTTTCGGCGTCGCCGGTAGCATCTTCATTTGCTTCGCGTATTTTGTCCTGCAACAAGTCAGCCTTGCGTTCGGCCTGAACGGCCATCTGCCAGCGTGGCTCGCGGCGTGGCTGCCGAATTTATTCTTCGCGACGGCGGGAACCCTTTTAATTGTGCGGACGCGATAATTTATTTTCAGGTGAAAGAAGAACAACTGGAAAAATTGAAATCGAGCCACGAGCGCTTGCGCTTGTTGTATCAGGTCGGCAGCGTTATCCACTCGACGCTCGATTCGCAGGAGGCGCTGCAACTCATCGTCAGCGAGGCCGTGCGCGTGATGCGCGCTTCCAGCGGCTCGCTGGTGCTCATCAATCCCACATCGGGCTTTCTGGAAATTCACGCGGCGCAAAATCTTTCTTCAGCGGCGCGCAAATTAAAACTCCGCGTCGGCGAAGGCGTCACCGGCTGGGTCGCGCAATCCGGCAAACCCGCGCGCGTCGGTGACGTGACGCATGATCCGCGCTACGTCAGCGTCCGCCGCGACGTCCGCTCGGAACTGGCCGTGCCGCTCGAGGTGCAGGGCGAAGTGCGCGGCGTTATCAACGTGGATTCCGACCGCGTGGATGCGTTTTCAGAAGACGACCAGGAACTCTTGCAGGAATTGGCGATTCAAGCGGCAAAGGTGATTCACAACACCTGGCTCTATGAACAACTGCGGTTGAAAGTGATGTTGTTTGAATCGCTTTCCAGCGTGAGCCGCACCATCAATTCTACTTTGAATTTGGACGAAGCGTTACGCGCCATCACGAAGGAGGCGTGCGAACTGATGCGGGCGCGAATGTGTTCGCTCATGCTGATTGACGAAACGCGCGAGTGGCTCGACTTGCGCGCAAGCTTTGGCGCGGGCGACGCCTACATCAACAAGCCGCGCCTGAACGCGGAAGAAAGCTTGATTGGCGTCGTCGTGCGGCGCAAAAAACCGTTGCAGGTCGCCAATGTGCAGACGGACACACGCTACCAAAATGTCGAACTGGCGCGGCGCGAAAATCTGGTTTCGCTCTTGAGCGTGCCGCTGATTTTTGCCGGCCAATGCATCGGAGCATTGAGCGTTTACACGGCGCGTCCGTATAGTTTTTCCAATGAAGAAATAAAAATCCTTTCCGCGCTCGCCGAACTTTCCGCCATCGCGATTGAGAAGGCGCGGCTTTACGAACGCGTCGCGGATGTGGAAGAACAATTGCGCCAGAACGAAAAACTTTCCGCGCTCGGCTTACTCGCGGCGGAGGTCGCGCACGAAATTCGCAATCCGCTCACGGTGATTAAACTGCTGTATCACTCGCTCGACTTGAAATTTGAGCCGAAGGATCCGCGTAATAAAGACGCGCAAATCATCGAGGCAAAAATTGAGCACCTGAACAAAATCGTGGAGCAAATCTTGGACTTTGCGCGGACGACGGAGCCGAAGTTTGCGCCGGTCAACCTCAACGATCTCGTGGATGAATTAAGTTTGCTCGTGCGCCACAAGCTCGCGAACCAGGACATCAAGCTGGTTCACGATTTGCAGCCGGACTTGCCGCTCGTCTCCGGCGATGCGCCGCAATTGGAGCAGGCGTTTCTCAATTTGATTTTGAATGCCGCCGAGGCGATGGGCGGCGGCGGCACGTTGACCATCCGTTCGCACGTCTTGCGCGGCGCGGACAAAGCTTTGCGCGTGGCGGTGGAATTCAAGGACACCGGTGGCGGCATGACGTCGGAGCAGCAGCAGCAGGCGTTCAAGACCGTGCTGGCGACGACGAAGGCGAAAGGCACTGGCCTCGGCCTCGCCATTGTCGGGCGCATCATCGAGACGCATCACGGCGCAATCCGCATCCGCTCGCGCGCCGGCCGTGGCACCACGATGCAGATTACCTTGCCAGCTATATAATTTTACGGCGACGAGACCGTTGGCGTCCGCCGCCATTTTCGCGCCAAACCAGTGCGCGAAATGGGGTGCGTGACCAGCGCCGCATTTTTACAACGGGAAATTCGACAGCCAAAACCTTGTGGCGAGCGTCGGAAAAATTTTATCTCAGCCCCACAACTGCCGGTCAAGCGAGCGGAACTGAATCGCCTCGGAAATGTGATCGGCAGAAATTCTCTCCGCGTCCGCCAAATCCGCAATCGTCCGCGCCACTTTCAAAATTCGGTCGTAAGCACGGGCACTCAAATTATATTCCGTCATCGCGTGCTTCAGCAAATCGCGCGTCGCGTCGTCCATTTCGCAAAACGATTTTAATTCGCGCGCGCCCATCCGCGCGTTGCAAGTCACCTTCGGTTTGCCGACAAAGCGCGTGGTTTGGAGCTGGCGCGCGGCGATGACGCGTTCGCGAATTTGCGCCGAAGTTTCGCCCGGTTGCGCGGACGACATTTCACGAAATTTCACCGCCGGAACTTCGATGTGCAAATCAATGCGATCAAGCAGTGGCCCGGAAATTCGGCCGAGATAATTTTGAATCTCGCGCGGCGAAGATTTTGATTCGCCCGGCATTTTTCCATCCGGCGTCGGGTTCATTGCCGCAATCAGCATGAATTGACTGGGGAAAGTCATCGTGCCCGCCGCGCGCGAAATCGTGACGATGCCTTCTTCGAGCGGCTGGCGCATCGTTTCCAAAACGCTGCGTTTGAACTCCGGCAATTCATCGAGAAACAAAACGCCGTTGTGGGCGATAGAAATTTCGCCGGGCGTCGGATTAATATTTCCGCCCAAAAGTCCCGCGTCACTCGCAGTGTGATGCGGCGCGCGAAAAGGTCTTTGCGTGACCAGCGCCTGGCCTGATTTCAGCAAGCCGACGATGCTGTGAACCTTCGTCGTTTCGAGTGCTTCACCCAAAGTCAGCGGCGGCAAAATGGTCGCCAGCCGTTTCGCCAACATAGATTTACCCGTTCCAGGCGGACCGATGAGAATGACGTTGTGTCCGCCGGCCGCCGCGATTTCTAACGCGCGTTTTACGTTCTCCTGACCTTTGACCTCGGAAAAATCGTGTTCGTCGTCCGATTTGTGTTCAAAAAGTTTCCCGATGTCCACGCGCGTTGGCGCAATTTTGATTTCGCCTTCCAAAAATTGTGCGGCTTCGCGCAGGTTCTGGACGGGAATGACATTCAAGCCGTCAACTACGGCGGCCTCGGCAGCGTTTTCGGCGGGAACTAAAATTCCGGTTTTGCCATCGGCCTTCGCGCGCAAGGCGATGGGCAAAATTCCCTTGCACGAACGCACCGCACCGGTGAGCGCGAGTTCGCCGACCGCGATGAAATGATCGAGTTGGTCGGTTTCAATCTGTTCGCTTGCGGCGAGCATTCCGAGCGCAATGGGCAGATCAAAACTCGGTCCCTCTTTTTTCACGTCGGCTGGAGCGAGGTTGATGGTCGTCTTGCCCATCGGAAATTTGTAGCCGGAATTCGCGAGCGCAGTGGAGACGCGATCTTTAGATTCTTTGACCGCCGTGTCGGGCAGACCGACCAGCGCGATAAAAGTTTCGCCATAGCCGCAATTCACCTCGACTTCAATTGTGTAGGCGTCAATCCCGTTGACCGCCGCTGAAAAAACCCGTGCGAGCATGGCGCACTTTATCACCGGCGGCGCGGCGATGGCAAAGCCAGAATTGTTTTTTCAACTGGCTGCACTGGAATCTTTCTGGCAAACCATGCCTTTCCCGCAGTTCAAAAATCTTGGCAGAACGAAATTAATTATGCAAAAAAACAAAATCTTCATTGCGCTGTCCGCGTTTGCCTGTGTGGTTACACCGGCGCAGTCGGCGGATGTGACTAATACGTTTCTGCCCGTAAACATTAGCGTAGATGCGGCCAAGCCGATGGGAGACGTGAAACCAATCTGGCGATTTTTCGGCGCGGACGAGCCGAATTACGCTTACATGAAAGAAGGGGAAAAATTATTGTCCGAACTCGGACAGCTCGGCGCACCGCAGGTTTATTTTCGCGCGCATCATTTACTCACCAGCGGTGACGGTGCGTATGCGCTCAAGTGGGGTTCGACCAGTGCCTACAAGGAAGATGCGAATGGTAATCCGGTTTACGACTGGACGATCAACGACAAGATTTTCGACACCTATCTTGCCCGCGGAATTAAGCCGTATGTGCAACTCGGTTTCATGCCGGAAGCGCTGACTATGCATCCGCAAAATTATCCGCACCATCCGCCGGTGAATGAAAAAGCTGACCCGGCGGGCGGGCAATCGTATCCGCCGAAAGACTACGTGAAGTGGGGAAATCTCGCTTACGAGTGGGCGAATCACTGCGTGGAAAAATACGGACAAGCGGAAGTTGAGAAGTGGTATTGGGAAGTTTGGAACGAGCCGAACATCATGTATTGGCACGGCACACACGAAGATTATTTCAAGCTCTACGACTACGCGATTGCCGGCGTGCGCCGCGCGCTGCCAACCGCGCGTGTGGGCGGACCAGAAACTGCCGGTGGACCTGGTGGAAAATTTTTGCACGAATTTTTACAGCACTGCGCGCATGGCACAAACTATGTCACGGGCAAAATTGGTTCGCCGCTGGACTTCATTTCGTTTCACGCGAAAGGCTCGCCGGAATTCACAAACGGTCATGTTCGTATGGCGATGTCCAGTCAGTTACGCAACATGGACGACGCATTCGCCGTCATCGCGTCGTTTCCTGAATACAAGAAAACGCCCATCGTTATTGGCGAATCTGATCCCGATGGCTGCGCCGCGTGCCGCGAACCGCGCGATGCGTATCGCAATGGCACGATGTATTCCAGCTATACGGCGGCAAGCTTTCCGCGCGCGCTGGAACTCGCAACGAAGCACGGCGTCAATCTTGAAGGCGCTCTGACGTGGGCGTTTGAATTCGAAGACCAGCCGCCATTCGCTGGTTTCCGCCAACTCGCGAGTGCGGGACTTGATTTGCCGGTGCTGAATGTGTTTCGCATGTTCGGCAAAATGGACGGCCAGCGACTCGCGGTGACGAGCAGTGCCGGCTTGAACGCAGAAATCATCCGCGCCAAAAACGTGCGCGAAAATCCCGACATCGCCGCGCAGGCGAGCCTCAGCAAAAATAAATTGTGCGTGCTCGTCTGGTATTATCACGACGACGACTTGCCCGGCCCAAACGCAGCGATTGATCTCGTGCTGAATGGAATTCTGCTCGCGAATGGTAAGGCAACGCTGACGCGCTATGTCATCGACGCCGACCACAGCAATTCTGACGAAGCGTGGAAGAAAATGGGTTCGCCGTTCCCGCTTTCGGCGGCGCAAAACGCGCAATTGGAAAAAGCTGGTCAACTTGCAGCCGTCGGTCAGCCGGAAAGTGTTGCTGTGAATAATGGCGTGGCAGAAGTTAAATTTTCATTGCCGCGCCAGGGCGTTACTTTGCTCGTGTTCAATTGGGATTAATTCAAGCCAGTGTGTGCGCTTGCCGATTGCGGCGAACTTGGCAACATCACTTCGCATGGAGATAAAAATTTTCGCCGATGCCGATGCCGTGGCGATTGCCGCTGCAAAAATTATCGCCACCGAAGCGCGCGCGTCGGTCGCGGCGCGCGGAAAATTTGTCATGGCCCTGAGCGGTGGACGCACGCCTTGGCAAATGCTGCGCTCGCTCGCCGGAGAAGATGTGCCGTGGAAAAATGTCCACGTCGTGCAAGTGGACGAACGCATCGCGCCTGCTGACGACGCCGACCGCAACCTCACGCACCTGCGCGAAAGCTTACTTTCGCACGCGCCGCTGCCGCCGGAACAAATTTACGCCATGCCCGTGGAATCTAGCGATCTTGACGCCGCCGCGAAAAATTACGCACACACATTGGAACAAATTTGCGGCTCTCCGCCCGTGCTCGACCTTGCGCATCTCGGCCTCGGCGCGGATGGCCACACGGCTTCGCTGATTCCCGGCGATCCCGTTTTAGAAGTCAACGACCGCGACGTGGCTCTCACCGGCATTTATCAAAAACGCCGGCGCATGACGCTGACGTATCCTTTGCTGAACCGCGCGCGACGCATTTTGTGGGTCGTGACCGGCGCGGAAAAAGTGGAAATGCTCGTGCGCCTGCGCGCGGCGGATGTTTCGATTCCTGCGGGAAAAATCCGGCAGGAGAATGCGTTGGCGCTAGCCGACTGTGCCGCAGCGGAAAAACTTTAAACAAGCCGTAATTTCCGTTGTCTCCTGTGAGCAAACTGAAGTATTTTTAGGCCATGAAATTCATTTGTATTTTGACTTTGGCACTAACTCTGGGATTGCTGAATGTCCACGCGAACGAAAACACCCTGAGCGATGCGGAAAAGGCGGCGGGCTGGCAGTTGCTTTTTGACGGCAATTCATTTGCCGGCTGGCACAATTTCAAAAAAGATGGCGTGCGCCCGGGCTGGCAGATCAAAGACGGTGCGCTCGTTTGCGCCGACCCGCATAACGCTGGCGACATCGTGACCTCCAATCAATTTCAATGGTTTGAACTGCAACTCGACTACAATATTTCGGAGGCTGGCAACAGCGGCATCATGTTTCACGTCACGGATGCGGGCGATCGGGTGTGGGCGACCGGCCCCGAATTTCAATTGGAAGACAACGTCAAAGCCACCGACCATCAGCGTTGTGGCTGGCTCTACGCGCTCTATCAACCGCCGCTGGATCCCGCGACTGGTAAAATTCTTGACGCGACCAAACCCGTCGGCGAATGGAATCATGTCCGCCTGCTCATCACGCGCGAAAAATGCGAGCATGAAATCAATGGCGTGAAATATTTTGAATACGTCCTTGGCAGCGATGACTTCAATGCCCGCGTTGCGAAAAGCAAGTTCGGCAAAATGCCATTCTTCGCCAAGTCCGACAAGGGTTTCATCGCGCTGCAAGGTGACCACGGCAGCGTTTCCTTCCGCAATATCAAAATCCGTTCCATCGCAGAGTAATATTTTCAGGCGCGAATTTCCGGCGCGCGGCGGCTGACTTGAAACACCGCGAGACAAACTTGCGCCGTCGCCGGATCATTCAAACAAAGTGCGCCTTCGCGGATGCGCGGCAGCGGCTCGCCTTCGAGTTGCAGCGGGAATTTTTCCGCTAACATTTGCGCGTAAGCCGGAAAATTTTCAAAACCTTCCGCCCGCAACTGCGCCGCGTTCACGAGTCGGAACGAGCCGAAACTATTTTGAAAAGTTTGCCGCATCAATTCCACCAGCACGCGGCCCATCGTGTAACGCGGATTGATTTCGACGACAGGTTTCAATTTGACCGTGCCGTTTTCAGCGCGATAAACAAAGGCGTCAATGCCGATTGGTCCGGTGAAATCGATTTTTCGTAATTCAATTTCAAGCGCCGCAAAAACTTCGCCGTAAAATTCTAGCAACCGGTTGGAAATGTCCGCCGGTTCGCGAAATAGTGAAACAATTTTGGCCGGAATTCGTTTGTGGTGATGCGATTCGGCAAAGTTGGCGACGAATTGGCCACGCGCGTCGCACTGCAAGCCAGTGTAACCGCACAGTTTCAAACCATTCGCCGTCATTTCGAGTTGGGCAGAAAAATCCAGATCGCGTTCCAACCACGGCTCGACGACCAATTCGCGATTTTGCGCGAACTTATTTTCCAGCCAGCGGAGTTGTGGTGGCAAAATTTCCGGTTCAAACAGCCGCATCGCGTTACTGCCGGCGACGCCGAAGGCTTCCTTCACGACGATTTTGTGATGGCCGCGCGCACGGATTTTGGCAATCGCGGCGAATGCTTCTTCAACTGAATTTACCGCCACGCCGACTTCGTTTTCACCGCAAAGCCAAACTTGTTCCTGCAATTTTGACGAGATGATTTGCCGCAGAAAATTGGCGCTCCAGGTTTTGGAATAAAGTTGAGCAATTTTTGGGTTGAATCGTTTTTCGTCCGCGCGTTTTTCGCCGGTGACACTGGCGAATATGGGTTTTAATAATTCATAGCTGTCCGGTCCCCACGCCCACGGACGCAGGCTGCCGAGTTTGCGATTTTTTAAATCGCCGACATTTTTTGTTTCCACAAATTCCGGCAACGGAAAACCGGCGGACTTGACGCGGCTCAAAAATTCGACGGATGGTTTTTGACTCGTCAGCACGATGTCATCTTGCCGACATAAAAACTGCGGCAGATTTTCTAAATCGCGCGCGAGCTGTGCCTGATGTTTGGTGGGATTAAAAGTTTTGCCCTCGGCGATGCGACCTTCGGCGAATGGATTGAAAATAAAAACGCTCGGTGTGCGGCCTTTGGATTGCGAATAGACATTGATTTCGGCGATGAATTGCGCGTCGAATCCGGCGGCACGGCGACCTTCGACGTTCAGCGAAAAGCCTTTGGCCCGCTGCGGCGAGAGCGGAAATTTCAGCACGCGGCAGAAAGCGTCCCAGTCGTTTTCGCCCGGATTTTTCCAGCGGCGAAACCATTTCAAGCCGTAGGCGACATGACCAATTTCATCGCGATAAATTTTTCCGAGCAGATCGGAAGTCTCATTATCGCCAATGTTGGCAAAGCTTTTCGCGAAATGGCCGGCAAAGTCGAGATTTGCCTGCTCGAACGTCAGGCACAAGCTGGAGACGTAATCAATCGGATGTTCCATCGGCGAGACGCAACGCCAAAAGTAGCCGCTGACGGGCAGTTCGCCGAATTCGATGCCGCAACTTTTCATGCGCTCGATGTAGAGGCGCGTGTGTTCCTGCTCGTCCTTGAGTGTGCGAAAAACGCCCTGGCGAAAGGCGGCAGGTGCATCGGGAAATTTCAACAGCACGAGCGCCATGAGTTCGGTGGCGAGGAGTTCGTGGTTGCCGAAAAAATGGAGCAGCTTGCCGCGCTCGGATTTTTTTTCGAGCTGGTGTAGGCCAGGAAATTCGCTTTTGCCGGCGGCGTGCGGTTTGAAAATCAAATTTGCCGGGCGGCTGGGCGCGTCCGGCGTGACGAGCGCGATGCCGGGACGTTCGTCGGTAATGGAATCGGGCGCGCGAAGTTTTTCTTCGAGCGAGGTGGCGAACAAAACTTGTTCGGCAAATTCACGGAGTTCCATCTCACCAGTGCTATCAATTGTGGAGTCCGCTGAAAATATAAAACGGCGGCGGGAATGTGAATTCGCGCCGCCGAAGTGAAGGCGAAATTATTTCAAGCAGCATCTTTGGCTTCCAGCCTCTGCCAGACGAGGCCGTAGAGGGCGATGAGGACGAAGCACACGAGCGGCACGACGAAGCCGGCACGCATCGAGCTGGTATCTGCGAGGTGACCCATGAACGGTGCGGCGATAGCGCCGCCAACGATAGACATGACAATCATCGATGAACCCAGCTTGGTGTAGTCTCCGAGGCCGCGGATGCCGAGTGCGAAAATGGTCGGGAACATCACAGACATGAAGAAGAACGTGCCAAACATCGCATACAGACCGAGCTTGCCGCCGCCCATGCAGATGGCCGTGAGCGCGATATTGATGGCCGCGTAGGCTGCGAGAACAAAATGCGGTTTGAACTGGCTGATGATGAAGCTGCCGCACAGACGCCCGGACATGAACAGCACGAAACCAATGGCACCAAGCCAGTGCGCCGCCTGCAATTTGGTTACGCCAGGATCGTTTTCCAAAATGTAGTTCACGCAGAAACTGAAAATGCCCGTTTGCGCCGCGACGTAAAGGAACTGTGTGCCGATGCCGAGCGTGAAATGTTTGCGCCGGAACAAATCCCAATTTTTGGAGACCAACAGGAATCCGCCGATGTAAGCGGCCACGAGCAGACCGTATTTGGCCGGGTCAAACAACGCCGCCGGCATGTTTAGCAGCGCCCAGATCAGGCCCAAAATCGGTGCGATGAAGAAATAGAGCAGACCGCAGACAATCGCCAAACTAACGGCAATGCCCGCCAGTTGACCGCCGGAAGGCTTGAGGGAATTTTTCTGCTCGGCGGATTTTTTACTTTCGTCCTCGGCGTGCAAATCCGGCACTTTGGACACGGCGAAGATGACCAGCAAGATGGCTACAAAGATGCCGATGCCCAGATAGGGCGTGGACAAACCGGCATTGGCATTCGCACCCTCGCCGCTGCCGAAGACGAATTGTCCGCCGACAATCGGGCCGAGAATCCAGCCGCCGCCGTTGATGGTCTGGGCGATGTTGATGCGCGTCGCGCCATGCTCCGGCGCGCCTAGCACCGTGGTGTAAGGATTGGCGATGGTTTCCAAACAGGTCATGCCCGCCGCGATGACGAACAAGCCAAGCAGAAACGCCCAGTATTGACCGATGCCGACGGCGGGAATAAACCAGAACGCGCCCGCTGCAATGAGTGACAAACCGACCAGGATGCCGCCCTTATAACCAAACTTCCGCGCGATGAGCCCGGCGGGAATCGCCATCAGGAAGTAAGCGAGATAGTTGGCCGATTGCACGAGGCCGGACTGCTGCTTGTTGATGTGCAGTGAATCCTGAAAATGTTTATTCAGAATGTCGATCATCCCGTTGCAAAAGCCCCAGAGCAGAAACAATGAGGTGACTAACGCAAAGGTGACGAAGAGGTTCTGGCCGTCGGCCGTTTTGAAAAGCCCGCCGCCCGAGGTGCCCGATGATTTTGGAGATTGAACTGGTGTAATCATGTTTTTGGAAGTGCTTTGTTCGAAAAGAGTCTTTAGAAATGTTTCCCTGGGTCAAGTTTCAATTGTGCCCGAACAATTCACTTTGTTTTCACCCGGCTTAAATTTGCGGATGTCAGATTGCACTTCGACGCGCAACGGCTAGGATGTTTTCATGTCCGACGGCTACCGGCAACTGCTCGACGCGACGATTCAGCATCTCGAAGGTCTGAAATCGCGCGGCGTTCGCCATGTTGCTATCGCGCCGGAAACCTTGCGGGCGCTCGCGTTGCCGGCGGCGAAATTTCCAATTTCCAATTTCCAATCGCCAATCACCAAGGTGGTTCCGCCACCGGCCATCAAAACTGAACCAACCATTTCCATGCCGCCTAAAAAAACTTCCGCGCCGGTTGTCGCCGCGAAAGCTGAAATCCCCAATCTCAAAGTTGAAATCACCAGTTCCTCGCCGGAAAAAGCGGCGGCGTTCACGGCCTTGCGGGAACGCGCGCTGGCGTGTGTCAAATGTCCTCACCTCGCGGCGTCACGCACGACTGTGGTGTTTGGCGTGGGCAACATTGATGCGCAGTTGATGTTCGTCGGCGAAGCGCCGGGCGCGGACGAAGATGAACAAGGCGAACCGTTCGTCGGTCGCGCCGGGCAGTTGCTCACAAAAATTATTTTGGCCACCGGACTTTCGCGCGCGGATGTTTACATCGCGAACATTTTGAAATGCCGACCGGACACACCGGGCCAAAGCGCGGGCAACCGTCCGCCCACGCCGGAGGAGCGCGCGACGTGCATCCCGTATTTGCAGGAGCAGATTGATTTGATCAAGCCCAAGGCCATCGTGGCGCTCGGCGCGACGGCGGTGGACGGTTTGCTCGGCAAAGCGCCCGGCATCACGAAGCTGCGCGGCCAGTGGCAGACGTATCGCGGCATTCCGCTGATGCCGACGTATCATCCGGCGTATCTGCTGCGCAACCAGTCGTTGAGCGAGAAGCGCAAGGTGTGGGAAGATTTTTTGAAGGTGATGGAAAAATTGGAAATGCCCATCAGTGCAAAGCAGCGGAATTTCTTTTTGCCGACGTGACCGGTGGAGGCAGTTTGACTGCGGCCAGAAAAATGAAGCTTCTGGAAAAATTAAAGGCGAAGTTTGCCGGAAAGAAAAAGCCGGAGCATTTGCGGCGCGGCGAACTGGGCGAGCGAGCGGCGAAAAAACATCTGCAAAAACTTGGCTTGAAATTTCTCGCGGCCAATTTTCGCTCGGAACGCGGCGAGATTGATCTGGTTTTTCGTGAAGGAGATTGCCTTGTGTTCATCGAGGTGAAAACGCGGTCGTCGGAAGAATGGTCGCGGCCGGCGGACGCGGTGGATGCGCGGAAGAAAAAATTGTTGTCGCAAACGGCGCTGGACTATTTGCGGTTGCTGAAAAATCCCGAGGTGAAATTCCGTTTCGACATCGTGGAGGTGTTGCTGGCGGATGGCACGGTGCGCGAGTTGCGGCATTTGCCGAACAGCTTCGCTTTGAGCAAGCCATACCGTTACGCGTGAATTTACTTGCGCCCGCGCGCGGACGGGTTGAGCTTGCGTCAAAACCATGGGCCATGCTTTGACCATCGCGCTGAATGTTTGCCTGTCGCTGTTCGCGCTGGGATTCATCGGCTGGATTTTTTGGCGCGCGCTGAAGCAGAGCGATGAACCGGGCATGCTGGTTTGCAAATGGTTGCTCACCATGGCGATTTTTTTTGCGGAATGGAAATATGCCTTGCCGATGTATGGCGGCGGTGGTTTTGGCAGCATTATTGCAATCGGCATTACGGGCGGATTGGCGATGGCATTCAATGTCATCTGGCGGCACAGCATCATTGAGATTTTTACCAAGCCGTTGTCCAATGTGTTTGACGGCGGCAGCGAACCGCCGGAGCCGAAGCCGGCTTATTCCATGGCGCAGGCGAAACGCAAATCCAGTCGTCCACTGGAGGCAATCGTCCTGATCCGCGAGCAGCTTGCAAAATTTCCGACGGACTTCGAGGGCGTGCTGCTGCTGGCGAACATTCAGGCGGAAGATTTAAACGACCTACCTGGCGCGGAAATCACGCTGAATCATTTTTGCGATGCGAAAAACGTTCCCGACCGGCAGGTGGTCGGCGCATTGACGCAACTAGCGGACTGGCATCTGAAAAAATCCGCCGATGTGGACGGGGCGCGGGCGGCGCTGCAAAAAATCGTGGTGCGGTTTCCGGACACGGAAATGGCTTTGCGCGCCGAACAGCGGCTGGCGCATCTGGGCGAGACGGAAAAAATAATTTTGGCGCAGCACGACCGGCAGGTGCTGGCGGTGCCGGTAGGCGTGAACAACATCGGCTTGCTTGACTCGACGGATTTTTTGCGGCCAAAGGAAATTGAGCCGGGCAAACTGGCGGCGGTTTATGTGAAGCATCTGGAGCAGCATCCGCATGACGCGGAAGTGCGCGAAAAACTGGCGGTGATTTATGCGCGCGATTTCAAGCGGCTGGATTTGGCGACGCTGGAGCTGAACGAGTTGCTTAACGAGCCGCGTCATTCGGCGAAGCAGATGGCGGCGTGGCTGAACCAACTGGCAAATTTTCAGGTGGAGCTGGGCGCGGACGCGGCGGCGGTGGCGGCGACGCTGGAGCAAATTGTCGAGCGGTTTCCGGATTCGCCGATGGCGGAGATCGCGCAGCGGCGGCTGGCGCGGGTCAATTATGAAATCAAAGGCCAGCAGGCGACTGCGGAGGTGAAACTGGGTGTCTATGAACAGCGGCTTGGCTTGAAATACGGCAAGCCAGGCCAGCATCAGTGATTCCCGTTTGACACACCGGGCGGGCGGATTCATTTTGGGCACATGGATTTTACTTCATCCCGCTGGTTGCCGGTTGTATTGCTGACTTGCTCAAACATCTTCATGACCTTCGCGTGGTATGGTCATTTGAAATTTAAGCAGTCGCCGTTGTTGCTGGTCATTCTGGCAAGCTGGGGCATCGCCTTGTTTGAATATGTCTTCATGATTCCGGCGAACCGCTGGGGCAACGCGGTCTATTCGGCCACGCAACTGAAGATCATTCAGGAAGCGATCACGCTGGCGGTGTTCTGCGTGTTCGCGGTTTTTTATCTGGGCGAAAAAATCCGCTGGAACTACGTCGCGGCGTTCGGGTGCATCCTCGCGGCGGTGGTGTTCGCGTTCTGGCCGCAGAAGAATTAAAACTGGCTTGGCAGCAGGGCGGTTTTTCTGTTTAACTGCCGGCGCTTGATGAAACCCTTTTCCGCCATCGCGCTGATTCTATTCGCGCTTTCCATTTTTTCCGTGGCGGCGCAGGAAACGCAGTCGTGGGAAATGGACGCGTTGAGCAAAATCATTCCCGGCACGGTTCAGGGACTGGTGGATTACGACCCGGCGACCGGCACGGCCACGGGCACGAACGGCGTTTATATCAAATACGGCAATACGACGCTGACCGCCGACACGGCTTCAGTGAACCAAAAGTCCGGTGAGGCGGTGGCGGACGGTCATGTGCGTATCGAGTCCGCCGACCAACTCTGGGTGGGCGACCACATCCGCTATAATTTCAAGACGCACCAGATGCAGAGCGAACAGTTCCGCACGGGCAAATGGCCGGTGTTCGCGGGCGGCACGGATTTGACCGGGAATTCCAGCAACCAGGTTTATTACGCGAACCATTCGTTTGTGACGACGGACGACACGGTGGACCCGGAATTCAAAGTGCGCGCCAGCCGCATCAAGATTGTTCCCGGAAAATATGTGGAGATGTGGAACGCGGTGCTGTATGCCGAGGGCGTGCCGGTGTTTTATTTTCCGTATTACAAACGCAACCTCGGGCCGCGGGCGAACAACCTGACTTTCTCGCCGGGCTACCGCAGCACCTACGGCGGATTTCTGCTGAACACCTACAACTGGTTTGCGGGCACGAACGCGGACGGCAAAATCCATGTGGACTATCGCGAGAAGCGCGGCCTCGGCGTCGGGCCGGACGTGAACCTGCACCTCGGCGACTGGGGGCAGTTCGGGCTGAAGTATTATTACCTGAACGACCAGAAGCCCAACACCAGCACAAACGCGTTTCCGCAATTCGGCAGCATGAATGAAAACCGGCAGATTTTGAATTTCACCTGGCAGGCGCGGCCCGCGACGAACCTGAACCTCAAGGCGCTCGTCAATTACGATTCCGACCCGCTGGTGCTGCATGATTTTCGCGAGGGCAGCTACGCCGACAACCCGCAGCCGAACACGTTTGTCGAGGCGAATAAATATTGGGACAACTGGAGCCTCGACGCGCTGACCACCCCGCGCATCAACAACTATTTCGACCAGGTCGAGCGATTGCCGGACGTGCGGCTCACCGGTTTTCGCCAGCAGGTGCTCGACACGCCGGTGTATTACGACAGCCAGAGTTCCGCCGGTTGGTATCGTCAATACAACAGCTACGCGGACATTTACACCAACGGATTTTACCAGCACACCAACGGCTACTACGCCAACTCCGCCGCCCGCGCCGACACCTATCATCAATTCACTTTGCCGTGGACATTTTTTCACTGGCTCAACGTCACGCCGCGCGTCGGCGGCCGCCTGACGTATTACAGCGAGCAGAATTTCACCAACGGCGCGGCCGGTGGCGCAGTCTATCGCGAAGTTTTCAACACCGGCGTCGGCACGTCCTTCAAGGCCTCGCAACTCTGGGCCGGCGCGACGAATAATTTTTTGCAGGTGGACGGCTTGCGCCACATCATCGAGCCGTCGGCGAATTATGTCTTTGTGCCCGACCCCAGCACGCCGCCCGCGAAACTCCCGCAGTTCGACGGCGAACAGCCGAGCCTCCTCGAACTGCCTGTCACGTTTCCGGATTACAACAACATTGATTCCATTGACACGCAGAATGTCATCCGCTTCGGCCTGCGCAACACGCTCCAGACCAAACGCGACGGCGAACTCGACAAGCTCGTGGACTGGAATCTGCAGCTCGACTGGCGCCTGAATCCCAAGTCCAATCAGGAAAATTTGGACGATCTCTATTCCGCCTTCGCCTTCAAGCCGCGCACCTGGCTTACGGCGGAATCGCAGACGCGCTACAATTTTGACGGCGGCCTTAACATGAGTTTCCAGCAACTTACCTTCGCGCCGAACGACCGCTGGAGCTACGGCCTCGGTTACTGGTATTTGCGCGGCGGCAACTGGGGCAACAGCACTTGGACGGAAAACAATTTGATTACCAGCACCTTTTTTGTGCGTGTCGGCGACAACTGGGGCGGGCGCGTCACGCAAAATTATAACATCGTCACCCAGCGTTTGCAGGATCAGATGTTCACCATCTACCGCGACCTGCGCAGTTGGACCTCCGCGCTCACGTTCCGCGTGGCGAACAACTCTGGCAGTTCCGCCGACGTGACCGTCGCCGTCGTCTTCTCGCTCAAAGCCTCGCCGAGTATCCCGTTGGGCGAAGACGTGGCAAACCGCTACACGCTCGTCGGGGAATAAAATCTGCCGGAAGTCTTATAGCTCGGCGGCGAGCGAAACAATGAAGGTCGAGCCGCGTCCCAATTCGCTGACCACCTCGATTTTGCCGCAGTGATCCTCCGCGACGCGCTGGCTGATGGCTAGGCCGAGACCCGTGCCATTTTTCTTGGTCGTAAAAAACGGCTCGAACAGGCGCGACAGATTTTCCACCGCGATGCCCGGCCCGGTGTCCTGAAAAAAAATCTTCAGCCCGTTGCGTCCGGGCGCGTCCGAGAAAAGTTCCGTGCGCACCGTCAGTTCGCCATTGCTGCCGATGGCTTCCACGCCGTTCAGCACGAGGTTCATGAAGGCCTGCTGCAACTGCGATTCGTCGCCGCGCACCGTGTCGGGCGTCGCGCGGTAGTCGCGCTTGAGCATAATCATTTTTCCGTTCATCTGGTGCTCCAGCAGACGCAGCGAATGGTCAAGCACCTCGTGGATCTGCACCGTCGTTAGCATCGTGGACTTCGGTGCGGACAGCCGCAGCATCTGCGTGGCGAGGCTGTCAATGCGCTTCAGCTCGCGCCGCACAATCTCGGTCATCTCCGTGTCGCCGTCTTTTTCCAGTAGCAGTTCGACGTAGGTTTTGATGGCGACGAGGCCGTTCTTGATTTCGTGCGCGATGCTGGCGGAGACGAGACCAAGGTTGGCGAGCCGGTCGAGCCGCCGCAAATTTTCCTGTAAGTCATGATTCACGGCGGAAGTGTTTCCCGTCGCGCTGGCGTCCGTTTTTTCTGACAGGCTGGCTGACATTTGTTTTGGCGGTCACCATCCCACCGCAGTGGTGCAAAAAATTTCGGTTTCACTTTAATCAAAATTGTCGCGGTCACAAACAAAATCCCCTAGCCGCCGCACGATTGATGTGACATTTCCCCGCGCGGCGACTAGCCTGTTTACATTGATGAAAACCAAATTTGATTCCGTCGAAGCCGTTATCGCCGACATCCGCAAAGGCAAAATGGTCATCGTCACCGACGACGCCGACCGCGAGAACGAAGGCGACCTCATCATGGCCGCGCAACACGTCACGCCCGCCGCGATTAATTTCATGGCCAAGCACGGACGCGGTTTGATTTGCGTGCCGACGACGAGCGAACGTCTTCAGCAACTCGGCATCGCGCGCATGGTGAAAGAAAACCGCGAAGTCTTCCGCACCGATTTTCAAGTCAGCGTGGACGCCGCCAAAGGCATCGGCAGCGGCATCAGCGCCGCCGACCGCGCGAAGACGATTCAAATCATGGCCTCGCCGACCGCCGTGCCGGACGATCTCGTGCAGCCCGGCCACGTTTTTCCGTTGCGCGCCAAACCCGGCGGCGTCCTCCAACGTTCCGGCCACACCGAAGCAGCCGTTGATTTGGTCACACTCGCGGGCGCACGACCAATTGGCGTCATCTGCGAAATCATGAATGACGACGGCACGATGGCGCGTTTGCCGGCGTTGTTGAAATTTGCCAAGAAACATAAATTAAAAATCGCCACCATCGCCGCACTGATTGAATACCGCCGCACGCGTGAGAAATTGGTTGAACGCATCGAGACCATCAAGATGCCGACCGACTACGGCGATTTCGACCTCGCGCTTTACCGCTCCAAAGTGGACGGACAACATCACCTCGCGCTCGTGCGCGGCAACGTGAGCGGCGCAAAAAATGTCCTCGTCCGCGTCCACAGCGAATGTCTCACCGGCGACGTCTTCGGCTCGCGCCGTTGCGATTGCGGACCGCAACTGCATTCCGCCATGCGGCAGGTGGCCGCGGCCGGGCGCGGCGTGATTTTGTATATGCGGCAGGAGGGACGCGGCATCGGCCTCGCGCCCAAGATCAAGGCCTACAAATTGCAGGAGCAGGGTTACGATACGGTGGAAGCGAATGTGAAACTCGGTTACGGCATGGACCTACGCGAATACGGACTCGGTGCACAAATCCTCTGCGATCTTGGCCTGAAAACCATCCGGCTGCTGACGAACAATCCGCGCAAAGTCGTCGGTCTCGAAGGCTATGGCTTAAAAATTACGCAGCAGGTCCCCATCAAAATAAAATCCAATCCGCACAACGAACGCTATTTGAAAACTAAGCGCGAGAAGCTGGGCCATTTGTTGTGAAAGTATACGTCGCTTTGACCGCTTACTCAAAACTCTGCGGCGCGGCGGAGGCGGATTTGGAGTTCAGCCACTTCGCGTAATCTTCCTTGCTCTGCACGACGACGAAGCCGCCGGCCATCGCCGCGTGGCCGCCGCCGCAAAGCTGCGCACATTCAATCTGATAGCGACCGATTTTAGTCGGCGTAAACGTCAGCGGAATGCGCAGACCAGGAATCGCGTCCTGCGTGACGCGCATGGCCACGAGCTTGAGGGAATGGATCACGTCCTTGGAACTTAAATAAATCAATACGGGCTTGTTCACAGGAACATGAATCTCGTTGAGAATTTGAATGTCGTCTTTGCCAGCGGGGTCGGCGGGGTCAATGCCGAATACGTTGTTGTCGGCCACGAGCGTCATGTCCTGGCGTCCGAATTTGCCATCGGGGCCGGGATAGCGCGCGTTCCACGCGAATTGTTGCGCAACAATCTGGACGACAGTGGACTCTTCCGGCGTGGGAAAGTGGCTGACGTTTTTGCCCCACAACGGCACGGCGATGCCGAGCAGCAAAATCGCTTCGATGGCGACAATGGCGAGTTCGACGTAGCTGGGCACTTTGCTTTTGGAGCCGTGATAGTCGGCCTTTTTGTTGCGGGCGTCATTGAAACGGAACAGGACGTAGCCGAAATACGCGATCCAGCCGATGAACAGCACGAGCATCAGCCAGTGGGTGTAAACGATGAGGTCGTCCACGGCTTGGCCGGTGGAAGAGGCGAGTTCGGGCAGACCAAGGACGTTGTGAGCAAACCAGTCTTTCATGCTTTTGTGGCTTCGGGTGAATTTTTCAGTGCGACGGCGGCGTTGTTTAGCGCCTCGCTTTTGCGGATAAAATAAATCAAAAGAGTCAATGCCGTCGCCAGCACCGTGCCGAGGACGACGAGCAGCGTGAGAATGCCGAGGTTCATGCCGTCAACCATCGGCGAGTCAATCGTCCCGCTGTTGCCGCTGCCGCACGCGGCGCAGGCGAACATTTTCGCGGGCGCGAACGTGGCAATGGCGAAAAATAAAATTTTAAAAAGCGGCTTCACAGATAGCTGATTTTTTTTAGCTTTTTCAAAAAATAAATTCCGTAAACGATGACGAAAATGCCAGCGACAATCGCCGTCACGCCCCAGAACACGCTGCCGGACTGGAACGCCCACGCGGCGCAGCCGAACGACAGCGCGGTCAGCAGCGTCACAAAAATCAGATGGAAGGCTTTCAGTGACATTTTATTTTAATGAACCGCCGTGCCGGTCGGAAAATCATTCATCGCCCACATGGTCAATCC
Source organism: uncultured Verrucomicrobia subdivision 3 bacterium (assembly GCA_903878805.1). GTDB lineage: Bacteria > Verrucomicrobiota > Verrucomicrobiia > Limisphaerales > UBA11358 > UBA11358. Next base: position 72,811 of record CAIRJF010000029.1, read on the forward strand.
CATCAGGCCAATGAAGAAAAACAAGGTGAAGACCAGCACGGTGTAGATCAGTTTTTTTTCGGACAGCAAGTGCATGAGATAGCCGGCGACGAGAAAGGCGTTCACGACCGCGATGGCGAGGATGAGCGCGACTTTCAATGTCCAGCCGTCGCCGATGTGCGCGAACGACGTGGCAATCATCGCCGACGTGGTGCAGAGGACGACGAGAAACACGACGCCGCAGAGGCGGATGTAGCTTTGCAGTGAAACCGGTTTTTCAGATTCGCTCATAAAAATTTCAGGTCAAATACAGCACGGGGAAAAGGAAAATCCAGACCAAGTCCACAAAATGCCAGAACAGGCCGGAAACTTCTATGCGGTTTGTGAAACGCTCTGGGTCGGTTTTCCACATCCGGCTGCCGGGTCCCCAGAAATAGAAAATCACGACCGTGCCGCCGAAGATGTGCAGCGCGTGCAGGCCGGTGAGCGTGAAATAAATCGCGGTGAAGGTATTGTGGCGCGGGCCGTAGTTGCCCATGCTCTTGATGTCGGTTGCGGCGACAGTGACTTCATCAAGCTTGGCCGACTTGGCCTCGGGACTGCGCAAATCCATCAAATCTTTTTCGTCGGTGGCGATGCGACCGTGCAGCGTGACTGTGCCGGTTTTTTTGGCGAGGTCAAAGTCGGGTGATTTTTCGACGAGATGGCCGTCGGCAAACGTGCCGTTGTTCAACTTGATCTCGTAGTGAATTAATTTGTCGTGGTATTCAAAACTTTTGATAGTGAGGAACGACAACGCGAGCAGGATGGTGCAACCGTGGAAAATTTTGAACTTGGTGAAGTCGCGCACCTTGCACGCCGCCCACGCGAGCAGCGTGGTGATGGCCGAGAGTGCGAGCAGCAGCGTGTTAATCGTGCCAAGCGTCACGTTGAGCCAGCCGTGCGGCCACATGCCGGGCGCAGCGCCGACGCGCAGCAAAACGTAGGCGGAGAAAAGTCCGCCGAAAAGCATGACTTCCGACGCGAGGAACAGCCAGATGCCGAGCTTGGCGTTGTAAAGGCCGGTGTCCGGCCGGCTTTCAATTGTGTAGGGGATGTCCATGAAATTTTAGTGGTCTGCGGACGTGTGCGAATGCGCGGTTGGGTGTTTGGCCGGGCCGCCCTGCGGCGTGAAGTCTTCCGTTGCGCCGGGCACGCTGTATTCGTAGGGGCCGTGTTCAATGACCTGTTCCTCGGTGAAATTTCCGTGCGGCGGCGGCGTGGGCGTCTGCCAGTCCAAAGTGGTTGCGCGCCACGGATTGTCGCCAACTTTTTCGCCGTGGCTGATGCTCCAAAACAAATTGATGATGAAGGGAATTTGCGCGATGCCGAGGCAGACCGCCGCCCACAAGATCACGCCGTTCAACTGGATGATGTTGCCGGGCAGCGCGTCAATCGCGCCGGGCACCTTGGCGACGGAGTAGAGTTCCCCGCCGTTGCTCATGCGGCGCAACATGCCTTTGATGCCCTGCAAAAACATGGGCATGAAAACGATGTTCATGAACGCGAGCGAACACCAGAAATGCACGCGACCCCAAAACTCGTTCATCTTGCGCCCGGTGATTTTGGGGAACCAGAAATAGACGCCAGCGAAGAGCGCAAAAATCGTTCCCGGCGCGACGACGTAATGGAAATGCGCGATGATGTAATAGGTGTCGTGCAGCAGCAAATCGCACGCGGCGAGGCCGAGCGGTAGGCCGGTCAGACCGCCGATGCCGAACATCGGCAAAAAGCCAAGCGCGAAGAGCATGGGCGTATTGATGCGGATGGACCCGCCCCAAAGTGAGAGAAACATGCACGTCAAAATGATCACGGATGGGATCGAAATGATCATCGTGGTCGCTTGGAAGAACGTGGCGATTTTCTGGCCCATGCCGGTCAGATACATGTGGTGCGCCCAGACGATGAAGGACAGGAAGCCGACGGCCAGCACGGAATACACCAGCGATTTGTAGCCCCAAATCGGCTTGCGCGTGTTGTTGGCGATGACTTCGATGACGATACCCATCGCCGGCAAAATCAAAACATAAACTTCAGGATGGCCGAGAAACCAAAACAAATGTTGCCACAAAAGCGGACTGCCGCCGCCGCTGCGATCAACCAATTGTCCGCCGACAGCGAGACCGGTTGGCAGGAAGAAACTTGTGCCCGCAAGGTTGTCCATCAATTGCAAAACGCCGGCGGCTTCGAGTGGCGGAAAGGCGAGGAGCAAAATAAACGCCGTGACGAACTGCGCCCAGACGAACCACGGCAGGCGCATCCAGGTCATGCCGGGCGCGCGCAACTGAATTATTGTCGCGATGAAATTGACCGCGCCGAGCAGTGACGACGTGATGAGCAGCACCATGCCGATGAGCCAGAACGCCTGGCCGTCGGTGGGAATGGTCGTTGCGAGCGGCGAATAGGAGGTCCAGCCGGCTTGCGCTGCGCCGCCGGGAATGAAAAAGCTCACGACCATCACCGCGCCGCCGAGGAAATACGCGTGGAAGCTGGCCATGTTGACGCGCGGAAAACACATGTCCGGCGCACCAATCATCAGCGGCACGACGTAATTGCCGAACGCGGCGAACGCGAGCGGCACGACGCCGAGGAATACCATGATGGTTCCGTGCATCGCACCGAAGGAGTTGTAAAGTTCCGGCGAAATGATGCCGCCGGCGGCGGGCTGGCCGAGGACTTTTTCAAGCAGCGGCCCGAGCAGCGGCACAGGCACGCCGGGATGCGCAATCTGCCAGCGCATGAGCAGCATCAGGAAAAATCCGAACAGCAAAAAGCAAAGGGACGTGAAGCCGTATTGGATGCCGATGACCTTGTGGTCGGTGGAGAAAATGTATTTGCTCCAGAAACCGGGTTCGTGATGTTCGGCGTGACCGTGGTCATCATGCGCGGGTTGCGGTTCGCGGAACGGCGGAAATTGTTGGACGGTGGACGACATAATTTTATTTCAATTTGTTGCCGACGAGCGCCGCGATAAGCAGCGGCAGATAAATGATCGAGGCGAAAAATAAATGTTTGGCGCGCGCCGCTGTCAGTTGTTGCGCAAACCGGACGGCGCACCAAAAATAGCCCGCGCCCAAAATCAGCGCGGCGACAAGATAAATTTTTCCGCTCAAACCGAACGCGAATGGACACAGGCTCGCGAGCAAAAGTGCGATGGTGTTGCTCACGGATTGCTGCGCGGTGCGGCTGCCAGTCGCGTCAATGTTTGGCAACATTACGAAACCGGCCTTGGCGTATTCGTCCCGATAGAGCCACGCGATGGCCATGAAATGCGGGATTTGCCAGAACGCGAGAAGCGCAAATAGCGCCCAGCCTTCGCCGCTCAATTCATTGCGCGCAGCGGTCCAGCCCATCAACGGCGGCAGCGCGCCGGGAATCGCGCCGACCAAAGTGTTCATCCACGTCACGCGCTTGAGCGGCGTGTAGATGAAAAGATAACTGATGCTCGTGACCGCGCCGACCACGCTCGTCAGCGGATTCACCAGCACCGCGAGATACGTCAGGCCGATGACGGAACACGCGCCGCCGAAAATCGCGACGGTCGTCGGCTGCATCCGGCCGCTCGGCAGCGGACGGCTCGCAGTGCGGCGCATCTTGGCGTCGTATTCGCGTTCCAGAAATTGGTTCAATGCCGCTGCGCCGGACGCCACGAGCGCCGTGCCGAACAGCGCGTGAAACATCAGCAGATAATTTACGTTGCCGACTTCACCCAAATAAAAACCGACGAACGTGGTGAGCAGCACGAGCGCGGTGAGCCGCGCCTTGACGAGGTCGGCGATGACCGCTGGCCAGCTTTTTTCCAAAGCCGCCGTTGAACTCAATGCTTCCGCCGATGATTTCATTATTCTGGTAAAGTGACTTGGTAAAACCTCGCCTAATTCATCCTATTTTGTCATGCACCGGCAAAATCTGTCAATGTTGTTTGAGATGAAATTAGGTTGAGACATTTATAAAATTAAATCGGCAAACCTTCATGCCGCCAGCCGCGTGCGCCGCGCGGCCATCAGGCACCACAATGCGCCAGTCAATAGCGCGGCCGCGCCGACCATGACGTGCAATGTCGTCACGTCCGCCGCTTTGTTCGACCAGATGGTCGCCGCGCCCAAAACGATTTGCAGCGACAATAAAATCAGCCAGAAAAAAGCAAACTTCGTCAACGCGTCGCCGCCTCCAAGTTTTTTCCGCGCCAGAAATGCGGCCGCCGCGACGCCGAGGAAAATGGTATAGGCGACGAGGCGATGAACCATTTGCAAATTTACCTGAAACGCGGTGATGGGATTTTCGCCGTTCATTTCCGTGCGCTGGGCGTTGTAGCTCGCGATGGTCGTCGGTGTGGTGTCCGGCCAGATTTTTCCGTGCGCGAGCGGAAAATCCGAAATGGCCAGCCCCGCGTGCTGATGACGCATCGTTGCCGCGATGAGCAGTTGAATAAAAATTAAAAGCGTGACGTAAAAAATATGTTTACGCAGTCCACGCGGGACGGAAACTAGTTTGGCCGTTTCCAAATTTTGCCACCAGCGGCTCAAGCACAGCGCGATGGCGCAGGTCAGCACGAGAAAGGTTTGCGCCACCGCGCCGTGCGGGACGCCGAGCCAGTTGAGTTGCCAGCGCACGCGCAGGCCGCCGAGGATGCCCTGCAAAATCACCAATAAAAATGCGGCGATGCCGAGCCAGTGCAGCCATTTGCGCGAATCTTTCAGCCAGATGAAAATCGCCAGAAGCGTGGTCAGAAAACCGACGACCGAGGCGAGCAGGCGGTGTGAATGTTCGTAGAAAATGCCGCCAACCCATTTGTCCACGGGAAACAAAAACATATTGTAGCCGTAAGTCGTCGGCCAGTCTGGCACGGACATTCCGGCCTCGTGGCTCGTGACCAGTCCGCCCAAACCGATGAGCAGAAACGTCGTCACCGCGTTCAACACGGCGAACCAAAAGAGCGCTGGATGGTATTTGCTGTTCAAGTTTCAAAACGAACGACCGCTGCGGATTTTTTCGCGCAGCGGCCGTCCGGAGGCGAAAGACTTATTTTACTTCAAACGTAAAGTTTTGCGCCGCGCCGTCGGCTTTCACTTCGATGTCGGCGGTCTGCGCGCCGAGTTTGCGGTGCGCGGCTTCGAGCGTGTATTTGCCGGGCGGAACATTTTTGATGGTGAACTTGCCATCCTTGCCGCTGACGGCAAAATATGGGCTGTCCACGACCGTCACCCACGCAAACATCCACGGGTGCACGTCGCAGCGGAATTTCAGGAACGGTTCCGGCTTGTCAAAGGCAAAGGTCAAGTCCGCGCCGCCGGGCATCTGCACTTGATTGGCCTCAGGGTTGGCCGTGGGCGTGGCATGGACGTTGTGAACGCACGGATCAGAATTTTTCACGATGATTTTCTGGCCGGTTTGCACGGCGATAATCTGCGGCACATACAAACAGCCTTTTTGGTCAAGCACTGCGGGCGGCGCGCTCGCGCCGGTGGACTGGCCGGAAATTCCCTTGAGCGTCACCACCACATCGGCGAGTTCGCCATTCGCACCCGTGACGTAAAACATTGTCTTCGGCAGGTCGCCGGGATACAGCGAGGCGCAAGTCGGATCATCTTTGATGGGCGTGATTTCCTTGGCGGCGGGCGGCGTGCCGGTCAAAGTAATCGTGCCGGTGATGTCAGCCGCGCCAGCGATTTGCAGGGATAAAGCTGCGGAGAGACAAAGAAGCAAAACAAATTTTTTCATAATCTTTAATTAGCGAAATGAAACTAGCATTTCCGCCCAAACACCGCAAGCGACTTTGTGAAAAAATTCACAAGGCCGCCATCACCCGCGCCATCACTAGGGCCGTCTGGGCGGCTTCCGTCCCGCGATTATGCGTCTTGCTCAAGCACCGTTCCTTCGCCTGCTGCTCGTTTTCGAGGAGTAAAACCTCGTGTATGATCGGCACTTCGTGGGTGATTTGAATTTGCGCCAGCGCATTGCTTACCGCCTCGCCAATATGCTGCGCGTGCGTCGTCGCCCCGCGCAAAATCACACCGAGACAGATGATGGCGGATAAGTTTTGCGAGCGCGCGATGCGCGCCGCCACGACCGGAATCTCATACGCGCCCGGCACACGGATGATTTCGATTTTTCCGCCCGCGCGCACAATCTCTGTTTTCGCCGCGCGCAACATCGCGTCCACAAACCGCGCATTGTATTTCGAAGCGACGATGGCGAAGCGCCCGCCGCGCGCGGAAATTTTCTGGGACTGGATTTTTTGCAGCATAAATTTTTTCCGTTCGTTTGCCTCCGCAATTATCCGTTAGAACCGCGTCCGGGTAAATCAAAAGTCGCGCCCGCCGCTTTTTCGCCGACTTGCGGCAAATTTTTTTTCGGTGCATAATAAATGCTTTATGACCGAACCACGCCAGTCTCCACCACGCACCGCCTGGGTCGGCTTTGGTTTTGTCACCGGCCTGATCGGGCTGGCGCTGCTGATTTCATTCATCCAAATCAACCGCAGCCGCCAGTTGCCGCAACTCCCCGTCATCGGCTCGGTCGCGGATTTCACTTTGACCAATCAGGACGCGCAGATTGTGACGCTCGCGAATTTAACGAATCATGTTTGGGTTGCCGACATCATCTTCACCCGCTGCGCCGGCCCATGCCCGCGTCTGACCGGGCAGATGCATTCGCTGCAAAATCTTTTGCCGCCCGACAGCGACGCTAAATTTGTCACGCTCACCACCGACCCGGAAAATGATGCGCCCGCCGTCCTGAAAAAATACGGCCAGCGTTTCAACGCTGATTTCAGCCGCTGGACTTTTCTTACGGGAACAAAAAATGAAATCGCCGCGCTCGCCAGCGGTAGCCTGAAATTGAGCGCCGTCCCCGTGAAACTCGAAGACCAAAAAAGCGTCGCTGATCTTTTCATCCACGCCACAATTTTTGTCATCGTGGACAAGCACGCGCGCCTGCGCGGATTTTTTGAGACCGGCGGTGATGGCGTAGATTGGACGCACACCACTCAGCCGCGCATCCTCGCCAGCATTCGCCTGCTCGAAAACGAACCATGACCATCCACGACCTGCCCGCCGTCAACGCCACGCTCAACGCCTTGAGTGCCATATTTCTTTCACTCGGATTTTTCTTCATCAAGCGCGGCCAAAAAATCGCCCACCGTAACTGCATGATTTCCGCGTTCATCACCTCGGTGATTTTTCTCGCGTGCTATCTGACGTATCACATTTCCCTCGCCGTCGTGCAGCATCAAGGCCCGACGCGCTTTCTCAACCCCGCATGGTTCCGCCCGATTTACATGACGATTCTGATTACGCACACAATTCTCGCCGCCGCCATCGTGCCGCTGATTTTGATGACGTTGAATCGTGCGCGGAAACAAAACTTTGCGGCCCATAAAAAAATTGCGCGTTGGACGTGGCCGCTGTGGATGTATGTTTCCGTAACCGGCGTCGTGATTTACGTTTTGCTCTACCAGATTTTCCCGCAGAAATAAGCGCACATGAACACCGGCGTTTCAGTCGCGATTGACCCCAGCCAGTTTCCGGAAAATGTCCGGCGCGATCTCCTCGCCTCGCTGCGCAAGCGCCGCGTGAACCACAAATTCCACTACGACAGCCTCAAGCAAACTCAAAAATGGCTCGCACTGCACGAAGCGCACTCGCCCGCGCGCTACGACAAAAATTGTCTGACGACTTACGATCAAGCCTTCATCGCCACCGCAGAAAAAATTAAAAGTAAATCCGTCCACGTCATCGGCCTCGGCTGCGGCGGCGGGCAAAAAGATGTGCAGTTGCTGAAACAATTGCAGTCGCGCGGCAAAAAAATTTCCTACGCGCCCGGCGATGTCAGTGTGGCGATGGTGCTCGTTGCGCAGCAAGCCGCCCTTAAAGTTTTAGCGGAGAAAAATTGTTTTCCCTTCGTTTGCGACTTGGCGACGACGAAAAATTTACTCGCACTTTTTTCTGAAAGCGGCTCGCCGCGTGCCGCTCGGCTTATCACATTCTTCGGCATGATTCCCAATTTTGAGCTGCGCCGCATCTTGCCAAAGCTTACAGAGTCATTGCGTCCCAATGATTTTCTCTTGTTCAGCGCCAACCTCGCGCCGGGCGACGATTACGCCTCTGGCATGAAGAAAATCCTGCCGCAATACGACAACCCGCTCACACGCGACTGGCTTTTGACCTTTCTTTTTGATTTAGGAATTGAACCGCGCGACGGCGAATTGCGTTTCGCTATCGAAAACGGAGGTCTGAGTTTGCAACGCGTGATGGCAAGATTTTATTTCAGCTGCGCAAGACAGATCAATGTCGGCGGCGAGAAATTTTCCTTCGCGAGCGGAGAAAGCATTCAGCTTTTTTTCTCGTATCGCTACACGCCGGAGCGCGTCCGCAAAATTCTGGCGCGTTACGGCTTGGGCGTAAGTGAACAATGGATTGCCGATTCCGGTGAAGAAGGCGTTTTTCTTTGCCGCCGGAAATAATCAAAAAACTTTCAGCGTATCCAAGACGGCCTTGATACGCGGGACTTCGTGCGTGCGGAACAAATCTGTTTTGCCCAGCGCGGCGAGCACCGCAAAGAACGGTTCCGCGCAACGCACTTCATCACCAAAAAACTCGAACGCGTGCGGCAACGCGTGGCAGACGGGAAAACCGAGTTCGCGCAGCCGGAACGTGTTTAGGAAAATGTTTATCTGATGACGCACACGCACAGCACTGTCCTGTAAATTTTTGTAGTAAAAACCGAGGCCGGGATCGATGAAGATTTTTTCCACACCGCAAATTTGTGCGAGTTCAATCTGGCGCGCAAAAAATTCGCGCAACATCGGAATCGGGTCGGCGGACAAATCAAAGTTGCCAACTTCGCGCACATTTTTACCGGCGACGTAACAAATGATGACGGCAGCATCGTGCGCGGCGACCATTTTGAAAATCTCTTTTGAAGCCGTCGTGCCGGTGAGGTTCAAAACATTTGCGCCCGCTTCCAGCGAAGCGCGCGTGACAGCGGGCGAATAGGTTTCCACCGAGACGAGAATTTTTTCCGCGTGGAGATCTTTAATTACGGGAACAAGTTGACATTTTTGCGCCGCGTTGCCGACGCGCGCGGCGTGTGCGAGCGTGGATTCCGCGCCGACATCAATGATCTGCGCGCCTTGTGCGGCGAGAATTCTTCCGCGTGCAACCGCAGATTCCGCCGATAAACAAACGCTTTCGCGATACCACGAGTCCGCAGAAAGATTGACGACGCCCATGATGGCGGGCGACGAGTTGAAGTTAAACTTTTTGCCGCCGATGGAAAATTCCGCCACGTGCGCGGATGCGGCGGCGCGGTTTTGTTCGAGCAGTCCGGCAAGTTGTTCGAGCGACAGCATGGCGAAATCGTAAGCGGGAATTGAAATTTCGCAAATAGATTGGCGGTGAAAAATGTTTTGCGCGTCGGACGGTTGGCGTTAGATTCCGTTTATGAATTCGCGTGGACAGTTCAGAATTATATTTGCCGTTATTGTTTTACTGGATTTATTTTTCATCGTCGGCTGCGGTAATCCCTCGGCGATGAACGAGTCCACGGCGAGCGTGAAGCACATCGCGCAGGGCGAGTTTGCGGACGAGGTGACGCGTTGCGCGACGCCGGTGGTGGCGGATTTTTATGCGACGTGGTGCGGACCATGTCGCGAGCTGTCGCCGCTGCTGGACAAACTGGCGAGCGGTTACACGGACAAAATCAAGTTCGTCAAAATCAACGTGGATGAATCGCCGGGGCTGGCACAGAATTTTCAGGTGCAGGCGATTCCGACGCTGATTTTTTTCAAGGACGGCAAGGTGGTTGACCGCACAACTGGCCTGCTGGCGGAAGCGGATTTGAAACTCAAATTAGATTTGCTCGCCGGAAAATAACTTTCAGTGGCGCTGTAAAAACGTCTCCGCGAGCGAGCCTTTCTCCGATTGAATCACCGTGCCGGGCGCAATGTTGTGTTGCGTGAACCAGCCTTCCTTGGTTTCTAAAACGAAGCGGATGTCGTCGCGCGCGGCAACGACGCCGTTGGTATCGTTTTGTTCGAGGTGATGGATTTCACGAATCGTTCCGTCGGTGGTGATGTAGGCGGCGGAAATGGATTCAGGACAATTCTTCATCCAGAAATTTGCGCGCTGCGTTTCGGGCAGCACAAAGAGCATCGCGTCGGTTTCCTGAATATTGGTGCGGAACATCATGCCGGTCATTTCCTCGTCTTCGGTCAAAGCGAGTTCGGCATCGAGCATTTCCGCGCCGAGATAAATTTTCATCGTCGGCAATTTCGGCTGCGCGTGCGTGGGCAGCAACGCTTCGAGCGAAGGTGGATTCAGCGTGGTGGACGCGTCAGGTTTGGTGCAACCAGCGAATAACACCACGGCCAACGCGAGAGCGAATAAATTCAAAACTTTCACGCCGTCAATCTGCCGGAGCGCGGCGCGGTTATCAATCCAACTTCGCAGCGGGTGCAATTGACCGACAACAAATCGCAAGTGGACGGCAGTTGGCTGCGGCATGGAAGATTAGACTGTTCGCTCTGAAATCAATTTTTCTGCGAAGCTTGCGTCAACCAACGGCAGCGCAGAGTTTGACTTGAACCTTTGTAGGTTTATTTTGTTAGCGTTGTGACCACCATCAAACAACCTGTGCCGACCGTGCGGCTGGATGAATTGCCGCTGCGCGTGTGCGCCGTCGTCCGCAGTGTCGAGACCGACGACGAGGACACGAACCGCTTGAAAACATTGGGCGTTTGCGTGGGGCGGCGCGTGGAGTTGGTGCGCGTCGGCAATCCGCTGATCCTGAAAATTTTTGGTTCGCGGCTGGGAATTTCGGCCGAACTCGCCGCGCGCGTGCACGTGGAAATCTGCCAGCCCGACCACTGCGCCATGCGCGACGACGAACACGCATGAGTGCCTGTCACGAAACTCCGGCTCCGGCTTCTAGCATAGCGCAGCATCACGCGTTCACGCTGGCGCTCGTCGGCAATCCCAACGCGGGTAAAACCACTTTGTTCAACGCGCTCACAGGTCTGCGCGCCAAAACGGCAAATTTTCCTGGCACGACAGTCGAACGTAAAGTCGGGCGGCTGCATCTGGATCATAAACAAATTGTCGTGGTGGATTTGCCCGGACTTTACAGCCTCGACAGCCAATCTCCGGACGAAAAACTTGCCGCCGATGCGTTGCAAGGAAAGTTGGAGCACACCGCGCCGAACGCTGTGCTCGTTGTGGTGGACGCTACGAATCTTGAACGAAACCTTTTTCTGGCGAGTCAGGTTTTAGAATTGAAATGTCCCGTCGTCGTCGCGTTGAACATGATGGACATGGCGCGTCGCGATGGCATCCGCATTGACGTGGCGAAATTGCGCGAAGAACTTGGCTGCGTGGTCGTGCCGGTGTCCGCGCGCAACGGCGAAGGCATTGAGGAATTAAAACAGGAGTTGAATCGGCTTGTCACCGGCGCGATGCCGGAAGCGGTCAATCACGTTGACCCGAATTGCGGCGGCTGCACCGGCTGCACGTTTCAGGCGCGCTACGAATGGACGGAGCAGATTTCCACGCGCGTCATGGATTCGGCCATCGTCCAACGCTCGGTCTGGACGGACAAGCTGGATGATTATTTTACGCATCCGGTCATTGGTGTCGCCGTGTTTCACGTCGTGATGCTCGCGCTCTTCGCACTGATTTTTTGGGCAGCGCAAATTCCGATGGAGTTGATTGACCATTTATTTGCGGGCATAAAATCATGGACGGCTTCCATTTTGCCGCCGGGCGATTTGCAAAGTCTGGTTTCCGACGGTGTGGTCGGTGGCGTTGGCGGGATACTGATTTTCCTACCGCAAATCTGCATTTTATTTTTCGCGCTGTCGCTGTTGGAAGACACCGGCTACCTCTCTCGTGCTGCGTTTGTGATGGATAAAATCATGCGCAAACTCGGACTGCCGGGCAAAGCGTTCGTGCCGTTGCTCTCGGCACACGCTTGTGCGATTCCGGCCATCATGTCCACGCGCGTCATCGAAAATCCCCGCGACCGTTTGGTAACGATTCTCGTCACGCCGCTCATGGCGTGTTCGGCGCGCATTCCCGTTTACGCGATGGTCACGGCGCTTTTATTTCCGCACTCGCCGTTGAAAGCCGCGTTGGTTTTCACCGCCGCTTATGCGACGGGCGTCGTAGCAGCACTGGGCATGGCGGTAATTTTCCGAAAGACAATTTTACCCGGCGAAAGCAAACCGCTGATGATCGAATTGCCTCCGTATCGTGTGCCGGGATTGCGCACAGCGCTGCTGCACACGTTTGACCGCGCAAAAATTTTCGTGAAGCAGGCGGGCACAATCATTTTAGTTATCTCGCTCGTTTTGTGGGCGCTGTCGTATTATCCAAAATCAAGTGCGCCCGCCGCCGCTGTCGCAATGACCGCGCAAGCAACGCAATTGGAAAAATCCGGCGACACGAATCAGGCCGCACAATTATTTGATACTGCTGATCGCCTGACCGCACAGAATTCCTTGCAAAATTCCTTCGCCGGAAAAATCGGCCACGTCATCGAACCCGTCATCGCCCCGCTCGGCTACGACTGGCAAATCGGCATCGGCATCATCAGTTCATTCGCCGCGCGCGAAGTCATCGTCTCGACGCTGGCGATTGTTTATGGCGTGGGCAAGGACGCGGCGGACAATAATCAAACTTCACTTTACAGCACGTTACGACAAGCCAAACGCACCGATGGCACGCCCATTTTCAACGTGGCGACCTGCGCGAGTCTGTTGGTGTTTTATATTTTGGCCGCGCAATGTTTGTCCACCACCGCCGTCGTGCGACGCGAGACGAACAGTTGGAAATGGCCGCTGTTTCAAATCGCCTACATGACCGGCCTCGCGTATTTCGCGGCGTTAATTGTGTATCAAGTATTGCGTCAGTTCAGCCATGCGTGAGCTGAACCGGAAACCTGCGCAACAAATTTATTTTCAACGTCCAGATTATTCCGTAGCTTCGCCGCATGAAAAAATTTCTTCTGCACTTTCTTGGTGCTTTAATTTTAACACTGCCAATTCACTTTGTTCGAGCCGCAGAGCCAAATCACAATTTTGCCAGATGGGAAAAAGAAATCGCCGCCTTTGAGCTGCGCGACACCACCAATCCGCCGCCCACCAACGGTGTGGAATTTATCGGCTCCTCGACCATCGGACGCTGGAAAACGCTGGCGCAGGATTTTCCCGGCCAGCCGGTTTTCAACCGTGGCTTCGGCGGTTCGGAAATCGTGGACTCCACCCATTTTGCGCCGCGCGTGATTTTTCCCTACGCGCCCCGGATCATCGTGTTTCGCGCCGGCGGCAATGATCTCTGGGCAGGTCAATCGCCGGAACAGGTTTCTGCCGATTTCAAGGAGTTCGCAACTGTGGTCCACGCAAAATTGCCGGCGACGGAAATTATTTTTCTTTCGTTAAGTCCCAGTTTGGCGCGCTGGAAACAGCATGAGCAGGAAAAGAAAGTAAACCAGATCATCGCAGATTTTATCCGCATGACGCCGGGATTGAAATACATCGAGACTTATGACTTGCCGCTGGGCGCCGACGGTCAGCCGCGCCCGGAATTGTTCGTGGCGGACAAATTACATTTCAACGCCGCTGGCTACAAATTGTTGACCGCACGAGTGCGACCGCTCTTCCAACAACCCTGACCCGTGGATTCGCCCAGATGGCCTCGCGACCTTGTCGCGGGAGCCGGGCTTGCACAAAACGCCCGTTCTGGCTAGTGTGGCTAAGGTTGCGTCTGTAGCTCAGTTGGATAGAGCACCTGCCTTCTAAGCAGGTTGTCGCGCGTTCGATTCGCGCCAGACGCACCACTTTTCTCCAAATTTTTATTTCGGCACCGGCCCTTGCGTCACTTGCACCAAGCCGTCAGGACGAAGCCATTTGGTGAACGCCTTCTGCACATCTTTCGCGCTCAATTGAACGTAGATTTTTCCGGCGCGCACTGGTTCGTCGAGCGGCAGACCGAGCGCGGTGCGCGTGAGCCAGCCGTTCGCGATGCCATCCACGCTCGCCTCCGCCAGCGGAATGTCGCGCAGCAACATGAGCTTGGCCTGATGCAATTCGCGTTCGGAAACTTTTTTCGTCTGCATTTCTTTCAGGTCGCGGAGAATCAGCGCGCGTGCCTTGGAAACATTGGGCGGATCGCACGCGTAGGAAGATTGATAAACACCGCGTGTCAGGCCGATGTTAAAACTGGAGCTGACGAAATAAACCAATCCCGCTTTCTCGCGCAAATCGCGATACAAACGTGTCGCGTAAAAACCGCCGCCGAGAACGTGATTTCCTAATTGTAGAGCGTAATAATCAACATTCGTGCGTGTGAGCAATAAAGTTTGCGCCAGCGTCACTTTATCTTGCACGCGGCTCGCATCGGGAACGTGCGTGACGGAAACGGCGTTCGTCGGCGCGGGCGGGAATAGTGTGCTCGGTTTTTTACCGTCGGCTTTCCAGGCGCCAAAATTCTTTTCAATTACCGCCACCGCTTCGTCCGACGAAATTTTTCCGATGACGACAATCGTCGTCATGTCTGGGCGGAAAGTGCTGGCGTAATAATTTTTGACGTCATCAATCGTCAGTGATTTGACAGTCGCTGGGCTGGTCTGGCGGGTGGAAGGATCGCCTTTCGGAAACAGCGCGGTCGTCAGCGCGTGACCGGCAATGTGGTCGGGACTTTGCAGTTCGCCCGCAACCTGCGCGGCGAGTTGTGCCTGAACAATTTTGAAATCCGCTTCTGGCAGCGCGGGCGAAAGTTGGTTGTCCGCGAGCAACTGGACGCCGCGCGCAAAATTTTCGGGCAACACTTGGAGCGAGAAATTTGCGCCGGCGGATTCATTCGCGCCGATGTCGTCGAGCGCTTTTTGAAACGACAGTCGGTCAAGCGATTTGCTGCCGTAATTGAAAAGTTGTTTCAGCGTTTCGCTCACGCCGTCCTGGCCAGCGGGCGTCTGCACGAGCGCGTTATTTTTCACGCGGCCAAACACGCTGACCGTGCCGCTGACGGTTTCTGGTTGCACGATCAGCTTGATTCCATTGGGTAAATTCGTTACGAATGGATTTAGTGCCGAAGTAGGAATGGGCAATTTGTCCGCAACCTTCTTTGCCCACGACGGCAGTTTCACGTTTTCATTTTTGGTGGAGACGAGCGATTCGCCGCCGCCAAAACTTTTGGACGAAATCGGTTTGTCCGACGGCGTCGGTGTCAGGATGGCGGAAACGGCGTGGTCAAAATCCAGATACATTTTGGCGATGCGGTTCACATCGGCCACGGTGACCGCGCGAAATAAATTGATGTCGTCGTCCGGCGAATTGCGGCCTTCGACGGCGACCGCTTGCGACCACGCAGAGGCGAGGCCGGACACGGAATTTTTCTGCAATTCGGCACTGATGATTTCGCGGCGCTTGGCGGCCTCGACCAGTTCGGCGCTCACGCCGTTGGTGATTTCCGCGAGGAGAATCGCTTTAACTTGATTCAGCAAATTTGTCGAATCGCCGCCCGCCGGAAAACCCGCGATGGCGTAACCGATGCCGGCTTTGGGCAGCGTGTCATAGGAAAATTGCGCGAAGAGCGCCTGACCTTGTGGCACGAGGCCGTAAAGATTTCCGCGCTGGCTGCTCAACACATCGGACAAAATCTGCGCGGCGGCGAAGTCGGGATTTTCCGTGCCGGGAAAGCGAAACGTGATCGCGGCCATGCCGTAAGGTAAATCGGTATCAAGTCGCAAAGTGTCCGTTTTCACAGGCGAAAAGCTGTATTCCGGCCGCTGCGGTAAAACTTTTGCGGGCAATGCGCCAAAGGTTTTTTGCACCTGCGCGAGAACCGTCTGCGGTTCGACATTGCCGACAACAACGAGCACGGCATTGTTTGGCGCATACCAGTCGTTGTGAAATTTTCGCAAATCCGCGCCGGTAGTTTTGTCGAACGACGGGCGCGTGCCGAGTGCGTCGTGTTCGTAAGGCGAGCCTTTGAACATCGCTTGCAACAGTTGCATGTAAAAAACGTATTCGGGATTCGACAAGTCCTGCGCGACTTCTTGCTCGATCGCGCCGCGTTCTTTTGTCCAAAGCGATTCGTCTGACAATAAATCCTGCATCCGTGTGGCTTCAATGCGCAGTGCGACTTCCAAATTTTCAGCGGGCGTAGTGAAAAAATATTGCGTGACGGCCTGCTGCGTGTCGGCGTTGTCGTCGCCGCCAAACGCGGCGGAAATGGCCGCGAGTTGGTCCGCGCTCAAACCGGGACTGCCGCGAAACATCATGTGTTCGGTCGCGTGCGCGGTGCCCGGAAAACCGGCGGGCGTTTCATCCGAGCCGACACGATAGTTCACCATCGTCGTGACAACGGGCGCGATGGTGTTGCGCACAACGATGACTTGCAGGCCGTTCGTCAGCGTGGCGCGGAGAATATTTTCGCTGGTGGAAATTTGATTCGTTTCTGCGTTACTGGAAAAAATCAGCGTAGCGGTGAGAATTGAAACGAATAAAAACGCGAAAGAGTTTTTTGGGTGAGCCGTCATAATTTGAATGTCTGACAAGGCTAAACGTGCGTCGTTCAAGAGCGAGAGAAAATTTGCTTTGGCGCCGTGCGGCGGACAAAATCAGAGTGTGAAAGCTGATTTGAAAAATAATTGGAGCAAGTTGCAGCAACTCGCGTTGGTGGAAATTGAAGCGACCGTGGCGGAACTGCCAAAACCGTTGCGGGAGCAGGCGCAAAAATTGCCGGTGACGTTTGAAAAAGCGCCGAATATCGGATTACAAGTTGATGGAATTGAAGTAGATACGCTTGGGATTTTCACGGGTTCGGAGTTCGCTGACGATGGTGGAACGGTGTTGCCACCGCAGATTATTTTGTTCCTTGAAAACCTCTGGGACCTTGCGGAAGGTGATGAAGAAGTGTTTTGCGAGGAAGTTCACACGACTTTTTTGCACGAGTTGGGACATTTTTTTGGTCTGGACGAAGATAATTTGACGGAGCGTGGCCTTGATTAGCGTGTAAAGACAGGTGATTTTTACGGTTTAACCGTTGCCAAAAATTTTCAAAAAAACTCTTGCGCGATAACAAATGTCTGATAATCTTTCTGTCCCTTCGCGGTAGTAACCGATACGAAGGCCGGTTGAAAAACCGGTTGACATTGGGTTGGCTTTAATTAAGATAAACGACCCTGGCTCGATACTGACAGGCCGAGTTGAAAAGAGAGTAAATTCGGCGGTCGGGTTTTTTGTCCCCTAAACTGGGAGAAAACAAGGCGAGCAAAGCAGAATTTTGGCGGTAAAACGCCGACTGCTCTTTGAAAATTGAATTGTGCGATTAGTAAAGAGCCCCTTTATTATCAGCGAGTTAGATCGCTGTTGATAAGGGTTTTAACCAAAAATTAGTAAAAAGCTGCCTGATATAACAGTCGGGCAGGAATCATCTAACGTATTTTTATACGGAGAGTTTGATTCTGGCTCAGAACGAACGCTGGCGGCGTGGATAAGACATGCAAGTCGAGCGCTGATTTGAGGGTAGCAATATTTTCAAGTCGGAGCGGCGCAAGGGTGCGTAACACGTGGGAATCTGCCTTGAAGTGTGGGATAACTCGTCGAAAGACGAGCTAATACCGCATGTGATCGTGAGATCAAAGTTGGGGATCGTAAGACCTGACGCTTCAAGATGAGCCCGCGGCCTATCAGCTAGTTGGCGAGGTAAAAGCTCACCAAGGCTAAGACGGGTAGCTGGTCTGAGAGGACGACCAGTCACACTGGAACTGAGACACGGTCCAGACACCTACGGGTGGCAGCAGTCGAGAATTTTTCTCAATGGGCGAAAGCCTGAAGGAGCGACGCCGCGTGGGGGATGAATGGCTTCGGCCCGTAAACCCCTGTCATTTGCGAACAAATTGACTCACCTAACACGTGTGTCATTGATTGTAGCGGAAGAGGAAGGGACGGCTAACTCTGTGCCAGCAGCCGCGGTAATACAGAGGTCCCAAGCGTTGTTCGGATTCACTGGGCGTAAAGGGTGCGTAGGCGGTTGGGTAAGTCTGACGTGAAATCTCCGGGCCTAACCCGGAAACTGCGTTGGATACTATCCGGCTAGAGGAATGGAGGGGAGACTGGAATACTTGGTGTAGCAGTGAAATGCGTAGATATCAAGTGGAACACCAGTGGCGAAGGCGAGTCTCTGGACATTTCCTGACGCTGAGGCACGAAAGCCAGGGGAGCAAACGGGATTAGATACCCCGGTAGTCCTGGCCCTAAACGGTGCACGTTTGCTGTAAGCGGAATCGACCCCGCTTGTGGCGTAGTTAACACGATAAACGTGCCGCCTGGGAAGTACGGCCGCAAGGTTAAAACTCAAAGAAATTGACGGGGGCCTGCACAAGCGGTGGAGTATGTGGCTTAATTCGATGCAACGCGAAGAACCTTACCTGGCCTTGACATGCATATAGTAGAAGGGTGAAAGCCTGACGAGATAGCAATATCAGTATGCACAGGTGCTGCATGGCTGTCGTCAGCTCGTGTCGTGAGATGTTGGGTTAAGTCCCGCAACGAGCGCAACCCCTGTGTCCTGTTGCCACCCCTTAACTGGGAGCACTCTGGACAGACTGCCTCGCTTCAACGAGGAGGAAGGTGGGGATGACGTCAAGTCAGTATGGCCCTTACGGCCAGGGCTGCACACGTACTACAATGCCCGGTACAAAGGGAAGCAAGACCGCAAGGTGGAGCAAATCCCGAAAAACCGGGCCCAGTTCAGATCGTTGTCTGCAACTCGACAGCGTGAAGCTGGAATCGCTAGTAATGGCGCATCAGCTACGGCGCCGTGAATACGTTCCCAGGCCTTGTACACACCGCCCGTCACATCATGAAAGCCGGTTGCACCCGAAGTCGCCCCTTAAAAGGTGCCGAAGGTATGACTGGTGATTGGGATGAAGTCGTAACAAGGTAGCCGTAGGGGAACCTGCGGCTGGATCACCTCCTTTCTAAGGAGAAACCACGGGTTTGGGTTCAAAACCAAACTTCCGAGGTCGGACAACTCGTAAGAGTTGGATAGGTTCGGAGCTAATCGCACAATTCAATTTTCAAGAGCATTGTTCTTTGGACAATCAAGTGAATGAGATCGAACGCTGGCCAGCAGCATGAAAGTTTTTTCATCGCGTGGGGCTGTAGCTCAGTTGGTAGAGCGGTAGCTTTGCAAGCTATAGGTCAGGAGTTCGAATCTCCTCAGCTCCACCAAGTTTACAGGCGTGTAGCTCAGTTGGTTAGAGCATGCGCTTGATAAGCGCAGGGTCACTGGTTCAACTCCAGTCACGCCTACTACTTGATTTTTTAATAATTTACGAAGTGAGTCGGCTGGATCTAGTAGTCCGGCACGGCATTTCGGTGAGTTCTTTGACAACTACACATAGGTAGATACTAGGGCAAATAATACAATTCGCTGAGTTATCCATCGTTAATTCGATGGTATTCTTTGTGATCAAGCTACTAAGGGCTTATGGTGAATGCCTTGGTGCCAAGAGGCGATGAAGGACGTAGTAAGTTGCGATAAGCCACGGGGAGCCGCAAGCAGGCTTTGATCCGTGGATCTCCGAATGGGACAACCCAGCCAGCTTTATTGCTGGTTATCGTAGGATGAATTCATAGTCCTCCGAAGCGAAACGCGGTGAAGTGAAACATCTCAGTAACCGCAGGAAAAGAAAACGAAATGATTCCGTCAGTAGTGGCGAGCGAAAGCGGAACAGGCTAAACCGGGGGAACTTGTTCTCCCGGGGTTGTGGGACCTTAATGTGAAAGTCCGAGAGTTAGTTGAACCATCTGGAAAGTTGGGCCATAGACCGTGACAGCCGGGTAAACGAAAACTCAAAGTCGTCTAGAGGTATCCCAAGTAACACGGTGCACGTGAAACTCTGTGTGAATCTGTGCGGACCACCGCATAAGCCTAAATACTCCTTGGCAACCGATAGTGAACTAGTACCGCGAGGGAAAGGCGAAAAGAACCGCTGTTAGCGGAGTGAAATAGAACCTGAAACCATATGCCTACAATGTGTTGGAGCCGCGCAAGCGGTGACAGCTTGCCTTTTGCATAATGAGTCTGCGAGTTATTATCAGTGGCCAGCCTAAATCTCTTTGAGATGGAGGCGAAGGGAAACCGAGTGCGAATAGCGCGACCAGTCGCTGGTAATAGACCCGAAGCGGAGGTGATCTACTCTTGAGCAGGTTGAAGCTGCAGTAACATGCAGTGAAGGACCGAACTCGTGGATGTTGAAAAATCCTGAGATGACTTGAGAGTAGGAGCGAAAGACTAATCAAACCCCGTGATAGCTGGTTCTCTCCGAAATCGCTTGAGGGCGAGTCTTATGGAAGTACCCGGCGGAGGTAGAGCACTGAATGGCTTAGGGGCCCCACCAGGCTGCCAAAACCAATTAAACTCCGAATTCCGTCGGTTTCAGTATCATAGGAATCAGGCTGCGAGGGATAAGCTTCGTAGCCGAGAGGGCAACAGCCCAGACCATCAGCTAAGGTGCCTAAATGTGATTAAGTGGAAAGGATGTGATCTTGCTTAGACAGTGAGGATGTTGGCTTAGAGGCAGCCATCATTTAAACAGTGCGTAATAGCTGACTCATCGAGCGAGATCGCGCCGAAAATGATTGGCGATCAAATCACATACCGAAGCTATGGATTCGAGAAAGTTTCGACTTTTTCGAGTGGTAGGAGAGCGTAATCAGTGCAGCGAAGGCGAACGGAAACGGACGCTGGAGCGCTGATTAGTGAGAATGCAGACACGAGTAGCGATAAAGCAGGTTAGAATCCTGCTCGCCGTAAACCCAAGGTTTCCTGGGCCAGGTTCGTCCTCCCAGGGTTAGCCGGGAGCTAAGATGAGGCCGTAAGGCGTAATCGATGCACATCAGGTTAAATATTCCTGAGCCCGCCGGGATTAAGGCTGCGAATGACGCATGGAAAGACATCAACTAGGCAATCGAATGCTGAGCTTAGGCTTCGGCCGAAGCGTATTGGTGGGTTTCTGTGTCTAGAAAAGTTTGCAGTTGTTTCCCCGACGGCCCGTACCGTAAACCGACACAGGTGGGTGAGTGTAAGCGCACTCAGGCGCGCGAGAGAAACCTCTCTAAGGAACTCGGCACATTAGCCTCGTAACTTCGGGAAAAGAGGTGCTCACTTCGGTGAGCCACAGTAAATTGCGTTTAGCGACTGTTTAACAAAAACACAGCTCTCTGCTAAGTCGTTAAGACGACGTATAGGGAGTGACAAGTGACCAATGCGGAAAGATTAAGAGATTTTGTTAGCCGCAAGGCGAAGCTCGGTCTTTAAGTCCCCGTGAATGTCGGCCGTAACTATAACGGTCCTAAGGTAGCGAAATTCCTTGTCGGGTAAGTTCCGACCTGCACGAATCTTGTAACGACTGAACGACTGTCTCGGAGAGGATCTCGGCGAAACTGTAATTGCGGTGAAGATGCCGCATGCCCGCAGTAGGACGGAAAGACCCTATGCACCTTTACTGTAAGCTCGTATTGTGTTCTGGTTGGCGATGCGTAGCGTAGGTGGGAGACTTTGAAGCGGGTGCCTCGGTGCCCGTGGAGTCGCAATGTGAAACACCACTCTTTGCTAATTAGGATTCTAACCCCGATCTGTAATCCAGACGGGGGACAGTGCGTGCAGGTCAGTTTGACTGGGGCGGTTTCCTCCAAAAGAGTAACGGAGGAGTGCTAAGCTTAGTTCAGCATGGTTGGCAACTATGCGTTGAGGATATGGCTATAAACTAGGTTGACTGTAAGACCTACAAGTCGAGCAGATGCGAAAGCAGGCCCAAGTGATCCGACGGTTTAATGTGGAATTGCCGTCGCTCATCGGACAAAAGGTACGCTAGGGATAACAGGCTGATCGGTTCCAAGAGTTCATATCGACGAACCGGTTTGGCACCTCGATGTCGGCTCATCGCATCCTGGGGCTGGAGAAGGTCCCAAGGGTCCGGCTGTTCGCCGGTTAAAGCGGTACGCGAGCTGGGTTCAGAACGTCGTGAGACAGTTCGGTCCTTATCCACTGTGGGCGCAGGAAACTTGAGGGGTTCTAACCTTAGTACGAGAGGACCGGGTTAGACGCACTTCTGGTGTGGCAGTTGTTCCGTCAGGGGCATCGCTGCGTAGCCATGTGCGGAAGAGATAAGCGCTGAAAGCATCTAAGTGCCAAGCTCATCCCAAGATAATGTTTCCCGGACGCAAGTCCCTAAAGACCACGGGCAGACCA
>CAIRJF010000030.1 GCA_903878805.1 uncultured Verrucomicrobia subdivision 3 bacterium
TCCAGCCGTTCCAGAAATTCGTTGGTCGGTGTGGCAATCATCAGGCTGTCCAGCAATCCCATCTGTGCGTTGGTCGTCGTTTGCATGGTTCTCTGACGCATCATCAAATCATCCGTTCAAAAACGTTTTGCAGAGGTCTCTATTCATATTTAATTATAAAAAATGAAGGGAACAAACCCGCTGAAAACATTGCTATACCTCTAAATACAGACATTCATATTTTAGCAATTATTACTCGTGATGGCATTTCTAAAACTCAAGAGGTTAAAGGGTCTTTAAACCTCGATAGCCTTCGACCGAGTGGCTCAGTTCAAATTGATATATGGTCTTCATCAACCGCGCTTCCATATGGTGAAGACGCGACCGTTTCAACCTCAGATGGAGTTTTAAAAATTGACCGTCCGACTCGAATATCTGGGATTGGAAGAACAATCGGAAATTTCGCGAACTTTTGTGTGGAAAATCCATTTTTGACCTTCTGGTTTGGTATTATTGCTTTCCTTTTATACATACCGTTGGCAATCAGCACGGCAAAACTTTTAGGATACGAAGATAAAAAGCCTGAGTTATCTGATTCAGATAACTCAAACTCAGAAAAGAAGAAAAAACAAAAAGCAAAAAATTCTTAACAATGTCGTAAGGTCATTATGCCTGACGACTCTTTCAAAGAATTTGTGCTCGACCAGTTGAGCGCGTTGCCGGATGTGCGGGCGAAGGCGATGTTCGGCGCGCACGGGATTTATTCGGGCGATCATTTCTTCGGGATTCTGGACGAGGGCCGTTTGTTCTTCAAAACGGATGCGGTGAGCGCGGCGGATTACACGGCGCGCGGCATGGGCGCTTTCACTTACGAATCCAAGGGCAAGACGATGACGATGGCGTATCACGAAGTGCCGCCGGACGTGCTGGAGCAACCGCACGAACTCACGCTATGGGCGCGCAAGGCGATTCAATTGGCAGCGAACGCCAAGAAACCGGCCAAGTCAGCCGGGGTAAAAAAGTCAAAAAAGCGGACATTTTGACGGTCAGAGACGTGATTTGAGCAAAAAGCGGCAAAAACTGGCCTGAAAGCGCCAAAATTCAACTTTCCGACACGCCAACTCGTCCGACAGGCACATGAAGTGAGCCGGCAGTTGCGATAATTGGGTTGTCAGACACAATCCGACAACTGGCAGTTTGAATCTGCCGGTGGCAGTTTTGCATCGGGGCATTGCGGCAAGGTCAAACATGGCTGGTTTGCGCCGGCAGATGCGGTGTGATAATGTCCGGCGATTGCTGGTCAACTTCAACCCATTGTTTTCCATGAAAAATTTATTTTACTTAATCACGTTCACAATTGTTCTCATCATCGCTGGAGGCGCGGCGCACGCCAGCTTTCTCGATTCCTTGACTTCGGCGCTGTCCAAAACCAACGGCGCGGCGGCGTTGTCGGCGTTGCCGGAGGATCAGGTCGTGGGCGGATTGAAGCAGGCTTTGAGCAAGGGAGTTTCTAACGCCATCGTGTCGCTCGGCCACAACGACGGGTTTCTGACCAATGCGGCGGTGAAAATTCCGTTGCCAGGAAAACTGGCGTCGGTGGAGTCGGCGCTCAAGCTCGCGGGCGAAGGTCAGTTGGCAGACAATTTCATCGCCTCGATGAACCACGCGGCCGAGCAGGCGGTGCCGGTGGCGGCGGGCGTTTTTGGCGACTCGATTTCGCAGATGAGCATCGCGGACGCAAAGTCCATTCTCGCCAGCACGAACGACGCGGCGACGCAATATTTCAAAAAAACGACGCAGACGAATTTGTTCGCTAAGTTTTATCCGGTCGTCCAAAAAGCGACGGATAGCGTGGGCGTGACGGCGGAATACAAGGCGATGATGGCAAAATTTTCGTCGGTGGACACGCTCGGCTCGCTGTTCGGCAAAAGCAATCCGGTGAAGCTGGACGCGACGGACATTGACACCTACGTCACGCACAAGGCGCTGGACGGACTTTTCAAAATGGTCGCCGCCGAGGAGGAGAACATCCGCGCGAATCCGCTCGCGCGCACGACGGATTTGCTGAAAACGGTTTTTGGTTCAGCAACGAAATGAGCCGGTGCGGACCGCGATTCATTAAATCAAAGGCTTCGCCAGTTTCGATTTGACGCTGGCTGTCAGTCTAGTGCCCCGCTGGCGGGATTCACTGGCGAGTTGCTTTTTGTATTCCACCAGCTGCGCACAGATTTTTTTATCGCTAGAGCCGAGAATCGAAACCGCGAGCAAGCCCGCGTTCTTCCCGCCGCCGATGGCGACGGTCGCCACGGGAATGCCGCCGGGCATTTGAGCGATGGACAGCAGCGAGTCAAGCCCCTTCAAACTTTTGGTCTCCACCGGCACGCCGATGACCGGCAACGGCGTGTGGCTCGCGACCATGCCGGGCAGATGCGCCGCGCCGCCCGCGCCGGCGATGATGACGTGCAGTCCGCGCTTGTGCGCCGACTTCGCGTAACGCGCCATGTCGTCCGGCGTGCGGTGCGCGGAAACGACGCGCACTTCGCAAGGCACATTGAACTCGCAGCAGATGTTGTAGGCCGCCTCCATCGTGGGCCAGTCGGAATCGCTGCCCATAATGATGCCGACGAGCGGCGAATTTTTTTTCTTCATGCGTTTGTTCCAAATTGGATTTTTCCGGCGGCCAGTTGCGCAATGGACTCGGCTTCAACCAGATTTTTCCCGAGCGCGGTGACGTGGCCCATTTTGCGGCCCGCGCCGCTCGCGGCCTTGCCATAAACATGGACGTGCGCGCCGGGAATTGCCAGCGCGCTTTCGAGTCCGCGCGGTGCACCCGAACCCTTGCTGACGCCGAGAAGATTGACCATCACCGCTGCGGGCGCGACCATCGCCGTGGAGCCGAGCGGCCAGCCCAGCACGGCGCGGACGTGATTTTCGAATTGCGAGCACACGCACGCCTCGATGGTGTAATGGCCGGAATTGTGGACGCGCGGCGCCAGTTCGTTGATGGCGATTTCGCCGTCCGCCGCCAAAAACATTTCCACGCCGAAACTGCCGATGCCGCCGACCGCCGCGATGGCGCGTTGGGCGATTTCCGCCGCGCGCGCCATCAACATCGCAGAAACTTCCGCCGGCGCCTTGACGACATGGCAGATGTGGTCGCACTGGATGGTTTCCACCACCGGATAAACCGCCGTCGCGC
This sequence comes from uncultured Verrucomicrobia subdivision 3 bacterium, assembly GCA_903878805.1. GTDB lineage: Bacteria > Verrucomicrobiota > Verrucomicrobiia > Limisphaerales > UBA11358 > UBA11358. The sequence goes on from CAIRJF010000030.1 coordinate 3,179, forward strand.
CATCGCGTCCGCGCGTGACGATGACGGCCAGCTCCTTGCTGAAATGCCAGAACGCCTCGACGAACAAATCATTTTTCCCACCGCCCAAAGTTTGCCAGCCTGCGGCGATGTCCGCCTCGGACTTCAAAGTGAAATTACCTTTGCCATCGTAGCCGTTGCGCCGGGTTTTGAGTAGCAGCGGCCAGCCGAAATCCTTCGCCGCCAAAATAATTTCCGCCGACGAATTCACCGCGCGAAATTTCGGCACGGCCAAGCCGGCGTTTTGTAATGCCTGTTTCTGCGTGAGCTTGTCCTGCGTCAGCGCGATGCACGCGGCACTGGGAAAAACTTGGTGGCCGGCCTGCTCCAAAACGGCCAGCGCGCGCGCATCCACAAATTCATTTTCCAACGTCATGACGTCGCAATGTGCCGCGAATTTCACCAGCGTGTCCGCGTCATTCCAGTCGCCGACAACGGAACGCGGCGAAAGCTGGGCGGCGGGGCCGGACGGATTTTTTTCCAGCACGGATACCTCGCAGCCGAGCGGCAGCGCGGCAAGCGCGGTCATGCGCGCGAGCTGGCCGCCGCCGATGATACCAAGCCGCACCGGAAAATTTTTCGGCGCAGACGGCTTCGGGATTTTGGAGTCGGAATTCGTGTGCATGATGAAACGGAACGGCGGGAGTTTAAGCTGGAGGCCAGTGCGCGTTCAATCTCCTTTACCGCGCAAATCAGGTTTGCGCTAAAAAGGAGTCGTGATCGGCAGCGAAATTCATCCCGTGCTCTTCATGCCGGAAGCAACACCTTTGACGGTGAGCCCGAGCAGGCGACGCAATTGCTCGGTGCGCTGCGCCTCGTTCGCCTTGCGCCAGATGGACAGAAAACGGATCTGCAAATAGTTCAGCGGGTCCACATACGGATTGCGCAGCCGGATGGATTGCGCGAGCGTCGGCTGATTTTCCAAAAGCTGTTTACGTTCGTTGATGGACAAAACCATTTCGACCGAGCGCGCGTATTCGTCCTCGATCAGGCCGAAGATTTTTTTGCGCACCTCGGCGGATTCGACGAGCGCCGCATACTGGCGCGCGATGCCGAGTTCGGTTTTGGCGAGCGACATTTCGGCGTTGTCCAACAGCGCGCGGAAAAACGGCCAGCGCCGATACATCTTGCGAAGTTGTTCGAGTCCGTCCGGCGTTTGCGCGACAAAATCCTTCAACGCCGAGCCGACGCCATACCACGCGGAAATCAGATGCCGCGATTGCGTCCACGAAAACACCCACGGGATCGCGCGCAACTGCCGGATGTCCGCCGTGGCCGCGCGACGAGACGGACGCGAGCCGAGCCGCAGATGTTCGATGAGATCAATCGGCGTCGCCTGCCAAAAATATTCCGCGAACTCCGGCGTTTCATAAACGAGCTTTTGATAATGCGCGAAGGAAAGTTTCGCGAGCCGGTCGGCGTGCGCTTCCCACTTGGGTAATTCCGCCGTCTCGGTTTCCGGCAGACATTGCACGGCGATGACGGCGGAAGTCAGTTGTTCCAAATTTCTTTGCGCGATGACGGGATTGGAATATTTCAGCGAAATGACTTCGCCCTGCTCGGTGATACGGAGGCGTCCGCCGTGCGCCGCGTGTGGTTGCGCGCGCAAACTGCGATAGCTGGAACCGCCGCCGCGATCAATCGTGCCGCCTTTGCCGTGGAAAAAACGCAGCTTCACGCCGCATTCGTCGGCGACGCGTGACATCTCTTTTTGCGCGCGATACAAAAACCAGTTCGCCGCGAGATAGCCGCCATCCTTGTTCGAGTCCGAATAGCCGACCATGACTTCCTGCACGCGGCCGCGCGCTTTCAAGTGGCGGCGATACTCGACGTCCGACCACAGGTCGCCAAGAATTTTGGAAGAATTTTCCAAGTCTTCAATCGTCTCGAACAGCGGCACGAGATCAATTTCAAAAACGCCCGCGAGCTTCGAGAGTTTGAAGAGCCGCAAAATGTCATCCGCGCTACGCGTCATGCTGACGATGAAATGGCTCGCGGCCTGCGCGCCGAAATCTTTTTGGATTTCGCGGATGGCGCGAAATTCTTCCAGCAATTCCGCCTCGGCATTGTCAAGCTTGCCGCTGTGATCGCGAAAATCCAGTTCGGCGAGATGCGCGCCAAAAGTTTTCGCCTGAATCAGCAGGCGGCGGATGCGGCCGTTCGCGGCGCGATTCGCTTTTTGTTTGAGCAAACCTTTGCGAATCTCTTGCAGCGTCTCGACAAATTCCGTGTGGTCGTATTTGCCTTCGGTCAACTTGCGCCGCAGCGTGCCAATCTGGTTGCGGAATATTTCGTAGGGCTGATACGTCTTGGCTGTCTGCGTGCGATTGTGCGGCACGGACAAATCTTCGCCCGCGTCGGCGTGGGTGATTTCCTTGCTCAACTGCTCGCATTCGCGCCGGTAAAAATCCATCACGGCGTCATGCTGCTTTTGCATCGCGGTGCGGCTGATTTCCGGCGTCACAAACGGATTGCCGTCGCGGTCACCTCCCGCCCAACTCGCGAACGTTAGAAATTGCCGTGTGCGCTTCACGCCAGGAAAATTCTTGGCCAGTTCCTCGTCGAAGGTTTCGTAAAAATTCGCCGCCGTCTCGAAAATCGTGCGGTTGAAATAATACAGCGCCGTGTCCACCTCGTGCAGCGGGCCGATTTTCTGCTCGCGGATTTCCTCCGTCTGCCAGAGCGCTTCCAAAACTTCGTCGGGATTTTCCCATTGCTGCGTGAGCCGCGACATCTGGTTCAGCACCGCGCGGCGTTTGGCCTCGGTCGGATGCGCGGTCAGCACCGGTTCGACTTCGAGTTCGTTCAAAACGGCCTGCAATTGTTTTTCCGAGACACCCGCCGACTTCAATTCGCGGAAGAGGTGCGTCAATGACATTGGCGCAATTTTTTTGGAAGTAAGATTGCGTTCCCGTGCGCGTTCCTCGCAAAGGTTCACGAGCTGGAAAAACAAACTGAAAGCGTGCGCGAGCTGATACGCTTCCTTGGTGTCGAGGCGGTCGAGGATGGATTGCCCAGTCTTGAGGCTAGTCTCGCTGCCGAAATGGCGCGCGCGCTTGGACAATTTGCGGACAGTGTCCAGGTGGCTGAAAACTTTTTTACCCGCCTGTTCCAAAATGATTTTGTCCAGGCGGCCGACCAGTTGCTTGATTTCTCCTTTCAGAAATTTGCTCATGCGCGCGGATTGAATAATTCAAGAATGGAAATGGCGCAAGCCTCGACTTTCATACGGAAAATGCGCCGCCGCCAAATCCTGCTCGACGCCCCCGCCCTTCGCGGCTAATTTGCCGCCATGTCAAAAGATTCTCCGGTGCCGCAGAACAAAATCAACCTGCGGCGTCCCGACATCATGGAAGCCGTGCAGGCGCAGGTTTTGTCGCATTACCGCAGCGAAATTGTCGAGAGCATCCGCGCCAACGGCGGCGTGCTTTCCGCCGACGGCCTGACGGTCAAGCTGGCCAAGGAGTTCGGCTTCTGCTACGGCGTCGAGCGCGCGATTGATTTGGCTTACGCCGCCAAAAAATATTTTTCCGATGTGTCGCCACACACGCCGATTTATCTGCTTGGCGAAATTATTCATAATCCGGAAGTAAACGATCAGATCCGCAACATGGGCATCCAGATTATTTCGCCCAAGCCGACGGATGAAGAATTGGAAGGCTTGCAATCGGGCGACGCCGTGATTATTCCCGCGTTCGGCACGGAAGTCAGCACGCGTAAAAAACTCGAAGCGAAAGGCTGCGCCCTCGTGGACACGACGTGCGGCGACGTGATGAGCGTCTGGAAACGCGTCCGTCAATATTCGAAGGAACACGTCACCAGCATCATTCACGGCAAGGCCAAGCACGAGGAAACCAAGGCGACGACATCGCAGGCGCGCGCGTATGGCAGCGGACATTATCTCGTCGTCTTCAACTTGGCGGAAACGGATTACGTCTGTAATTACATTCTGCACGGCGGCGACAAGGATGAGTTCCTGAAGAAATTTGATGGCGCGTATTCTGCCGGCTTCGATCCGGATTTACATTTGCAAGCCGTCGGCGTGGCGAATCAAACCACGATGTTGCGCGGTGAAACGGAAGAAGTTCAGCGCCGTTTCAAGGCCGTCATGGAAAAAAAGCACGGTGCGGAAAAAGTCCCGCAACATTTCCGGTTCTTCGACACGATTTGCGGCGCGACGCAAGATCGTCAGGACGCGCTGGAAAAAATGCTTTTGACGCCGCCGAATCTGCTCATCGTCATCGGCGGCTATAATTCTTCCAACACGTCGCACCTCGCGGAAATGGGCGAAGCCAAATTGCCGACTTACTTCATCAAGAACGCCGCGAAGATGCAGTCGGACAAACTAATCGTGCATTACAATCAGCACAAAAAAGAAGAAGTCGAAACGCGCGACTGGTTGCCGGCCGGCAACATCACCGTCGGCATCACCGCCGGCGCGAGTTGCCCGAACAATTTAATCGAAGACACCATCCGCCGCCTGTTTGAACTGCGTGGCATTTCGGTTGCCGAGTTGTTGAAAAAATAATTTTACCCGCCATGCCACGCACGCGTCTAGAACTTGAAAATTTTGAACGCCAGTTTCTCGCGCCTTACGCGCAGTTCAGCGGCGACACACGCGGGCGTAAATATAAAGAGTCTCCGCCCGTCTGGCGCACGCAATACCAGCGCGATCGTGATCGCGTCATCCATTCACGCGCCTTTCGCCGCCTCGAATACAAGACGCAAGTTTTCTTGAACGGCACGGGCGACCACCTACGCACGCGGCTGACGCACACGATGGAAGTTGCCGCAATTTCCCGTAACATTGCCAGCGCGCTGCGGCTGAACACCGATCTCGCGGAAACCATCGCGCTCGCGCACGACCTTGGCCATTCACCGTTCGGTCATAAAGGTGAAACTGTCCTCGCGCGTTTGATGAAGGGCAAAGGCGGCTTCGAACACAACCAACACAGCCTCCGCATCGTCGAGGAACTCGAACAAAAATATCCAAAATTTTCCGGCCTGAATCTCTCGTGGGAAGTTCGTGAAGGTCTGGCAAAACATCACACCGCCTACGACCATCCGAGCAAACGCAAGGGCTTTGACGCGAAAAACTCTTCACTGGAAGCACAGATTGCGAACCTTGCAGATGAAATTACTTACTACAGTCACGATCTCGACGATGGTTTGGATTCCGGCTTGTTGTCCGAAAAGGAATTGACCAAAAATGTCCGCGTCTGGGCGCACGCGGCAAAGCTCGTTAGAAAAGAATTCGGAAATCTGGCGGATGAATCGCGGCGCTACTTCACCATTCGCACCATTATCGATATGCAGATTCGTGATGTCGTGGAGACCAGCGAACAGCTCATTCAAAAAGCCTGCGTGAAATCCGCCGATGACGTGCGCTTGTGCGTCAAACCGCTGGTGCAGCACAGCGCGGGACGCGCCAAGCTGAATCTCGAACTGCGCCACTATCTCTACAAAAATCTTTATTACAACCCCGTCGTGCATCAGCCCAATTTGCGCGCGGTTAAATTGCTCGGGCAACTTTTTAAATACTTTCTTGCCCAACCGAAAGAGATCGGCGAAAGCTCGCGCAAACGCATCAAAAAATTTGGCCTTCACCGCGCCGTGTGCGATTATATCGCCGGTATGACCGACCGTTATGTGATGCTGGAATGCGAACGGCTCTTCGGCAAAAGTTTTGAACTTTAATTTATGCGTTGCCTACCGATCGGTCTTTGCCTAATGACGTCCATTATTTTTGCCGTCGCCGCCAACACAAAACCCACCGCGCTGGCAGATTTTCAGAAAGCCGCCGCCAAATTCAATTCCATCGTCACCATCCCAATCTTCGAAACCACAACGAACGAAGTTGCGGCGACGGTCGCTAAGACCATTGCCGACGGCAATGCCGCTTTGGATAACATCGGCAAACTTACCGCGGCACAAATCAATTTCACCAACACGTTCATCGCTCTGGATGATGTGAATTTTCTTATCGGTCGCACCGCTGACCGGCTTTCGCTCATCGAGCAAACCAGCACGAACGCCGATGTGCGGGACGCCGCCACCGACGCCATCAAAAAGATTTCAGAGTGGTCCGTTGGCCTTGATTATCGCGAAGACGTCTATCGCGCGCTAAAAACTTTTGCGGAAACAAAACCCAGTCTTGCCGGCGAAGACAAAAAACTTTTGGACGACACGTTGCGGGATTATCGCCGTGCCGGATTGGATTTGCCAAAGGATCAGCGCGACACGGTGGAAAAATTGCGCAAGGAACTCACCGCGTTGGAAACAGATTTTGAAAATAATGTCACGAAGGCGCACGCGGAATTAAATTTTTCCAAAGCCGAACTTGCTGGCGTGCCGGAAGAATTTTTATCGCAGCAAGGCATCAAGACCGGCGCGGACGAATACACCCTCAAGCCCAACATCACGTTTCATTACATCATGGTCGAGGACAACGCGAAGCTTGAAGCGACGCGTCGCCGCATGATGACGGCGCAGTGCAATCTCGCGCGTGGAGCGAACATTCCCCTGCTCCAAAAAATTCTCGTTTTGCGCGACACGATTGCGACCAAACTCGGCTACGCGAGCTACGCCGACTACGCCACGGAAACGCGCATGGTTAAAAATGCAGCCACGGCAATTTCCTTTCTGCAAAATCTCAAAACCGGTTTGCAGCCAAAATACGATGCCGAGCTGAAAGAGTTTCGCGATTTGAAAATCGCCGAGACGGGCGACACGAATACCATCGTCAACGCGTGGGATTGGCGCTATTACGCGAACCAGCTCAAGAAAACGAAATACAACGTGGATGCCGAACAATTGCGCGTTTATTTCCCATATCAAAATGTGCTGAACGGAATGTTCGCGATTTATCAGCGCATCTTTGGTTTGAAATTTGAGCGCGTCGAAGCGCCTTACAAGTGGATTGGCGACTTGCAACTTTACACCGTGTCCGACGCAAAAACGGGCGAGCCGATGGGCTTGTTCTATCTCGACATGTTTCCGCGCGACGGCAAATACAATCACTTCGCGCAGTTCGGCATCATCGAAGGAAAACTTCTGCCGGATGGAAAATATCAGCGGCCAGTTTGCTGCCTCGTCTGCAACTTTCCACCGCCGCAACCGGACAAGCCATCGTTGCTTTCGCATGATGAAGTGGAAACCATTTTCCATGAATTCGGTCACGCGATGCACACGATTCTGACGCGCGCCAAATACTCGCGCTTCTCCGGCACCAGCGTCCCGCAGGATTTTGTCGAAGCGCCGTCCCAGATGCTGGAAAACTGGCCATGGGACAAAAAAGTTCTGGATAGTTTCGCTGCCGATTACCGCGACCCAAAGAAAAAAATTCCGGCCGAGGTGCTCGCGCAATTGAAAACTGCTCGGTTCGCGACTGAAGCCACGCGCTATCGCCGGCAACTTTCATTCGGCCTGATGGATTTGACATTACACACGCAAATCCATGCGACAAATGCGGACGATGTAGTTCCGCTCTCCAACAAAATTTTGAGCGACGTCTCGTTTCCGGTGGTGCCGGACACGGCATTTGTCGCGTATTTCGGCCACATCATCGGCTACGGCGCGGGCTATTACGGCTACGCGTGGGCGGATGCGATTGCGGCGGACATGGCGACGAGCTTCGAAAATTCGCCCGACGGATTTTTTGACAAGGTCACCGGCATGCGGATGCGGAATGAGATTTACGCCGTCGGCGATTCGCGCGACATCAACATCTCCATCGAAAGATTCCTTGGCCGCCCACGTTCGCTCGAACCGTTCCTCAAACGCATCGGCGTGAAGACAGCGAACGCGCCTTCAAGGTAATTTGGCGCGTAAAATCAAATGCCACCGTGTTTTCCGGGGCGGTTCATTTTGATTTCTAAATTTGAAACCGCGTTCGGCTTCCGGTAAAATCTCTGCGATGAAAAGCAAACTGCTGCTCGCCGTGATTTTCGGGACGACGTTCGCGTTGTCGCGCATTCCCGGTTTGCTGCCGCCCAATTTCAGCGTGGCGTATGCGTTTGCTTTTTGCGCGGGCGTTTATTTTTCCGGCGCGCTGGCGTGGATTTTGCCGCTCGGTGTGATGCTCGTGACGGATGTGTCGCTCAATTTGTTTTACTACCACGAGCCGCCATTCGCGACTTATCTGCTACTGAATTATGCGATTTATGCGCTGTTGATCGGCCTCGGAAAATTATTCGGGCGCAAAGCCTCGCTGTTCAAATTGGTTTTGGGCGGACTGACCGGCGCCGTTATTTTTTACATCGTGACGAACACGTTGTCGTGGTTGCAGGACGCCGCCTACACCAAAACCTTTGCTGGCTGGATTCAGGCGCTGACACTTGGCCGGCCGGACTGGCATCCGACGACTTGGGAAATGTTCCGCAACACGCTTTTGAGCGGCGGCTTGTTCACCGCGCTTTTTGCCGCCGCGGAAAAACTCACCGCCGAATCGCCCGCCGAAAAAACTGCGGGCGCGCGCGAACCGGCAGCGGAAGGTAAAACTGAAGCTGAACCGGAGGAAGCCAAGGCTTGAAAATAGGCGTCATTTCCGACACGCACGGCTGGCTCGACCCGCGCGTGGAAAAAATCTTTGCCGGCGTGGAGCACATTTTACACGCGGGCGACATCGGCAATCCGGTGATCGAACTGGAGTTGAAATTCATCGCGCCCGTCACCGTCGTGCAAGGCAATGTGGATGTCGGCCTGCCGTTCAAGCTCACGGAAATCGTGACGCTCGCGGAGAAAAAATTTCTCGTGCATCACATCACGAATCCGTGGGCGTTGTCGGAAACCCTCGAACAACAGATTCGCCAGCAAAAGCCGGACGCCGTGATTTTTGGCCACACGCACAAGCCGTTTGCGCAGATGGTGGACGGCATTTTTTATTTCAATCCCGGTTACGCGGGCAAGCCCAAGTTCGGCGCGGAACGCAGCCTGGCGATTTTGCATCTGGACAGAAAAGAAATCCGGCATGAGTTTATCCCGCTTTAATTGAGCCACAGATTTACACAGATGAAACACAGATAAAATCCTGTGCTCATAGGCGCGAACTGTGAAAAGTCTCTTCCCATCTGTGTTTCATCTGTGTCCATCTGTGGCTGAAAACTTTTGAGCAAGTTCTTTCACGCCGCGCAAATCAAGTTTGCCCGTGCCGCGCATCGGAAAATTTTCCACGCGGTAAAACGCATCCGCTTTCGGCTTCCACAAATTCGGCAGATCGCTGGCGGCAAATTTTTCCAGCACCACGGCAAGTTCCGCGTCCGGCAGCTTGTGCAGCACGACGAGCCGTTCGCCCTTTTTTTCATCCGGCACGCCGATGACGACGAAAGTTTGCTCCGCCACGCCCGCGAGTTCTTGTAATTTTTCCTCAATCTTCAACTGCGGAACCATCTCGCCGCCGATTTTACTGAAGCGGTTCAGTCGTCCGGTGATTTGCAAAAAACCGTCGTCGTCGAGCATCGCCACGTCGCCGGTGCAATACCAGCCGTCGCGCAATACTTCCGCCGTTTTTTCCGGCTGATTGAGGTAGCCGAGCATGAGGTTGGGCCCGCGCACGAGCAGCATTCCCGCCTCGCCGGGCGGCAGGATTTTTCCGCCCCACGGATTTTCCGCGTCGGTGATGCGCACGCACATTCCGGGCACGGGCTGGCCGATTTTTCCGTGCTTGCCGCCGACCTGATAAAATCCGGTGGCGCGATAATCCCAAGTGTTCACGGCCACGGCGGGCGAACATTCCGTGCAGCCGTAACCTTCAAACGGGCGGATGCCAAAGCGCGCCTCGAACGCGGCGGCGAGCGGTTCGGGCAATTTTTCCGCGCCGGTGACGACGAGTTTAAGTCCGCCAAAATCTTCCGGCGCGACGCCGCGCAGATAGATTTGCAGAAAGGTCGCGGTGGCGAGCAGCACGGTGACTTTGTTTTCGCGCACCATCGCGCCCACGCCTTTCGCGTCGAGTGGATTCGGATAAAACGCGACGCCGGTGCCGAGCACAATCGGCAGGCACAGCGTGACCGTAAAACCAAACGAATGAAAAAACGGCAGGATGCCGAGCAACCGCTGGTTTTCGTCGAGCGCGATGACTTCGCCGCACTGCTGGATGTTCGCGAGCAAATTGAATTGCGAAAGCATGACGCCCTTCGGTTCGCCGGTGCTACCGCTGGAAAAAATAATCGTGGCAAGATCGTCCATGCCGGTGCGCGCGGAGCCAAAAATCTTTTCCAACAAAATGGCGGGCGCAAATTTAGCGAGAAGAAACGCGGCAATCTTTTCCGACAACGACGGTTTCGCGGCTAGATCTTCGAGGAAAATGATTTCGCCGGGCGGCGTCAGTTTGATTTTCTCCAGAAATTTTCGCGAACTGATGATGGTCTTGATTTCGCATTGTTTTACGCAGTCGGCGAGCGTGGTTTCAGAGAGGGTGTAATTCAGATTCACCGGCACTTTGCCGCAGAAAAACGCGGCGTAATTCACGAGCGCACCGGGCACGCTTGGCGGTAGATAAATTCCAACCATGCGCTGGCCGTGCCAAGTTTTTTTCAGGCGACGAGCAAGAAAAATAGTTTTCGCCAACGCGCTGCCAAAATTTATTTTACTGCTAACCGTATCGGCAAAAGCGAAGCGAAACGGATGTTGCCGCGCCATGGAAATCAAGTTGCGATGAAGCGGTTGCATTTGCTCGCGACGCAATGACCACGCGGCGACTTGCAATTCCTGCACGGCTTCGCGCACGGCGAACGGCGTGGTGGTGGGCGGCAGCGGCGCACCGAAACTTACGGTGACCGGATGCGGCAGGCGCGAGGTGATGAGATGAATGAATTTTCCACGACGGTAACTCATCGGCCCACCGAGCACGCCGTCGAGCGCAACGGGAATGATGGGTGCGTCCACGTTTTTCATGATGTGCTCGATGCCGCGACGGAACGGCAGGAGCTGGCCGATACGCGTGATTTGTCCCTCGGCAAAAATACAGACGACTTCGCCGTTGCGAATCGCATCGGTCGCCGTCTTCAAGGCGGTTAGCAACTCGCGCGGACGTTGTTCGGATGAAACCGGAATGGTGTTCCAAATTTTCGCGAACGGTTTTATCCACGGTTTTTCATAGATGTCTTTGAACATCAAAAAGCGGATGGGCCGATCAGTTGAGGCGATGAGCAGCAGCGCGTCAGCAAAGGAAACGTGGTTGCAGACGAAGAGCGCGCCGCCTTTTTCAGGAATGTAGTCGCGACCAACGATGCGCGAGCGATAGATGGAATGCGTGATGCACCACAAAACGAGCCGCAGCAGAGCATCCGGCATTAGCGCAAGCAGATAAATCGCGGCGGCCAGCGACAGGCCGGCGATAACCAGAAAAATTTGCGGCGGCGACAATTTTAGAACCGTTGTAAGCAGACCAAAAACGACGGAGGCAAGCGCGATGCCGATGAATGAAATCAAATTGGCCGCCGCGAGGACGCCGCCCTTTTGCTCGCGCGCCGGACGGTATTGCAGCAACGCGGAAATCGGCACGATGTAAAAGCCGCCAAAAAAACCGAGCGTGGAAAGATTGAGCGCGACACCAGCAAAGGAAATTCCGGTGCGCCCGAGCAGTGCGGCGCTAATGGTCAGGCCGATGGCGCCGAATGGAATCAATCCGGTTTCGATTTTTCCGGCGGAGGCGAAGCCTGCCAGCAGACAGCCCGAACCGATGCCGATGGCCGTGGCTGCCTGCAGATAACTGGTCTGCGCGGGATCATTGATGTTCATCACGTCCTTGGCGTAAATGACGATGACGAACTGAATCAACGCAGCGATAAAGAAAAAGTAAGTATTGCCGATGAGCGCGAGCCAAAGCGGACGATCGCGGCGGATGATTTTGATTTGTGTCCACAAGTCAGCCACAAAATTGGCGCGGAATTTTTTCTGCGGATCAGGAGCGGGAACCTTGGTGATTTGCTGGCCGGTCACGAGGCCGACCAGCGCCAGCGCGATGAGGATGACGCCCGACCACGCGGGCTGGGCTGAAAAGATTTTGCATCCGATGCCGCCCGCGACCGTGCCGCCGATGATGGCGACGAAGGTGGTGAATTCCAAAATGCCGTTGCCCCACGAAAGTTTTTTCTCCGGCAGCAATTCCGGCAAGAGGCCGTATTTTGACGGGCCAAAGATCGCACTGTGGACGCCCATCAGAAACACGCAGAAAATAGTCAGGTAAAGCCGGTGGCCACCAAGACTGACGAGGGCGAGAAGCATCACGAAGATTTCAAAAGTTTTCACGCCAAGGATGACGCGGCGTTTGCTGAAGCGGTCGGCAAGAAAACCGCCGGCCATGGAAAATAAAATGAACGGCACGGCGAATAGTGAACCGACGACCGTGACGAGCGAGTCGCGTTCAGTAGCCGAGGAAATCGTTTGGGTGATGAGAAAAATGGCGAGCCACTTGAGCGCGTTGTCGCTGAACGCGCCCTGAAACTGCGTTATGATGAGCGCCCAGAAACCGCGCTGGCTGGCTGGCGGATGACTGGCGGCGGATGATGGATTTGGCTTAATCACGTGCCCAGCCTAATCAATTGCCGAGAAAAGTGTGAATTGAAAAACTTTTGCAGACATTGTTACAACCGATGTCCGCCGAGGTCTGAAAAATCGCTGCCAAAACTGTTGCCTGACCGCAGAGGTTCGAGTATATGTAGCGCCTCATGATTGAAATCCCGATGTTTTATAGCTGGATGGTGATTGGATTCATTTGCGCCATTGTTTATTGCTCGTTTTTTGAATGGACGTTGCATCGCTTTGTGATGCACCGGCCGCTGGGCAATTTTCGGTATCCGTATGAAGCCCATGCGCTGATTCATCATCGCGTTTTCCGCGCGGACGAAACGTATCACTTGATTGACCAGAAAGACGCGCAGACCATTCCGATGGCGTGGTGGAACGGCCCGGTGCTGGTGCTGTTGGGCACAATTCCTTTTCTCGCGGTCGCGTGGTTGGTCGGGCAATGGGGCTTGGTGGCGGGTGCGGGTTTGGCCGCCGCCGGTTATTATGCGACCTACGAATACATCCACTGGTGCATGCACCTGCCGAAAAAGCGCACGGTGGAACGCTCGGGATTTTTCTTCCGGCTCAACGGCCACCATCTTTTACATCACCGTTACATGAGCAAAAATTTCAACGTGGTGCTGCCGCTCGCCGATATGATTCTCGGCACGTTGCTGGTGCGTTCGCCCATCCATTTCAAACAGCCGCGCGGCCCGGCGGTTCCGGATGTTCAACCGCGCGGGACAAAACCGCAGGCGGTCGAGGCTTGAGCGGAGGATAATTTCCATTGTCAGTCCCAGCGCGCTGGCAGTAGCTTGTGCGCATGAACGCCCCGCCCTTTTCCCGCCGCGATTTTCTCAAAACGGCGATGCTAGCCACAGCGGGTTTGCCATTTGCCGCCAAAAATAGTTTCGCCGCTGAACCGGAACGGAAAATCGGTTTTGCGCTGTGCGGTCTCGGTGGGTTGAGCACCGGCCAAATCGCACCGGCGTTGCAGCAGACAAAATTTTGCAAACTCACAGGCATCATCACCGGCTCACCCGAAAAGGCCAAGCGCTGGCAGGCGCGATACAATTTGCCCGACCGCAGCGTTTATAATTACGAAACGATGTCGCGGCTGGCGGACAATCCGGACATTGACGTCGTCTATGTCGTCACGCCCAACGGACTGCACGCGGATCACACCATCGCGGCGGCCAAGGCGGGCAAACACGTCCTCTGCGAAAAACCGATGGAAGTTTCCACCACGAAATGTCAGCAGATGATTGATGCGTGCAAGGCGGCAGGCAAACAACTCGCCATCGGCTACCGGCTGCATTTCGAGCCAAACAATCTGGAGTGCGTCCGGCTCGCGCGCGAAAAAGTTTTTGGAAATTTAAAATCCATCGAGGCAGCGTTCGGTTTCCACATCGGCGACCCGAAGCAATGGCGTTTGAATCGCGCACTATCTGGCGGCGGACCGATGATGGATGTGGGCATTTACGCGTTGCAGGCGACGCGCTATCTTTCCGGCGAGGAACCGGCGTCCGTCACGGCCAAGGCGACGACAACCGACAAGGAAAAGTTTCGCGGCATCGAGGAATCGCTGACTTGGCAGATGAAGTTTCCCAGCGGCGTCACCGGCAGCGGGATGACCACGTATGCGTTCAGCGGTATGGACCGTTTCAACGTGACTGCCGAGCGCGGCTCTTTCGGCCTCGACCCGGCCTACGGTTATCACGGCTTGCGCGGCACGCGCAGCGACGGGCAGATTATTAAAATGCCGGACATAGACCAGTTTGCCGCCGAGATGGATGATTTCGCGCAATGTATTTTGGCGAATCGTCCGATCCGCGTGCCGGGCGAGGAAGGTTTGCGCGATCTGAAAATCATCACCGCCATCTACGAAGCCGCGCGCACAGGAAAACCGGTGGAGCTTGCTTAATTTATGACCACACCCGCCGCTCATCCGCGCGATCCGCTGCACGGTATCACGCTGGAAAAAATCCTCAACGACCTCGTGCAGCGGCACGGCTGGATGGAGATGTCGCGACGGATTCCAATTCGTTGTTTTCAATTCAACCCCTCGGTAAAATCCAGCCTCACTTTCCTGCGCAAAACCCCGTGGGCGCGCAAAAAAGTGGAAGACTGGTTCATCGGCGAGCTGGCGCAAAAATGACGTGCGCAAAAATTATTGAACGCATATTGTCGGCGCGATGAACGTCCACCACCTAGAACTTTTTTACTACGTCGCCAAGCACGGCGGCATCATGCCGGCGGTGCGGAACATCCCGTATGGCATCCAGCAGCCGGCGGTGAGCGCGCAGGTGGCGCAGCTCGAAGAATTTCTCGGCACAACTTTGTTTCAGCGGCGGCCGTTCGCGCTGACGCCGGCGGGTGAAAAACTTTTTGAATTCTGCGCGCCGTTTTTTTCCAACTTAAATAAGCTGACCGAGGAACTTCAGGGTGGGCAGACGCGGCATTTTCGGATCGGCGCGTCCACCATCGTGCTGCGCGATCACCTGCCGAAATTATTGCAGGGCGTGCACCGGAAATTTCCCGGACTGAAAGTTTCGCTGCGCGAAGGTTTTCCCGCACAACTGGAGGAGCTGCTGGCGAAGGATGAAATTGATCTGGTCATCACGCTCATCGAACGCAAACCGGCAGCAGGATTTCATTCGCAGTTGCTGATGGAACTGCCGCTGGTATTGCTGGTCGAAAAAAATTGCGGCCTCAAATCGGCGGAGGAATTGTGGCGGCGCGACAAGATTTCCGAATCGCTCATCTGCCTGCCCGCGACGGAGGTGGTGACGCGGAATTTTCAAGCGCGACTGGCGGCGTTGGGCGTGGACTGGTTTCCGAGCGTGGAGGCCAGCTCGATGGATTTGATCGAGACGTATGTGGCCAACGGCCTTGGCATCGGGTTGGGTGTGGCGATTCCCAAACGCACTTTACCGGCCAGCGTGCGAGGACTGCCGTTGAGGGATTTTTCGCCGGCGGCAATCGGCGCTTTGTGGCGCGGTAAAACCACGCCGCTGCTGACCGCATTTTTGGAAATGGCGCGGCAACGGGCCAAAGAATTGAAGTAAGCCAGGCATCCGCCAACGCGCAAATGGGTTCATTTAATTGGACACGGCTGCATGAAATTTCCCGGTCAATGCTGCCGGCGACCCGAAAAACCCGACACTCTGGCGGCGAAAAAGGTTGGTGAAGCTTGAGTTTTTGGCTTTTGCCGGGACTTGGCACATGGCACATTGTCTGCTAGTTTAAGGAGGGATAAGGTTGGCGATTCAAGCCATGCACACTCAATTACCCTACTAAAACCCAGATTGTCATCGGCGCATACTCGTTTGGCATACCGACCAATGCGGCGGCGGGTGATATTTACCAGATTCAAATTGGACGTCCCTCGGCAACTGCTTATCCCAGCGGTTTGATCGGAACTGAATACGGAGTGCCTGTGCCGCTTTTCGCTCCGGCTGACACTAATGCAAGCGCTGTCGGTGCGGGAACTATCAACGCCTTAAAAAACGTCACCATCGGCCAGCTAAAATATCTGGTTGGCAGCGTCTATCCGGCAAACTGGTATAATGCCGGTGATTTCGGCGGCACCAACATATTGAACACGGATGTCAGCCGGGTGTTTGATTTTGCCGCATATCCCGTTGCCGCTCCTCCGGCCAATTCCGACCTGTATGACACGATGGATTCCTGCGGCAACTTTGGTGTATGGGATTCGTCCAACAACTATTTTACCAATGCCTCAGTGTATCCGTTGACCACCAATCTGGCGAATGCAGTGACCAAATATATCGTCGTAACTGACACCAATGGTGTTTCCACCACAACCGTTGGTTCAATAACTGATTATTCAACGGTGGTTTATATAACCTCTTATCAGGCAATTGTGCCTTATTCAGTGACCAACATTCAGCTGGCTACTCCGCCAGCTTCGCCCACGACGAACATATCGCAGGCAAGCTATGCTTATCCTATAACGCCGCCTTTGAACGCCTTGTTTGATGGCAACGATACCAACATCAATCAAGTCGCGTTTGGCGACGGCATTTTGGATGTGTGCGACGTCTATGTCACCTTCCGCCGTTCCTTGGATCCGACCTTGATTTGGTATGAGCGTTTTTGGACCAATGGTATGCGGGCCGCCGATACCAACATCGTCAATAATTTCCCCAGCAGCCCTTCTGGGCATATCGCGGCTAAAGCCGTTGCCGCCAATACTGTTCAACCTAAACTATACAGTTCGGTTCCGCCCTTTGTCACCTTTGCCGCCGGCAATGTTCAAGTCTCGGCGGGCCGGACGGTGCAGGTTCCCATCACAGCGACCATTCAAGGTGGTTATCCGGTTCGCCTGCTGATGCTCAATCTTACAGTCGCGCCGGTAACCAATGCTCCGGAACTGACCAGTCTGGTTCAATTCACCCAGAGTCAGAGCGTCAAGGCACTTGGTCATCCTAATGCCAACACCATTGATTCCGACGGCAATGGCAACTATGCCGCAGCCTGGCTCAACCAACCCACTGACGGAGCGACGGGAAGCGGCATCAGTGGAACCAATGTGCTGATTGGCAATTTATCCGTGACGATTCCATCCAATGCGCCCCATGGCGGGGTTTATGGCCTGTTTTTTGACCACGCTTCCGCTTCACCGAATGGTCTGGCTTCTTTCCCGAATCAGACGGTGGCAGGCAGAATCACAGTGAAGTAATAAATTAATAAAGAATAAAAACGGCGCGTCCTTCGGGGCGCGCCGTTTTACTTTGCCGACGCCATGCGGCGCAGATACTCGAAGGAATACAGTCCCGTGTTATGTCCGTCCGCCCACAAGGGCTGAATGGCGTAACCGCCCACGCTCATGAATTTTACCAGTTCAAACGCTTTCACAGTCAACGGCAGTGCCGGGTTTTTGTATAAGTTGCCAAGAATATCCACCTCACCCTTGCAGCCCGCGCACGGACACGCGTGGCGTAATTTCTCCAACGCTATAAAATCCTCCGTGCCGTCGTCCCATTTCACGGCCAGTTCGTTCCCGATCAGTTGCATGTCCAGCGGTCGCATGACGACAGGTTATTTTGCCGCAGCACACGCGTCCATACTTTACGGCGTTGACCGGAAATCGCACCGGAGAAAATCAATCTCGCTTCCACCCGGCGGACGAGATCATTTTGCGCCGCAGCCATGGGTAGGGACGACAATGCATTCCCATCGGACGCGATGATATTCCCTCGCCACGATGTCCCACAATTATCCCGCAGCGTCGAATCGCCTGCCGCCGTCGTCGCGTGACTACGCGACGAACTCCGATTGCTTGCCGATGAAATGTTTATGGAATTATTTTGTATTTATTGCCATTCGGACGAACTTTTGTGGCGATTGGACGTCGCCGGCAGACTTCAAGGCGCCGTCCGATTGCTGCAAAACGTCGAATTATTGCATCAACACAACGCCAAGAAGCCTTAAACCGCCGTTCTCAAGCCATACTCCAACGCCGTGAGGCAATAAAACTTCATCCGCAGGCAACAAAACGTCGTGCGCAAGCCATGAAACTTTAAGCAAATGGCATTATTTTTTGATTATGACCATTTCTATGTTAGGTTCATTGAAGATTTTCCTGATTCATCGCATGACTTTGACGGGGAGCAACGCTGTTTTATGAACCGGCACAAACTAAACTTCGGCAACCGCACCGTCACCGAGCAGCTCGCCATCTGCCGCCGCGTGGCCGACGGTGTCGCCAACGTGGCGAAGGAACATCGTCGGCATTTCACGGCGGCGAACCTCGCGGGCAAGCTGGCGGACGCCACCGCCGCCCATCAGGAAGTCGAGCGCTTGAAAGTCGCTCTCAAGTCTGCGCTCTCTCACCGCAATGAAACGCTGCGGCTTGCGCGGAACAGTGCCAGCGCCTGCGCGAGCGGGCTGGCCGCCGTCACGAAGGGCGAACGCGCCGCGATGTTGGCGGCTGGCCTCGACGTGGTGCGCGCCAAACAGCCCGTGGGTTTGCCGTCCGCCCCGCAGCAATTGCGTGCCCTGCCCACAGACTTCGAAGGCCGCGTGCCGTTGCGGTGGCAACGCTCCGTGCGCCGGTGTGTTTTCCAAGTGGAAACGACTACCGATGCCGCCGCGCGCACCGGCTGGAAACGGGTATTGTCATCCACCCGGCAAAGTGGCGAAGTGAGCGGACTGGTCAGCGGCAAGAAACATTGGTTCCGCGTGTGCGCCGTGAACGCGCACGGCACCGGCCCATGGAGCCAGCCCGTCAGCGCGTGGGTGAAGTGAAAATTAAAGGATGGGCAGAGGCGACAACGCAGTCATCTAAAACGATTCACGAGCCTCTGCGCTTCAGCGTTGCTTCTAACCTGAACTACTGGCACGGACGGCCAAGCGAGCGCGGGTCATCCGTTCGCGGAGTCCGCCTTGTTTGAGAAAATCCTGTTCGAGCTGCTTGAGTTGCTGGTCGAGCAGATAATTGGCTTGGTAAATCAGGCAGATGAGGATGTTCGCCACCGTTTCGGCGGGACGGGTTTCAATGAAAGCCCGATAGGATTCGTAGGTTTCTTCGTTGCGAGCGCCGAGCTTGCGGACGAACAAAGCTTCGCGGCTGTTTTTGTCCCATTGGCTGAAGCCGCGTTGCCGCAGGTAATCGCGGTAATCGCCGAGCAGTTCTTCCAGACTGGCGCGGGCGACGTTGGTGAGTTTCAACTCGCCTTCCTTGGACGTGCCGGAAACCTGACTACCTTCGGCAATGTTTTTGTTACCGCTGCGAGCGGCCTGCACCATCTGGTCGTGCGTGCGGGAGCGCTTCTCTATAAAACGGTCACAAAAACGGACAGTGGCGTCATAGATGATTTCGGACTTTTTATAGGCGAGCAGGTTTTGATAACCGCCATGTGGCGGGATGAAACCGGGATAGAACTTAGAAGACAAAGGCGACGAATTATTGGTCGGCGTCCTTTTGGTCTGCTTGGTCTTATCGTCCGACATATCTCACAATCCCAATTTCTTGAATCGGTTGTTCACTTCCTTGAAATGGAAATCCAGCGAGCACAGTTTCTCCAGTTCGCCAGCCTTGAACAGTTTCGCCACTTGCGGATCCAGCTTGAGCTGTTCCACAAAGTCCGCATCGTCGCGGCCCGCGTGTTTCACTTCCCACGTCTTCATCGCGGCATCCTGACAAATCTTGTAGGCGGCTTCGCGCGTCAGTCCTTTTTTGATGAGCGCGAGCAGGATGGTTTGGGAATTCCACATGCCCAGACTCAAACCGAGATTCTTCTTCATGTTCGCCGGATAAACGACGATGCCATCCATCAACCGCGTGAGCAGCCCGAACATGTAATCGAGCAACGTGCAGGAATCGGGAAAAATAATCCGTTCGACGCTGGAATGGGAAATGTCGCGTTCATGCCACAGCGCCACGTTTTCCAGCGACGCCATCGCGTTGCCGCGCAACACGCGCGCGAGACCGGTGAGACGTTCCCAGGTGATGGGATTACGTTTGTGCGGCATGGCGCTGGAACCTTTCTGGCCTTTGGTAAACGGTTCTTCGGCTTCCAATACTTCCGTGCGTTGCAGATGACGGAACTCCACCGCCCAGCGTTCAATGCTCGCGCCGACAAGCGCCATGGCCAATTGAAATTCAGCGTGGATGTCGCGCTGCACCACTTGCGTGGCGATGGGCGCGGGCTGCACGCCGAGTTTCTTACAGACGTAAGCTTCGACGCGCGGCGAGAGATGCGCGCTCGTGCCGACCGCGCCGGAAATTTTACCGACGGACACGACTTCGCGCACGGATTCCAAACGGCGGAGTGCGCGGGTGAATTCATCGTGCATCAGCGCCATCTTCAAACCGAATGTCGTCGGCTCGCCGTGAATGCCGTGACTGCGTCCCATGCACGGCGTGAACTTGTGCTCCTTCGCCCGGCGCGCGATGACGGGCAACAGTTTCTTTACGTCAGCGATTAAAATGTCCGCCGATTGCTGCATTTGCACCGCGTAACAAGTATCGCCCACATCGCTGCTCGTGAGCCCGAAATGAAACCAGCGGCTGGCGTTGTCGTTGATGGCTTCGGCAACGGCGGTAGTGAAGCCGATGACGTCGTGATTGAGAACTTTTTCGAGTTCCTTCTGCCGCGCGACGAGGCCGGGCAGATCGGCGAACCATTTATCGCAGCCGGCTTTGATCTTCGCGAAATCTTTGGCGGGAACAATCTTTTCTTTTACCAGCGCTTCGCTGGCGAGCAGTTCGATTTGCAGCCAGATTTTTAATTTGTTTTCGTCCGTCCAAATCGCCCGCATGTCGGGGCGCGAATAACGCGTAATCATAGTTTAAGAATAAGCCAACCGTTGAATTGTTGAAATGCAAAACCGTTCGACTTAACGCTTCCCTATTTTTTGACGCGCGGTTTCGAGGATTTCACGCTCGCGCGGCGTGAGGCTCTGAATGCCGTGCGCGGAAATCTTGTCGAGGATGGGATCTACTTCGCTCTCCACAAAACCAGCGGCGGGTGTTGTTTCCAGCGGTTCCAAGGCCGGACGCCGCGAAATGAATTTTTCTGCCGGACGCAACGCGCCTTCCAAGCGCGACCAGTCGCCCTGCAAAATTTTCCGCACGAAAAACCAGCCCATCACCATGCCGCCGAGATGCGCGGCGTTCGCCACATTGTCCATCGGGAACGCAATTCCGGCCACCGCCAGCACCGCCGAGCCGATGAGCAGTGTTTTCGCCCGCATCTGAATCGGGATGACAAACAGAATCAACATCGTGAGTTCGCGCTCGGGGAAAATCAGCGCGAACGCCGCGACTAATCCGAACGCACACGCGGATGCGCCGACCACCGGGCCGCCGAAGTATTGCGGCCAGACCATTGCCACCAGCACCTGAAACACACCGCCGACGATGCCGCTGGAAAACATCAGCGCGAGAAATTTTCTGCCGCCGATGACGGCCTCCACTTCCCGTCCGAACATATAGATTGCCCAACTGTTCATCAGGATGTGAAACCAGCCCGCGTGCATGAACTGATACGTCACCAATTGCCAGACGTAGCCGTGCGCCAAACCTTCCCGGCTCAAGGCGAAATAATCAAAGACAACACTCTGTTTGGGAAAAAATCTGCCAATGAAAAGCTCGGCTAAAAAAACCACGAAATACGCCGCCAAAAGCGCCGCCGTCCATGACCATTGAAAACGAAAGCGCGGACGCCAGCGCGGTTCGGGATATTCCGGCTGCCTCATGTAGTCGCGATCTTCGAGCATGCCAAAACTTTAACTGGTTATTTTCAATTATCAAACGGCTTTACGGCGCCAATGAAACATTCGTTCCAAGCCCGTGCGATTCGGATACGAGCGCGGTGTCCAGTCGGATAACAATTCAAAGTGCGGCGAAAACCGTTCCACCTGCTCGGCGCGCGTGGTGGGAAACGGCGGACCGTCGGGGTCAGTCAGAAAATAATTAACCGCGAGATACTGTCCGCCCGGCTTGAGCCAGCGTAAAACGGCGCGGACATATTCATCGCGTTCTGACGGTTGGATGGCACAGAACAAAGTGTGTTCAAACAACCAGTCATATTTTTTTGGTGGCTCGTCGCGCAGAAAATCCGTGAGCGCGAAGGTGGCGGTGAGTCCGACAGCCTTCGTCTTGGCCTCGGCGGAAGTAATCGCGCTGGGCGCGACGTCAAAACCAAAAGCGTCAAAGCCCGCTTGCGCAAACGCGCGCACGTCATGGCCGCTGCCGCAGCCGGGAACGCAAACCGTTCCGCGTTTTAACTTGGGATTGGCCGCGAGAAAATCCACGAGGCCGGGCGAGGGCGCACCTTTTTCCCACGGCATATCGGCGGCTTGATAACGGGCTTCCCAATAATCGCGACTCATGAGCTTAAGCCGCCGCGACGAGGCCATCCACGAGTTCGATCACGCGCGGCGCGAGCGCGGCAACCCGCGCGTCGTGCGTGGCAATGATGAGGGTGGTTTGTTTTTCCGTCCGCAGCGACTGGAGCAGTTCCATGATTTCACTGCCGGTGCGCGAATCAAGATTGCCGGTCGGTTCATCGGCGAGCAGCAACACCGGCTCGTTGATGAGGGCGCGGGCGATGGCGACGCGCTGCTGTTCGCCGCCGGAAAGCTCGGAGGGCTTGTGATCGAAACGGTCTTGCAAGCCGACGCGCGCAAGCAATTCCGTCGCGCGTTTTTTTGCAACCTCGGTCGGAATACGCGCGATGCGCGCGGTCAGGCAGACATTTTCCAGCGCGGTCAATTCCGGCAGGAGATGATACGACTGGAAAACAAAGCCAACACTGCGGTTGCGGAAATTCGTCAGCTTGCTTTCGGAAAAGTCGGCAAAACTTTGGCCGTTAAAAATAATTTCGCCCGCGTTCGGCGTGTCGAGGCCACCGATGAGATGGAGCAACGTGCTTTTGCCCGCGCCCGACGCGCCGCGCAACGCGAGGAAATCGCCGCGCGTGATGTCCACATCCACGCCGCGCAAAACTTCCAACGTGCGTTTGCCCATGACGTAAGTTTTGGTGAGTCCGCGCGCGGACAGGAGCAGTTCATTCATAACGCAACGCTTCCACAGGTTTCAACCGCCCTGCCCTGATGGCCGGCAACACGCCGCCGAGAATGCAGATGATAAACGAACTGATGCAAATAATCGCCAAGTCGCGCGGCGCGATGACGGCGGGCAGTTCGCCAAAGCCATAGACGGACGCGGGGAAAAGTTCAAAGCCGGTCAGCCGGTTCATGAAATGCAAAAACTCGTTGCGATACGCGAGCGCCAACATTCCCAGGCCGAAGCCGGACGCCACGCCGATGATGCCGATGACGGCGCTCTGGGCGAGAAAGATGCCAGAGATTTGCAGCTTCGTCGCGCCCAGCGCCTTGAGCATACCGATCTCGCGCGTCTTCTGGATGACAAAAGTTATTTGCGCGCTCAAGATGCACAGCGCAGCCACGAGCACGATGAAAAATAATAAATAAAACATCACGTTCTTCTCCACGATTAGCGCGTTGAGAATGCCTGAGTTTTGTTCCATCCACGTCGAGACGTAAAAGTTTCCATCAAGCGCGTTCATGAGTTGACCCTTCACCGCGCCGGCCTGATACGGATCATTGAGCATCACGAAAAGGCCGTGCACCGAGTCGTCGAGGTCATACAAATCCTGCGCGTTGTCGAGCGAGGTGACGACCACGCGGGCGTTGTATTCATAGTAGCCGGCATCAAAAATTCCACGCACTTCGTAATCGTCCGGCAGAATCGCCTCGTCCTGTTTTTTGTCGTGCGCGGCCTTCATCTTCTTGATTTCGCGCGCGGAATAAATTGAGAGATGGTCGCCGACGGCCAGCCGCAGGTTGTTCGCGAAATCCACGCCCACAATCAGTCCGCGCCCGCTCAAATCAAATTTCCCTTCGACCAAGTCTTTCGGCAGATTGCTGATTTTGCCTTCCGTTTCCGGGTCAATGCCACGCAACATCGGCGCGTCTTGCAACGAAGTGTGGTTGGTATCGCCCTGCGTTTCGACCAGCACCGGACCAAAGACGAAGGGCGAAACGCCGCGCACATTTTTGTTCTGCAAAATGATTTTCTCCACCGCCGCGTAATTTTTCATCGTTGTGCCGGATTGCGAGACGGTGAGGTGCGCATTGAAACCGAGAATCTTGTCGCGCAAATCGTGGTCGAACCCGCTCATGACGCTGATGACAATAATGAGCACCGCCACGCCGAGCGCGACGCCAAGAATAGAAATGAGCGTGATGACGGAGACGAAAGTCCGTTTGGGCCGCAGATAACGCAGCGCCAGGAACAGTTCAAACGGCAATCGAGACATCGGTGAAGGCTAAAGAGGCGCGGCGACGGTGTCAATTTCTGGCGTCCAAGAAATTTATTTTGACGGGACGAACGGATTTTTTTTCTCCGTCGCCAACGCGCGGTTGAGGAACAGTGGGCTGACGAAAAGATAAATCCAACCAATAACGAGGTGCATCCCGAAGGCGAAGCAGAGTTGCACTAGGTCGAAGCCGCCGCATTCGTAAAGCACCAGCGCGAGCGAGATCACCAACGCGCCGGGCATGAGCGCGGCGGCGGCCAGCCGCCAACTGGCGAGGAGGTTCAAGTCGCGATTCGCAAAAAAACAGAGCAGCCAGACCAGCGGCGCATAAATCGTCGCCAGCGTCGCCCACGTCAGCAGCAGGCCGAAGAATGTGCCAATGGCCGCGAGGCCGAGCAGGTTCGGCGCCCACGCGCCCCACGCCGGTCGCGCGTCGCCCCGGTTGGCAGCAATGATGTAACCGGCGGGATAATCCACATACGCCTCGCCGAAGAGCGAATAGATGCGGATGTCGTCGCGACCGAACTCAAATTGAAAATCTGCCGGGGAATGCAGCGCGCCGCCGTGTTCCACATCCACGCTGAGCGCGAGAATTTTTCCTTCCGCGAGCATGACGGGCGAATCTTCGCGCCAGTCGAGCTTGCCGCCGTGGATGCTGCCCATGTCGGGCAACTGCTCGATGGCGCCGCCGATTATGGGAAAAATTCCGTCGGACAAACACCACACGACCGCCGCCGCCGCCAGCAGCGCAAAGATGGATTGAACGATGAAGAGCCGCTCGAACGAGGCGCGCGCAAAGGCCGCCACGCCGCGCGGCGTCAGCGGTTCCCAAGCAAAGGACGGTTCGCGAAACGCGTTCACGCCGCGAAAGGTAGCACAAACCGGCGGATTAAATCAGCCCTGTTTTTCCGGCAGCGGTGGCTGGCCCGGCATCGGCGCGTGGATGACCGGCACGGGATAACGCAGTTTCATCACGTCGTCCACGAGCACCTCGATGTAGTAAGTGCCGGCGGAGTCAAATTTGACCTGCCCGAAAAAAGTCACGTTCGTCGCGCTCAAGGCCGGGTCGCGCAGCTCGAACTTCAGTTCGTTCTTGGCCACGACCGTGGTCTGGTCGGGCGCGATCAGGCGGACGGTTTCGTTGAACGCACCGATGCCCGCCGCCCAGCGGTTGAAGATGCAAATGCGACCAGCGACAACGGGCAGTTGCGGCACGCGGACGACTTGGACGACGCCGATGAGAAAGAGGTTGCCGTTCACTTCCTGACGGACTTCCTCGCACAGGAGCGAACATTGCAGGTCGGGCAGAATTCGGGTGGCTTGCATAAATAATTGAACTTACATTTTGACGGAGAAACGCCGGATGTCAGGGAAAAAATCACTTCTGTTCGCGCCCTTCGTCTTCCAGATGAAATTTGTGCAACGCACGATGGACAACCGGCGCGAAAATAATTCCCAAAATGGCGATCAACGTAAGACCGCTGAACAACGCATAGCAACCAGCGAAAATCTTCCCGCCATTTGTTTGCAACGTCGCCACCGGTCCCATTCCGGAAAGAATCATCGCGGCGTTCACAAACGCGTCCACCCACGACAAGTTTTCAAAAAAATGATAGCCCGCCATGCCGATGCCCAGCGAAACAACAATCACCGCAACGCCTAGCGCGGCGTGACGCACGATGCGCCGGTAATAAATTTTGCGGGGCAACAGCGGCTTGGTGTGATGCTCATACATAAATCAATGGCGCAACCCGACGGCTTGTGACAAGTGTTTCATGCCGGCGATTTCCAGCCGCACTTGCAAACCGGCCACAATTTTTTTGGCAACGCCCGGCCCTTCGTAAACCATGCCAGTGTAAACTTGCACAAGCGACGCACCGGCGGTGATCTTTTCCCACGCATCATCCGCATCAAAGATGCCGCCGACACCGATGATGGGCAGCTTGCCCTGCGTCTGCTGGTAAAGATGATGGACAACTTCCGTACTGCGCGCCCGCAACGGACGTCCGCTCAAGCCGCCGGTTTCGTCGTAAATTTTTTGGAGCTTCGCGTCACTCGTTTGCGGACGGGCAATCGTCGTATTCGTCGCCACAATGCCCGCGATGTTGCGCGGCGCGACGAGTTCGAGAATTTCGTCCAACGCTTCAAACGTCAAGTCCGGCGCAACTTTTACGAGAATCGGTTTGCGCGTAGGATTAAGCGATTGCAGCGCGGCAAAGATTTCGTCCAACGCCGCTTTATCCTGCAACTGCCGCAAGTTCGGCGTGTTCGGCGAACTGACATTGACCACAAAAAAATCCGCAAGGTCGCGCAGCGCGCGAAAAGAATTCGCATAATCCTCGGCGGCTTTTTCAAGCGGCGTAATTTTGGATTTGCCGAGGTTGATGCCGACGGGATGTGCCGGCCAGCGCCCGGAATTTTTCCACGCGGCCAGTTTTTGCGCCATGGCTTCCGCGCCTGAATTATTGAAACCCATGCGGTTGATCACGCCTTCATCAGCGATGGCGCGGAACATGCGCGGCTTGGGATTGCCGGGCTGCGCGTGCCAAGTCACGCCGCCAAGTTCGGTGAAACCGAAACCGAGGGCGGCCCAACCCGGAACCGCCGAGGCGTGCTTGTCCATGCCCGCCGCGAGGCCAACGGGATTGGGAAATTTTAAACCAAAAACTTCCGTCGGCAGTTCTGGCGATCCAAAAATGGATTTTACCGCGCCCAGCGCGAACGAACTACGGCTCACGCGGGCGAGCGCATTCACCGCTTTATTGTGCGCCACTTCCGAGTCCTGTCGGAACAACTGCGGACGGATGATTGTTTTATGCAGCCAGCCCATGATTGAAATGATGAAGGCGGAATGATGAATTATGAAGCGGTTTCTGTCATCAGACAGCGATGAAAATCGAAAGGCTCATTTCACTGAACGTTTTTCTTCGCCGTCGCGCGCTCGCGGATTTGTTTGTAAGTCGCCAGTGCCAGCAGCGGCCACGCGTTGCGATACATGTCGTATTTCAAATAGAACACCTTCGGAAATCCCGTGCCGGTGGTTTCATTTTCCGTCCACGAGCCGTCGGCGTTTTGCATGCGGCAAAGATACTCGATGCCACGTTTGAGCGCGGGATTTTCCGGATCGTCAAAAGCACACAAACCCATGACGGCCCAAGCAGTTTGCGACGCGGTGCTTGGCCCCTGCCCTTTGAAAACCGGGTCGTCGTAGGTGTTGCAACGCTCGCCCCAGCCGCCGTCGTCGTGCTGGACGCTTTCGAGCCAGGCCTTGCCGCGCTGGAGCCAGTCTTCATTCATGTTCAGGCTCATCGCGCGCATCCCGCGCAACACCTGCCAGGTTCCGTAAATGTAGTTCACGCCCCAGCGGCCATACCACGAGCCGTCCACTTCCTGCTGCGCCTTGACGTAGTCGAGCGCGTCGCGCACCTGATGATGGCCGCCGCTCCAACCCTCGTAGCCGAGCAGTTCCAAAATACGCGCGGTGATGTCGGCGCATTCGGGATCAAGCATCGCGTTGTGGTCGGCGAACGGAACTTTTTCCAAAATATTTTTGGTGCAATCCTTGTCGAACGCCGCCCAGCCGCCGTCTTTGCACTGAAAGGTCATCATCCATTTCAAGCCGCGCTTGAAGCATTCGTCGCGCTTCGCCGGATTGTCCGTGGGAATCAAACGCAACGCGAGTAACACCATCGC
The DNA here is from genome assembly GCA_903878805.1 of uncultured Verrucomicrobia subdivision 3 bacterium. GTDB lineage: Bacteria > Verrucomicrobiota > Verrucomicrobiia > Limisphaerales > UBA11358 > UBA11358. The sequence continues at coordinate 31,213 of CAIRJF010000030.1, forward strand.
CGTGTCATCCACGTCGGGATTCCACTTGTTGTTGTATTCAAAAACCCAACCGCTCGGTTCGACCTTGGCCGGATTTTTATGAATCCAATCGCCGGCAAAGCGAATTTCCTTTTCCATCAACCACTCGGCGCATTGCTTCATTTTCGGATGTTCGGCAGGAACACCGGATTCGCGCAGACAAATCGCAACGATGGCCGTGTCCCACACCGGCGAAAAACACGGCTCGATGCGCACGGAATCTTTTTCCTCGTGCTCAAGTTTCTTCAACTCGTGTGCGGCGCGGACGACTTGCGGATGGTCGTCGGGATAACCGAGCGCCTTGAGCGCGATAAGCGAATTGAGCATCGCCGGAAAAATCGCGGCCAGACCATCGCTGCCCTCGAAGCGTTCGAGCATCCAGTTTTCGCATTTTTTCAGCGCCGTTTTGCGAAACGGATGGATGCTGTGTTCCGCAAACCATTCCGCCAGCTTGTGCAGCCGGTCAAGCCACAGGAAAAAATTGCGCAGCGAAATCTTTTCCGGGTCAGGCGCGAGCGCGAGGTCGCGTTCATGGATGCCGTCGGGATACAGTTCGTCCAGCGTCACGTTCACCGGGCGCGTGGGCTTGAAATGGTTGATGATGGCCAGCGGCACAATCATTCCGCGCGACCAGTTGCTCATGTCCCAGAAATTCACATGGAACCATTTGCCGATGAGCAGCACCTCGCACGGAATCGTCGGCACATATTCCCACGGAAATAAACCGATGAGCGCGAGATACAATTTTGAAAACGTGTTCATGCGCGGCACGCCGCCGAAATGCAACGCCACCTCGCGCGCCTTCAACATCCGTGGATCTTTCACTGGCACGCCGGCAAGTTTCAGCGCGAGATACGCCTTGATGGTGGCATTCACCTCGGACGGGCCGTTGAGATAGATATTCCAGCCGCCGTCCGGCAACTGCATCGAGAAAATGTGGTTGACCGCCTTCCGTTGCCATTCCTTGTCCGCGCTCCCGTTCCAGTGGTGATACGCGACCATGTCGGAAACGAGCGTGGAATCCACCATGAGTTCGCCGACCCAGAAGCCTTCGGGTCTTTGCTCGGACAAAAGAAAATCCTGCGACCGTTTTATCGCGGCCTGCAACTCGAAAAAGAATTCGTCGGGCTTCGGGCTGGCCGGCGCACTGGCGACCGGTTTGAGCCGGGAATCACTATCAATCAACACGCGCATACTTTGCGGATTTGGAAAATGAGAGTAAAGAATTTCCTGCGCGCGGCGGCGCGCAAAATAAATTTTTTCATTTACGCCAGCGCCCAACCCGGCTTGATTTCCTCGTCGAGCAGCGGCAACGGCGTTTGTGCCAGCAATTTCCTTTCCGCCAGAATGCCGATCATCGCCGCGTTGTCCGTGCAAAGCGATTTTTCCGCCAGCCGCAACGTCAGGCCGTTTTTCTGGCAGGCGCTTTCCAGTTCGCGCCGCAAGGCGCGGTTGCACGTCACGCCACCGGAGGCCGTCACGCAGCGGACACGTTCACGCTTCGCTGCGCGAATGGTCTTTTTCACCAGAACTTCGATGATCGCCGCCTGCACGCTGGCGCAGAGGTCGCAAACTTTCTGCCGGTCGTCGAGCAGCGCCGGATGGTCGCGGACAAAATAACGCACGGAAGTTTTCAAGCCGCTGAAACTAAAATCGTCATTCGCGTCGTGCAGCAGCGGACGCGGAAAAGCAAACGCGCTCGGATTCCCCTGCTCCGCCAGCCGGTCAATCACCGGGCCGGCGGGATACGGCAGCCCCATGAGCTTGCCGGTCTTGTCGAAACATTCGCCCGCCGCATCGTCAATCGTCCCGCCCAGCACGCGATGGTTCAATTCCGATTTCACCAGCACCAGCAGCGTGTGTCCGCCGCTGACAATCAGCGAGACGTTTGGCTGAAACTTGGAAAAATCTGCCGTCAAAGTTTCGCCGGAAATCCACGGCGAATACAAATGCGCCTCGTGATGGTTGATGCCGATGAACGGCTTGCCCAACGCAAACGCCGCCGCCTGCGCCGCTTTGAGACCAACGAGTAAGGCGTTGGGCAAACCCGGCCCTTGCGTCGCGGCCACGGCGTCGAGCTGCGCCATGGAAATTCCCGCTTCACGCAATGCTGATTGTGCGACCGGCAAAAAATTTTTCAAATGCTCGCGCGCCGCGAGTTCGGGCACGACGCCGCCGTATTCCGCATGCAGTTGAATCTGCGAAGTGACGATGTTAGAAAGAATTTTCCCATCGCGCACGACCGCAGCGCTGGTTTCGTCGCAGGAAGTTTCGAGCGCGAGCAAAGTCATGGCATCACTTCGCCGCAATTTTTTTGGCCGTCTTCTCGCCAGCCAGGGTGTTGTAAAGAATCAGACTCTTGAGCAAATCATTGGCGCGTTCCAATTGCTCATCGTGAACCACGCCTACGCTGGCGCGCATTGCCGGGGCGATGCCGTCAAGTCCTTCCGGCGCGCGCTGGAGCAGAACTGCCGCCTCCTCCGCGTCGCTCACCGGCACGAGGATGTCCGGCGTGATACCATGCTGATGAATCACCTTGTGGCTCGGCGTGTAATACTTCGCCACCGTCAGCTTCAGTGCCGAGCCGTCGTCGAGCGGAAAAATCGTCTGCACGGAACCTTTGCCAAAAGTTTTTTCGCCCAGGATCACGGCGCGATGCAAATCTTGCAGGCAGCCGGTGACAATTTCCGCCGCGCTCGCACTGCCAAGATTCACGATGACGACGATGGGAATATTTTTCAATTCGTCACCGTTGCCCTGCGCAAAATACTTGTCTACGACGCGCCGCCCCTCGGTGGAAACCACCAACTGGCCGCGCGGCAGAAATTTTTGACAGACGGCCACGGCTTGTTCGAGCAGCCCGCCCGGATTCCACCGCAAATCCAGAACCAACCCTTTCATGCCCTGCTGTTTCAGTTTGCCGAGCGCGGCTTCAAGATCATCCGCCGTGTTGTCGCCGAACTGCGTCAGGCGCACATAGCCGATGCCGGTTTCGCTGAGCGGAAATTGCTGCCGGCCATTGATGTCCTTGACCATCTGCATCTGGATGACGGCACGCTGCAAAGTGTAATTTTTTTTCTCGCCGCTGGCCGGTCGCACCACCGTGAGCATGACGGACGAACCCGGATCGCCGCGCAACCGCTTGACGACATCCGCCAGCGGCTGCCCCTCCACGCTCTGACCCTCGACCTGAGTGATGTAATCGCCGCTCAAAATTCCCGCGCGTGAACCCGGCGTGTCCTCAATCGGCGCGATGACGGTAATGTGGCCGTCGCGCAGCGCCACGACCAGACCGAGACCGCCAAACTGGCCTTCCGTATCGTCCTGTAATTGCTGGAAAGAATCCGCATCAAGAAATTCGCTATGCGGATCGAGCTGGCCGACCGCGCCCTTGAGCGCGGAATAAACAATCTGCTGATACGTCAGGTTCGTGCCGTCCACATATTCGCTGCGGATTTTTTGGACGGCGTCGTTGAAGATCTGGAAATTCGCCTGCGCATTGTCGCCATCCGTCGCGGCCTGCGCCGCCGAAAGATAAATCCTCGCGCCCAACGCGAGGTTAAGCAGCAGCGCCACGACCACCAACCCAAAAATAAAACGGCGTTTCATCCCGAAAAATTTACCACGAAGCCGCCCCGACACAAAGATTTTGAATTTGCTGAATTGGCGGTCAAGCGTCCTCGCGAGCCGCAGGCAAAAGCCAGCCCCGGCTCGCTGGCAGTCTCGCCCCACCTGAAAATCAACGCAACAGCGATTCGATGAATGGCAAGTCTGCCGGCACGGTCACCTTTGGGTTCGGCGCACCGGCTTTCACCAACTGCACCGGCTGCCCGATGAGTTCGCATGCCGCCGTGTCATCGGTGAGAATGAGTTTTTGTTCACGCGCCGAGGAGATGGCGCGGCGAATCACTTCCAAGCGAAACGTTTGCGGCGTCTGCACCGACCAAAGTTTTGAGCGGTCAATGGTGCGCGAAATAATTTTGCCGTCGGCGGTTTCCTTGATGGTGTCCGTCACCGGCTGCGCCGCAACCGCCGCGCCGGTTTCGCGAGCGGCGGCTATTGTAGCGGCAATCAAATCCGCACTTGTGCAAGGTCGCGCGGCATCTTGAATGGCGACGATTTCCGTTTTAGCTGAAACAGCGGCCAGCCCGTTCCAAACGGAGTCCTGCCGCTCCACACCGCCAGCGACGAGGCGGAACGGTTTTTGAAAATGAAATTTCTCCGCGAGTTCGGTGAAGTGCGGCTGCATTACGTCGCGCACGACCAAAATGATTTCGTCCACGCAAGCCGCATCGTTGAATTGTTTCCAAGTGTGCGCGACGACCGGCCGACCAGCGACTTCGAGCCAAAGTTTATCAACATTCGTGCCCATGCGCGTGCCCTTGCCAGCGGCGACGATGATTGCGGAAGTCATGTTGAAATTTAAAAGTTGCAGGTTGAAAGTTGTTCAGACAATCGCATTGCGAAACCTTCAACTTTCAAACTGGAACCTTCAACTAAAAAATCAACCAATACGCCAAACGATACGAGCCTTGTTGAGATCGTAAGGCGACATTTCCATCTTCACGCGGTCGCCGGAAGTGAGGCGCACAAAACGTTTCCGCATCTTGCCGGAGATGGTCGCCAGCACCTGATGCTTGTTGTCGAGTTCAACGCGGAACATCGTGCCTGCGAGAACCGTCAGGATTTTTCCTTCAACTTCAATGTGCTCTTCCATTGAAACCTTTTCAGCAAAAAAGCTTGGGCAACATTTTTATGATGCTGCCCAAGCCAGTGATTATCTCAAAAGTTAATAACGGTCACGACCACCGCCACCACCGCCACGGCTGCCGCCACCACCGTATCCACCGCCGCCATAACCGCCACCACCGCCGCCTTCGCGACGCGGACCGCGATCACGACCGCCGCCGCCGGGAGGACGTTCTTCTTTCGGGCGCGCGATGTTGACTGTCAAAGCGCGACCATCGAGTTGCGCGCCGTGCAAGGCCTCAATCGCCTTCTGGGCTTCTTCAGGTGTGGAGTAGGTGACAAACGCAAACCCACGTGAACGGCCGGTCATCCGGTCCATCATGAGGGTTGCTTCGACGACTTGACCGTGGGCGGCAAAAGCGTCCTGCAGGTCATTTTCCGTGGTGTTGAAGGAAAGATTTCCCACAAACAATTTCGTGCTCATTTAATGATTTGTTGCTCGATACTAACCGTTTTCGTCTGTTCCCGACTACCGGGTTTCAAATCATCACTGAACCAAGTTCACTTGAAGATTCACCATGCTCGAAAGGTCAATTTATCTTACAGACGAAGCCGATTCTAGCCAGAAACCCGTTTCTGGCAAGCCCTTTTCAAATCGCCACCCGTCACGCCGCCAAGATTTTGAACACGCGGGGAATTTGAAGGCTTTGCAAAGCACCGAAATTTTTATTTTGGAAGATTCCTGAATTTTACTATTCCCTCGACAACATTCGTTTTAAATTTTGGGTTTGATTTCAAAAACCATTCTTTGTCATCATCAAATTCATTCGCTACGTCGGTTTTCATTGCGACTTCATAAAAGAGGAGATTGTCATGTAGGACATTAAATTTGTTTCGCAGTGTCCCAATATAAACAGCCTGATTGGCCGGAGCATCAAAGGTCATCAAAACGGGTTGCTTGCCTGAATATGTTCTCATCTCGATGACAGGGTTGTCGGCAAAAAAATTATAATAACCAAGGTCAACAAAATAATATTCCCCCGGTGGAACTACGAATGAAAAATAGCCATCCTTGATGCCGTTCTTAAAGACCGGAACCGTGAAGGAATATTCCCCAGACCTCCATAAATTAGTGTCGATCGACGTATCCGAAACATACCGGCTAATTTGAAACATCATGGTGGGATCAGAATATTTCTGGGCCGGTTTAACCATCAACTTGTCATTTTTCCAACATTCAATTTTTCCGAAAATAATTGAATTGGTTGCGTCCAGTTTGGAAAGGTTGCTCACGGGTTGCAGATGTGGAGTGGCACACGACAACGGCAACAGGGCGACAATCAGGACAATAAATCCAAAACCTTGAAACATTCTGGTCATATCACGCCTTAAATTCACAAATTAAAATGGCTTCAAAAGCACATATTAATCCAGAACTTTTTAAATAAAAATGCGCCAAAAAACTCTAGCACGTTCTCGTTTTAAGCTTTTGCGCCTCTAAACTATAAGCTGAACACCATTCCACTTTTTTATCCGTGGCTTCGTGAATTGGCACCGCCCATTTTATCGCTCCGTTCGCTTGGCAAGGATGCTGGGGGGCGCCGCGTCGAAGGTGGATTTCGTATGAGAATGTGAACTTGTTCGTGTTCGGAATGGGGATTCAAGTCCTCGCAGCGCGAGACTCTACACCAAGGAAAATCTCAGCTATACAAAAAAACTGTCTGAAGATTTAGGCGGTTTGCCAAAAAAACAGGCTTTTCAACCTCGGCTTGATTTATAAAAACAAGAATCAAGCCGCGCGCCAGTCCAAAACTTTCAACTGCACCGTCGTCCGGCCATTGAACTCGTTCACGCTCGGCGCAAAGGCCAGATCAAATTTCCCGTCCGGCAACGCGCCCGCGTTCCACCAGACTGCCTCGTGCGTCACTACGCCGTCCGTCACCCACAGCTTAACGTGCTGCTTCGTCGCGCCCATGCGCAGCGCCGGTTTCTTTTGCATGAGATTCCGTGCGCAAAATTGCAGCGCCGGATTCCCCTGCCCCATCGGCTTCAACTGTTCCAGTTCCAACAATGAATCCAAACTGATTTCCTTTAACTCAACCTCTGCGTCCATGCGCAAGGGCGGTTGCAAATCTTCCGGCTTCAAAGTGCGCCGAGCAATTTCATTCAAGCGCGCACGGAACAAATCTACCTTGTCCGGCGCAATGGTAAGCCCCGCCGCCATCGCGTGACCGCCATGTTTGATGAGCAAATCGTCACACTCGCGCAACGCAGCGGCTAAATCAAAACCAACGATACTGCGACCTGAGCCGCGCCAAACTTCGGCATCGCCGCCAAGGACAATTGTCGGACGATAAAATTCCTGCAACACACGCGACGCGACAATGCCCACCACGCCGATGTGCCAGAGCAATTCGCCCTCGACGATGACAAAATCTTTTTCTGCATCGAACTTCGAACGCACTTTGCCACTGGCCGCCTCGCTGATGCCGCGCTCAATTTTCTGGCGCTCGCGATTCCGTGCATCGAGATTTTGCGCGAGCGGCAGAGCCTCATCCACATTTTCCGCAAGCATCAACCGCAATGATTCTTCCGCCGTTTCCAATCGCCCCGAAGCATTCAGTCGCGGCGCGAGTTGGAAGCCGACATCGTGCGTGCCGAGTTTTTCCGGCGACTGTGCCACTTCTTTTAAAGCGACAATCCCGGCGCGCTGCGTCGTGTTCAACCTTTCTAATCCGGCAGTGACGAGAATCCGATTTTCGCCAATTAGCGGAACCAAATCTGCAATCGTGCCCAGCGCGACCAAATCCAAAAGCGATTTCAAATCAAACTCCGCCGCGCCGGGCAAACCTGTTTCACGTCCACGTTTTAAAATGGCGTGCGCCAGTTTGAACGCCAGTCCGACGGAACATAGTTCGGTAAAAGGAGATGGAAGATTGGAGTTAGAAGTTGGGAGTTGTGGATTTACAAGCGCCACGGCGGCGGGCGCGGGATTGGAAACCTGATGATGATCCAAAACGATGACATCCACATTTTTCTCGCGCAGCCATGAAATTGTTTCCACGGCGGTTGAACCACAATCCACGGCGAGCAATAATTTTAAGGGAGATTTCTTGAGACAATTTTCCACGCCGTCGCGACTCAAGCCATAACCTTCGTCCATGCGATGCGGCAGATATGCGTCCACGCGCCAGCCGAGTTTTCGCAAAAATTCCAGCAACAGTGTCGTCGAAGTCACGCCGTCCACGTCATAATCGCCAAAGATGACGAGCGGTTCGTCGCGTTCGTGCGCCAGCAGCAATCGCTCCACGGCCACATTCATATTCGGGAGCAGAAACGGATCAGAAAGATTTTTCAGACGCGGTGCGAGAAATCTTTCAATTACGTCCGGCTCGCTCAAACCGCGATTGAGCAAACATTGTGCAAGCAGCGGGGAAATTTTTAACTGTGTGGCGAGCAGTTCCGCGAGAAGCGGTTGCGGTGTTGCCAGCGTCCAGCGAAATTTCATTTAGCAGCGAGTTTTTCGCGCCGTGCGGCCGTGATGGACAAAGCGATAGCGATAGCCAAAATCGCCGCGACGACGAGCAACGAAGTGACAGTCGGAATCTTAATCTGAAACCATTGCGGCGCGTGGTCGTGCGGATCGAGCAACATTTTCGCACCGATGAAAACCAGCACGAGCGACAGGCCGGCGGTGAGGTAGCGGAACAAGCCGATCGCGCCGGCGAGCAGGAAATACAACGAACGCAGGCCGAGGATGGCAAAGACGTTTGAGGTAAAAACGATGAAGGCTTTTTGTGTGACGGCGAATACGGCGGGCACGGAATCCACGGCAAAAATCAAATCAGTCGTCTCGACCAATATCAATACGAGCGCGAGCGGCGTGAGTGCAAAACGGCCATTCCAACGAGTGGTAAATTTCTGACCCTCCATCGTTGGCGAAACCGGGAAAAATTTTCGCGCGAAACGGATGACGGGATTGTTCTCCGGTTCGATGGCTTCTTTTTTCGCGAACAACATTTTGACGCCGGTCATGACCAGGAAAACGCCAAAGATATAAAGCACCCAGCTAAAATTCTGAATGAGCACCGCGCCGACGCCGATCATCGCGCCGCGCATGACGAGCGCGCCGAGAATGCCCCACACAAGCACGCGCTTCTGAAATTCCGGCGGGACTTTGAACGCGGTAAAAATCAGCGCGATGACGAGGATGTTATCGAGCGACAGTGATAGTTCGATGAGATAGCCGGTGACAAATTCAGTCGCTTCTTCGTGTCCGCGCAGCGGCACGAGCAGCGCGGCAAACAGCATCGCGAGCGTGAACCAAACCGCGCTCCACACGAGTGCTTCGCGAAAACTGACAGCGCGGGCACGTTTGCTGAACGCGCCCATGTCCACGGCGATGCAGACAAAGACGAACAGGATGAAGCCCGCCCAATGCCATGGCGTGATTTGAATCAACGCAAGCATATCGTGTCTGCGGTTTTTATTTTTATCTTTTTCGCCATCGTAATCTTGATCCGTTTGTTTACTAAAACGGAATGAAGATTACGAATAGGATTGCGATTAAGAAATAAAATTAGGCTTTTGCCGCGGGGACATTTGCATTCTGCACGCTTACCTGCGAACCACCACCGAGGTCGGGACGTTCGCCTTTGTGCCACCACAACACGATGACGCTCGCGATGTAGATGGACGAGTAAGTGCCGACGATGATGCCGACGAGGAACGTGAACGCGAAGTCGTTGATGACGCCGCCGCCGAAGATGAACAGCGAGAGCGTTGCCAAGAATACTGTGCCGCTGGTGATGATTGTGCGGCTCAAAGTCTGGTTGAGCGACATGTTGATGATGTCCTTGAACGAGCCGCGCACGCCGAGCTTCAGCTGTTCGCGGATACGGTCGAAGATAACAATCTTGTCGTTGATGGAGAAACCGATGATGGTCAGAATCGCCGCGACGACGGTGGCGTTGAACTGGCGACCGGACACGGCGTTGGCGATACAATACGCGCCAATCGCAAACAGCACGTCGTGCAGCACGGCGGCGACGGCGGCGACGGCGAAGGAAAATTCGTAGCGGAACGCGACATAAACGAGAATGCCGAACAGCGAGAGCAGCGAGGCGACGATTGCCGATTGCTGAATTTCTTTGCCGAGCGTCGCGCCGACTTGCTGGCTGCCAAGCAACTTGAATTGCGCCGACGGCAGGTTTTCGAGCGCAGCCTTGACGTTGTCCACCGAGCCGCTGGAGGTCGTGAGGCGCAGCGTTTCGGTGCCGGCACCGACATCTTTTTGATATTGGATTTGCGCGTCTTTTTCGCCGACGGCGGTCAGCGCGTTGCGAATCTGCTGTTCGTCAATTTTCTGCACAAAGCTGTAAGTCGTGCTGTCGCCGCCGAGGAAATCCACGCCGAAAAGTTTTTCGCCGCGCGAAATGCCGAAGCCCAATGACGCCGCGACAAATACCGTGGTAGCGAGCGCGAGCGGCTTGCCGACTTTCATGAAGTCCACTTTGGAGCTTTTGATAATGTGCATCATCCAGAGCGACTGGATCATGTTCCGGTCAATCATGAAGTTGAAGATCAACCGCGTCACGACGAGCGCGGTAAACAAGCTCGCGGCCACGCCGATGGTCAGTGTGACACCAAAGCCTTTGATTTCGCCCGTGCCCATGAAAATCAAAATGATGGACGAAATGAGCGTGGTGACGTGCGAATCAAAAATTGTTCCGAAGGCGCGGGCGTAACCGGCGTCAATCGCGCCACGCAGGGATTTGCCCTTCGCGAGTTCTTCCCGGATGCGTTCGTAAATCAGCACGTTCGCGTCCACCGCCATACCGACGGTCAACACCGCGCCAGCAATACCCGGCAAGGTGAAGGTTGTGCCGATGGAACACATCACGCCCAGCAGGATGATAATATTCGTGCAAAGCGCGACATTGGCCGCGATACCCGCAATCCAATAATAACAAAGCATGAACACGGAGACGAACAACACGCCCGCGATGGACGCCTTGATACCGCTGCGGATGGAATCCTTACCAAGCGTCGGGTCAACGTCGCTGGCATAAACAATTTTCAACGGCGCTTTCAACGGGTTCTGCAACACATTCGCCAGTTCGAGCGCCTGTTGAATCGTGTAGCTGCCGGTGATCTGGCCATTGCCGGTTTCAATCGGGCTTTGGATGTTCGGCGCAGAATACAGTTCGCCGTCCAGCACGATGGCGAGACGGTGGCCGACGTTGTCACGCGTGGTGTCGCCAAATTTTTTCGCGCCGTCATCGGAGAGCGTAAAGTCAATCTGCGGTTCGCCCAAATTGCCGCGCACGACCATCGCGCTCTTGATGATGTCGCCGAACAGCCCGTTCTCCGGTTTCTTTTTGACGATGAACTGCTCCAGCCGCGTCGTGCCGTCGGCCTGCTGGTCAACGTGCTTGAGCAATTCGTAACCATACGGAATCGGCTCGCCGTTCTTGATGATTTCGTCACTGTCATCCTTCACCATGCGGAATTCGAGGAACGCCGTCTTCTGAATCTGCGACTTGGCGCTGTCCTTGTCCGCCTGCGAGAGGCCGGGCAACTGGATGAGAATGCGGTTGCCACCCGCCGACTGGATGACCGGCTCCGCCACACCGAAACGGTCAATGCGTTTGCGCAACACTTCAATGGCCTGCGACAGCGCGCTGCTCGTCTCGTTCGTGTTCGCCAGTTTGGTCGTGTCCATTTCGACGAGAAACGATGTGCCGCCCTGCAAATCCAGACCCAATTTGATTTTGCCCGCCGCGTCGCGCTGGAGACGATTCAAAATGAACAGATTCGGGTGAACCTGATTCTGCGCGCCGATGAAGGGAAAGTATTTCTGCAAATCGTTCGTGCCGGTCGCGAGCGAGAGCGCGGCGAAATCATTCGTGCCAGCCTTTTGCAGCACGGACGTCTGCGCGAGAATCGCCTTGAACGTGTCGTCTTGGTTCTGCGCGCGACTGGAAAATTGCTGCACCAAGTTGCGAGAGGCCGGCGGATAAATCTCAAACAGCGACCAGAGGATGATGGCGATGACCAACAGGAAACGCCCGAAGTTGTTGTTCTTGTTCATGACAATTTACGCTTTGACCACGGTGGCGTTGGGATCGGCCACGATTTCCGCGACGGAAGCCTTGGTGATTTCAAATTTCGCATCGCCGGAGCGCAGCGTCACCGTCTTGTCCTTCACGGTGACGACCGTGCCGACAATACCGGCGCTAGTGACCACCTCGTCGCCGGACTTGAGTGACTCAATCAGCTTGCGCAATTCCTTCGCGCGCTTCTGCTGCGGGCGGATTAGGATGAAATAGAAAACCACCACCAGCAAAATCATCGGCAGGAACGCCATGACGGGGTTTTGCGGCTGGCCGGCGGGCGGAGCCGCCTGCGCCAAAAGGGACGGAAACGAGTTGATTTGCATAAATTGAAAAACGGTCGGACAATTTAAGGAATCAGCGGCCAATGGCAAGATTTATCACCACCCAATCCAACTGGTCAACCGGCAAACGCTAACGCGAACGAAGGCTTCAATGCGTCAGCGTCAGGCTGTTGGTCGTGGAGAATTTGCCGCCGGCGTTTTGGGCGTAGGTTTTTACGGTATTAGTGCCGGAGTTGAGCGTGACGGTGTTCGTCCAGTTCACGAAGTTGTTAACCGTGCTGGCAAGATGCGGCAGCCCGCCGTTCAACTGGCTCCACACGCCGATAACCTTCCAGTTGTCCTTGGTGGTTCCGATGATCTTGACAGTGGCGTCGGTCTCTTTCGCTCCGGTCTTGGGCGAGGTCACGGTCAACGTCGGCTTGGTTGTCTCGGTGAGATTGGCCTGCAGCCACAAATTAGATTGCATGACGAAAGTCAGCTTCGTCTTATTGGTTAACACGGTTGATGGGAAATTGATTCCACCCGTCCAATTGGAGAAGACAAAACCCGTTTTGGCTGTGGCCGTGAGGCTGTAGATTTTTCCAACGGTCAGTGCCACTCCGTTGTCGTTCGGCGTGATCGAGCCGACGCCGTTGGTGCGGACGGTCAGCGGCGTGTTCAGCACGCAGACAAAACTCACGGTGTTGGTGGTGGAAACATTTCCAGCCGCGTCGACGGTATAGGCTTTGACCGTGTTGGTTCCGGGCATCAAGGAAACGACCGCCGTCCAGTTCGTCCACTGGTTCGTGGTAGTGGCGGGATTCCAGCCAGCGCTGTTCAGTTGGTAGCGGACGCCGACGACATAGACGTTGTCCGCCGCCTTGCCGGTCACGGTGAAGCTGGCGTTGCTGACGGACTGATTGGCAGTCGGCGAAATAATCTGATTGGTCGGCCGCACGCTGTCATTGATCAAAACATAAGTCGCATTCGTCACGGTCGGCTGATCAGCGAGAATGGAAACCGTCTGGCTGGCGGGGTTGGTCCAGCCGCCCAGCGGAATATATGTCACTGTATGACTGCCAACGGTCAGGCCGGGAACCGAGGCGCCACTGCCCAGCCACGTGCCGCCATCCACGCGCCACGCCGCGCCCTGACTGACGGCGGGAGCGGGGGCGATGTTCACTTGGAGCGAACCGGGCTGCTGAACGTAAATTCCATTCGTGACGGTCAAGGCATTGCTGCCAATCAACACTGAAAAGCTGGCGGGCGAATTCCATCCGCTGACGGCGCTGAACGCGACCGCATGATTGCCAACCGCCAAGCCGGAAACAATCGCGCCATTCGTTTGCCACGCGCCACCATCCACCTGCCACGACGCCCCGCCGCTGACGACGCTGTCCGGCGAGAGACCAACTTGCAGCGAACCGGTCGCCTGCACAATGCTGGCCAGACGGTAAAAACACGTTCCAGAAATCTGACCGATGACGGTGTTGAGAAAATTTGCGACGACCGGCGCAGTGTTCACCGTCGTCCATTCGACCGGCGGGGTAAGATTAGTGACCGACTGCAAAACATAACCGGCTGCCGACACCGGCCAGGTTAGCAGCATATTCGTCCCGGACAATTGGATTTGAAGGACGATGTTCGTCACGGGCACGGCGTTGGGCGTGGGGAAAATTTGTTCGGGCAGATTGACGGCCGAGTTGGTCATGCCGTCGCCTAATTGTCCATTACCATTATATCCCATGCCCCACAAACTGCCATCGCCCTTGATGAACAAACTATACTGAAACACGGCGGCGATGGCTGTTACGTTGCTGGCAACAATCTGTTCGGGCTGGTTGGTTCCGAAAATCGAGTCAGTTGCAAAAGTGCCGTCACCCAACTGACCGTAGACATTTCCACCCATCGCCCACAAGCTGCCGTCCGCCTTGATGAAAAGACTCTGATCCCAGCCGGCGGCAATGGCTGTGACATTGCTGGCGACAATCAGCTCGGGCACGTTGACGTTCAGGTTGGTCGTGCCGTCGCCCAACTGGCCGTTGCCATTTCCACCCGTGGCCCACAGGCTGCCATCCGCCTCGAGAATGAGGCTGTGCGCATAACCGGCGGCCACCGCCACCACATTGCTGGCGAGAATTTGTTCGGGCAAGTTGATGGTGTTGGTGTAAGTGCCATCGCCCAGCTCGCCGTCACCGTTGTAGCCCATGCCCCACAAACTGCCGTCGCTTTTGATAAACAAACTATCAGTGTTGCCAGCCGACACCTTGACAACATTTGCAGGCACAATTTGTTGCGGCGAGTTGGTGCTAAAGTAGCTGCCAATGCCCAGTTCGCCGTCACCATTGTAGCCCATGCCCCACAGGCTCCCGTCATTTTTGAGAAACAAAGTATGGTCGGCACCCGCAACTACCGCCGTAACGTTGCTGGCGACAATCTGCTCCGGCACACTGATGCTATTGGTGGTGCCGTCGCCCAACTGGCCGTAGGCATTGTCACCCATCACCCACAAGCTGCCATTCGTCCCGATAAAAGCCGTGTGTCGGTCGCCTGCGGTCACTGCCGTAATCGGGCCGGTTGGCCACCAGCAGCGGCACGTTGGTGTAATTGGTCAACGCAACTGCGTTGCCCAGCTCACCGGATGTATTAAACCCCATGCCCCACAAGCTGCCATCGCCTTTAATAAACAGGCTGTGGCTGCCGCCACCGGCCACGCCGGTAACGGTTTGCGCACCCCCCTTGAAAATCAAAGCCATCGCGAAGGCGGCTGCAATTAATTTTGAAAATCTCACAATCTGTCGGCAATCGTCGTTACCCATCTGCCTTCGCTCACACGGAAAGCAACTTGATTAAACCACAAACCGGCAAACCGAAGCAAGCCGGGGCGTTTAACCAAAATAACAAAATAATTTCCGCACAATCTCGCACGGATTAGCCCACCGTCAATGGCTTCGGGTTCTGCACGCGTTTTGAAAAAGATGCAAATCCGCATCTTGAAAACAAAAAAAGCCGCCCGGATTTCCGGGCGGCTTTTGGCAAAAAATTTATTCCGTCTTCGCCTTCTTTTCAACCTTGGGTTTTTTCTCGGCCTTCGCCTTGAGCTCGGCTTCTGTCGGAGCGATGATGTCCCCGCGATGACCGCGTTTCTCGGTGCGCGGCTTTTCTTCGACCGCTGCCGCGACGGGCGCGACAACGGGCGTGGTGCTTTCGACGCGCACTTTCAACGTGCCTTTGACTTCCGCGTGCAAAGCGAGTTCCACTTCAAATTCGCCAATCGCACGGATGGCATGTTCGAGCTTGATTTTCTTCTTGTCGAGCGCGATGTCGAACTGGTGCTTGAGTTCGTCAGCGATTGTGCCGCTGGTGACTGAGCCGAACAGCTTGCCGTCTTCGCCGGTCTTGACCTTGACAACGCACACCAATTTCTGGAGCGCCTTGGCGAGGTCGGTCATGTGGTTGAATTCATGCGCTTCGCGTTCGGCGCGCTTCTGCTTGAGCGCTTCGAGCTGGCGCTTGTTCGCCGACGTGACCGGCACGGCGAGGCGCTGCGGGAAAAGATAATTGCGCGCGTAACCAGCGGCGACGCGGACGTTGTCAGATTCACCACCGAGACCGATGATGTGTTGCGTGAGGATAACTTCAGTTTTTGCCATACAAAAAATATTTTAGTTGCGGAGTTAAAAAATCAGAACGGAACGTCGTCGCTTTCGGGCGGACCATCGCCTTCGACGGGATCGGCGGCTGGTGCAGCGGCAGCCGGACGAGCGGCACGCGGAGCGGAAGCCGCAGGTGCGCCACCTTCACTGCCGGGAGCGCTACCGAGAAATTGAACGGTTTCGGCAATCACGCCGAGTTTGCTGCGCTTTGCACCGGTGGCTTTGTCATCCCACTGATCGAGCTTAAGTCGGCCTTCGATCATAATCGGACGGCCTTTGCGCATGTATTGACCGACGTTTTCCGCCGTGCGGCCAAAAACATCCACGTCAACGAAAGTCACTTCTTCCTTTTTTTCACCCGCTTCATTCGTCCAGACGCGGTTGACCGCGAGGCCGATCTTGGCGATGGCCGTGCCTTTGGGCGTGTAGCGCAATTCGGGATCGCGCGTCAAGTTGCCCATCAGGATGACTTTGTTGAAGCTGGCCATAAAACTTGCGGCGAATTATTTTGCAGCTTTCGGGGCTGGCGCAATCGTGAAGAGCACGCGGAACACGTCTTCGTTCAGCGTGAATTTCTTCTGCAACTGCGCGATGGCGGCGGGCGTCGCATCAAAAATGACGTTCGCGTAAAAACCGGCGCTGTGGCGCTTGTCGGCGATGCGGGAAAACGCTTTCTTTTCCATTTTCTGCACCGTTTCAATCTTGCCGCCCACGGCGGTGATGTCGGTGGAAATTTTGTCGAGGGCGTCTTTGACGCCGTCTTCTTTGCCGTTCAAGTTCAGGATGAACAGACCTTCGTATTTTTTCATTTTTCTTCGTTTGTGGAGTCCACGACTCCGTTAAATTGGCTCATCGCCTTTTCGATTCCAGACGTCAGCCAGGTTTCAACCTGATTCGCCGCCCGTTCCAAAACTTTTTTTAGCAACTCGTTTTCGGACGAATCAAATTTTCCGAGAACATAATTGGCAATCTGACGCGAACTATCTTTGCGACCGATGCCAATCCGCAATCGCGCAAACTCGCGTGACGCTAGATGTTGCTCGATGGACTCCAAACCGTGATGTCCACCGCTGCTGCCGCTCTTACGCAACCGGATTTCGCCAAACGGCAAATCCGCATCGTCTACGGCCACTAAAAATTTTCCCAACGGCAACCGGTAATAATTTACCAACGCTCCGACCGATTCGCCGCTCAAATTCATGAACGTCTGCGGCTCGCACAGCAAAACTTTCTTGCCGTTGCGTTCGGACTTCGCCACGCGGGCAACAAACTTGCGTTCGTTTGCCCAACCCGACTGCCACTGTTCCGCCAATTGTTCGACCAGCAAAAAACCGGCATTGTGGCGCGTCTTCATGTATTCCGCGCCGGGATTGCCCAAACCCACGATGAGAAAAATATTTTCCATTCGCAGGCGCAGCGGCTTGCGCCGCTTAAATTATTTCTTCTTGGCTTCGGCCTTCGCTTCGGGCTTGGCTTCGGCTTTTTTGTCGCCAGCTTTCGCATCGGCCTTGGCAGGAGCAGCACCTTCGGCGCCTTCTTCTTTCTTCTCCTTCGTCATTTCGACGTCGCCAGCAGCCTTCGTCGCATCGGCGGCTACGACTTCTTCTTCGGCGCGCGGCGCGGCCACGGCCACGACGGTGCGGGATTTTTCACCAACAATTTCCACGCCCGCCGGCGGAACGATTTCGCCGAGGTGGATGGACTTGCCGATTTCCAGCGCACTCACGTCGAGCGTGATTTGTTCCGGCAAATCTTTCGGCAAGCAACGCACTTTCAACTTGTGCAAAATGTGTTCCAGCGTGCCGCCGCCGTTTTTAACGCCAGCCGGTTCGCCGACGGTTTCAACGGGAACAAAGATAGTGACTTTTTCCGTCTCGGCCACTTCGTGAAAATCAACGTGCACCACCTTACCGCTCAACGGATGGTGTTGAACTTCCTGCACGAGCGCGAGGCGCTTGGAACGCGCGTCTTTTTCGACGGTCAAATCCACGAGCAGATTTTCTGAAACCGAGTGGTTCAACAAATCGGCAATCTCCTTCGAAACAACTTCGAGGTTTTGCGGCGCGGCCTGGCGACCATAAATGGTGGCGGGCACGCGACCGGCGCGACGGAGTTTGGTGACTTCGGCGCGTTGCACTTGGGAACGCGGATAGGCTTTTAAGGCGACTGATTTCATTTTATAAATTGTAAAATTGTTTCTTGGCGACGCTTAACTGGTGCGTCCGCCCTTAAATTCAAAGAGCGAGTTCACCGACGAATTTGTATGAATCCGTTTGATGGCTTCGCCCAAAAGCCCCGCAACCGATAGCGTAGTTATCTTTACGCCGTCAATCGCAGGGCGTTGGACTGTATCAGTTGTTATCAATTCGTCAATGGCAGAATTGCGTAATCTTTGGATGCCTGTGTCGTTCAAAAGCGCGTGGGAAACGCAGGCCATGATGTTTTTTGCGCCTTTCGTCTTCAACACCGCCGCCGCCGAGGTCAGTGTGCCCGCCGTCTCGGTCAAATCGTCCACGAGCAAAACATTTTTGCCCTCGATTTCGCCGATGACCGCCATGCTCTCAACTTCCGTTGCGCTCTTGCGGCGCTTGGCGACGATCGCGAGTTCCGATTCCAACGTCTGCGAATACGCGTGCGCCATTTTGATACCGCCGGCATCGGGACTCACCACGACCAGATTGCTCAAATTTTTCTTCTTCAGATAATCATACATCACCGGCGCGGCATAAAGATGATCCACCGGAATATCAAAAAATCCTTGAATCTGTTGCGCATGCAAATCCATCGTCAACACGCGATTCGCACCGGCAGCGACGAGCAGATTCGCCACGAGCTTCGCGGTGATTGGAACGCGCGGCTGGTCTTTGCGATCCTGTCGCGCGTAGCCGTAAAATGGCATTACGGCGGTAATCCGCTTTGCACTCGCGCGACGCAACGCGTCCATCATGATGAACATTTCCATCAGATTATGATTTGTCGGCGGCGAGGTGGGCTGGATGATAAAAATATCTTCGCCGCGCACATTCTCTTCAATTTTCACAAACGTCTCACCATCAGGAAACGGCGAAATGGTGCAATTACCGAGTGGCACACCGATGGATTTACAGATGGCGTTGGCGAGAGGTTGATTGGCAGTGCCGCTGAAAATTTTCACAGGTAAAAAAATAAATTGCCGCCGGTTAAAAAAAGAAAACCCGCCGGACTGGCGGATGAACGTGTCAAAATCGTAACAACCACCGTGCCCCGTGCAAGCCGAATCTATTCACCGCCATCGTTGCAACAAAATCACCGCATAATCCAGCCGCCGCCCACTACCAAATCGTCCTGGTAAAAAACTGCCGCCTGGCCGGGCGTGATGGCACGCGCGGGCGAATGCAATTTTACTTTTACTTTTCCATTTTCAAAAGGCGTCACCGTTGCCGCCGCGCCGGGATGGTTGTAGCGAATCTTCGCCGTCACTTCGATTGGCTCGGTCAGCTTTTCAAACGGATGCCAGTTACAGCGGTCGGCGATAAATTCATCGCGGTCGAGCGCGGCTTCATCACCCACCATCACGCGATTATTTTCCGCATCCAACTCGACGACGTAAACTGGCTTGGCCGTCGTGATGCCGAGACCTTTGCGTTGACCGATGGTGTAAAATTCAATGCCGTCGTGTTGGCCAAGCACATGGCCGTGAACATCCACAATGTCGCCGCGATGTTTTTGCACGAGGTTCGCGGATTGAAGAAAGCCGCCGTAATTGTTGTCCGGCACGAAACAGATTTCCATGCTCTCTTCCTTGTCGGCCGTCTTGAGATTGCAATGCCGCGCCACATCACGCGTGTCGCTTTTAGTTTTTTTGCCCAACGGAAATATAATACGCGCCAACTGATCTTGTCGCAGTGAGAACAGGAAATAACTTTGATCCTTGCGCGCATCTTTGCCGCGCTTGAGCAAGTATCGCGAACCGTCGACATTCTTTTCCACGCGCGCAAAATGTCCCGTCGCGATGAAATCCGCGC
Organism: uncultured Verrucomicrobia subdivision 3 bacterium; assembly: GCA_903878805.1. GTDB lineage: Bacteria > Verrucomicrobiota > Verrucomicrobiia > Limisphaerales > UBA11358 > UBA11358. Next base: position 50,958 of record CAIRJF010000030.1, read on the forward strand.
CGAGTTGATCCGCGCGGTCAATCAATCTTCCGAACTTCAAATTCTGATTGCACATCACGCACGGATTCGGCGTGCGGCCGGCCTTGTATTCATCGGCGAAGTATTGGATGACGTGCTTCTGGAATTCCGCCGCCTCGTCAATGAGGTAATACGGGATGTCGAGCTTGTCGCAGACCGAGCGCGCGTCGGTGACGGCCTGCGGGCCGCAGCATTTGTCCTCCGCGCGGTTCACACAATCCTGCGGCCAGAGCTTGAGCGTGATGCCGATAACATCGTAACCCTGCTCGATCAAAAGCGCCGCCGTCGCCGAGGAATCAACTCCTCCGCTCATGCCGCAGACGACGCGCTGACGCTTTTGCGAATTCACAGACGGACATTATACAACTCGCGGGCGGCGTGTAAAATGGTTTGCGCGAATGGCGAAAGGAATTAACCGTGAACTATGAAACAAATCGCGAATCGTTCAAGGCTCAACCCCAGCTATATTTGTTCCATTGCGAGGCCAAATAAGACTGCCAAATTTGGAATCCCATATTTTTGATAGCGCCTTCCATTGCGGACTATTCGTCGCAAACCAACCTTTACTCGTGTTGACATAAAATGCTGATCTGCCACCCAAAAAACGCTCGTCCTCGGTGTAAGTGCGCTCGGACAACATTGGTCTGAACTCTTGATTGTCTTGCAATTTTGAAACCTTAATCAAAAGGCCATGAACAAAATAATTTGGAGGATTGGTAGCATCAGCGCCGCGCGGAAACGATTCGAGTGCGAATTCACGTGGGAGAAGCAAGCCGTCGAAGTTCGTGAACTGTATCACCCGATAGCGGCGGTTCATTTCCTGACAATAAATGTAAGTGGGAACAAAAGGCTGCCGGTCGGAACGTCTTAGATCTACAACCATAAGTTTTTTAAGTTCTGAAGCAATTGGTTCTGCCCAGTCAAAAAATGGTTTGGCTGCATTTCCTTTCAGTGAGTCAAAATAGCCGGCCGAACCAAAAGCCAGCCAAGTAGGAACAACATAATCGGCTCGATTATTAGGAATATCATTTTCCTCGACAACACCACTTGCAGTAATCGGTCCGCCATTATCTGGTTGGTCGCCGATCTTTTGGTAGTGATAAATATATTCCCCATCGTAGGAATCCTCATAATAACCCACAGGAGAATTTTGTGGTGTGGTTCGGATTAACCATTTGTCTCCGCTGACAAATACTTTGAATTGATTTGTCTGTTTCCAATTGCCGCTTCCAAATTCTAAAACGCCTTCAGCCTCAAAAGCATTTGTTCGAGCTGTCATTTTCTTGGCTATAAGAATGCCGCCACTTCCAGCAAGCAAGACTCCCAAGCCGATGGCAATTGCCGTTTTTGCTTTCGTCCACGCCATAATTTTTAATGCTCCTTTTGTGAAGGTTAAGGTTGAACCGCTGGCCGCCGCGCCTTTGGCAATCGCCACGGCGGTCACAGATTTTGCCAGCACCACGGGCGCGGCCTGAACGGAGTTGGCGGAAATCGCCCCGGCAATGATGGCCGTGGTCGAACTCACGCCGCGTTTGGTGAAAAACTTCCGTAACTTTTCCAGCGCGCGGCTCACGCGCATTTTCGCCGCGTCCTCGCTCGCGCCCAAAGTTGCGCCGACTTCCGCAAACGTTTTGTTCTCAAAAAATCGCAGCACGAGCGCGTCGTGATCTTTCTGGCCGAGCTGTTCCATCGCACCGTCTAGCAGCGGCGCAATTTGATTCCAATTTTCGTCGGGCGTGGGTTCATTCGCGGCTTCGTCTAAAGTGGATTGCATATATGCCTCCTGTTCGCGTTGCCGGCGCCGCCGTTGAATGGTTAGCGCATTGGCACTTGCATAGCGCGCCGTGCGGCAGAGCCAGCCGGGCGAAATCGTTTTGTCGCCGAGCGAATCCGCCTTGCGCGCGAGAATGATGAAAACCGCCTGCGTGATTTCCCCGGCCAGATGCGCGTCGCGCACCGAGCGCAGCGCCACGGAATAGACGAGATTGACATGACGCGCGACGAGCGTGGCGAACGCAGCCTCGGAATGGTTCCGGGCGTAATCGCGTAGCAAGGCGCGGTCGTCATTCATCATTTCACAGGTATATTTACGCCGTTGCGGAAAGGTAACAGCTTTTTTCACGCGCAATGTTTTCTATGGCTAATGCAAAGGCCAAGAAAAAATTAAATTCTAATGCGCGAAATCCCATTTATTTTGAAAACATTTATTGCGTCGCAGATTATTTTAAGTAAAAAATAAAGGAACGCGGACTTATCCATTCCGCGTTCACCTGAATAAAATGCCGAAAGCTAATGAGACTGGTGACGTGCGCTTGGGCGCACCACCGAAACAAGGACTCTACGACCCGCAGTTCGAGCACGATGCGTGCGGACTCGGCTTCGTTGTCAACATGAAGGGCAAGAAGTCGCACCAAATGGTCAGCGACGCCCTGCAAATTCTCGTCAACCTCGATCATCGCGGCGCGGTCGGCTGCGAGGCGAATACCGGCGACGGCGCGGGCATTCTCATTCAAGTCCCGCACGATTTTTTTGTGACGGAAGCGGCGCGCCTCGGTTTCAAACTTCCGGCAGTCGGCGAATACGGCGTCGGACAAATGTTTTTGCCGCCGAATCCCGGCGAACGTGAAGCGATTAAAAACGAATTCTCCAAAATCATTTCCGCCGAAGGTCAGACGCTGCTCGGCTGGCGCGATGTGCCGTTGAATAATTCTTCGCTCGGCAAAACAGCGGTGTCCGCCGAGCCGTTCATGGAACAGGTTTTTGTCGGACGCGGCGCGGCTATCAAAGACGAAGCGGCGTTTGAAAGAAAACTTTATGTCATCCGCAAAGTCGCGGAACAGACGATTCGTTACGGCAATAAATTTGCCGGTGGCAAATGGTTTTACGTTTCCAGTTTGTCGGCGCGCACGTTGACCTACAAAGGCATGTTGATGTCCGAGCAGGTGGAAAAGTATTACGACGATCTGCGGAATCCCGCCGTGACCACGGCCATCGCGCTCGTGCATTCGCGTTTTTCCACGAACACGTTCCCGAGCTGGGATCGCGCGCATCCGAATCGCTGCATCGCGCACAACGGCGAAATCAACACGCTGCGCGGTAACGTGAACTGGATGAAGGCTCGGCAGGCGCTGTTCACCAGCAAAATTTTCGGCGACGACCTGAAAAAAATTCTGCCCGTCATCAACACGGACGGCAGCGACTCGGCGCAGTTTGACAATTGCGTGGAGCTGCTCACGCTCGCGGGCCGCGAACTGCCGCACGCGATGATGATGATGATTCCCGAGCCGTGGGAAAATCACGAGAGCATGGACGCGGAACGCAAAGCGTTCTACGAATTCCATTCCTGCTTGATGGAACCGTGGGATGGCCCGGCTTCCATGGCGTTCACGGACGGAAAATTTATCGGCGCGTGCCTCGACCGTAACGGTCTGCGCCCGTCACGTTATTACGTCACTAAAGACGACGTAGTTATTATGGCGTCGGAAGCGGGCGTGCTGCCGGTCGCGCCGGAACGCATCGCGGTCAAAGGCCGTTTGCAGCCGGGCAAAATGTTTTTGGTGAGCCTCGAAGAAGGCCGCATCATCGCGGACGAAGAACTGAAGAAAAAATATTCTTCCGCGCAGCCGTATGGCAAATGGCTGGAAGAAAATCACGTCCTGCTGAAAAATTTGCCGGAGCCGCCGCATTTGCATGAGGACGATCACACGTCCATTTTGCAACGGCAGCAGGCGTTTGGTTACACGTTCGAGGATTTGCGTTTCATCGTCGGCCCGATGGCGCGCGACGGAATGCAGCCGCTCGGCTCGATGGGCACGGACACGCCGCTCGCGGTTTTGTCCGAGAAGCCGCAGTTGCTTTACAATTATTTCAAGCAACTTTTCGCGCAGGTCACGAACCCGCCGATTGATCCCATCCGCGAAGAAATTATTACTTCGACGGAAATCATGGTCGGCGGCGAAGGCAATCTTTTGGAACCAACGCCGGAAAGCGCGCGGCTCGTGAAAATGCACTATCCGATTCTCACGAACGAGGAATTGGAAAAGTTACGCCACATCAACCGCCCCGGTTTCAAATCCGTCACGCTGCCGATTTTGTTCAAAGTTGCGGACGGCGCGAATGGTCTGGCCGCCGCGCTGGAAAAAGTTTTCCACGCCGCTGACAAAGCCATTGTTGACGGCGCAAACATCGTTGTGCTGTCCGACCGTGGCGTCAGCGCCTCGCTCGCGCCGATTCCCGCGCTGCTAGCCGTTTCCGGTTTACATCATCATCTCATCCGCAGCGGCACTCGCACGAAAATTGGTTTGATTCTCGAATCCGGCGAACCGCGCGAGGTGCATCATTTCTCCGTGCTCATCGGTTACGGCTGCACGGCCATCAATCCGTATCTCGCTTACGAGACGATTGCGGATTTGATGCGCGAAAAACTTTTGGCGGAAACCGACCATAAAGTTGCCGTCAAAAAATTCATCAAGGCAGCTGTCAAAGGTGTCGTCAAAACGATGGCCAAGATGGGTATCTCGACGATTCAAAGTTATCACGGCGCGCAGATTTTTGAAGCCATTGGCATCAACAGCGAAGTCGTGGAAAAATATTTCACCTGGACGCCATCGCGCATTCAAGGCATCGGCTTGGAAGTCATCGGCGAAGAAGCGCTCGCGCGCCATGCGCGCGCGTTCCCGCGCGAATCGGTCAACACGGAACTCGACGCGGGCGGCCAATACCAATGGCGCGATGGCGGCGAACAGCATTTGTTCAATCCGCAGACGATTCACAAATTGCAGACCGCGTGCCGGCTCGGCAGCGAAAAAATTTATCGCGAATACGCGGACATTATTAATGACCGCGCGAAAACGCTTTGCACCTTGCGCGGGCTTTTAGATTTCAAATTTGCGGAAACGGCGATTCCAATTGAAGAAGTTGAATCCGTGGAAAATATTGTCAAACGTTTCAAAACCGGCGCGATGAGTTACGGGTCAATCAGCAAAGAAGCGCACGAAACACTCGCCATCGCGATGAACCGTCTCGGCGGAAAATCCAACACCGGCGAAGGTGGCGAAGATCCGGCGCGTTATACTTTGGAGACAAATGGCGACTCGAAAAATTCTGCCATCAAGCAAGTTGCGAGCGGACGTTTCGGCGTAACGAGCAACTATCTCGTTCACGCAAACGAGCTGCAAATCAAGTTGTCGCAGGGCGCGAAGCCCGGTGAAGGTGGCGAGTTGCCCGGCAAAAAAGTTTATCCGCCTATCGCCAAAACGCGCGGCACGACGGCCGGCGTCGGTTTGATTTCGCCGCCGCCGCATCATGATATTTACTCCATCGAAGATTTGGCGGAGTTGATTCACGATTTGAAAAATTCAAATCGCGACGCGCGCATCAGCGTGAAACTCGTCGCCGAAGTCGGCGTTGGCACGGTCGCAGCGGGCGTCGCGAAAGCGCACGCGGATGTCGTTTTGATTTCCGGCCACGACGGCGGCACGGGCGCGTCGCCGTTGTCTTCCATCAAACACGCGGGCGGTCCGTGGGAACTTGGCCTCGCGGAAACGCATCAGACGCTCGTGCTAAACAATCTTCGCAGCCGCATTTATGTCGAAGCGGACGGCCAATTGAAAACCGGCCGTGACGTGGCGATTGCCGCATTGCTCGGCGCGGAAGAATTTGGTTTTGCCACCGCGCCGCTCGTCGTGATGGGTTGCATAATGATGCGCGTTTGTCATCTGAACACCTGCCCCGTCGGCGTCGCAACGCAAGACCCGCGCTTGCGCAAACGCTTCACCGGCGAGCCGGAACACGTCGTCAATTTCATGCGCTTCATCGCGCTGGAACTGCGCGAGATCATGGCGAAACTTGGTTTCCGCAAACTAGAAGACATGGTTGGCCGCACGGATAAATTGATTCCGTGGAAGGCGATTGAACATTGGAAAGCCAGCGGCATTGACATCTCGCCGATTTTGCATCGTCCCGACATAGGCGCTGACGTCGGCCGTTTCCGTTCGCAAGATCAGGATCACGGTCTGGAAAAATCTTTGGACGTGACGAAGTTGCTTGCCATCTGCAAACCGGCGATTGAACGCGGCGAAAAAGTTCGCGCCGAACTGCCGATCATCAACGTGAACCGCGTCGTCGGCACGATTGTCGGCAGCGAAATCACTAAGCAGCATGGGCCGAACGGCTTGCCGGAAGACACGGTGCTTCTGAAATTCAACGGCAGCGCTGGTCAAAGCTTCGGCGCGTTCATGCCGAAAGGAATGACGCACGAACTCGAAGGCGATGCGAATGATTATTTCGGCAAAGGCCTGAGCGGCGGCAAATTGATTGTGTATCCGCCGAAAGGTTCAACCTTTGCTGCGGAAGAAAATATAATCATCGGCAACGTGGCGCTTTACGGTGCGACGGCTGGCGAAATTTTTGTGCGTGGCGTGGCGGGCGAACGCTTCGGCGTCCGCAACTCCGGCGTGAACGCAGTCGTCGAAGGCGTGGGCGACCACGGCTGCGAATACATGACTGGTGGCCGCGTGGTGATTCTCGGCAAGACCGGACGCAACTTCGCCGCGGGCATGAGCGGCGGCGTGGCTTACGTGCTGGATGAAGCCGGCGATTTTGCAACGCGCTGCAACATGGAATTGGTCGGCCTCGAAAAATTGGAAGACGTGGACGAAATCGGGGAAGTCTGGAAATTAATCCAGCGCCACAAGACGCTCACCCACAGCGAACGCGCTGTAAAAATTCTAGGCGACTGGAAAAATTTCATTCCGAAATTTGTCAAAGTCATGCCGCAGGATTACAAGCGCGTTTTGATCTCGCTCAAAAAAGTGCAGTCGCAAGGCTTGAGCGGTGACGACGCCATTATGGCAGCTTTTGAGGAAAATGTTAAGGGCGGTCACTAAACTCACATAAATAATTTAGAATTAAAACCTAAAATAAGATGGGAAAACCTACTGGATTTTTAGAGTTCCAACGCGAGTTGCCGAAGGATCGTTTGCCGCTCGAACGTGTGCTGGACTGGAAGGAAATTCACCTACACCAATCCGAAGCCGACCTGAAGAAACAAGGCGCGCGCTGCATGGATTGCGGCATTCCATTCTGCCACACCGGCCAGCTCGTCAGCGGCATGGCCAGCGGCTGCCCGATTCACAACTTGATTCCTGAATGGAATGATTTGGTTTATCGCGGGCTCTGGCGCGAAGCACTCGACCGCCTGCACAAGACGAATAATTTTCCCGAGTTCACCGGCCGCGTGTGTCCGGCTCCATGCGAAGGTTCGTGTGTGCTCGGCATCAACAATCCGCCGGTCACAATCAAGAACATCGAGGTCAGCATCATTGACCACGGCTGGGAAAACGGCTGGGTCGTCGCGGAAGCGCCGAAGAAACGCACGGGCAAAAAAGTCGCCGTCATCGGCTCTGGTCCCGCTGGACTTTCGGCAGCCGCACAGTTGAACAAAGCCGGCCACGAAGTCACCGTGTTTGAACGTGCGGACCGTCCCGGCGGTTTGCTCATGTATGGCATTCCGAATATGAAACTCGACAAAAACGAAGTCGTGCTGCGCCGCTTGAAAATTCTCCAAGCCGAAGGGATCAAATTTGTCTGCAACACGGAAGTCGGAAAAAATCTGCCGGCGGAAAAATTGTTGAAAGAATTTGACGCCGTGATTCTCGCGACCGGCGCAACCAAGCCGCGTGATTTACCAATTGAAGGCCGCCAACTCAAAGGAATTCATTTCGCGATGGATTTTTTAACAGCGAACACGAAAAGCATTTTGGATTCGCACAAGAACGGAAATTTTATTGATGCCACAGGCAAAGACGTCGTGGTCATAGGCGGCGGCGACACGGGCACGGATTGCGTTGGCACTTCGATTCGGCATGACTGCAAGTCGCTCGTGCAGGTGGAAATTTTGCCAAAGCCGCCGCTGGAACGCGCCAAGGATAATCCTTGGCCCGAATGGCCGAAGACTTACAAGCTTGATTACGGACAGGAAGAAGCCGCCGCGAAATTCGGCGCGGATCCGCGCGTCTATTTGACCACCGCAACCAAATTTGAAGGTGATGCCAGCGGTCATGTAAAAGCTGTTCACACGGTGCAAGTCGAATGGACAAAAAATGACAAAGACCAGTTCGTTCCAAAAAATGTTCCCGGCACGGAAAAAGTTTTGCCCGCGCAACTCGTCCTGCTCGCGATGGGTTTTCTCGGACCGGAACAGCCGCTGCTCGACTCGCTCGGCATCGAACGCGACGCGCGCAGCAATGCGAAGGCGGAGTTCGAAAAATACACTACGAACATCCCGAAAGTTTTTGCCGCCGGCGACTGTCGTCGCGGCCAAAGCCTCGTCGTGTGGGCTTTCAACGAAGGCCGCGGCGCGGCGCGCGAGTGCGACCGTTTTCTGATGGGCGCGACGGATTTGCCCTGAACACCGGGCAATTTATGTCACAGCCGCTCGCGATTTTTTTCTACGAACGTCTCATGCCCGGTAGCCAGTTGGTAAACCGGCTGCAGGATTTAAATTATCGCGTTCTCGCACTTGATAATGCCGCGCGGCTCGCTGCCACGGTTCAGCGAGAAAAGCCGCTTTTGGTTTTCGCCGATCTGGATGCCAAGGGCGATGTCACTGCGGCTATAAAAAAGATTAAAGCCGATGAAGCAACCAGCCATGTGCCCATCGTTGGATTTGCGCCGGATAATGCTCCCGACTTACTAACTGCCGGACAGGAATCTGGTGCCAATCTGGCCGTGACTGAAAGTGCGCTCACCGGTCACCTGTCGCAAATTTTGGAGCAGGCGCTCCATGTGGACTAGGCATAACTTTCCCTTGACGGAAGCATGGATTAATTTCATAGTCGCGGCACAACACCGAGGCATGATTATTTGGGAAAAGTGATGTTTCACGGACGCGGCTGAACCAGCTACGTCCGTTTCATTTTTCTACGGCCTCGCAAATCAGGAGTAGTTATGGCCAGTGGCAAAGTAAAATGGTTCGACAACAAAAAGGGGTTTGGCTTCATCGCCGATGATGCGGGACAAGACGTGTTCGTGCATCACACCTCCATCATCGGTTCCGGATATAAAACATTGAACGAAGGCGAAACAGTCACCTTTGAGATTCTGCCGGGTGAAAAAGGGCTCAAAGCCGGGAACGTCCAGCGCGACAACCCGACCTGATCGCCGGCGAATTTCATTCACGTCCGCCAATGGCTTCGCTAACCTGAAGCCATGTTGGAATTGTCGCCCGCTCCCGTCACTAGCCTCTACGTTCATGTCCCGTTCTGCGCGCAGAAATGCGAATACTGCGCGTTCTATTCCGAAGCTTCTTCCGGCGAACTCATCAACCGCTACGTCAACGCGCTCGTCCGCGAACTGGAAATCGTCGCGGCCGATTTGAAACCGAAAACCATTTTTTTTGGCGGCGGCACTCCATCGCTTTTAAATTTGCGCCAGTGGGAAACCATTTTGCGCGCCATGGAAAAATTTAATCTCCTCGGCGCGGAAGAGTTTACCATCGAGAGCAATCCCGCCACCGTCTCGGCAGATAAATCCAAATTGCTCCGCGATTTCGGCGTGAACCGCATCTCGATGGGCGTGCAATCGCTTGATGAAAAATTGCTCGACCGACTCGGCCGCATTCATTCGCGCGAGCAGGTTTTTAAATCCTTCGACACTCTGCGCGCCGCCGGCTTTGAAAATATTAATCTCGATTTGATGTTCGCCATTCCCACGCAGACGATGGAAATCTGGCGCGCGACTTTGAACGAGACGATGGCGATGCAAAGCGAACATCTTTCCAGCTACGAAGTGATTTACGAAGACGACACGCCGCTCTACGAACAGCTCAAAGCCGGCGAATTTTCCGTCGACGAAGAACTCGGCTGCGCGATGTATGAAGAACTGATTTCAGCTGCAACCAACGGTGGTTTTCACCAATACGAAATCGCCAACTTTGCGCGCGGCGAATTAAACAGAGAAAAAATTCCTGCGCGTGTCTGCCAACACAACGTCAATTACTGGCGCGGTGGAAATTTCTATGGACTCGGTCCCAGCGCAACCGGCTATGTGCGCGGTGTGCGGACAAAAAATTGGTCGAACACGCCGTTGTATTGCGACCAGTTGGAAAAAGGCAAACGCGCCATCGAATCTAGCGAGGAACTGCCGCCCCTGCGCCGCGCCGGCGAAATCGCTGCGTTCGGTTTACGCATGAACGCCGGCTGGCCGTTTGCCGATTTCAAAAGCACTACAGACTTCGATTTGCGAAACGAATGGGATTGCGAAATGAACCAATTGGCCGAACGCGGTTGGGCCATGCGGGATGCTGAAAAATTCCATCTCACGCATCAGGGATTACGTTTCGCTGATGCAGCGGCGGAAATGTTTCTGCGGTGAAATCAGCCTAGCGGCAGCCGAACGGTAAAAGTTGTTCCCGCATGTTCTTCACTCGCCACTTCAATCGTGCCGCCGTGCGCCTCGACAATGGCTTTTGTGATAGCGAGGCCAAGCCCGGAATTTCCTGCACCCGTGCGCGACGAATCGGCGCGGAAAAATCTGCCAAAAACTTGCGGCAGATTTTCGGCAGCAATCCCCTGCCCCGTGTCCGCCACGGTTAAAACGGCCAATCCATTTTGCGATTCCAGCGTCACGCGCACTTTGCCGTCTGGATTGTTATATTGAATTGCGTTGGTCAGTAGATTCGTGACGACTTGCGCGAGCCTCTCGGAATCGCCAATGATTTCAATGGGTTCAGCTTCAACCGAAATCTTCACGCCGCGATCGTCCGCGAGCGGCAGGACGAGTTCGGCGCAATCGGAAATGGTTTTTGAAAAATCAAATTGCTGGTGTTTTAAAATTTCTTGGCCGGCGTCGAAGCGCGCGAGCGCGAGCAGCGACTCGATCAATTTCCGCATCCGCTGCGCCGCGCGCTGGCAGGCTTCGACAGTTTGTTTGTAACTGACAGCATCGCGCTCACGGTTCAGCGCGGTTTGCGTTTGCGTGAGGATGACTGAAACGGGCGTGCGCAGTTCGTGCGCGGCATCGGACGCAAATTGTTTCTGCTGCGTGAATGCCGTTTCCAACCGTGCGAAGGTGGAATTTAAAACCGCTGCGAGCTGGCCGAGTTCGCTTTCAGTTTCCGCCGTGTTGATGCGCTGCGACAAATCGCCAGCGGAAATTTTCACTGCTGTCGCGCTGATTTCCGAGACCGGACTGAGAGCGCGCCCAACGAACCACCAACCGCCCGCAAGTCCGACAATCAGCACCGTGCCACCGACCAGCAGCAGGCTCAAGGCCGTTCGCCGCAGGTCTTTCAGCTCCGGCGCAACGGAGCAACCGACAGTGACAATCTCCTCGGAGGGCAACTGGCTGGCAGCTTCGCGATACGTGTCGAAGCTAACCAGTTTCACGGGCAGTCCGCTCTTGCCAACTGTGTCGGCGACTTGATTAACCGGTTGAAAATAGTTGTCGGAATTATGCAGACGATTATCCGGCTGGTTCGTGGTGGCGGCGATTTGGTCGCCGTCGCGATTCACGATGCGATAATAGTAATGGTGCGGATCGCCGGCCTCGAAGAAATGTATATCCTGCGCGGGCAAACTGAATTCAGGAAAGCGCCGGCCGTTGCGATCAGGAAAATTCTCGCCGGGAAAATTTTGCTCCGGCGGCAGGCCGTCCGGCGGCGGACCGTCAAAATTTTGTCCGCGCTGAAACTGGCTTGGTGGCGGACGGTTGCCATTCAACCCGCGCGGCGGCGGACGATGCAGGGCGTTCGCAAGCACGCCAATGCGACGGTGCAATTCCTGATCCACCTGCCGAAATTGGCGGTTGCGATCCAGTTGATACGCGGTGATGCCGAAGCCCGCGAGCACGACGACAAGAATCAAACCATACCAGATTTGCAGCCGCCATTTGATGGATTTGAAAATTTTCATTCGATGCAATAGCCGTGACCGCGCCGGGTGGCGATGAATTCCGCACCGAGTTTTTTGCGCACGTTGGAAACGTGAACGTCCAAAAGATTTGAAAGAGAACTTTCGTTCTCGTCAAAAAGGTGTTCGTAAAGTTGTGTGCGCGTGACGACTTCGCCGCGGTGCAGCGCGAGAAATTCCACGAGCGCGTATTCGCGTGCGGTGATTTCCACTGCTTTATCTTTGAAGAAAACATTACGCGCGGCGGTGTCAATTTTCACGTCGCCTATTTCAATGACATTCGTGGTCTTGTTCGCGCTGCGGCGGATGACGGCGCGGAGACGCGCAAAAACTTCTTCGAGGTCGAACGGCTTGACGACGTAATCATCTGCGCCGTTGTCGAGGCCTTTCACGCGGTCGCGCGTCTGGTCACGCGCGGTAAGCATGAGCACGGGCGTTTTTTTAGTTTTGCGTAGGCGTTTTAAAATTTCCCATCCGTCAATTCCGGGCAACATCACGTCTAAAATTATTGCGTCGTAGTCCGTGCCTTCGGCGTTGAATAGGCCGTCGTCGCCGTTGTCGGCGGTGTCCACGGCATAGCCTTCCTCGCGCAACGCCTGCGCGAGACTCGCGAGCAAATCGGGTTCGTCTTCAACGATGAGAATTCTCATGTGCGTGTGCGCGGCCATTCATAACATGACCGCGCAAGGTCGTCACGTTCGCAAAATCAACCTTAAGGCCAGATGAAGAAAATAATTGCACAGCGCTGCGCAAAAAATTGCTTGGCTTCATTCTGGCTTAAGGTTCATTCGCGTAAAGTCGCGACATGAAAACTCAAATTCACACCCAACGGAAATTGATCTTCACTGGCGCAATGATCGGACTTTTTTCTATGGTCGCTTTAATCGCAAAAGCCGATCCGCAGATCACTTCATGGCTCACAACTTACGCGGGACAATACGCGCGGATTTACACGAACGACGTTTCGCGCACGAACGGCTTTTCGCAGACGACTTGGACAAACGGCACGACCATCCAGACCTTACCGACGTATTGCGGTGTGCAGGAAATTTATTCGTCTAGCAACTGGGTTTATATCCGCAGCACCGGTCTAGGCAGTTTTGTGATGGGGCCGTGGTATTTGAACACGAATCACACGCTGGCATTTCCAAACTGGCCGGTGAATCAAAAAACTTTGTATCGCATTCCACGCAGCCCGACCGTGCCAACAACAAAAACAGCTAATGGCGGTGGGCCGATTGGGTATTTTGTGGATGGCGCGGCGATGTTCAATAGTTGGGACGCCTACACTTACAGCACGGTTTCCAACACCGACGCGCAAAATATAACCGGCTATTGGAATCGCGATGCGTATGTGAATGAAGGCGCGAGCTTCGATCCTAACAACGCGCATCAGGCCGGCGGCCAATATCATTATCACGCCAATCCACCCGCGTTGCGCTACCAACTCGGCGACCACGTGGATTTCAATACGCTCACAAAAATCTACGCCGAAGACACAAACACGCCGACGAAGCACTCGCCAATTCTCGCGTGGACCGCGGATGGTTTTCCGGTTTATGGACCTTACGGTTACAGCATTTCCAACAACGCCAGCAGCGGCATCCGCCGGATGATTTCCGGCTACGTTCTGCGCAACGGCCAATACGGCACGAGCAATCTCACGGCAAACGGACGCACGACCATTCCGCAATGGGCCGTGCGACTGTTCAATGTCAGCTCAAACCAGACTGGGCCGAACGTCAGCACGAGCTATCCGCTCGGACGCTATATGGAAGACAATGATTTTCTGGGCGACCACGGCTACGCGTCCGGGACCAACACTTACGACTTGGACGAATACAACGGCCGCTGGTGCGTCACGCCGGAATATCCTAGCGGCACTTACGCCTACTTCGTCAGCATCAGCAGCAATGGCACGCCAACGTTTCCCTACAACATTGGACGCGGCTATTACGGCAGTCCAACGGGTGGCACGGTGAGCGCAATTTCAGTTACGGAAAACGCCGTAACCAATTTTCTCGGCAACACCAATCTGACTTCGATCATAAATTCCCCAACTGTGAAAAACGGAACCGTCACGCTCACCTGGAGTGCGCTTGAAGGCGGCAGTTATGAGGTGGACGCGACCACAAATCTGGGAAGTTCGTCCGCATGGACCACGCTCGGCACCGGCGTTTTACCGAACCAAATTGTCGGCGGCTACACCAATGTCACTTCGCTCAGCCAGCGTTTTTATCGTGTCGGACGTGACTCCGTGGCGACGTTTGACAGCCCCGGCACGACACTTTTCGCGACCAATTCCGTCGCCCCCGGCGGGTCGGCGTATCGCGGCCAGACCGTGTTGCTGACCATCACGCTGCCGAGCACGCCGCCGAACCCGCCGGCAGGCGCGCCCATCACGAGTGTGACCATCGGCAGCATCACGGCCTTGAGCGCGACCTGCACGGCATCGGGCACGGTATCGGCACTGTTCACGATTCCGTCAAGTTATACGCCGACCGGTTCACAAACTGTAACGGTGACTTTCCAAAGTCCGGCACCGACTTTCACGCTTTCGAGTTATTTCACCATCAACTAAATTTAAAGTCCGCATGAAAACGATTTTATCCGCTGCCATTTTCTTAGTGCTGACCGCACCGGTTTTTGCCGACCCGCAAATCACGTCGTGGTTCACGCTCGATTCCGGTAAGTTCGCGCAAATCTACCGCACAGTCGCCGAGAAAAATTCCGGCCAGACCGAAACGACTTGGAGTAACGGACGCAACGTGCAATTGCAACCGGCCTATTGCGGCGTGCAGCAAATTTTGTCGTCATCCAACTGGGTTTATGTCCGCAGCACCGGTCTAGGCAGCCAGATCATGGGGCCGTGGCAAAACGGCTGGTTTCCCAATCTGCCGACCGACCAGCATTTTATTTTTGCCATTCCGCGTCATCCAAAAGTTCAGACCGGAAATAATTTTAATCGCCTCGGCGAAATCGGAATGTTCGTGGACGGTGTGCGAATGTTTGATGCTAGCGATGCGTGGTCTTACTCCAGCGCGGCCGGCCGCGATTTCGGTCCCGGTGGCGGCGGTGGCAACGGCGACCGCATCTGGAACCGCGACGCGTTTCCAAATGAGAGCCGGACTTTCGACGCGTCTTACGCGCACCAACAAAATCGCGGCACTTATCATTATCATGTCGAACCCATCGCGCTGCGCTACGAACTCGGCGACCACGTTGATTTTGATTCCACGACAAAAACTTACCACGAGAGCAGCAACGCGCCGCAAAAACACTCGCCTATTCTCGGCTGGATGCAGGATGGCTATCCGCTTTACGGGCCTTACGGTTATTCCAATCCGACCAATCCAGCGAGCGGGCTGCGCCGGATGGTTTCCGGTTTCGCTTTGCGCAACGGCGAAAACGGCACAGACAATCTCGCGCAAAACGGTCGCGCCACCCTGCCCGCCTGGGCAATCCGCGAACAACCTTTCAACGCCACGCAAACCGGCCCGGCGGTGAATCAAAAACGTCCGTTGGGATATTACATCGAGGACTACGCCTATCTCGGTGACTGTGGAAAAACTTTAGGCAAAGATTTTGACCTCGACGAACTGAATGGCCGCTGGTGCGTCACGCCGGAATTTCCGCAAGGAACTTATGCCTATTTCACCACGATTGATGCAAGCGGTCTGCCGGTCTATCCTTACAATATGGGCCGCCGCTACCATGGTTATCCGATTGGCCGCCTCGTCATGGGCGTTCACGAGCCGGTGACGACAAACTTTAGCACGCATCCGGTTCCAATCCCAAAAATGGCCACTGCCAATACCAAGACTCTGACGTGGAATACCGGCAACGGCGGTTACGATTCAAAATGAAACTGGCGCGAAATATTATTTTTTGCCTGACAATTTATTACGGATTTAATTTGGCCGACGCTGCGACGCTGCAAATTCAAATCACGTCAAAAGTTTCCGGCGAAAATTTGCAACCCGCGTCGTTTCGCTACCAAACTTCAGCGGGCGAAACATTTTCCATTACCCGCGTCAGTTATCTTGTCAGCGATTTTGCACTGCAACGCAACGACGGCTCGTGGCTGGAATTCTCCAATTCCGTCGCGTGGCTGGACTTTGACGCCAACCGTAATTCCATCTGGCTCGAAAAAATTCCGGCGGGCGAATTTTGTTCCGTGCGCTTTCTCGTCGGCTTGAACACAAATCTAAATCACGCGGACATTTCACAATTTCCCGCCGGTCATCCGCTCAATCCAAACTTGAACGGACTGCACTGGAGTTGGCAGGGCGGATTTGTTTTTCTCGCGTTGGAAGGGTTGTGGCGCAACGCGAACGGCGAAATGGACGGCTGGGCGTATCATCTCGCGCGCGATACGAACGCCACGCGCATCACGCTCGCTGCGCCGCTGCAAATCACCAATGAAACCAAGGTGGAAATGGATTTTGATTTGGCGACTTTGCTGAACGCGCCGCGTCCGCTTTCGTTTGGCAAAGACGGTCCCTCCACGCACTCGTGCGATGGCGATCCAATTTCTGCCGCGCTCGTCGTGAATCTTGTGGGTGCGTTTCGAATCCACAAAATCACGGCGCTCACCGACGCCGAAATAGCCGTGGCACATCCAAAGCCGCTTTATTTGCCGGAAAAATTTACACCGTATCAATTCCAGATGAGCGCGACGTTTCCGATTCCCGACTTGCCGCGCGATAATCCGCTCACAGTCGAACGCGTCGCGCTGGGCAAAACTTTGTTTTTCGACAAACAACTTTCGGTCAACAGCGCGCAGTCTTGCGCGGACTGCCATGTGCCGGAAAAGGCGTTTACGGACGGACGCCGCACAGCGCGCGGCGCAGAAGGCGAATTTGGAACGCGCAACGCCATGCCGCTGTTCAACCTCGCGTGGAAAAAAGAATTTTTTTGGGATGGCCGTGCGAAAAGTTTGCGGGAACAAGTTTTGCAGCCGATTCAAAACCCGATTGAGATGCACGAAACACTGACGAATATTTGCGCCAAACTGCGCGCGACGGACAAAATTGATTACGCAAATTTGTTTACCGCCGCGTTTGGTTCGCCGGAAATTACGGCGGAAAAGATTTCGCTCGCGCTGGAGAATTATCTGCTCACGCTGACATCTTTCAACGCGAAGTTCGACCGTGTTTTGCGCGGCGAAGAAAAATTTACAGCGGAAGAACAGCGCGGGTTTGAATTATTTTCCACGGAATACGATCCGCGGCGCGGGCAGTTTGGCGCGGACTGTTTCCACTGCCATGGCGGGCCGCTTTTTCAGAGCCAGAGTTTTGCAAACAACGGTTCGGACGGTGCGTTCACGGATATTGGCCGCGAGAAAATTACGGGCAAGGCGAGCGACCGTGGAAAATTTTCCGTGCCGTCGTTGCGCAATGTAGAACTGACCGCGCCGTATATGCACGACGGTCGTTTTCGCACGCTGGAAGATGTGATCCGCCATTATTCCACGGGCATTCCGCGCAGTGCGACGCTGGATCCGAATCTTGCCAAACATCCTGACGGCGGCGTGCCGCTCAGCGATACGGATAAGCGCGCGCTGATGGCTTTTCTGAAAACTTTGACGGACGCGCAATTTGCTTTGACAGAAAAATAATTTCAAAATCTTTTGGGCTTAACGCGGGCTTAAGGTTGTTTCAGGTAGATTGGTCACATGAAAAGTGAAGCCGGACGCACCACCAAACGAATCAATATCACCAGCGAGGAACTGGTGACGTTCGCGGTGCGGGTGGTCTTCAAAAAATAACGGAGGAACTATGAAACACCTCTTGGCTACAACCGAAACCAAACATTGGATGCTGGTGGACGATAACGCCAGCGTTCTGGAACTGGTCTCCGCGCTGGTGGAAAATTTGACGGACGCGCCCATTGAACGGTTTAATTCGTCGCAAGCGGCGCTCGCCGCATTTGCAGCGGCACCGGAGAAATACGAAGTCGTCATCACGGATTTTGAGATGCCCGGAATGGACGGCGTGGAACTTTGCCGCCGGATGTTGGCGCTTGCTCCAAAGCAAAAAATTATTTTGGCGACGGGCAGCGAATTCTTCACGAAGGCGGCGGCGCAGCACGCGGGTTTCAGCGGGTTGCTGAACAAGCCGTTTCCGATTGAGGCGCTGAGCACGACGCTGTCGGAAGCGGGAGTCGAAATGGGATTGTTGACGCACGCTTAAAAATTTGCACCTGAACAAAAAAAACAAAATAAAACTAACTATGAAAACAAAAATGACAATGGCAATGGTGGCCGCCATCGGCGCTTTGGCGCTGGCGGTCAACGCACAGGACAACAATCAATCGCCGGGCGGGCCGCCGCCATCTGATTCGCAATCGGCCACGCAGCACGCTGGCCCTCGCGGTGGTCGCGGCGGTTTCCATCTGTTGCCGCCGCCGCTGGTGCAACAGCTCAAGCTCACGGACGATCAGAAAACGCAGATCGCCGCGCTCGAAGCGGACACGAAGGCCAAGCTGGAAAAAATTCTGACGGCGGATCAACTGGCGCAGTTGAAAAACTTCCGTCCGCCGATGCGCCAAGGCGGTCAGGGTGGTCAAGGACAGGGACGTGGTCCTGGCGGTGATGAAAACGGCATGCCGCCCGGCCCGCCGCCCGGTGAAGATGGCGGCAACACGCCTCCGTCCGGTCCGCCTCTGGGTGGCAACTGAAGAACTTCCGTTCGTGTGAACGGCAAGGCGGCGGGCTGACGAAAACTCCGGGTGTGAACGTCAGTCCGCCGCTCCTTTGTTGAAAACGATTTGGCGGTGAAAGAAATTTCGCCGCTGATTTTTATTTTGCCAGCAAGCGACGAACAGACAGCAATCCCGCAAGAATCGCGATGCCGCCGCAGATTAAATACGGCAGCGCGCGGGTGGAATCGTTCAGGCCGTAAAGGGTCGCGGCAAAAATCGGGCCGACGATGCGCGCGAGTGCGCCTGCGCTTTGGGCAACGCCGATGGTTGCGCCTTGCTCGGTGGCAGGCGTGAGATTTGAGAGCAAGCCGAAAAGCGGCGCGCGCGACAAGCTTGAACCGAGGGAGAGCAGCACGAGCACGGCGAGCATGAGCAGCCACGGTTTATCGGCGAGGTGCAAAACCGCCGACCATTTCAACGCACCGTCGCCGTGGATCAGCGGCAGCAGCACGAGACTCGCGCCGGTCATCACGAGGCTGGCGGCGATCAATTTTGGTTCGCCGAAGGCCTTCACCAATTTTCCAATCATGCCGCCTTGCACGAAGGCAGAAATCAGGCCGCAAAAAACAAACAACGAAATTACGGTGCTAGCCTGTCTGGCAACATTGTTTTCGGTGCCAAGCTTTAAGTTGTCATTGGCTATCTGTATGGAGGCTGAATCGGTTCCCAGTGGCGGCGCAATTCCAAGATGAAAGTTATCAGCAATCAACAGCGGCAACGTGCTTTCAAAACAACTGAAGGCGAACGTGGCGAGGAAGAATACTAGAACGAGCAAGCCAATTTTAGGTTGCGAGAGCGTGTGGGTCCATTGCGCGAAACGCGGGCGGTTGGCGACGGGCGTCGTGCCGGGCTTCCAGCTTTCCGCAAGGATGAAATACGCGAGCAGGAAATTGGCCGCGCACAGCGCTGCCGCCGTCCAGCCGGGCGCGGTGACGCCGCCGAATTTCAACGCCACGCCGCTGATGGCCGGGCCGAAGATAAATCCGAGGCCGAACGCCATGCCGATGAGTCCCATCCGTTTCGAGCGGTTTTCCGGCGGCGTAATGTCGGCGATGTAGGCTTGCGCGACGGTAATGTTGCCACCGCACGCGCCGGCGAAAAGGCGCGAGACGAGCAGCGCACCGAGCGCGAGTGAATGATTTTCAAAACCGGAACCGACGGCGAACAACACATAAGACAATGCCGCACCAGCGGTGCTGATGAGCAGAATCGGGCGGCGACCGTGACGGTCGGAAAGTTTGCCCCAGATGGGCGAGAAGATAAATTGCATCGCGGAGAACGACGCGATGATGACCCCGATCATCCAACCGCTCGCGCCGTAATGGCGGCTGAACATCGGCACGAGCGGCACGACGATGCCGAAGCCGATGAGGTCAATGAAGACCGTGAGAAAAACCACGAGCATGGAGGGTTTGCGATTCATGTTAAAAATAAACTCGGTGAGTTTAGCCCTGAAAACGGGCGAGTCAAATTTGTTAGCCACAGAGTCACGGAAAACACAGAGAAAAACCCTTTAGGCGAAAGTAATATCTTCTTAAAGATATCCACAGGCTTCAGGGTAATCCAGCTCGGCTACAACTACACATTTTTCTAGATTGTTAAGAACTTTCGATGTTGTGCATAAAACGAGTTTGATTCGGCGTAAAAACAATTCATCTTCTGCGGCCATGATTGATTCCGTTTCCGACCCGTTGTCCGGCAGTTCTGCCGACGCGGGAACCGATCTCAAAAAATCGCGCCGCCAGAAAGGCGACCGCCGTTCATCTTCCACCATGCCAACACTTGATCGTTTGCCCCCACATTCAGCCGAGGCGGAGATGGGCGTGCTCGGTTGCGCGTTGCTCGACCCGAACCAGTGCATCGGCGAGTGCATCGAGAAACTCAAGGACGACGGCAAGTCGGCGTTCTACGATCTGCGGCATCAGACGATTTACGAGACGGTGTCGGAAATGTTCAACACGCGGGAGGCGATTGACCTGATCACGGTGCAGCAACATTTGAAGGATCGGCAGTTGTTGGAGCAGGTCGGCGGGATTGCGTATTTGAGCCAGTTGCAGGACGCGGTGCCGAGCGCGGCGAACTTGAGTTACTATCTCGACATCGTCCGCGAAAAATATCTTTTGCGGAAACTCATCGCGACTTGCTCCGGCGTGGTGGGAAAGGTTTATGACTACGAGGGCAACGTGGAAGAATTGTTGGACGAAGTTGAAAAAGAAATTTTGCACGTCAACGAATCGCGCGAACAGGTCGGCATGCAGCCGATCAACGCGTTGGTGAATGGCGCGATTGCAACGATTGAAAATTATTTTGGCCGGCAGGGTCAGCTCGGCGGTATTTCGACGGGCTTCGTGGATTTGGACAAGATGACGGACGGTTTGCACGGCGGCGAAATGATCATCGTGGCGGCGCGGCCTTCGATGGGTAAAACGTCTTTGGCGATGAACATCGCGGAGCATGTGGCGATGGAATTAAAATTGCCGGTGGGCGTGTTCAGTCTGGAAATGAGCGCCGCGAGTTTGATTTTGCGCATGATGTGTTCGCTGGCGCGCGTGAACTTGCGGAGCATCCGCGAGGGCTTCATGAGCGAGTCGGATTTCCCGAAATTGACGAATGCGGCGGGACGGTTGTCGGCGTCGAAATTATTCATTGATGACACGGCGGGTTTGAGCATTTTGCAGTTGCGGGCGCGGGCGCGGCGCATGGCGCAGCAGCACGGCATCAAGCTGTTTGTCATTGACTATTTGCAGCTTTGCAACTCTACTACGCGGCGAGCGCAAGAAAACCGGCAGCAGGAAATTGCTGACATTTCCAGCGGCATCAAAGCGCTGGCAAAAGAGTTGAATGTGCCAATCATCGTGCTCTCGCAGTTGAACCGCGAATTGGAAAAAGATAAGAGCCGGAAACCGCGCTTGAGCGACTTGCGCGAGTCGGGTTCGATTGAGCAGGATGCGGACTTGGTCGGTCTGCTTTACAAGCCAAACGCAGGCGACGATGAAGATAGCGCGGCGACAGATGAAAATGACGGAATTCCGGTAAATTTTTTAATCGCGAAACAGCGCAACGGGCCGACGGGCGATGTCCATTTGACGTTCTTGAAACCATATACACGATTTGAAACCGCAACAAAATTTAGTGACGAAGACGTGCCCGGTGGCCGGTAAATCATGAAAGCGATTTTTCGGTTGGCCGCCATATTCCTTTTGATCGGTTGCGGCACGGCGGCGTGGGCGCAGAGCATCGGGACAAAAATCAGTCGGGTGGACATCAAATTCATTGGGCCGGCGTCCGTCAGCGAGGCACTGATCCGCGACAACATCAAACTCAAGGCGGGTGGGACTTACATTCCCGGCGGCACGCAGGACGATGTGCATTCGCTCTACGCGACGGGACAGTTCTACAACATCCGCATCTCGGTGGATCAGGCGGATGACGGCGGCGTGGTTCTCACCTACATCGTGCAGGTGCGCCCGCGCGTGACGGAGGTGAAAATCGAGGGCAACGCAAAACTCAAGGATTCCAAAATCCGGAAGAAAGTTACCATCAAGGTGGGCGACCCGCTGGATGAACAAAAGGCATTCACGGACGTGCAGGAAATTAAAAAGTTGTATGAGAAGGCCGGCTATTCCGACACGAAGGTCAAATATGTCTTGAACATTGACGAGGCGACCGGTCACGGCACGGTGACGTATCAGATTCAGGAAAGCCCGAAGGTTAAAATCATCCTGGTGACTTTTCTGGGCGCAGAAAATTTTTCGCAAAAGGAATTGCGCAAGGTCGTCAAAACACGGGCGCACTGGATGTGGTCCTGGCTCACGGGCAGCGGTTATCTGAAGCAGGATGAATTCGACGCCGACCCGGATTTGCTCAGCGACTTTTACCATAGCCACGGCTACCTCGATTTCGAGGTGAAGGACGTGAAGCTGGATCATCCAACGACAAACTCTCTCATCATCAAGTATTATATCTACGAGGGGCATCAATACAAAGTCGGCTCCGTGAAGTTCAGCGGTCAGAAAGTTTTCTCCGACGAGGAAATTGTTAAGGGCGTGCGCGCCATCCAGAAATACCAGAACTCCAAGGTCAAGCTCGGCGCCAACGGGCTGGTGATGGACGTGACAAATACTTTCACGCCGGAGGGACTTACGAAGGACACCGAGGCGGTGCAGGATTTTTACGGGAGCAAGGGCTACATTGAGATCGCACAGGGCCAGGCACTGCACGTCCAGACGGTGCCAAACATTGAAAAAGGCACGATGGATTTGGATTTCCAGGTCGGCGAAGATCAAATTTCCTACGTCCAGAAAATTGAAATTCACGGCAACCTGAAGACCAAGGACAAGGTCATCCGCCGCGAACTCGCCATCAGCCCCGGCGACGTGTTCAACATGGTGCAGGTCAAGATCAGCAAGCAGCGCCTCGAAGGCTTGTCGTATTTCAGCAAGGTGGACACGCGTCCCGAGCCGACCGACCCGCCGATTGCCGGCCGGAAAAATCTCATCGTCAGCGTGGAGGAACAGAACACCGGCAACTTCAGCCTCGGGGCCGGGTTCAGTTCCGTGGACGCGCTGGTGGGCTTCGCGGAAGTTTCGCAGGGCAACTTTGATTTATTCCACCAGCCCTACTTCACCGGTGGCGGCCAGAAGTTGCGGCTGCGCGTGCAAATCGGCACCAAGCGGCAGGACTATACGCTCTCGTTTGTCGAGCCATGGTTCTTGAACAAGAAACTAGCCCTCGGCGTGGATCTCTACCGCCACCAGCTGGACTTTGAAAGCCCAAACAACATTTATGATGAAACCCGCACCGGCGGAAAAGTCAGCCTGACGCGCGCACTGGGCAGCGACTTTCTCATCGGGAGCGTAAGTTACACGGTCGAACAAATCGGCATTTCCTTGAACAGCGGCTGGCATGGCTATCAGTATGGATTCCCCACGCCGCAGTCGCCGAACGTGCCGAATGCCATTTTGGATCAGGTTGGCTTTAACATATATCAGCGCATCGGCACGTCGCTTGCCTACGACACACGCAACAGCACGCAACTGCCCAACCACGGCCAGCGCACGGAACTTTCCACCGAGCTCAGCGGCGGCAGCACGGATTTTTACAAGGTGGAACTGCACACCGCGTGGTATTTCCCCGGCCTGTTAAAAGGCCACGTCATTGAAGCCGTCGGGCGCACCGGCGTGGCTGATGGGTTTTCAGGCGGCGACGTGCCTTTCTACGACCGCTATTATTTGGGCGGACTTTACTCGCTGCGCGGTTACAAATTCCGCAACGTCGCGCCGCGCCAGGCCTACACGCCCGGAGTGGATGTTAATGAACCCATCGGCGGCGACACCTACTGGTTCAGCTCGTATGAATACAGCGTGCCGATTTTTGAAAAGGATGGCGGCGTGAGCCTACGCTTGGCAGCATTCTACGACATTGGCTGCGTGGACGCAGCGTCCTATTCCTACTCGCTCAACTACAACTCCGACTGGGGCCTCGGCATGCGGTTGAACATTCCGCACCTCGGCCCGCTGCGCCTCGACTACGGCATTCCTTTGAAGCATGACCAATACAACGGAGGAGGCGGCCAGTTCCAGTTTGGCGTCGGCTACACCCGTGAATTTTAATATGAAAATTTCCGCCAAAAAATTTCTGGGAACCGGCCTCGCGCTTGGCTTGGCAGTCGTGAGCCTCACCGCGCAAAACGCATCGCAGTTCGGCAACCTGCCGCTCTGGTTTGAAACCGGCCAGCCCGGCCAGTTCACCGCGCACGCCAGCGATTCGGAATTTACAATTTTGCCCGGCGGCGCGGAATTTACGCTCACCAAAAACCACGGCACGACGGCGGTCTGCCAGCTTCAATTCGTGGGCGCAAATCCGGCCGCGAAAATTTCCGGCGACCGCCAGCTTGCCGGTAAAATAAATTATTTCCTCGGCAGCGACCCCGGCCAATGGCAGCCGAACGTCCCGACCTTCGCGCAGGTGCGGGTGGCGGACATTTATCCTGGCGTCAACGTGGTTTATTACGGCAACCGGGAAAAATTGGAATACGATTTCAACCTCGCCGCCGGCGTCAGCCCGTCCGTCATCGCGCTGCACTTTGCGGGCGCGGAAAAAATTTCCGTGAACCATGACGGCGCGCTGGCCATCCATTTCAAATCCGGCGACGTCATCCAGCACCCGCCCGTCGCTTATCAGACGATTGGCGACCAACGGCGAGAAGTTGCCGCCAGCTATAAAATTTTGGACGCGCACACGGCGACTTTTGCCTTGGGCGATTACAATCGCAACGAGCCGCTGGTGATTGACCCGGTGCTGACTTACTCGACTTATTTTGGCGGCAATTACGGCGACACCGGCTGGGCGATTGCCGTGAACCCGACGGACGGTTCCATTTATGTGGCCGGCCAGACTTTCTCCACCAAGGACAGCAACAACATTCCGGCTTTGACATTTTCCTCTTCCGGTGCGTTGCAGACCAACTATCTCGGCGGGAAACAGGCCGGTGATGCTTTCGTGGCGCGCTTTGACCAGACCGGAACCAATTTGATCTACGCCACCTATCTCGGCGGCAACGCCGATGACGCCGCCTATGCTTTGGCGGTGGATGCTGGTGGCAATGCGTTCGTCACCGGCGCAACCGTTTCCACCAACTTTCCGGTCAAAAATTCCATTGCCACTGGAAATAAAATCAGCGGCGTGGTGAATCCCCACCTGCATTATTATCCGGCGGATGCTTTTGTCACCGAATTGAACCCGAGCGGCTCCAGTCTGGTTTATTCCACCTACATTGGCGGCAACGCGGCCGAGGCCGCTTATGGCATCAGCTTGGATGCGGCTGACAATGCCTACATCACCGGATTTACCTACTCGACAAACTTTCCCGTAACGCCCGGCGCATTTCGGTCGCACTTGGTTTGCAGCAATACTTTTTACATCAATTGCAACGCCTTTGTCTCCGAAGTGGCAGCGGGCGGGAACAGCCTCGTTTATTCCACTTATCTGGGCGGCACAAATTTCGACGTCGGTCGCGCCATCGCCTTTAACAGCGGCAATGTTTATGTGGCGGGCTACACCCTCTCGACCAATTTTCCCGCAACTAATTTTTTGGCGAAAATGGAATTCGTCTATACAAACATCACCTACAAGACCAACCATACCGTCGTAACCACCAATTATTCAATCTGGACTAATTACTTCAACGGCGGGCTGCTGAACAATTCCACCAATAAAAAATACTCCGCCTCCGACGCCTTCGTAACGGCCTTTGCCGCGACAATCCAGACCAATTGGTCGCTGCTCTACTCGACCTTCCTCGGCGGGACGAACGATGACCGCGCCTACGGCATTGCCGCCGACGCCAGCGGCGACGCGTATGTGACCGGCTACACCTGCTCAACCAATTTTCCCGACACCGTTCCAGATGTAGCTTGGTCCTATGTGCATACCAACGGATTGGGATATGTGGTCGCCACCAACGGTTTTCTCACTCAAATCAAGTGGGATGGCGCGAATACGACGCTCGGCTACTCGGCCATGTTCGGCGGCAAGGGCTTGGACGTCGCCAACGGTGTCGCGCTCGACCCGGACGGCAACGCTTACGTCATCTGCTCGGCCACCAGCACGAATTTCCCCGTCACCACCAACAATATCGGCGGCTACCTCTCTGCCACCAATAAGACTAACAAAAACCCGCGCAAAAGCGACGTAGTGGTCATCGTCTTCAACCCCGATGCCTCCGCCCTGCTTTACTCTTGCTTTATGGGCGGCTATGACAATGACTACGGCAACGCCATCGCCGTGGACCCCCTCGGCAACGCCTACATTACGGGCCAGACGCTCTCGACCAATTTCCCCGCCGTGGACGCTTTTCAGACGCACCGCAACGGAACGAACGATATGTTCATCGCCAAAATCTCACAAACTGTTCTGCCACCGGCTCCCTCGCTAGTCATAGCGCCCGCCAAAATGAGTTCAACCGTGCGACCAAAAATCGTCGGACTTCCGCCCGAGCCATCGCCCGGCATCGACTTGAAATGGCAGATGTTCCCGGCCAACACCAATTATCAGGTGGAAAGTTCCAGCGACCTGAACAACTGGCACACCGCGCCCGTCAGCCTCACCTACAGCAACGGCTGGTTTCATGTAACCTTGCCAACCACCAATACGGTTGAATTTTTCCGGTTGAACAACCCCAGCCAATAATATTTTGTGCTGGCTTCACGCTGGATTTGTGTTTTCATTTTTGCCCATGAAAAATTTTCGCAATCTGCTTTTGACCGTCGCGCTGCTGGCCGCCACCGTGGTTTCCGCCAGCGCCCAGACCAAGTTCGCCACCGTGGACATGAAGAAGCTGTTCAACGGCTATTACAAGACCAAGCTCTCGCAGACGTCGCTGGAAAACCGCAAGGCCGAACTGCGCAAGGAAATCAAGAACATGGCCGACGGCCTGCAAAAATCCCAGGCCGACTACAAAGCTTTGCTCGACAAGTCCAACGACCCGGCGAACTCCGCCGACGAGCGCGAGAAGAACCGACTGGCCAGCCTCGACAAGGCCAAGGAAGTGAGCGATGCCCGCGCGGCAATTGAACAATTTCAGCGCCAAGCCGAAGCGCAACTGGCCGATCAGAGCAAGCGCATGAGTGTCAACCTCGTCAACGAAATCCAGAAAGCCGTGGCCGACAAGGCGAAGGCCAGCGGCTATTCGCTGGTGCTGAACTCGGGCTCCGTCGAAGTCGTCGTCTTCGCTAATACCAGCAACGACATTACCGATTCCGTCCTCGCCCAACTCAACGCCGGCGCGCCGATTGACGTGACCGCGCCCGCCGGTGTGCCGCTAAACATCAGCACCAACTTGTAAAGCAGCGGCGTTTATCCTTGCCGCTGCCGGTCGCGTGCCGCAAAATTATTTAGTCAGGGCCTGCGGAGTGTGGACTTACGAACCCCGCCAGAGCCGGAAGGCAGCAACGGTAGTTTGCTTTGCAATTGCCGCAGTCACCCTGGCATCTTTTCTAATGATGAAGGTAGAATGAAGAATGTAGAAACAAAACCCGTCGGCCAGCCGCGAACAATTCTCGCTTCTTCATTCTTCATTCTTCATTCTTACTTCGCATGAGTTACCAGGTCATCGCCCGAAAATACCGCCCGCAGCGTTTCGCCGATGTCGTCGGGCAAGAACACGTCACGCAGACGCTCGCCAACGCCATCGCCCTGAAACGCATCGCGCACGCGTATCTGTTTTGCGGGCCGCGTGGCACGGGCAAGACGACCATCGCCAGAATTTTTGCGAAAGCGCTCAACTGCACCGGCGGACCGAAAATTGACTTTGACGACAACGATACGCGCGTGCAGGAAATCACCGATGGCCGCGCGCTCGACGTCCTGGAAATTGACGGCGCAAGCAACAACGGCGTGGAACAAGTCCGCGAGCTGCGCGAGACCTGCAAATATTCACCGGCAAATTCGCAGTTCAAAATCTACATCATTGACGAAGTCCACATGCTCTCGACGGCGGCGTTCAACGCGCTGCTAAAGACTTTGGAAGAGCCGCCCGCGCATGTGAAATTCATGTTCGCGACGACCGATCCAGAGAAAGTTTTGCCGACCATTCTTTCCCGCTGTCAGCGTTTCGATTTGCGCCGGATTCCGTCGGCGCTCATCACGAAGCATCTGGCGGAAATCGCTGGCAAAGAAAAAGTCACGATTGACGCCCCTGCCCTGCACGCGATCGCGCGCGGTGCCGACGGCGGGATGCGCGACGCGGAATCCACCCTCGACCAGCTCATCAGTTTTTGCGGCGACAAAATCGAAGAAGCCGACGTGCTCTCAATGTTCGGCCTCGCCGCGCAAAATCAGATTTTGAAATTGAGCCACGCGGTTCTCGCCGGCGAAATTTCCGTCGCACTCACGCAACTTGACGAACTCGCGCGCGGCGGCAAAGACCTTGGCCGTTTGCTCGGCGACTTGCTGAACCATTTTCGCAACCTCTTGATTTATCAGGTTTCCAAAGGCGATTTGAATCTACTTGAAGTTTCCGAAGCTGAAGTCGCCGCGCTCAAGGAACAGGCTTCACTCGCGAGCACGGATGCCTTGACCCGCGTTCTCGAAGTTTTGGCCGACGCCGAACTCCGTCTGCGCGACGCCGCGTCTAAAAAAATTCTTCTCGAAGTGACGATGCTGCGCGCCATCGAAGCGCGCAACGCACTTTCGCTCGACGCCGTGCTGAAACAACTCAACCAGTTGCGCGGTCAAGACAGCACGGCCAGCGCGCCCGCAGCAACTACCGCCGCGACCAGACCCGCGCCAGCTCCGGCCCCAGCCGGAAATTTTTCCCTGCACGCTGCCGCCTCTCCGACACCCGCGCCCAAATCGGTTGCCACGGTTCCTCCGCCGGTTCCTGTGGCCACCGCCGCACCGGGAGATTTGGCCGGGCTGTGGGCGAAGTTGATTGAGGCCGTCGGTCGAGTCAGTCCGTTCACGCGCGGCTACTTGATTGACGCGCATCCGGTGTCATTCGAGAAAAATATTTTCATCATCGGCTACGACCCGGAATTCGCCGACCACCTCGGCCTCGTGGACAACGTGCGCAACCATACGTTGCTCGCGACCAAGCTCGCCGAACTCGGCCACGTGAATACGATGATCAAATTCATCAAGGCCGAAGCGCCCGCCGGTTGGGAACGCAAAACCGTCGCCGCCACCCCGCCGCCAGCACCCGTTACCGCCAAAGTTGCACCCACATCGTCGCTGGCAAAACTGGCCGAGGCCGCAACCGCAGCCCCGGCGGAAAAGAAAACTGCGCCCGTCACCTTCAACAAGGATGAATTCAAGAACGATCCGCTCATCCAGAAGGCATTGGAAATTTTCAAAGGCACGATTGTGGAAGTGCGCGCCTGATTATTTTATCCCAACTCCTATCTTCCAACTCCCAACTCCTAAATTATGTCTCTCGGCAAACTCATGAAACAAGCTGCGAAAATGCAGCAGCAGATGGAACAAATCCAGGCGCAGCTCGCCACGCGCACGGTCGAAGCGACCAGCGGCGGCGGCGCGGTCAAGGTCGTCGCCAAGTGCGACGGCTCACTGGCGTCCATCAAAATTGACCCGCAGGCGTTGAATCCATCCGACGCGCAAGTCGTCGAGGACATGATTCTCATCGCCGCGAACCAGGCGCTCACGCAGGCCAAGGAAATTTCCAATCAGGAGTTGGGCAAGGCCACGGCGGGTTTCAATCTGCCGGGGCTGATGTGAATGATGAAGGCAGAATGAACAAACCCTTTTTGCACGTGGCTCGACCGTTTTGTTTCTTCATTCTGCATTCATAATTCTACCCTCGTTTTTATGCTTCCCGAACCTATCGTCGCGCTCACTGCCGCGCTCGCGAAGCTGCCCGGTATCGGGCCACGTTCCGCCGAGCGCGTGGCGTTGCACCTCGTGCAGACGGATTCGGCCATCGTAAAGCAGCTCGCGGACGCCATTTTGGTGGCGCGCGAAAAAATCATTTTCTGCACGACCTGCGGCGCGCTCACGGAAAAATCCCCCTGTTCCACTTGCACCGATGCGCGACGCGATAGTTCCGTTGTGTGCGTGGTGGAAAAGCCTGTGGATATTTTGATCATCGAACGTTCGGGGACGTATCGCGGCAAATTCCATGTGCTCGGCGGAAAGATTTCGCCGCTCGACGGCGTGGAGCCGGATGATTTGCGCATCGGCGAATTGGAAAAACGGCTGACGCAGGAACCGATAAAAGAAATCATCATCGCGCTCGGCACGGACGTGGAAGGCGATGCCACGAGCAATTATCTGGCGAAGCGGCTCGCGCGTTCAGGTTTGAAAATTTCCCGCATCGGCTTCGGCCTGCCCGCCGGTAGCGGACTGGAATTTGCCGACGAACTCACGCTCAACCGCGCGCTCGAAGGCCGGCGAGAAATGCTGTGAAAGATTCACCTGTCTTCATCTTTGA
Source organism: uncultured Verrucomicrobia subdivision 3 bacterium (assembly GCA_903878805.1). Taxonomy (GTDB): domain Bacteria; phylum Verrucomicrobiota; class Verrucomicrobiia; order Limisphaerales; family UBA11358; genus UBA11358. The sequence goes on from CAIRJF010000030.1 coordinate 81,537, forward strand.
CCTCGGTAAAGTCCTGGTGGATTTTGATTATTCCATCGCGGCCAAAAAAATCGCCGCGCGCAGCGCCAAGGCTCCCGAAGATTTGCACGCGTTTCTCGGCAGTTCGCCGTTGCTGGCGGATTACGAATGCGGACGCCTCAACCGCGAACAATTTTATCAAGCCATCCGCGCGGCCATCGGCTTTCGTGGCGACCTTGCCGAGTTTGGCAGTCACTTCGCCGACATTTTTTCTGAAATGCCCGGAACCATTGCGCTGCACGCCGAGCTGCGGCGGCGCGGTTTTAAGACATTCATTTTTTCAAATACCAACGACCTGGCAATTGAACACGTCCGCCGGAATTTTCCGTTCTTCAAAAATTTTGACGGCTACATTTTTTCCTACGAAGTCGGCGCGATGAAGCCGGCAGCGAAAATTTACGAGGCGATGGAAAAAATGTGCGGACGGAGCGGCGCCGATTTGATCTATCTTGATGACCGCGCGGAAAACATCGCTGCGGGAGTGGGGCGCGGCTGGCGGGCGATTGTGTATGAGTCGCCGGAAAAAACCCGCCAGACGCTGGCCGCCTTGGAAATTATTTAGCCCGCTTCACCTTCAGGCTGCCGCGCGCACCGTTTTCTTCGCCGCCCGGTTTTTGAAAAGTTGATCCGCCAGCACGCCAAACAGCACGACCGCGCCCATGACAGCGAAGTTGAGCGAGCTGTCAATGCCCAGCAGGTTCACAAGATTTTGCAGCACCAGCAGCAGCGCCGTGCCGATGAGGATGCCGACGACCGAGCCTTCGCCGCCGCGCAAACTGCAACCGCCGAGCACCGCCGCCGCGATGCCGTAAAGCTCGTAAAAATTTCCGTGGTTCGACGGCCCGACCGAGTTGGTGTAGAACGCGATCATGATACCGGAAATTCCCGTGAGCAGACCGGCGATGGTATAGGCGCTGGTGGTGACGAGTTGCGTATTGATGCCAGAGAAGCGCGCGGCCTGCTCGTTGCGGCCGACGGCGAGCAGATAACGCCCGTAAATCGAGCGATGCAGCACGAACCACATCACCACGGACAGCACAATGAGAATCACAAACGGCGCGGGTAGGCCAAATAATTTTCCGCTCGCAAAGTGGCGCAGGGGTTCGATGCCGTCCGCGCCGGAGAATCCCTTGGTGCTGTCATGCGCGATATAGCGCGCAAATCCGCGATACATCAGCAGGCCGCAGAGCGTGACGATGAACGGCTGCAATTTTGCACGCGTGATGAGCAGACCGTGCGTGAGGCCAAGCAATCCGGAAATTCCCAGAACGATGATGGTTGCCACCGGCCACGACCAGTGCCATTCCGTGACGCCCATCGCGAGAATCACGCCGGTTAGCGCGCACATCGACCCGACGGACAAATCAATGCCGCCGGTGATGATGACCAAGCCAAGGCCAAGGCTGAAGACACCATAAAGTCCGATGAGGTTGGCCGTGTTCACCAGATTGACCGGCGACAGAAACTTCGGGTTCATGATCGAAGTGACCGCGCACAGCACGAACAACAAAACCGAGATGCCAATTTCTTTTTTCATTTTCTAAAAAAATTAACTCCACATGGACGTGGGCAAGGATGGATTCAAATCAATGGAACCCGGAAGCCAAACTTGCCCGAACCTGCCAACACAGTTTACGCCTCGCAATCACAACGTATTTGTCGTGGACACTCTTCACCCAAGCCCGACACAACCGGTTGAGAAACCATCAAACTGTTTTTATTGGCGCAATTATTCTATAATAAAGGTTCGGCCTTGGGCAAGCAATCGAGCGCAGAGCCGAGGCCGACATTTGTCCGGCAAGAGGAACTTGCTTTGTTTTCCAAGGCGTTTTGACTATTTTATCGGCATCGAATCGGTTTCGCCAACCGCACCCAAGAACGGCGGTTGATACCAATGCCTGTTGAACGCCCCATCATCATCGCCACGCGCGGCAGCGCGCTGGCGCTCGCACAGGCCAACCTCATTGCCGCGCAATGCCGCGCCGCCTTCCCCCGGCTGCGCTTCGAGCTGAAGATTGTCAAAACCACCGGCGA